>DATFPW010000049.1:0-91188 GCA_035264605.1 Conexibacter sp. | reverse complement strand
CGCCGCGATGCTGGAGGCGCTGCTGGCGGGAGCCGCCGGCTACCTGCTGAAGGAGGCGACGCTTGAGCAGATCGTTGCGGCGGTGCAGGCGGCCGCGGCCGGGGATGCGGTGATCCCGCCGCGCGTGGCGCCCGAGCTGCTCCGCCGGCTGCGCGCGATCGAACCGGCGCGTGCGGCGGCCGCTTCGCGCGCCGAGGAAGCGATCGAGCTGTCCGAGCGCGAGCACGAGGTGCTGCGGCTGATCGTCGAGGGGCGCGACAACGCGGCGATTGCGGCCGAGCTGTTCATCAGCCCGAACACGGTCAAGAGCCACGTCGCGAGCATCTTCGCGAAGCTCGGCGTCGAGAGTCGCCTGCAGGCGTCAGTGCAGGCGCTGCGGCGCGGGCTCGTCCGCTGAGCCGGCCTGCGGCCACCTGCGAGCGCGCAGCGCACGCAGCAGGGCACGCAGCTCGCGCTCGTGCGCAGCGATCGCCAGCTCGCGCGCGGTCAGCTCCAGCGCCTGCTCGCGCAGCCGCCTGCGCGTGCCTTCGAGCGCGAGCGCGGAGGCGTACCCGTCGATCAGCAGCTCCTCGGCCCCCGCTTCGGCCCCGGGCGCAGCACAGCGCTCGCGCAGCTCCTCCAGCAGGCGGGCGGCTTGGTCGAGAAGCGGATCTGAGGGCTCGGACACGGGTTCCAGCATGCTCGCGCGCCGCCCTGCCGAGCGCTATCGCCCGCGCGGGCGCTTCGCCGTTCAGACGCTTGAACGACTACGGGACGTAGTCTTGCGGCGCAGCGAGTCGAGCAGCGCGAACGCCCCGCGCCGGTCCTCCACGCGCAGCTTGCGCAGCACGGTCGAGACGTGGCGACGCACCGTCACCTGGCTGACGCCGAGCCGCTCGGCAACGTCGGCGGTGCTCGCGCCGCCGTGCAGCAGCTCGAGGATCTCCCACTCGCGCGGCGTCAGCTCCGCGCCGCCGCGCGCGAGCGGCACGCGCCGCCGGCGGCGACCGCCCAGCTCCGCCACGATCCGCCCGACGAGCGGGCGCGGGATCGCCGCCTCGCCCGCCAGCACGCCGGCCAGGGCGAACGGCAGGCGCTCGGGGTCGACGTCCTTCAGCAGGTACCCGACGGCGCCGGCCTGGATCGCCGCAAACAGGTCGTCCTCGTCGGCCGAGACGGTCAGCATCGCAATCGCGGTGCCGGGCAGCTGCGCGGCGATCTCGGCGGCCGCGTCGATTCCGCTCCCGCCGGGCATGTGCACGTCGAGCAGGCAGGCGTCCGGCCGTTCGCGCAGCGCCGCCTCGACCGCATCCGGGCCGGTCGACGCCTCGGCGCAGACGACGAAGCCGCCGCGCTCCAGCGCGCCGCGCACGCCCGCGCGCGCCGCCGCGTGGTCGTCCGCGATCAGCACGCTCCGCCCCTCCCCGACCGTCTCGCTCACGGCAACGTCACCTCGATCTCGGTGCCGTCGCCGGGTGCCGAGCGGATTTGCGTGCGCCCGCCGACCGCGGCCGCGCGCTCGCGCATCGCCTGCAGTCCGAAGGCGCCGTCGGGCACGCGAGCGGGATCGACGTCGAAGCCCCGGCCGTCGTCGCGCACGCGCAGGCGGGCAGGCGGCCCGGCCTGCAGCTCGATCGTCGCGCTGCGCGCGCGGCCGTGGCGGGCGGCGTTCGAGAGCGCCTCGCCGACGATCCGCGCGAGCGTGTCGCGCACGGCCGGCTCGACGTCGACGTCGGCGTCCGCCTCGATGTGCACGTCGAGCTCGAAGCGGCGGCTCAGTTCGCCGCCGATGCGCGCGAGCGTCGCCGCCAGCGGCTCGTCAACCGGTGCCCGCAGCGTGGAGATCGCGGAGCGCGACTCGGCCAGGGCGCGCTCGGCCGCGCCCAACAGGCGCTCGGTCTCCGGGCCGGGCTGCTGCGCCTGCAGGCGGCGCACCTGTGCGAGCAGGTAGAGGACCTCCTGCGCGACGCCGTCGTGCAACTCGCGCGCGACGCGCCCGCGCTCCTCGATCGTCGCGAGGCGTGTGCGGTCTTGCTGGTAGTCGCGGATCTCCGCGACCGCTCCGGCCGCGAGCACGAGGTAGGCGGCAAGCGCGAGCACGTCGCCCGCGTAGAACCAGTTGACGTAGAGCGACGGGACGAGCAGGTAGTTGAGCCATGCGAACGCGAGCAGCGTGACGCCCCACGAAAGCGGAACCGACAGGCGGTCGGGGCGGCGCCGTGCGCGCAGGGCAAAGCCGACCGCGGCGACGACGACGAGCGCGAGACAGGTCCCCTTCAGCACGATCGAGGCCGGACTGCCGTGAAGCGGGCCGTAAGCCGGGGACGCATCCGCGACGACCGGCGGTGGCAGCTGCGGGTCGAGCGCCGCGAGCAGGAGCGCCAGCAGCACGAGCACGCCTACGCTCGCGAGCGCAAGCATGCGCGCGGCGTGTCGGGGCTTCAGAGAGCGAAATCGCCCTGTGATCAGCGACGACTGTCCGACGACGTTACCGGCGGAGAGTGCCGCCCCGGCCAGCAGCGCGGCGGCCACGACGCGCCCTGAGACGGGCGTCCAAGCAAGCGCGCCGTCTGGGCTGCGGCCGGTCGCGCCCTGGACCGCGCTCGTCAGCAGGTTCGTGACGCCCAGCACGGCGAACGACGTCGCGAGCAGCAGATCAGCGACCAGCGGCGTGCGGCGATATCGGCCAGCCGCCAGGAACGCCACGAGCAGCGCGATCAGCGCCGCGGCGGTCGCGATCTGTGCGTGCAGAGCGGCCCGCTGCGCTCCGTAGCGCAGGTCCGGCGTCGCCGCCACAAGTGCGGTCACGCCGATCCCGACGGCGAGCACGACGAGCAGTCCGACACGGCCGCGGCGGCCGAGCGACGACGGCGGCGGCGCCTGTGCGGGCTCGGTGCCGGCTCCCTGGAAGACGACCGTCCGCCCAGCCGGAGATGCGCCAGCAGAACGGCGGTCGAACGTGCGCGCGGAGCTCACGGCGTCGGAATCCCGGGGGGTGACATGGGCCTCAGGCTTCTCTTCGGCGCGTAGGCGCAATCGCTCGACCCCTGCAAGGCGGTGCGCTGACCGCAGGGACAGACTGATCGATTGCCCTATCGGTCAGCGGGTAGGTCTGAGCGATAACCCACGAGGGAAGGAGGACCCGTGTCAACCGGAGCCATCATCGCAATCGTCGCCGGCGTCCTGATCCTGCTTGTGCTGCTGGCGGTACTCGTGCCGCGCATGCGTGAACGCAAGCGTCAGCGCCAGCTGGAGAACCAGCGTGGAGAGCTCGCGAGCCAGCATCGCGAGGCGGCGGCAGAGCAAGCGGTCCGTGCTCGTCAGGCGGAGAGCGAGGCGAAGCGCGCCGAGGCCGAGGCCGAGTTGCACGAGGCGCGCGCCGATATGCACGACCGCGGTCTCGCAGACGACGAGATCGACGGCACGCGCAATGGGCGCAGCGATGTCGACGGGCGGAGCGACGTCGACGGGCGCAGCGACGTCGGAGCGCGCGAGGAACCGCCGGCGCGTCGCGCATAGCAGCCAGCTGCCGGGGCTGGACGCGGCGAGCAGAGACGCCGCGTCGCGGCACCGCACGAGTTCCAAGCTCGGTCCTCGGCGGCTACGACCCAAACGACGAGCGAACGACAGCCATCATCTCGTCGGCCTGCTCCCCGGAGAGCATCGTTGGCCTTGCGGCCAGTGCGCTCGCAAGGTACTTCCCAGCTACCCAAGCCACACCGCCGCTCTGGACCGAGCCCTGCGGAAAGTCGCTCCACAAGACGACGATCGGCTGTACCCAGACATTGGGCATGCCGGATTCCCTTAGGCGCTCGGCGAGCTGAGCCGCCAATGCTCGTGCGCGCGGACCGACTCGGGGAGCCTCGTAGCCGTCGTCGGGATCCTCGCGCCAGCGCACCGAGAGCGCTCCGCGCTCGACCGAGACGATGCCGCCGAGGTTCTTCGTCTCGAGCAGGAACACGCCGGCCGGACCGACGAGGATGTGATCGATGTTGCCGCGCTCCGTCTGGATGTCGTTGACGAGGGTCCAGCCGCGCCGCGTGAGCGGTCGCAGCGCCTTGGCGGTTCGCTTCTCCCCCTCGGCCCCGAGGCGCCAGCGCTCGATGTGCCATGGTGGCGAGTCGATCAGGATCAGCACCATCGCGGCGGCTGCACCGACGCCCAATCCGGCGAAGAAGCCCAATTGCGCGGGCGCGAGCAATAGCGCAAAGCCGAGGCACGCCGCGACTACCGGCACCACAGCCAGCGGGAGCACCCACCACACCCGCCGGCGCCACGCGCGCCGGCGCGCCCTGAAGCGGCGATCCGCAAAGTGACCTGCTTCGTGGCTGATGACCTTCGTCGACACGCCGGCAGTATCGGCACGGCGCCGGCCTGCCTGAACCCTCGTGGGCTGCGTTGGCCCGCTGAACCGGCGTCCGCTGGGAGGACCTCTACGACATGCGCGATAGGGGTGCGCTGATCGAGATCTCGCGTGGGATCTACCGCGTCGCCGACGCCCCGGCCACCGCCCACCTCGACCTGCTGGCCGTCTGCCGGCGCGTGCCGGACGGGATGATTTGCCTCAACTCGGCAGCCAGCTACTGGGATCTGACCGATGAGCTGCCCGCCACGGTGCACGTCGCCGTGCCGCGCGGCCGGCATCGCCCGCAGATCACCTACCCGCCGACCCGTGTGCACGTCTTCGCCGCAAGCACCTTCGAGCTCGGCCGAGAGCAGCTGCGCATCGAGTCCGGCGAGACGATCGCGATCAGCTCGCGCGAGCGAACCGTCGTGGACCTCCTGCGGCTCCGCTCCCAGGTGGGCCGCGACCAGGGGCTTTTGGCGCTGCGCCGCTACCTGCAGAGCGACGGCGCACGCCCCGGGGAGCTGCTCTCGCTTGCTCGCCGGCTGCGGGCGGGCACGGTCGCCGCAACAGCGATGGAGCCGCTGCTCGCATGAACGAGCGCACGCCACACCAGGCGTACGCCGCGTTGCAGCGACTCGAATGACGATCGAGCAAATCCGCGAGGACGCCGACTACCCCGGCGTGCGCATCAGGCTCCCGGCCGGTCTCGCCGGCGCAGAGCTGCGACTCACCGTGGATCTGTCGTTCGGCGATCCGATCGCGCCGCGGCTCCTCGAATACCCGACGCTGCTCGGCGACGACGGCTTCGCGCTGCTCGGCTATCCGCTGGAGAGCGTGATCGCCGAGAAGGCGATCACGATGCTCGCCCTGGGAGACGCCAACGCCCGTGACCGCGATTACGCCGACATCTACCTCCTGTCGCGTGTCCACTCGATCGAGGCCACCACCCTGCGCTCTGCGCTGCACGCGGTCGCGGAGCACCGCGGCGTCGAGCTCCGCCCGCTCGGACCGCTGCTGGAGACGCTGCACGAAAGCCGTCAGCGGTCGTGGGCAGCCTTCCGAACCCGCGCAGGACTCGACGTACTGCCGGAGTCCTTTTCAGACGTCGTCGACGCAGTCGTGGCATTCCTCGATGGCCTGGCAACAAACGGCGTCATGCGATGGAGCCCGGCCGACGAGCGTTGGTTTTCCAACGCCTGACGGTTTCTCTAGAGGATCTCCAGGACCCGCTCGACCGGCCGCGCCAACACCGCGCGGTCACCATTGACGACGATCGGACGCTGCAGCAGCTGCGGTCGCTCGACCATCGCCGCGGCGATCGCGTCCTCGTCGCCGGCCGCCGCGAGCTCGGCAGCGCCCTCCTCGCGCATCCGCAGCGCCGCGCTCGGCGGGATCCCTGCCTTCGCCAGCAGCGCACGGATCTCGGGCTCCGTGAGCCCTTCGACGTGGTACTCGACGCGCTCGAAGTCGACGCCGCGCTCCGTCAGCAGCTCGGCGAGCTTGCGGCATGTCGTGCAGGCGCGCTTCTCGTAAACGGTGATCGCCATCGCGGCGGGAGCTTATGTCACCGACGCGACACAAGGTTGGTGGTCGGGCGGACAGACGCGGGCGTGCACGTCGCGCACGATTCCCCCATGCCCCGCACCCGACGTGAGAGGATCGCCGCCATGCGCACGACCTACATTCCGAAGCTCTTCACCGCCGCGCTCACGGCCGCCGTTCTTGCTTCAGCCACAGCTTCCGCCGCACCGGTCGTCGACAGCGTCTTCGACCTGCCCGACAGACCGCATCAGTTGGCGCTGGGCCCGGACGGCAACGTCTGGATCACGATGGAGGGCCTCACCGACAACATCGCACGAGTGAGACCGGACGGGACGGTCGACAGATTCACGAGCGCCGCGATCGTCAGCCCGATCGGGATCGTCGCTGGTCCGGACGGCCAGCTGTGGGTGACCGAGTCCGGCGCGGTGGCGCATTTCTCGCCGAGCGACCCGACCGCCGCAAGAAGATTCGACATCGCCGGGCTCGCCCCGAACCGCATCGTCGTCGGGCCGGACGGCGCGCTGTGGACCGGCTCGGCCGACAGATTCGTACGCATAGCGACCGACGAGAGAGTCGTCTCGTTCGCCTCCACCGGCCTCGTCTCCGCGCGCGGGATCGCGGCGGGTGGCGACGGCAACCTCTACGCCGCCGACTTCGGCGGCAGACAGGTGGTCGGAATCACCACGGCGGGAACGCCCATCGGCGTCGTCCCGCTCGACGAGAACCCGCAGGAGATCGCCGCCGGACCGGCCAACCAGCTCGCCGCGACACTCCCGAGCAACCTGATCGGCCGCTTCACGCCGCCGTCGAGAACGGTGGTGAACACGAACGTCCCGTTGACGGATCCGACCGGCATCGCGTTCGCGCCGGACGGCGCCTACTGGGCGGCCAACTTCCCGAGAGACACGCTCACGCGGCTGACGCCGGACGGCGCCGTCACGACGCTCGCCGGCTTCCCCGTCGGCTCCGGACCGCGGCACCTGACCGTCGGCAGCGGCGGCACGCTGTGGGTCGGGCTGGAGACCTCGAGACAGGTCGCGCGAGTGACCGGCGTCGTGGCGCCGTCGCCGCCACCGCCGCCAGCTCCGCCGGCGGGCGGGGGCACGACGAGAGACGTCACTGCGCCCACGCTCTCGAACGTGAGCCTCCCCCCGACGCTGCGTGTCGGCAGAAGCGGCACGCTGCACCTGACCCTCTCCGAGGCCGCGACCATCGCCGTGCGCTTCGAGCGCAAGCTGCCGGGCCGCCGCAACGCGAAGGGACTCTGCGTCAAGCCGCGCCGCGCCTCACACGGCAGACGCTGCATCCGCTTCAAGCCGATCGGCACGCAGACCCGCGCCGGGAGAGCGGGCGACAACGCGCTCGCGATCGGCGGCAAGCTCGACAGACGCACGCTGCCGGCCGGCGCCTACCGCCTCACGATCGTCGCGAGAGACGCGGCCGGGAACGTGTCGAACCCGCCGATCAGACGGACGCTGCAGGTGGCTGCGAGACCGCCGCGGCGAGTGGCGAAGACCCTCTGATCAGGTCCGCCGCTCGCTCGGCGATCGCGATCGTCGGCGCGTTCGTGTTGCCGCGCGGGACGAGCGGCATCACCGACGCGTCGACGACACGCAACGCCTCCAAACCGTTCACGCGCAGCTGCTCGTCGACCACCGACCCCATCGCGCACGTGCCGACCGGGTGGTAGATCGGGAACGTCGTGCGGCGGGCGTGCGCGACGAGCGCCGCGTCCGAGTCGTCGTCGGGCACGTGCATGCCGGTGGCGCAGTAGGGCGACACGGCCGGCTGCGCCGCGATCTCCAACATCAGCCGCAGCGCTGCGACCATGCGATCGAGGTCGCGTGCGCTTTCGTAGAAGCGGTTGCGGACGATCGGCCGCGCCGTCGGCTCGCTCGAGGCGAGCCGCACGCTGCCGCGGACCTCCGGCGTCAGCAGGCACGGGGTCACCAGCATGCCGTGTCCCTCTGGGTCCGCCATCCCCTCGTCGAGGATCTGGACCGGGATCGTGTGGAACTGGATGTCCGGTGCGGGCGCATCCGCCTCGACGCGCGCGAACGCGCCGCTCTCGGCGAGGTTCGAGGCGAACGGGCCGGTCTGCGTCGCCATGAACTCCTCCAGCGCTGCTGGCTCGCGCGCGAGCAGCAGGCTCTCCGGCTCCGCCGTCCCCCACACGGCGTACGTCGCGGCGTGGTCGGACAGGTTCTCCCCGACCGCCGGCTGGTCGAGCACGACCTCCAGCTCGCGCAGCAGCAGGTGCTCCGCCGGTCCGACGCCGGACAGCATCAGCAGCTGCGGCGAGTTGTAGGCGCCGGCGCACACGATCACCTCGCGCGCAGCCCGCAGCTCCTGCACTGCGCCGAGCTGCGAGGCCTCGACGCCGATCGCGCGCGTGCCCTCGAACAGCACACGGTGCACGAGCATGTTCGGCAGCACGGTGAGATTGGAGCGCGAGGTCGCCGGATGCAGGTACGCGGCCGCGGCACTCGCGCGCAGGCCGCCGCGCTGCGTCACCTGGTACATGCCAGCGCCGTCCTGGTCGGGGCCGTTGAAGTCGTCGTTGGGCGACAGCCCGGCCTGCACGGCCGCCTCGACCCACGCCCGCGAGATCTTGTTGCCCGAGCGCTGCTCGGAGACGGGCAACGGCCCGCCGGTCCCGTGCCACTCGGATGTGCCGCGCTCGTTGTCCTCCGCCTTGAGGAAGTAGGGCAGCAGGTCCGCCCACGACCAGCCGGGGATCCCCCAGTCGTCGTAGTCGCGCGCGTTGCCGCGGATGTAGACCATCGCGTTCGTCGAGGAGGAGCCGCCGAGGACGCGCCCGCGCGGCAGCGGGATGCGGCGGCCATTGCAGTGCGGCTCGGGCGCGCTGAAGTAGCCCCAGTCGAGCTCCGTGCCCGCCAGCTTCAGGTACCCGAGCGGAACGTGGATGTTCTGGTTGACGTCCGCGGGCCCCGCCTCCAGCAGGAGGACGCTCACGTCCGGGTCCTCCGTCAGGCGTGCCGCGAGCACGCAGCCGGCCGAGCCGGCGCCGACGATCACGTAGTCGTACATGGAGCGATGCTCTAGGAGTCAGAGCAGCGCGTCAACTCGCTGCCGGCGGGATTCACCGCCAACCCCGATGGGAAGGCGTCCTCAGGACATGGTCAAGCGGGTGCCGCTTTCGCGCGCCCGCGCTCGAATGGAGGTGGGCTTCCATGCGCAGGATCCCCGTACGTCGTCCGTCGCCCGGTCTGGTCATCGCGGTGGTAGCGCTCGTGCTTGCGCTCGGCGGCGGCGCATACGCCGCGGCGACGATCACCGGCAAGGACATCAAGAACGGGTCGATCACCGGCAAGGACATCAAGAAAGGGTCACTGACCGGCAAGCTGGTGAAGAAGGACTCGCTCACCGGCAAGCAGGTCAAGGAGTCCTCGCTCGGCCAGGTGCCGTCCGCGGCCAACGCGACGCAGCTCGACGGCCAGCCGCCGAGTTCGTTCGAGGTCGACTGGGTGCTCGTCCAGGGCACGGCGGCGGGCGCGACGGTGCTCGCGCAGTCCGGCGGCTTCTCGGTCGCGCGCCTCGGCACCGGCGTGTACTCGGTCGATCTCGGCTCGAGCGCTGTCAGACGGCCGCTGAGCGCAACCATCAACGTCGGTGGCGCCGCCGGCTTCATCTCGGCCGCGCCGTGCGGCGGAACCGCGAACAACCCGGGCGGCGTCAACTGCGGCGGGGTCAACGACAACAACCACATCCTCGTGGTGACGCAGGCGACGAACGCCACCGGCGCGGACCGCACCTTCTACCTGGAGGTCGGACCGAGCTGACCCAGCGCTGCGCGGGCCCGCTCGCCGGGCCCGCGCCAGAGCGCCGGGGCGCCATGCGCCGTCCACCCGCTGCGGTAGGACTCGCGCATGAGCCACCCCGTCAAGCTGCGCCTGAGCGACGACTTGGAGCGCACGCGCGTCACCGTCTTCTTCCGCCTGCTGCTCGCGATCCCACACCTCGTGTGGCTGAATCTGTGGGGGATCGCGGTCTTCCTCGTGACGATCCTGAACTGGTTCGCGACGCTGGCGACCGGCACGCCCTGGCAGACGGCGCACGCGTTCGCCAGTCGGTACGTGCGCTACACGGTCCACGTGTACGCGTACATCGGTTTGCTCGCGGATCCCTATCCGACGTTCGGCGGGAACGTCGACTATCCGGTCGACGTCGAGCTGCCGGAGCCGGGACCGCAGAGTCGCTGGAGGGTGCTGTTCCGCCTCCTGCTGGCGATTCCGGCGCTGCTGCTGGGGAGCGTGCTCGCGACGGGCTTCTGGTACCGCGGCGACTCAGCTGACTCGTACTACGCGATCGTCGGGCTGCTGACGATCGTCGCGCTGCTCGGCTGGTTCGCGATCCTCGCGCGCAGCCGCATGCCGCGCGGGCTGCGCGACGCGGGCGCCTACGCGGTTTCATACAACGCGCAGCTGTACGCGTACCTGCTGCTGGTGACCGACCGCTATCCGAACAGCGATCCGCTCGCTGCGCTCCACGACCTGCCGGCACGTCAGGACCCGATCCGGCTCGACGTCGAAGACGACCGCAAGCGCGGGCGCGCGACGACCTTCTTCCGTCTGCTGCTCGCGTTCCCGCACTTCGTGTGGCTGGCGCTCTGGGGGATCGCGGCGTACGGCGCCGCGATCGCGAGCTGGTTCGTGCAGGTGATCGCCGGGCGCCCGAGCCCAGGGCTGCACCGCTTCATCGCGACCTACCTGCGCTACGGGACGCACGTCTACGCATACGTCTACCTGCTCGCCGAGCCGTACCCCGAGTTCGACGGGCGCGAGGGCGGTTACCCGATCGAGCTGTCGTTCGCCGAGCCACAACGCCAGGACCGCCTGACCGTAGCGTTCCGGCTCGTGCTCGCAATCCCGGCCTTCGTCATCTCGACCGCATACAGCGGGGTGGCGGTCGTCGCCGTGGTGCTGGGCTGGTTCGCCGTGCTCGTGCGCGGGGAGATGCCGCTCGGGCTGCGCAACGCGATCGCGCTGTGGCTGCGCTACAACCAGCAGACGCTCGGCTACGTGATGCTGCTGACAGAGCGCTATCCGTACAGCGGCCCGACCACGTCGGGTCCGGCGGCGGAGCCGGAGCCGCCGGTGTTCCTGCCGCCAGACGCGCTCGCCATGTAGCGGCCAGCGCGCCTGGCAAACGCTCGGCCGGCAGATCGTCATCTGGCTCGCGACGCTGTTTCGCACGGGCGCGCCGTCGGCGATCCTCGTGACGGCGCCGGCGCGTTGACGCTGGACGCGCGTTCGCCGCGTCAGACGAGGCCGTACGAGTAGCGCTGCACGTGGGGCACCCAGTCGGCGAAGCGCTCGATCGGGGGCAGCGGCTGATCGCGCAGCTCGCGAAGCCCAGCCCGCAGCCGTCGCGCCGCATCCGCGTCGCCCTCGTCCAGCCCGGGATCGTCTATCACCGTCCACCAGCCGGTGCCGTTCGTGGACGTCTGCACCCGCGGCAGCACTACCGGCGACAACGATGGGACGCCGACCGCCACGGCGAGCAGCAGCTGGACGCATGGATACTCAGGTGCTGCCCCGTCGCGGCCCAACAGCGCCCCTAGCTCGTGTGCATCGAGCGAGACGCGCAGCAGGCGGTACACGTTCGTCAGCCGTTTCGCCGCGCGCGGGGTCTCGATGAGGCCAGCCAAGCGCTGCATGAACGCTCGCTCGGCTGACTGGACGCGCAGACCTTCGGGATGCAGGTCGATCGTGGCCAACGGTGGCGCCCACGCACGCTCCGGCTCGCTCGTGCGCACGGACCCGGGCTTCGGGGAGTCCGTAGAGCCGCCGGCGGTGGCAAGCTGCCCACTCGGTGCGCTCCGCGTGCTTGGTCCGGCGGGCGCGTCAGCCGGCAGCAGGTCATCGACCAGCCGGCCGAAGGCTGCATCGTCCATCCGCGGCAGCGCGAACGGAATCTGGAAGATCTTCTCGAGATAGTCGCGCGCCGTCACGCTCGTTCTGCCGTCGCCGACGTCCATCTCGCCGCGGTAATGGTGCTCGAGCGCGCGCAGCAGCCAGCGTGGATCGACTGCCACCACGACCACGAACAGGTTCGACGCCAGCAGCAGGTGGACCGCCTCGAGCACCTCGACCACGCGCCGGGTGGGACAGCGGTCGAGGTCATCGACGTAGAGGACGATGCGCTCGATCCGCGGCAGACCATCGGCCGTGCCCGGTGTGTGCCCGGCGATCAGCTCGGCGAGGCGATCGAAGTCACGCCGAACGAGGTCGACGACGCCCTGGTAGGGCCGGTACGCGCTGCCGTCGGCGCGCTCTTCGATGAAGCGGACCAGACGCCGTCCGCTGGCGATCTCCTCCACGGCCTGCTGCGCCTCTGCTGCCTGCTGCTCGGCAGCCTCCAGGTGACGCGACGCGTCAAGCTCACGCGCACGCAGCGCGTCCACCTCGACCTCCAAGCGCACGATCTCTCTCGCGCCGTTTCGGTCCGCGACTGCCCGTTGCCATCGGGCAGCCAGCCGCAGTGCCTTCGCGCCCCAGCGAAGCGGGCCGAGGAGCAGCGCGAATCCGCCGGCGACGGCGGCGACCACGGCGCCGGGCCACGCTGGAGCAACGAGCGCGAGCACGACGGCTGCGAGCACCAGCGCGATGCCGGGCAACAGCAGCACGAGCGGCAGGCGCCGGGCGTCGCGCAGGTCGTCCATCACATCGGCGAGGCGTCTGTCGTCGCGCATCAGGTCGCCGGTCGCCTCGACGGCCTCGCGCAGGCTCACCTTGGCCTCGACGAGTTCTCGCTTGGCTCTCTCGATCGCCTCCTCCGCCTGCGTCACGCGCGCCTGTGCGGCCACCTGCTCCGCCTGCGCCTCCGCGAGCTGCGCTCCCGATTTGACGAGCTCGCGCGCAATCCGCTGCTGCTCGCCCTGGTCGTCCGCGAGGCCCTCGAACACGCGTGCCGCGAGGCTCGCCCACAGGCTCGCGTCGGCGTAGTGCCACGCGTTGAACTCGATCTGGCGAATGTCGCCGAAGAAGGCGCTGTCGAGCACGTCCCTCGACGCGGCCGACAGGTCATCGATGCGCGCGCGCATCCGCCGGAGGAAGAACGACTTGCCCATTCCCCAGTCGCCGAACAGCCCGATCGAGAGTGGCGGGGCCACGTCACGAGCGGCGACCACGGAGCACAGGGCGTCGACGGCGCCGCCGATGTCGAGTAGGTCCTCGCCTTCCGGCAGATCCGACGCGAACCCCGGAGCGCTTGTTCGGAGCGGTCTCGCTGGACCAAAGTGCTGCCACAGCGACGGCGTCACATCGAAGGCGCTCGACGGTACCAGCGTAGGCGGTTGCCGACCGACGACGACCGCCGCCGAAGGAGATGCGGGGAGCAGCGCTTCCACGTCGTACCCGTCCACGTCGTCGAGCACGACGAGGTATCGACCGCCGGCGGTGAACTCGAGGTAGGCCTCACGCCGCCGGTCGCGCGGGATGTCGGCGGTGTCGACCCCGAAGATGCGCAGGATCAGCCCGGCCGTCTGCTGGGTCGTGCGCGCGGGGTCGATCGACACTATCGCCCGCCCGTCAGGGAAGTCGTCCGCGAGCGTGGCGAGCACGACCTCGGCGAGCTTCGACTTGCCCACGCCGACACCTCCGCGCAGGATGACCGGTCCCGGTCCATCGCGCAGCCTCCCCACGATGCGGTCCAGCAGGAACGAGCGCCCGGGGTCGAGCCGCTTCCACAGCAGAGGCATGAGCGCCGCCACGGACGTCACGCCCAAGCGCAGGTCGAACAGCGGGGCGGACGCGAACGCGGCGGGCAGCCCGGACAGGGCGGCTGGGTGGCCGCCGGGGAAAACGACCGTGCAGATCACGAAGTCTCGGTCCTCCATCGCCCGCTCGGCCGCACGCCGCAGCTCCTCCATTCCCCACCGCCCGACCTGTCGCCCTCCGAGGCACGCGACGAACACCGGCACCGTCGCCAGCTGCGCGCCGATTGCGTCAGGCGTCGCATGCCGGCCCAGCTCGCGCTCGGCCATCCACGCGCGGAAGCCGTAGCCGGCAAGCAGGTCGCTCAGCTGTCGCGCGTGCTCGCTGTCGCCGCGGCTGCCGCCCGGATAGCTGAGGAAGACCGCGTAGTCATCCTCCGGTCGATCGACCATCGGTGCCGCAGCGCCGTCAGGACGCCTGCGTCCGCTCCGGCACGCCGATCTCACGCTTGAGGATCTTGCCGGTCGGCCCCTTCGGCAGCTCGGGCACGAGCCACACGTGGCGCGGGTACTTGTAGGCGGCGACGCGCTCCTTCACGAACGCCTGCAGCTCCTCCGGCGTCGCCTCCGCACCGGCCTTCAGCGCGACGGCGGCGCCGACCTCCTCGCCCAGCTCGGCGTGCGGCACCGCCACCACCGCCGCCTCCGCGACCGCGGGGTGCTCGTACAGCACCTCCTCCACCTCACGCGGATACACGTTGTACCCGCCGCGGATGATCAGGTCCTTCTTGCGGTCGACGATGAAGAAGTAGCCGTCCTCGTCGACCTTCGCGAGGTCGCCGCTGTGGAACCAGCCGCCGCGCATCGCCTCCGCCGTCGCGTCGGGGCGCTGCCAGTAGCCCTTCATCACGTTCGGGCCCTTGATGACGATCTCCCCCACCTCGCCGGTCGCGAGCTCCTGGTCGTTCTCGTCGAAGATCTTCATCTCGACGTCGCGGATCGGCGTGCCGATCGAGCCGGGCTTGCGCTCGCGGTCGGGATGGTTGAAGGAGGCGACCGGCGACGTCTCGCTCAGGCCATAGCCCTCCAGGATCTTCGCGCCGAACTGGCCGTCGAACGCGCGCAACACCTCCACAGGCAGCGACGCACCGCCGGAGATGCAGACGCGCAGCGAGGACGTGTCCGGCCGCTCGGCCTCCGGCACCGCCAGCATCGCGTTGTACATCGTCGGCACGCCGAGGAACACGCTCACGCGGTCGCGCTCCATGATCGCCAGCGCCTTGACCGGGTCGAAGCGCGGCAGCAACGACAGGCACGCGCCGCCCATCAGGCCCGCGTTCATCGCAGCCGTCTGCCCAAACGAATGAAACAGCGGCAGCGCCCCGAGGATCACGTCGTCCTCACTGATCTGGATCAGCGTCTCGAGCTTCGTCTTCGCGTTGCCGTAGAGGTTCGCGTGCGTCAGCTCGGCGCCCTTCGGCTTGCCGGTCGTGCCCGACGTGTAGAGGATCACCGCGGTGTCGTCGTCGGCCACCTCGGCCAGCTCGGTGCGCGCGGGCGCGGCGCCGATCTGCGCCTCGAAGCCCGGCGCGACCTCGATCAGCTCGGCGCCGGCGGCCTCGGCCCCTGGCCGCGCCTCCTCGCCGAACTCGGCCCATGCGAACAGCAGCTTCGCGCCGGAGTCGCCGAGGTAGTAGGCGACCTCGCGCTCCTTCAGCAGCACGTTCATCGGCACCACGACGCCGCCCGCCCGCAGGATCCCGTAGTAGACGACCGGGAAGTACGGCACGTTCGGCAGCATCACGCCGACGCGGTCGCCCGGCTGGAAGCCATGCTGCTCCAGCAGGCCGACGACATGCGCGGAGGCGCCGTCGAGCTGCGCGTAGGTCAGCTCGGCGTCGTCGAGCTTGATCGCCGTGCGCTCGGGACTGCGCGCGGCCGAGTCGGTCAGCAGGCTCGCGAGGTTGCGCCCCATGGCGATCGCTCTCCTCCGGTTCGATGGCGTCGTTGCCGGACGTGTGCCCGGCGTGGCCGCCCGCTACCCCACGTCCGCGACGAGCGTGCGCGCCGGGGCCTCGCCCCACAGCTGCTCGAGCCGGTAGAACGCGCGCGTCTCGGGCGTGAAGACGTGGACGACCACGTCGAGATAATCCATCAGAACCCAGTGCGCTTGCGGCAGTCCCTCCACCCGGCGCGGGTGCAGACCATGCTCCTGCTTCATCCCCGCGTGGATGCCGTCGTGGATCGCCTTCACCTGCCGGTCCGTGTTGCCGGTGCAGACGACGAAGTAGTCGGCGTAGCCGAGCACCCCACGCAGGTCGAGCTCGATGATGTCGATCGCCTTCTTGTCGGAGGCGAAGCCGGCGATCGCCTCGGCCATCGCGGCCCCGATCAGCTCCTCGGTCATGCGGTGTACCAGCCGTTCTGCGCGATCGCCTCGGCGACGGCGTCGGGGACGAGATAGCGGATCGGACGTCCGCTCGCGGCGCGCTCGCGCACCAGCGAAGAGGAGACGTCGATGCGAGGCATGTCGAAGAAGCGCACGCGGTCGGACCCCGCGAGCGGGGCGATTGCGGCGGAGATCGCGTCGCGCTTGTCGGCGGCGCGCTCGGCGACGGCGAGCGTCGCGAGCGTCAGCAGCGCCTCCGGCTCACGCCAGCTCGGCAGACTGCGGGCCATGTCCCCCCCGGCGATGAAGGTGATGTTGTCCTGCGGGCTCTGGTCGTGCAACGCCCTCAGGGTATCGACCGTGAAGGATCGTCCGGCTCGATCCAGCTCCAGGCGGGACACCTCGAACCGCTCATCGCCCATGACGGCCGCCTCGCACAGCGCGTAGCGCGCCTCGGCGCCGGGGTCCGCCTCGATCTCCTTGTGCGGCGGAACGCCGGCCGGCATCAGCACGACGCGGTCCAGGCCGAGCTGGTCGTGCGCTTCCTGCGCGCAGACGAGATGGCCGATGTGGGGCGGGTTGAACGTGCCGCCGAGGATGCCGATGCGCATGTGCGAGGCCGCCGGCGCGGCTCGATCAAGAGCGCACCTGGCCGGTGCCCTCGATCAGGTACTTGAACGTGCACAGCTCCCGCAGGCCGATCGGACCGCGGGCGTGGAGCTTCTGCGTCGAGTTGCCGATCTCCGCGCCCATCCCGAACTCTCCCCCGTCGGTGAAGCGCGTCGAGGCGTTGACGTAGACGCAGGCGGCGTCGACGCCGAGCTGGAACGCGCGCGCCGCGCCGATGTCCTCGGTCACGATCGCCTCGGAGTGCCCGCTGCCATAGCGGTTGACATGCGCGATCGCCTCTTCCGCGCTGTCGACGATGCGCACCGCGAGGATCAGGTCGAGGTACTCCGTCGCCCAGTCCTCCTCCGTCGCCGCGATAACGGGGATCGCCCCCTCGTGGTCGCGCGCATGAGCGGCGGCGCGCTCGTCGCAGCGCAGCTCGACGCCCACGGTGTGGAGCGTGCGCAGCGCGCGCGGGAGGTACTCCGCGGCGACGTCGGCGTGCACGAGCAGCGTCTCGGCGGCGTTGCAGACACCGGGGCGGTGGACCTTCGCGTTGAGCGCGATCGCCTCGGCCGCGTCGAGGTCGGCGTCAGCGTCGACGTAGACGTGGCAGTTGCCCGAGGCCGCGTAGATAACCGGCACCGTCGCGACGGCCTTCAGCGCATCCTTCAGGCCCTCTCCGCCACGCGGAAAGATCAGGTCGACGACGCCGTCCTGCGTCGCCAGCTCGGCCAGCTCCTCGCGCCCACCGCCCGACAGCAGCTGGATCGCGCCGTACGGGACGCCGGCCTGCGTCGCCGCCTCGGCGGCGATCGTCGCGAGGATCGCGTTCGAATGGGTGGCGGTCGACGAGCCGCGCAGCACGATCGCGTTGCCGGACTTGAGGCACAGCGCGGCCGCGTCGATCGTCACGTTCGGGCGCGCCTCGTAGACGACGGCGACGACGCCGAAGGGCACACGCACGCGCCGCACGTCGATCCCGTTCGGCAGCAGGTGACCGTCGATCGTCTCGCCGACCGGGTCGGGCAGCGCGGCGATCGCGCGCGTCCCCTCGGCGATCGCGGCAACGCGGCCTGGATCGAGCGCGAGGCGGTCGAGCAGCGCCGCGCCGATGTCGTTTGCACGGCCGGCCTCAAGGTCGCGCTGGTTGGCCTCGAGGATCTCGGGCGTGCGCGCGACGAGCGCGTCGGCGATCGCATACAGCGCCGCATCCTTCACGCGCGTGTCGAGCGCGGCGAGCGGCGCGGCGGCCGCCTTCGCGGCGCGGCAGATGTCGGCGACGGCGGAAGTGTCGGTGTCGGTGCTGACGGCCATCGACACAGGGTATCGGCCGCGTGACGAACGCCCGCCCGCGCCTGGCCCGCATCGGCCAGACGCGGTTCGGCCGGCGCTCACTCGCAGGCGGAGCCGTCGCCGTCGCTGTCGAGGTCGTACGGATCGCTGCCGACGACCTGCACCGGACCGGTGTACTCGGGTCCGTCCCCGGAGCCACCGGCGCAGTCGTAGTCAGACGCGTTCGGATCGAGACAGGCGCCGCTGTAGTTCGAGTCGCAGCTCGCCTCGGCCTGCGCTTGCGCCTCGGCCTGCGCCGCCGCCGCGGCGGCTCGGCGTGCCGCCGCGCGTGCTTCACGCCGCTCGGCGCGCAGATGGGCACGCCGAACCGCCCGCCGGTGCGCTCGGATCCGCGCCGCACGCTCCTCCCGCGCTTGACGCTGCGCCTCGATGCGCTTGTGGAGCGCCTCGGACCGCGCCTTTAGCCGGTCCGCCTCCTGCTGCAAGGTGACGGCCGGGTCGTTCGTCGTCTCCTGCGTCTCGCCGCACGCGAACCCGCCGGAGATGGCCAGGACGAGCAGGAGAGCCACGCCCAAGGCTCGATGCCTCATGTTGATGCTCCTCTTTGGGGAGCATCAGGCTAAGCGGCTGGCTACGGCGAAGCGCCGCTTCGCGTCTGCCTCGTCAGGCCTTCTTGCCGGGGTTCATGAGGTTCTGCGGGTCGATTGCCTGCTTGACCGCGCGATGCAGCCGCAACGTCGCGTCGTTCCACTGCTTCCCGAGGTGACCGGACTTGACGAGGCCGAGGCCGTGCTCGCCCGAGATCGAGCCGCCCATCTCCGCGGCGGTCGCGAACAGCTCGGCGGCGGCGGCGCTCGCGCGCTCCAGCTCGGCTGGGTCGCGCGCGTCGACGAGGAACGTCGCGTGCAGGTTGCCGTCGCCCGCATGGCCCCAGCTGCAGGCCTCCAGGCCATGGCGGGCGCCGATCTCCAGCACGGCTTCGATCGCGTCGCCGAGGCGGTCGAGTGGCACGACGACGTCCTCCGACATCTTGCCGCCGCGCTGCGCCGTTACCGCGATCGCGACGCCGTCGCGCCAGCGCCACAGCGCCGCGACCTCCGCGGCGCTCGTCGGCGCATGCAGCGCGAGCGCCCCCTCGCCGAGCGCCTCGTGCAGCGCGGCCGCGACCGCCGCCGTCTCCGCGACCGAGCCGTCGGCCTCCGCTATCACCGCGAACGCACCCGCCGGCGCCTCGAACGGCGCCGCCCCGCCGGCGGCCAGCAGCGCCCCCGCGTCGAGATACTCCAGCGCAGCCGGCTGAATCCCGCTGCCGAGCACCCGCTCGATCGCCGCGCATCCCGCCCGCGAGTCCGGATACGTCGCCACCACGGGCGCCGCCGCCTCCGGCGCCGGAATCAGCCGCAGCCACGCCGCCGTCACGATCCCGAGCGTCCCCTCCGAGCCGATCAACAGCGACTTCAGGTCATAACCGGCGACGTCCTTGCGCAGCGGCCCACCGACGTCGACCACCTCGCCCGGCGGCACCACCGCCTCCAACCCGGTTACCCAGCGGCCGGTGACGCCGTACTTGAACGCGTGCGGGCCGCCCGCGTTCGTCGCAATGTTGCCGCCGATCTGCGACTGCTCCGCCGCGCCCGGATCGGGCGGAAACAGCAGCCCGCTCTCGCGCACGATCCGCCGCAGCTCGCTCGTGCGCAGTCCGGCTTCGACGTGAATGCGCCACAGCAGCGGGTCGAACGAGCGCACGCGCGTCATGCGGTCGAGCGCGACGACGACGCCGCCGTGCACCGGCACCGCGCCGCCGGCGAAGCCGCTGCCACCGCCGCGCGGCACGACCGGCACGTCGTGCGCGCAGCACCACGCCACGACGGCACGCACCTCCTCCGTGCTCGCCGGCAACACGACCGCGTCCGGCCGGCCGCTCAGCCCCTGCGACTCGGTCGCGTCGCGCTCGAAGCGACGGTCGGCGAGATCGCCGAGGCCGGCATCCCCCACCAGCGCCCGCAGCTCGTCCGTCAGCGCGCGCGACATGCCGCCGCCGACCCTACGCGAGCACGAAGTAGTCGCGGTGGATCGCCTCTTCGCTGTCGTGTGGCAGCAGCGCGCGCGCCTCCTCGGACTTGAGGCCCATCACGCGCCGCAGATCCGCGGCCGAGCAGCTGGCGATCCCCTTGCCGACAATCGCGCCTTCGTGCATGACCTCGACCGCGTCGCCGGCGTCGAAGTCGCCCTCGACGGCCGTGATCCCGACCGGCAGCAGGCTCGTGCCGCCCTCGCGCAGCGCACGCGCGGCGCCGGCGTCCACGCGGATCGTGCCGCGAGCCGGCTTGGCGTACTTGAGCCACAACTTGAAGCTGGAGTAGCGGGCCGCCTGCGGTGCGAAGCGCGTGCCGACCGGCTCGCCCGCAACGGCAGCGGCGATCGCGCCGCGCGTGCGGCCGTTCGCCACGACGGCGGGGATGCCGGCGGCTGTTGCCATCTCGGCGGCGACGACCTTCGAGCGCATCCCACCGGAGCCGAGCGTCGTCGTCGTCTGGCGGATGTCGAGCGCCTCCAGCGCCGCGAAGTCCTCCACGAGCGGGACGAGCTGCGCGTCGTCGTCGAGTCGCGGGTCGGCCGTGTAGAGGCCGTCGGTCGACGTCAGCAAGATCAGCAGCTCGGCGCCGATCAGGATCGCCACCTGCGCGGCGAGGAAGTCGTTGTCGCCGAAGGTGATCTCATCCGTCGCGGTCGTGTCGTTCTCGTTGACGATCGGGACGACGCGCCATTCGAGCAGCTTGCGCAGCGTCTGGCGCGCGTTGAGGTAGTGCGAGCGCTCGCCGCTGATGTCGTGGAACGTCAGCAGCACCTGCCCGCTCGTGATGCCGTGGCCGCGAAGCAGCTCGTCGTAGACGGCGTAGAGCTTGCCCTGCCCGACGGCGCTCGCCGCCTGCAGCTCGTCGATCGCCCGCGGCCGGTCGCTGAACTTCATCACGCCCATCCCGCGGGCGATCGCGCCGCTCGTGACGATCGCGACGTCGCGGCCGGCGCGGTGCAGCGCAGCCGCCTGCTCGCAGACGTGCGCGAGCACGTCCGCGCGCGGGCGGCCCTCGTCGTCGGCGACGATCGAGGAGCCGAGCTTGATGACGACGGGGCCCATGGGACGGGAGGTTACGCGGGCGGCGAGCGGACGCGCCCGCCCGCGGCGCCTACGACGGGTCCAGCTCGAACTCGACGCCGCCGATCTCGACGTCATCGCCCGGCTCGAAGCCGGCGTCCTCCAGCGCCTGGATCACGCCGATCCGTCTGAGCCGGCGCTCGAGGTGGGCCATCGCCTCCTCGTTGTCGACGTCATAGCGCAGCACGAGCCGGTCGACACCCTCGCCGACGACGCGGAAGCGGCCGTCCTCTACCAGCTCGATCTGGAAGCCGCGTCTCGCCGCCGGACGGAACTCCTGGTGCTCGGCGAGACCCTCGACCTCGGGCACGTCAAGCGGCATGGCAAGCGGGACGCGCTCCAGCAGCGCACCGCGCAGCGCGTCGAGCCCCGCGCCGGTCGCGCTGGACGTGAGCAGGATGGGGACCTCCTCCCCCAGCCGCTCGCGCCATGCCGCGGCCGCCTCCTCCGCTACCTCGGGCGTGACGAGGTCGACCTTCGAGAGCGCGAGGATGCGCGGCAGCGAGGCGAGGCGGGCGTCGTGCGCGGCCAACTCGTGCTCGATCGTCGCGTAGTTCTCGGCCGGGTCGGAGCCATCCACGGGGGCGAGGTCGAGCACGTGCACGAGCAGGCGCGTGCGCTCGACGTGCGCGAGGAAGTCGTGCCCCAGGCCGGCGCCCTCGCTCGCGCCCTCGATCAGCCCCGGGATGTCGGCCAGCACGAGCTGGCGGTCGTCGGCGTCGATCGTGCCGAGCACCGGCTCGAGCGTCGTGAACGGGTAGTCGGCGATCTTCGGCGCCGCGCGCGTCAGGCGCGAGAGCAGCGACGACTTGCCGGCGTTCGGCAGCCCGACGAGGCCGACGTCGGCGAGCAGCTTCAGCCGCAGCTCGATCCAGCCCTCCTCGCCCGGCAGCCCGCGCTCGGCGAAGCGCGGCGCCTGCCGCGTCGGCGTCGCGAAGTGCTTGTTGCCGCGGCCGGGCGAGCCGCCCTTCGCCACAACGGCGATCTGGCCGGGCGTCACGAGGTCGTGGCGCGTGCCGTCCTCCAGCTCCGCGACCGTCCCCGGCGGGACGTGGACCTCCAGCGTCTCGCCCTCCGGCCCGAAGCGCAGCGCGCCTCTGCCGTGGCCGCCGCGTCTGGCCTTGAAGTGCGCAGTGCGGCGGAAGAACTGCAGGTCGCGCAGCGAGTCGTCGCAGACGAGCACGACGTCGCCCCCGCGCCCGCCGTCGCCGCCGTCCGGTCCGCCTTTCGGCACGCGCGACTCGCGCCGGAACGACATGCAGCCGTCGCCGCCGCCGCCGGCCTGGACATGGATTCGGGCTCTGTCGGACAGCACCGGGCCATCGTGACAGGGAGCGTGCCGCAGACCTCTGCTTGTCTAAGAGTTTCTAAGATATCCATTAGAAACCATTAGAATCGCCGATCGGGGGCGAAGAAGAGCCCCTGGTTTCTCAGAGCTTCTAAGACGCGCTGTTGGGTGCTTAGAAATCGACAGAGACAATGAACAAGCGGGACAACCCCTACACCCCGGGCGCCGGACGCAAGCCCTCCCTGCTCGCCGGACGCGATCGCGACCTCGAGGACTTCCGTGCGCTGACAGAGCGAATCGACTCGGGCCGCTACGACCGTAGTTTGATCTACTGCGGCTTGCGCGGCGTCGGCAAGACGGTCCTGCTGATCGAGTTCGACGTGCTCGCCAGCGAGGCCGGCTGGGCGACGACCGACGTCCAGGAGGTGGGCTCGCAAGCCGACTTCCGCATCACGTTCGCTCGTATGGCAGTGCGGCTGCTGCGGGAGATGAGCCGACGGCAGCGAATCCGCGGTCGCGTCGAACGCGCGCTCGGCGTCGTGAAAGCCTTCTCCGTCGCAGCGCCCGCCGGAATCCAGGTGAAGCTTGAGGTCGATGCGACGGTCGGCATGGCCGACTCGGGCGATGCAGAGCAGGACCTGACCGACCTCCTCCTCGAAATCGGTCAAGTCGCGAGGAGCGCAGGGACCGGAGCGTTGTTCCTGATCGACGAGATGCACAACCTGGACGCAGCCTCCCTGTCCGCCATCTGCCTCGCCTTCCAGGCGATCAGCCGCCATTCCTTGCCTGTGGCGCTGGTCGGCGCCGGGCTCCCGGACCTGCAAGTGCGACTGATGTCGGCCAAGCCATATGCCGATCGCCTGTTCAGCTATCGCGAGCTCGGCCGCTTGTCCGACGCGGCAGCGCGCGCCGCGCTGGTGGGCCCGGCGGGCCTGATGGGCGTCTCCTTCGAGGAGGAGGCCGCTCGCGCGGTGGTTCGCGAGGCAGCCGGGTACCCATACTTCCTCCAGGAGTACGGCCTCGAGCTGTGGAACCAGGCGGAACGGTCGCCGATCGCCCTCGACGACGTGCTGACCGTCCGCGAGACGGTTCGGGACTCGCTCGCCGCCACGTTCTTCGGTCCGCGCCTGGAGCTGGCCACCGAGGCGGAGCAGCGCTATCTCGCGGCGATGGCCGCCCTCGCGACTCAGCCCCGCCGCAGCTCCGAGGTCGCCGCGGCGTACGGCGCTCGGGATCAGCGTGGGGTTTCGGTGCACCGCGACGGGCTGATCGGCAAAGGCCTGATCTGGAGCCCGCGACGCGGGCAAGTCGACTTCACAGTGCCGCTCTTCGCCGACTTCATGCGCGAACATCACCCGCTCGCGACCTTCCAGAGCTGAAAGGCAGGAGCAGATGCCCGACCCCGTCTTCCTCATCACCGGTGCGTCGAGCGGCATCGGCGCCGCGACGGCGCGGCAGGCTGCGCAGGCCGGCTACCGGGTCGTGCTGGCGGCGCGCTCGACCGACAAGCTGGCGGCGCTCGCGGCGGAGCTCGGCGGGCCCGAGCAAGCCCTCGCGGTCGCCTGCGACGTGACCGAGTGGGACCAACAGCAGGCGATGGTCGCCGCCGCGTTGGAGGCCTTCGGCCAGCTCGACGTCGTCTTCGCGAACGCCGGCTTCGGCGCGACCCGCGGCTTCCTGGAGGAGTCGCCCGAGCACTGGAGAGCGATGGTGCTGACGAACGTCTACGGCGCCGCGCTGACGATCCGCGCGACGATCGAGCAGCTGCGCGCCTCGCGGGGGCACCTCCTGCTCACGGGCTCGGTCGCCGGCCGCGTCGCGCTGCCCGGCTCGCTCTACTCCTGCACGAAGTGGGCGATCACGGCGATGGCGCAGGCCGCGCGCCAGGAGCTCGACGACAACAGCGGTGTGCGCGTCACGCTGATCGAGCCGGGGATGGTCGCGACGCCGTTCTTCGAGAACGACGTCTCGCAGTGGGCGTTGCCGGCCGACGCCGTCGCCGACGCGGTGATGTATGCCGTCAGCCGCCCGAAGACGGTCGACGTCAGCGACATCATGGTGCGGCCGATCCTGCAGCCGGAGTAACCGCGGCGGGAGGGCGGCGCGCTCAGCGCACGATGCGGAAGGTCAGCACGGTCGGCTTCGCCGACCGGCCGCCGATCGCCGCCGTCAGTCCTGCGCGATAGCGCCCAGGGCGCAGGGCCCGTCTGCCGACACGCCCGCTGAAGGGGACTCTGATCGCGCCCTGCGAAGCGCTGCGCACGAGCGTGCCGTCCGGCACGAACAGCCGACAGCGTCTGCGTCCTGCCAGTCGTCTCGACGGTCTGACGCAGTCTCCGGCTCGGTTGCGCACGCCGCGCGTCTGCCGCGCGAAGCCAATCCGCACGTTCGCCGGGTGGTCCAGCGTGAAGCGGAACGTCGTGCCGACCGGCACGGCGCTCGCGCGACGGCGCGCGGCAGCCTGCGCTGTGCCGCGCAGCGGCGTGGAGCGTCTGCCGACGCGAAAGCGTCTATAGGTCAGCGACGCGTTCGTGAGTCTCGGCGCCGCGATCGCCGGTCCCGGCGGCGTTCCCACCTGCACCGTGCCGCTCTGCGAGACCGCGTTGCCGAGCGCGTCGACCGCCGTGACGGTCGCCGTGTACGTGCCGCCTCTCGCGTACGCGTGCGTCGCCGTGGCGCCAGTCGCCGTGCCGCCGTCGCCGAAGCTCCACACCGTCGCCACGGCGCTCCACACGTCCTGTGGCGAGGCAGCGAACGCCGCCGGCACGCCGAGAGACGCGCTGCTCGGGATCGTCACCGCGCCCAGCGCCGGCGGTGCCCCGTCGAAGCCGCGCACATGCACGAGCGACGGTCTCGAGCTGTGTCTCCAGGCGACCAGACCGTTTCCGGCAGCGTCCATCGCGACCGCCTGGTCTCTGACCTCTGCCGCGCCGCTCATCGGCAGCGGCGGCCCGAACGTCGCAGCCCCCGGCGGTCGCTCGGCAGCCACGACCGACGTGCTGCCGCCCTCGTTCTGCACCCACGTCGCGAGCGCACGACCGTCGGCAGCGATCGCAGCGACGGGCGGCGTCGTCCCGTTCGCGCCGTTCCCGAGCGGCTGGGCCGGACCGGTCGGCGTGCCGTCGAGCGCGAAGAAGCGGGCCATGCCTGCCCCGGTCAGCGACAGCGTGCCGTCGCCCCAGGTGAAGAGGATCCCACTCGGCGCGACGACGGCACGCGCGAGGTAGATGCCAGACGCGAACCCGCCCGGCGCCGTCGCGACCGGCGGCGAGACCGGCTGCAGTCTCCCGCCGACGACGGCGACGAGGCGAAGCTCCAGGCCTGTGACGGCGAAGATCGGCGGACACGTCGCTCTGCTCGTCGACAGCAGGCCGACGGCATTTCCCTGGACATCGATGTCGACCGACGCCGCCGAGTGCGTGACGGTGACGGGATCCGACGGGCAGTTGGAGCTGTTCGCGATCGTCGGCGAGATGGTCCACGCCCCGCCTCTGCGCAGCGCGAACACGGCGCCTCTGCAATCCCACGCGGCGATCGCGTCGCCGGAGGGCGCCACGTCGAGCATCCCCGCGTCAGCCTGGCACCCCGGCGCAAGCGTCTGCGATCTGGCGGCGAGCGCGGAGGCGCCGACCTGGACGTCCTGGACGACGACGTCGGAGCCGGTACCGTAGAGCAGCGTCGCGCGACCGCCTCCGTCGATCCCGACCGAGGGGCTCGTCGTGCCGAGCGGCAGCGCCTCCGCCGTGCCGAACGCGCCGCCGGCGGGGCGCGTGGCGACGAAGACATGAACCGACGGGAGGGGGTCCGGCTCCTGCCACGTCACCGCGGCGTTCCCGCTGGCGTCGACGGCGAGGTCGACGGCGGTCTTCGCAGTCCCGTTCGCGCCCAGCGGCTGCGACACCGACCATGTCCCGCCCGGCGCGCGCAACGCGACGCGTACGCCGATTCTCGGCCCGACGGCGACCTCGATCCAGGCGACCGCGGCATAGCCGTTCGGCGCCATCGCGACGACCGGTGCGCCCGCCTGGTCGGGCGAGAGCGTCTCGTCGGCGACGAAGCCGGTCGCCGCGCCGGCGGGGGCGACGCACGCGAGCAGCATGAGCGCAGCGAAGAACGCGAGGAGCACAAGCCGTCCGTGGCCAGCCGACCGGGGCATGTGACGGACCCTACAGCGAGGTGACCGAGCCGCGCCACCGATGTGGCGCGCCCGGGTCAGCGATGCGAAGGCGGCGCTACTCGGAGGCGTTGGCCGAGACGACGCTGATCACGCGGCCGCGGCGGCCGGTTCTGAAGTCGACCTTGCCGGCCGCCTTCGCGAAGATCGTGTCGTCCTTGCCGATGCCGGTGCCGGTGCCGGGCTTGAATCTCGTGCCACGCTGGCGCACGATGATCTCGCCGCCGGTGACGGTCTGGCCTGCGAACACCTTCACGCCGAGGCGCTTGGCGTTCGAGTCGCGGCCGTTGCGGGAGGAGCCGAGGCCCTTCTTATGCGCCATTAGCTCGTCGCCTCCTCGTCGGTCGCGCTTCTGGCAGCCGCTCTTCTGGCGGCGCCGGCCTTGATGCTCGTGATCTCGATTCTCGTGAGGTCCTGGCGGTGGCCGTTGCGCCGCTTGTACCCGCGCTTGGGCTTGAACTTCACGACGCGCAGCTTGGGCCCGCGCTCGTGGGCGACCACTTTCGCTTCGACGCTCACCTTCGCGAGGTCGGCGCCGTCGAGGATCTCTCTGTCGCCGCGGTAGAGCAGCGGCTCAAGCGAGACCTTCGAACCCTCGTCGACGGCAAGCTTCTCGACGAGGAGGTGCTGGCCCTCTTCGACTCGATACTGCTTGCCGCCGGTCTTCACGATCGCGTACATGGTGGTGGTGTCTCTCGTCAGTCGTCGGTCGTGCCGGCGGCCGTATCCGCCTTGGCACGGGAACGGCGCCGTCCGCCCCTGCGGCCTCGGCGCCGAGCAGACGATTCTACGCCATCGGCGCTCTCGGCCGCGTCGTCGGCTCCGGCGGCGCCGGAATCGCCCTCCGAGGAGGGTCCATTTCCGTTGGCGACCAGCGTCGCGACGGCCGCCGTGCGCCCGACCTCGTCGATCCGCACGAGCCGCTTCTCGCCGACGTGCCGGCCGCCGCCGGTCACCGACACGATGTAGCCGTCGATCTTCGCGACCGCGTCGTCGACGTTGTACATGTGCGGCTCGACGATGTTGACGAGCACCTCGTCGCCTTCGCGGAACGGCAGCGCGCGCTCGGCGACCTTGTCGCGCGTGCCCTCCATCGTGATCGCGAAGTGGTCCAGCGGCAGCCCCTCGGAGCCTTCGAAGTGGAACCACTTGCCCGTCTGCTCCTCCAGCTGGCGCAGGATCTTCGCGCCGTCGCGCGTGAAGACGGCCGAGACGCGCGGGTTGATCTGCAGCAGCAGCGCCTCCGCGTCCTTCTCTCTCGCCAGCACGCGCAGTCTGCGCTCGAACGAGATCGCGATCGTCTCCTCGGAGCGGATCACGCCCTCGCCGTGGCAGGTCGGGCAGTGGCGGGTCATGATCTCGCGCACGCCCTCGGTCACGTTCTGGCGCGTCATCTCGACCAGGCCCAACGGCGAGATCTCGACGACGAACGTCTTCGTGCGGTCCTCGTCGAGCGATCTGCGCAGCGTCTTCAGCACGGCGTCGCGGTTGCGGGCACGCGCCATGTCGATGAAGTCGATGACGATGATGCCGCCGATGTCGCGCAGGCGCAGCTGGCGGACGGCCTCCTCGGCCGCTTCCAGGTTCGTTCTCGTGATCGTGTCCTCGAGCCGCGCGCCTCTGCCGCGGCCGATGAACGAGCCGGTGTTGACGTCGATGACCGTCAGCGCCTCGCCGTAGTCGATGATCAGGTAGCCGCCGCTCGGCAGGTCGACGCGGCTCGAGAGCGTCCCTTCGATCTCTCTCTCGACGGCGTAGCGCTCGAACAAGGGCGTGTCCTCGTCCTCCCACAGCTCGACGCGGTCGACGAGCTCCGGTGCGGTGCGCGTGAAGAACGAGATCAGCCGCTGGTGCTGCTGCGGGTCGTCGACGATCGCGCGCTCGAAGTGCTCGCTGAAGATGTCGCGCACGACGCGCACCGACAGGTCCGCCTCCTGGAAGACGAGGTCGGGGGCGACGGTCGCCTCGACGCGCTTGTCGAGCACCTCGTGCAGCTTGAAGAGGTACTGCAGCTCGCGCTCGAAGTCCTCGCGTCTGGCGCCGAAGGCGGCCGTGCGGATGATCGCGCCGCCCCCCTGGAGGTCGAGTCTGGCGGCCTCCTTGCGCAGGCGGTCGCGCTCCTTGTCGGGCAGTCTGCGCGAGACGCCGACGCCCTCGCCCTGCGGCGAGTAGACCATGTAGCGACCGGGGATCGCGAGCTCCATCGAGAGCCGCGCGCCCTTCGTCTTGAGCGGGTCCTTGACGACCTGGACCGTGATCTCCTGACCGGGTCTGAGCAGGTCGTGGATCTTCTGGCTGTCCTTGCCGCCCTGACCGCGGCCGCGCTTGGGCGTCTCGACGCCCGGCAGCACGATCTCGTCGACGTGCAGGAAGCCGTTCTTCTCCAGGCCGATGTCGACGAAGGCGGCCTCGAGGCCGGCCAGGACGTTGTCGACCTTGCCCTTGTAGATGTTGCCGACGATCGAGCGGCCGCCGCGGCGCTCCAGGTACAGCTCGGCGACGCGGTAGCCGGCGGCCGGTCTGCCACCTCTTCTGCTGCGGCGGCGTCTGGCCGGTCTCGGTGCGGCGGCGACCTGTCCGGTCGCCTCGAGCAGCGCGACGCGGGTCTCTCCCCGGTCGACGCTTACGAGTACTTGCTTCTTCACAGTGGTTGCCTTCTCATGAGAGGACGAGCGCTCGTCCCTTCGACGTCTGCGCGATCCGTCCTTGGACGTGGATCGACTGCAGCAGTCCGAGCGCGAGGAACGTTGTCAGATATGAGGCGCCGCCGAAACTCATCAACGGCAGCGTGACGCCGGTGATCGGCATGATCCCGATCGTCATCCCGACGTTGACGAACACCTGGTACATCAGCATCGCGAGGATGCCGCCGGCGATCAGTGCGCCGAACAGGTTCTTCGCCAACGTGACGATGCGCAGGGTGCGCCAGATCAGCAGTGCGTAGAGCGACAGCACGAAGGCTGCGCCCGCGAAGCCGAACGTCTCCCCCACCACGCTGAACACGAAGTCCGTGTGGTGCTCGGGGAGGAAGTTCAGCCCCGTCTGCGTCGCGTGGTCGACGCCCCGGCCGGTCTTCTCGCCGGAGCCGATTGCGATCAGCGACTGGTTGACCTGGTAGGTCGCGTTTCTCGGGTCGTGAGAGGGATTCACGAAGCCCGTGAGACGCTCGACCTGATACGGCTGGAGCACGTGCACGCCGACCGCGGGAGCGGCGACGAGCACGAGCACGGTTGCCGCCGAGAACAACGCCACGAGGCCGCCGAGCTGGCGGCCGGGCGTGCCGGCGACGAAGAGGATGGACATCGCGACCGTCACGTAGACGAGCGCGGAGCCGAGGTCCGGCTGGATCATCACGAGCGCGGCCGGACCGAGCGCGAGCAGCATCAGCCGCGCGGTCGTCTCGCGCTCGCCGAGCCGTCGCGAGCGGTCGACGACGAACGCCGACAGCGCGACGATCAACAGCAGCTTGCCGAGCTCGGACGGCTGGAACTGGAAGAACGGCAGGTCGATCCAGCGGCGCGAGCCGCGCGCGACCGATCCGAGTCCCAGCACGAGCAGGTTGAGGCCGATCAGCGCCCCGTAGATCGGCAGCTTGAACTCGCGCAGGCGCGAGTAGTCGAAGCGCGCCAGCAGGAACATCAGCACAAGACCGACCAGCGCGTAGCCGAGCTGGCGCTCGAAGAAGAACAGCGGCGACCCGGAGATGTCGTTGCGGGTCGCGCCCTTGATCGTGACGAGCGAGCAGACGATCAGCCCGAGCGTCGCGAGCAGCAGCCACGGGTCGAGCAGCAGCCGTGGGCCGCTGCGGCTCGTGATCTCGTCGACGCTGCGGCTGATCGGCGTCGTGCTCACAGCGTGTGGCTCGTTCCGGCGATGATCTCTTTTCTGACGCCGAACCACTGCGACAGGATCAACCGCACGGCCGGCGCGGCGGCTTGCGCGCCGAAGCCGCCGGACTCGACCGTTGCCGCAACGACGATCGGTCTGACCGGGTCGGGCACGTAGGCGACGTACCACGACTGGTCGGCTCTGCCGGTGAACTGGGCGGTGCCGGTCTTGCCGTAGACGGGCTTGGGGAAGGTGCCGAAGACGTCGACCGACGTGCCGCCCGCCTCCTGCGCGGCGGCGTGCAAGCCGTCCTGGATCGCCTGCAGGTCGGTCGGGGGGATGTCGATGTGGCGCGCCGGCTTGGGGGCGATCTGCTGCAGCACTCTGCCGGCGGGATCGGTGATCTGCAGTCCCACGTGCGGGCGCACGATCGTGCCGCCGTTCTCCAGTGCAGCGTAGGCGACGGCGAGCTGCAGCGGCGTGGCGAGGAAGTCGCCCTGGCCGACCGCGAGCGACGTGTTGTCGCCCTCGCTCCACGGGCGGTCCGTGCCGTCGGCGAAGACGCAGCCGGCCGAGTAGGCGCGCCTGGCGGCTTTCGGGTGCTTCGCGTAGGCGCGCTCGCAGCGCGCCTGCAGGCGGTTCTGCCGGTCGCGCCAGCGCGGCGTGGGGATGTTGCCGCCGTGCTCGCCGCCGAGGTCGATGCCGGTCGGGCCGCCGAAGCCGAACTTGCGCGCCCAGCCCTGCAGCTGACCACCGTTCGGATGCGTCGAGGGATCGGCGTTCAGCCGCGCGCCGAGGTCGTAGAAGAACGTGTCGACCGAGACCGCGAGCGCGGCGCGCAGCGAGACGGCCCCGTAGACCGCACCGCCCGCGTTTCTGCGGATCAGGGCGCCCTCTCTGAACGTGCCGGTGTCGACGTAGACGGTGTCGGGCGTGATCAGGCCAGCCGTCAGCGCGGCCGCCGCGGTGACGATCTTGAAGGTCGAGCCGACCGGATAGTCGGCGCTGATCGCGCGGTTGATGAGCGGGTTGTTCGTGCCCGGGCCGAACGTCGCGTCGTACTGGCGCTGCGACAGCGGTCTCGCGAACAGGTTCGCGTCGTACGTCGGCGCCGAGCCCATCGCGAGCACCTCGCCGTTGCGCGGGTCGAGCGCAACGAACGCGCCGCCCTGCGACGGGTTGCCGTTGGAGTTCGCGAGCCCGATGCCGGTCGCGAGCGCCGACTGCCCGGCGCGCTGCAGCCCAAGGTCGAGCGACAGTCTCAGGTTCGCGCCGGGAACGGGCTCGCGCGTGGGCAGGTAGCCCTTCGCCTGGCCCATCGCGTCGACCTGCACGCGCGTCGCGCCGTCGCGCCCGCGCAGGTAGCGGTCGTACGTGTACTCGAGCCCCGACTGGCCGACGATCGTGCCGCCTCTGACGCCGCGGTAGTGCTCCTGCTTCAGCTGCGCCGCATCGACCTGGCCGACCGTGCCGAACAGCTGCGCGCCGATGTCGCCGAAGCGGTAGTTGCGCAGGAACACCTGCTGGATCGAGACGCCCGGGAACTGCTGCGTGCGCTCGGCCAGGAAGAACGCGACATCACGCGAGACGTCGGTCTTGATCGTCACGTTGGCGTACGGCAGGTTCCAGACGCCTCTGCGCACGAGGCAGTCGACTTCCATCGTGCGGATGACCTGTCTGTCGACTCTGCACTTCTGCGGGCGCGTCGACATGCCGATCACGTGGCTCAGCCGCGTCAGCTCGCGCGTGCGGGCCGCCTCCTCCTGCGGCAGCTTCGGCGGCGAGACGACGACCGCGACGGCGCGACGGTTCTCGACCAGTGCCGTGCCGTGACGGTCGATCAGCTCGCCGCGCGGCGCCTGTACGACGACGTCCCGCACGCGGTTCGTCGAAGCCTGCGCGAGGTACTGGTCGCCCGAGAGCACCTGCAGGAACCACAGGCGGAAGAAGACGATCGCGAACAGCGCGAGCGCAACCCCGCCGAGGACCGCGACGCGCAATGCGAGTTGCGGCGTGATCGGCGGACGGCGATCCTCCGGCGGCGTCAGGCCGGTCATCGGCCCGCCGAGGGGCGTTGCAGCGGCGAAAGGCCGCCGGTCGTGTAGGCGCGGCGCCGACGACGGCGCGGATCGTCCGGCAGCGAGCCCTGGACGACGCGTCTGACGAGCGCGTAGATCGGCAGCGCCAGCAGCGTGCCGATCAGGATCGTCACGACGACCTGGCGCAGCAGCAGCCAGCTGACGGGCGCGCGCACGCCGAGCATGAACTGCATCAGCGAGAAGCCGATCGTTGCGAAGGCGGTGGCGGCGGCGCCGACGGCAAGCGGCGTCAGCCCGTGAGCCGGATCGCGCAGCTCGCGCAGGCGGCCGGCCCAGTAGCCGATCGCGATGAACAGCAGCGACGTCACGCCGAGCGTCTGCACGAGCGCGACATCGACGAACAGGCCGACGGCGAAGCCGAAGACAGCACCCGGCAGCGAGCCGGCCAGCAGGCCGACGGAGGCGACGACGAGGGGCGAGAGGTCGACGCTGACGCCGAAGACCGTGACCTGCGAGACGGCCGCGATCTGGATCACGACCGTCAGGAAGCCGAGCGCGGCCAGCCGCAGCGGGAGCTGGTAGCCGTCCATGCCGTTCACGGGCCGACCTGCGCCCGCTCGCCGTCCGAGCCGGTGGGCCCCACGAGGATCTGCACGAAGTCGAGGTGGCGCAGGTCCGCAATCGGCGCGACGTGGACCTGCTGGTCGCTCGCGAGCTCCTCCGGATCGGCCTTCGTCACGCGCCCGATCGGGATGTTCGGCGGATAGAGCGACTCGAGTCTCGTCGTGCGGAAGCCGCCCGTCACGACGACGTCCTCCTGTCGAACGCGCGCGTGGCGCGGCAGCAGCTGCACGAGCAGGTCGAGCGGGTCGCCGACCGACGGCTTCAGCAGGCCGGTGTCGCCGGCGGTGTCGAGCACCTTCACCGACACGCTCGAGCTGGGGTCGGTGACGAGCGTCACGAACGACGAGTCCGAGGCGACGAAGCTGACGTGGCCCACGAGCCCGCCGTCCGCGATCACCGGATTGCCGACGCGCACGCCAGCGCTGCTGCCCGCGTCGACCTGCAGCCGGTCGAGCAGCAGGTTGTTCGGCGGGCGTCCGATCACGCGCACGGTGCGCTTGTCGTAGGCGTCGAGCCCGTTCGAGTCGTCGAGCGCGAGGACGCGGTGCAGCTCATCGTTCTCCTGCAGCGCGACCTGGTAGCCGACGACCTGCTCGAGCAGTCTGTCGCGCTGCGCCTTGAGCTGGTCGCGCTCCTTCTTCGCGCGCGCCGTGTCGCCGAACCAGCCGAACAGGTCGCGGACCGGCTTGAGCGCGCGACTCGCGCCCTCCTGGATCGGCGAGAGCACCGTGACGACGCCGCGCTGCACACTGTGCAGCGGGCTCCCGGCCGACTCGCCGAAGTAGGCGGTCAGCAGGATCAGGGAGACGACGACGAGCAGTACGAGGACTGCGCGGCGACGACGGACTTGCTTGTCGTACACGGTTGGAGTGGCTCCAAAGCTGGTTGCCCCTGCGCTATGGCACTAGACGGCGAGCTTGCCATCAGTAGCGGCGGCGCCGGTTGTTCCTTGCATTCTTGTGCGACCGGTGGATCGCCTCGAACTCCTCGAGCGAGCGACCCGACCCGACCGCGACGCACGTGAGCGGAGACTCCGCCAGGTGCGCCGGCATCTGCGTCTCGTGGCGCAGGCGCTCGTCGAGCCCCTGCAACAGCGCGCCGCCGCCCGCGAGCATGATGCCGCGGTCCATGATGTCGGAGGCGAGCTCCGGAGGAGTCCGGTCCAGCGTCTCCTTGACGGCGTCGATGATCTGCGAGATCGGCTCCTCGAGCGCGCCGCGGATCTCCTCGCTCGTCAGCACGACCGTCTTCGGCAGCCCGGAGACCATGTCGCGCCCGCGGATCTCCGCCTGGACCTCTTCGTCCATCTCATACGCGGACCCGATCTCGAGCTTGACCTCCTCGGCTGTCTGCTGCCCGATGAGGAGCTTGTACTCGCGCTTGACGTAGTTGATGATCGCCTCGTCGAGCTCGTCCCCGCCGATGCGAATCGACTGCGAGACGACGATCCCGCCGAGCGAGATGACGGCGACCTCGGACGTGCCGCCGCCTATGTCGACGACCATCGAGCCGGTCGGCTCTCCGACCGGCAACCCCGCCCCGATCGCAGCCGCCATCGGCTCCTCGATCAGGTACGCCTGGCGCGCGCCCGCGGACAGGCATGCCTCCTCGACCGCGCGCTTCTCGACGCCCGTGACCCCGGAGGGCACGCACACGACGACCCGCGGGTGCGCCCAGCGGTTCTGGTGCACCTTCTGGATGAAGTGGCGCAGCATCTCTTCCGTCACCTCGAAATCGGCGATCACGCCATCCTTCAGCGGCCGGATTGCCGAGATCGTGCCGGGCGTCCGACCGAGCATGCGCTTGGCCTCGATCCCGACCGCGTGGACCTCGCCGCTGCGCGAGTCGACGGCGACGACAGAGGGCTCCGACAGCACGATGCCGCGCCCACGCACGTAGACGAGGGTGTTGGCGGTTCCGAGATCGACCGCCATGTCGCGGCCGCCGAACCCGGTCAGGTAGCTGAAGAAGCCCATTCGTGGTGAGAGGGGGAGGTGAGCGAGGGGTGCAAGCGCGTTCATGGCGCGCGCTCCGCGGGGGCCTCCGCTCAGCGCCGGAGTGTAGCGGACGCCAGTGTCCAGGCCAGCCCGCAACGCGCCTTTCGTTGGCGCGAAGCCGCTGCAAATCGCGGACTCAGGAGTCCGCGTGCAAGATTCCGGGCAGCAGCTCCAGCAATGCCGTCACCGGCAGGCCGACGACGTTGAGGTAATCCCCCTCGATCCCCGCCACCAGCGCCGCCCCGCGTCCCTGGATCGCGTAGCCCCCGGCCCGCTCGCGCCACTCCTCAGTGGCGAGGTACCAGTCGAGCGTCGCGGGGTCGATGTCGCGGAAGGTGACGCGCGTGGTGGCGGAGGCCGTGCGCGTCTGTGTGTCCTCCACCACCGCGAGCCCGCTGACGACCTCGTGGGTTCGGCCGGCGAGCCGCTCCAGCGTGCTGCGTGCCTCGGCTGCGTCGGCCGGCTTGCCGTAGATGACCCCGTCGAGGACGACGACCGTGTCCACCCCCACGACGGGCAACGAGGAGGGGGAAACCGGGGCGGCTGGGGTCGATCCGGCGCGCGTCGCCGGTGAAGTGTCCTGACCTGGCCTCGTATGCGCGGGCTGGGGCAGGACACTTGTGCCGCGTGCGACGGCCTGGGCCTTGCGGCGTGCGTTCTCGACGGCGACCTCGATCGGGTTGCCGGCCGGCAACTCCTCGGCGTCGCTCACCACGACGGTGAAGGCGACGCCGAGCTGTTGCAGGATCGCCCGCCGCTGGGGCGAGCGCGATGCCAGGACGAGTTGCGTCAGAGGCTCGGGAAGAAGATCGCGGCCTCGCGGGCGGCGGACTCGTTCGAGTCGGAGCCGTGGACCATGTTCTGGCCGACCTCGAGCGCGAAGTCGCCGCGGATCGAACCCGTCGCGGCCTCGAGCGGGTTCGTCGCGCCGATCGCCTGGCGAGCTGCCTTGACGGCCTCATGGCCCTCGAGCACGGCGGCGACGAGCGGGCCCGACGTGATGAAGTCGACGAGCTCGCCGAAGAACGGGCGCTCGCTGTGCTCGGCGTAGTGCGTCTCGGCCGTCTCGCGCGAGATGTGCTGGCGCTCCAGCGCGACGATCTTCAGGCCCTTGCGCTCGAAGCGGGCGACGATCTCGCCGGTCAGGCCACGCGCGAAGGCGTCCGGCTTGACCAGGATGAGGGTCCGGTCCACGGCAGTGTCTCCTTCAGGTTCAGGTTCAGAGCAGGGCGGTCCGAACGGACCGCGCGGGCGGAAAGCCTACGAGGTCGGCTCGGCTGCGCTCTCGGCAGCCGTGCTCTCGGTGGCGACGGGCTCGCTCGCGCGACGCCGGCGCCGGCGCGAGGCGGTCGACTGACCTGGGACCTCGGCCTCGCAGTACGGGCATATCTTCCACGTCGGGTCGAGTGGTCTCGCGCAGTTCGTGCACGGGTCCTTGAGCTTGCGCAGGCAGCTCGGGCAGCGCAGGAAGTCCTTCTCCACCTCGGCGTCGCAGTGCGGGCAGAGGTGGAAGCCGAACTCAGCGAGCCGCGCTTCGGCCGCCTGCATCTCCAGTTCGCGCTCGCGCACATCGTCGAGGTACTCGGGCGGGCGCACGATCATGTAGACGAACGTGCCGACGTATGGGAACAGCGAGGCGACCGTCGCGCAGGCGACGAGCATCGAGTCCTCCACGCGGCGGCGGGCATCGGCGTACGTCCAGTAGACGAGCGCGAGCCAGACGACGACGAGGCACAGGATCACCAGGTTCACGACCAGGTTGAGACCGCTGCTGTCGATCCCGAAGATGGCGAACGGGGGCATCGGGGGGCGAGTGTAATGGGTCGAGCGGCGCTGCGAAGCGATGCGGACCGCGTCGCGCCCCCTACAGGAACATGCGGCCGAACACGTAGCCGATCGCGAAGAACACGAGGATCACGACGGCCACCACGGCCGCCACGAGCCCGATCATCGGCAAGAAGCGCGGTCCGTCTTCGGGTTCCATCAGAGCCACCACCTAGAGCATCGAGGCGCTGCGCTGCCCGGCGGGCCGCAGCAGGTCGGCGACGAGGTAGATCGAGCCGGTCGCGATCACGACGCCGCCGGCGCCGGCCACTTCGCGTGCACGCGCGAGCGCGCGCCGCGGGTCCGCCTCCAGCTCGCATGGCGGGCCGTCGAGCTGCGCGCACAGCGACGCGAGCGTCGCCGGCGGCAGCGCGCGGGGGTTCTGGTTGCGCGTGAAGACGACGTGTTCGGCGTGCGGCAGCAGCGCACGCAGCATGCCGGCGGCGTCCTTGTCGTCGAGCACGGAGACGACCGCGACGAGCCGGCGCCCGGCGGTCAGCTGCGGCACCGATTCGGCGAGCGCGATGACACCCTCGGCGTTGTGCGCGCCGTCGAGCACCGTCAGCGGCTCGTGGGCGACGACCTGCAGGCGCCCGGGGACCGTGACGGCCGCCGCGGCCGCGCGTACGCGCTCCAGCTCCAGGCTCCCCCGGTAGGCCTCGGCGGCGGCGCGCGCGAGCGCGAAATTGCGCCGCTGGAAGGCACCCGGCGCAGCGATCTCGATGCCGGGGTCGACCGGCGCGGTGACGAGCCTGGCGCCTTGGCGCTCGGCGACCGCCTGTGCCTCCTGCTGCGCGTCGGGATGAAGGTCGGCGCCGACCACGAGCGTCGCGCCCTCGCGCACGACGGCGAGCTTCTCGCGCGCGATGTCGCGCACCGTCGGGCCGAGCCAGCGCGTGTGCTCCAGGCCGACCGTCGTCAGCACCTGGACTCTCGACGGCAGTACGTTCGTCGCGTCCCAGCGGCCGCCGAGGCCGGCCTCGATCACGGCCACGTCGACCTCACGCGCCGCCAACTCGGAGAAGGCAGCCGCGGTGAGCGCCTCGAACTGCGTGACGCGGTCGTCGGCGTGCTGGCTGCGGTCGACAAGCGCGGCGGCGTGCGCGGCCCGCTCGACGGCGCGTGCGAAGGCGCGCGACTCGATGTCGCGGTCGTCGACGCGGATGCGTTCGGCGAACGAGACGAGATGCGGCGACAGGTAGGCGCCGACGCGCAGGTCGTGGCGCTGGAGGATCGCCGCGATCATCCGCGTCGTCGAGGACTTGCCATTGGTGCCGACGACGTGGATCGTCTCGTAGCGGCGCTCCGGCTGGTCGAGCGTCGTCATCAGGCGGCGCATGCGGTCGAGCCCGAAGCGCATGCCGAACAGCTCAAGCGTGAGCAGGTAGCGCTCGGCGTCCTCGACGGTCCAGTGCGCGGACGCGCTCACAACGATCCCAGCTCGCTTCTCAGCTCGGCGAGCTTCGCCCGCTCGGCCGCGACCACAGCCTCCGGCGCCTTCGCGACGAAGCCCGCGTTGGCGAGCTTGCTCTCGCAGCGGGCGATTTCCTTCTCCAAGCTCACGCGTCGCTCGGCCAGCTTGCGCTCGGCGGCACCAAGGTCGACCGCGTCGCTTGCATGCACGATCACGGTGCCTCCCGGGATCGCGATCGTGGCGGCGTCGGATGCGCCGTTCGCGTCCCCGAGCTCCATGCGCGCGAGCCGCGCGACATGTGCCGCGGTCTGCTCGTAGCCAGCGGCCTCCAGCCGCGCCGGGATGCGCGCGCCGGCGGCTGCGCCGACACCGTCGCGCCATCCGCGCAACGCTTGCACGGCGACGATCGCGTCGGCGAGCGCGCGCTCGGCCTCCTCGTCGCGAGCGTCGGACCCGGTCCCGCCCGCCCGCGTCTGCCGCTCCGCCAGCAGCCCCTCGGCGCCCGGCACGAACGACCAGATCTCCTCGGTCACGAACGGGATAACCGGGTGCGCAAGCTGGAGCGTCTCGGTGAGGACGTGCAGCAGCGTCGCGTCGAGATCGGCGCGCTCCTCCCCCTCCGTCTCGTACAGCCGCGGCTTCACCAGCTCCAGGTACCAGTCGCACAGCTCGCCGTAGACGAAGTCGTAGAGCGCGAGCGCGGCATGCGAGAAGTCGAACTCCGCGATGTGCCCGTCGACCGTCGCGCGGGCGGCGGCGAGGCGCGAGAGGATCCAGCGGTCCTCGATCGCCCGCGGCCGTGCCTCGGCACGTGCCTCCGGGTCAACCCGCGTCAGGATCAGCCGCGAGGCGTTCCACAGCTTGTTCGTCAGCTGCTCGCCCTGCTGGACCTTCTCGGCCGAGTAGCGCACGTCCTGCGAGGAGGACATCGCGAGCAGGCCGAAGCGCACGCCGTCGGCTCCGTGCTTCTCGATCTCGTCGAGCGGGTCGATGCCGGTGCCCAGCGACTTGCTCATGCGCCGGCCGTCGGGCGCCTGGATGACGGAGTGGATGTAGACGTCGTCGAATGGGACGTCGCCGGCGAACTCCAAGCCCATCATGATCATCCGCGCGACCCACAGGAAGAGGATGTCGCGCGCGGTCGAGAGCACGTCCGTCGGGTAGAAGGCCTTCAGCTCGGGCGTCTGCTCGGGCCAGCCGAGCGTCGCGAACGGCCACAGCGCGGAGGAGAACCAGGTGTCGAGCACGTCCTCGTCCTGGATCCAGCCGTCGCCCTCGGGCGGTGTCGCGCCGACGTAGGTCTCATCGCCGCGGTACCAGACGGGCAGCCGGTGGCCCCACCACAGCTGGCGCGAGACGCACCAGGGGCGGATGTTCTCCATCCAGTCGAGGTAGACGCGCGTCCAGCGCTCGGGGTGGATTCTCACGCGGCCGTCCTTCACCGCGTCGATCGCCGGCTGCGCCAGCTCATCCATGCGCATGAACCACTGCAGCGAGATGAGCGGCTCGACGCGCTCGCCGGAGCGGTGGCTGAACGGCACCTCGTGCTCGTACGGCTCGACTCTCACGAGCCGCCCCTCCTGCTGGAGCGCCTCGACGACGGCCGCCTGCGCCTCCTGCACCGTGAGGCCGGCGAAGCGGTCGCCTGCCTCGGCGCTCATGCGGCCGTCCTCGCCGATCACGGTCAGCTCGGGCAGTCCGTGGCGGCGCCCGATCTCGAAGTCGTTGGGGTCGTGGCCCGGCGTGATCTTCAGCGCGCCGGTGCCGAACTCGGGCTTGACGTAGTCGTCGGCGATGATCGGCAGCTCGCGCCCGACGAGCGGCAGGATCGCGGTCTTGCCGATCAGGTGGGCGTAGCGCTCGTCGGACGGGTTCACCGCGACGGCGGTGTCGGCCAGCATCGTCTCGGGGCGGACGGTGGCGACCGTGATCGTCTCGCCGTCGGCGCCGGCGATCGGGTACGCGACGTACGTGAGCGTGTCGACGACGGTTCTGTTCTCGACCTCGAGGTCGGAGATCGCCGAGCCGCTGCCCGGGTCCCAGTTGACGAGGTAGTTGTCGCGGTAGATGTAGCCCTTCTCGTACAGGTCGACGAAGACCTTCAGGACCGCCTCGTGGTAGCGCGCGTCGAGCGTGAAGCGCTCGTCCTCGTAGTCGAGCGAGGCGCCGAGCCGCTGGAACTGCTCGATGATCGTCCCGCCGAACTCCTCGCGCCACTCCCACACCCGCGCCTCGAACGCCTCGCGCCCGATCGCCGCCCGGCTGGAGCCCTCGTCGAGCAGCCGCTTCTCGACCTGCTTCTGCGTCGCGATGCCGGCGTGGTCGGTGCCGGCGATCCACTTCGTCCGCTTCCCGCGCGCGCGGTGAAAGCGGATCAGCACGTCCTGGATCGAGCCGTTGAGCGCATGGCCCATGTGCAGCGCACCGGTGACGTTCGGCGGCGGCACCGCAATCGAGTAGTTCTCTCCCGCGTCACCCTCGGGCTCGGGGTGAAAGAGACCGGAGTCGAGCCAGCGCCGCAGCACCCGCGGCTCCACCTCCGCAGCGTCGTAACGCGTCTTGGCCTCCAGCGTGGACATGAGGCGCAAGTGTATTGCCGATTCACGCTTATGCCTGCACAGGGCGCGATCCTGTGTCGTTCCCGGATGATCTTGCTCTGCGGCCGTCTGGCCGCAGGATGTCGCCGACCTGGGTGTGCGCTGACAGCGCGACGCGCCGAACCGGCTCGTGCAGCCTCGAAGGCGCGGTTTAGAACGTCCGGATTATCGACGCTGCGAGGACCTCGTCAAGATGCTCCTCGGCCTCCTCCTCGCCCATGTCCAGTGCGTACATCAGCTCCGACGCGAGGATCTTCTTCGCCCGCACGAACGTCAGCTGCTGAACGTCCGAGAGGCCTCCTTCCGCGGCTCGGATGGCGAGGTTCCGCACGACCTCAGCGAGCTCGTAGATATCGCCCGTCTTGATGTGGTCGCGGTGGACCTTGAAGTGCGGATTCCACTTCTCAAGGAAGTCCGGGCCTCCGTCCCGGAGCACCGCGAGGACTCTCTTCACGGTGTCCTCGTCGATCACGCGATGGATGCCGGCGATCGCGGCGTTCTCCGTAGGAACCATGACGGTCATGTCGTTGTGGAGGATCTTGATCGTGAGGTACTCGCGCACCTCGCCGAGCACGTCCTTCTGCTCCTTCTTAAGAATCTGTCCCGTTCCGTGATGGGGATAGACGACCTTGTCGCCAACCTCGAAGTCGACGTAGTCGACCTCCTCCACCTCGTCCTCGGTCAGCTCCGTCAACTGGCTCGCGCCGTCCGCGTGCAGTTCGTCGGGGACGACGAGCGCCGGAGCCCGGTCGGCCACATGCACCGTGCCGAGGAAGCTAGGACTCGAAGTAGATCGCGGCAATCTCTGATCCATCGACGTAGACACCCCCAATCGTACCGTCACCCTGAAGGTTTGCTGCGGGCGAGCCGTCATCAACGCCATATCCTGTCTCCACGTACACATGGCGGCTCGGACGCGGTGCAAGGTCGGCCCGCGACAAGGCGCCGTAGCGTCCCTGCCCCCGATCGCCGCCCTTCATGCGAATGCTGACGTCGATGTACTGTCTGCCACTGGGACGTGTGGAGGCACGACCTCGAGCCTCGTTCCAGGCGTGCTCCCACGCCGTCGGTGACTCACCGAGGCCAGCCCAGCGCTGAATCTGCTGAAACGTCGTATTCGACTGCAGACGGTTCATCAGACGACCGCCGACCGTCCCGATCACCACCGGCAAGAACACGATCACCAGCAAGAGCCCTGCCGCCGCAGCCTCGTGCTTCACGAATGTCTCGATACGCCACGGAAAGATCCCCCAACGCCAAAGTGGATCGTCGAATAGTTGCAGCGCGAACCAAATGACCGCCAACCACGCAAGGCTTGCGACAACCGCCTGCGCGAATACGTACAGATCACGTGACGGTAGCGAGTAGCTGCGGCCCCGACGGTAGCTCTGCACCAACAGGAAGCCTGGAGCGATGAGTAGGGCAAACAGGACCGCCGCTTGAAGACTGCCCAGCACGGCCCCAGTCTAAGCCGACGGACGACGTCAGCGCTTAGGCCGACTCCTCGCGGAGGTCGCCTTCGTCGTCGCCCGCCTCGGGCGGTGCGGCCTCCGTGACGAGCGTCGGGGCTTGGCCGCGCTCGATCGTCTCCTTGGTGACGACGCACTTCTTGACGTCGCGGCGCGAGGGCAGTTCGAACTGCACCTCGAGCAGGACCTCCTCGATGATCGAGCGCAGGCCGCGGGCGCCGGTCTCGCGTTCGAGCGCCTTGTCGGCGACCGACACGAGCGCCTCGTCGGCAAAGACGAGCTCGATCCCGTCGAACTGGAAGAAGCGCTGGAACTGCTTGACGAGCGCGTTGCGCGGCTCGGTCAGGATCGTCATCAGCTCGCCTCTCGACAGCTGGTGGACGGCCGACATCACCGGCAGGCGGCCGATGAACTCTGGAATCAGGCCGTACTGGACGAGATCCTCGGGCAGACAGTTCTCGAAGATGTTGCCGGGGTCCCACTCGACGACCTCTTCCATCGCCGCGCCGAAGCCGATCCCCTGCTTGCCGATACGCCGCTCGATCACCTGATCCAAAGCCGCGAACGCGCCGCCGCAGATGAAGAGGATGTTCGTCGTGTCGATCGTCAGGAACTCCTGGTGCGGGTGTTTGCGCCCGCCCTGCGGAGGCACCGACGCCGTCGTCCCCTCCAAGATCTTCAGCAGCGCCTGCTGCACGCCCTCGCCGGAGACGTCGCGCGTGATCGACGGGTTGTCGGCCTTGCGCGCGATCTTGTCGACCTCGTCGATGTAGATGATCCCCGTCTCGGCCTTCTTGACGTCGTAGTCGGCCGCCTGGATCAGCTTGAGAAGGATGTTCTCGACGTCCTCGCCGACGTAGCCGGCCTCCGTCAGCGCGGTCGCGTCGGCGATCGCGAACGGCACGTTGAGGATCCGCGCGAGCGTCTGCGCGAGCAGCGTCTTGCCGCAGCCGGTCGGGCCGAGCAGCAGGATGTTCGACTTCTGCAGCTCGATGTCGTCTTCCTCGGACTGCAGCATCTGGACACGCTTGTAGTGGTTGTAGACCGCTACCGAGAGCGTGCGCTTGGCTGCCTCCTGGCCGACGACGTACTCGTTGAGCACGTCGTAGATCTGGCGCGGCTTCGGCAGGTGCTCGAGGTCGAACGACGGCGGCGTCGTCAGCTCCTCGTCGATGATCTCGTTGCAGAGATCGATGCACTCGTCGCAGATGTAGACGCCGGGGCCGGCGATCAGCTTCTTGACCTGACGCTGGGACTTGCCGCAGAAGCTGCAGAGGAGCTGTTCGTTGGTGTCTGTGGGACGTGCCATGTCGCTCTTCCTGTGGTCGGCAGCAGCCGGCCTCGACCTTAGTGCTGGGTGATCACCCGGTCGATGATGCCGTAGTCCTTCGCCTCCTCGGAGCTCATGAAGTAGTCACGCTCCGTGTCGCCCTTGACGCTCTCCACGGGCTTACCCGTGTGGTGGGCGATGATCTCGTCGAGTCGCCGACGGATGTCGATGATCTCTCTCGCGTGGATCTCGATGTCGGTCGCCTGACCTTGGAAGGACGAGGAGACCTGGTGGATCAGGATCTTCGCGTTCGGCAGCGCCATGCGCTTGCCTCTCGCGCCGCCGCTCAGCAGCAGCGCGCCCATGCTCATCGCGATGCCGACGCAGATCGTCTGCACGTCGGGCTTGATGAACTGCATGGTGTCGTAGATCGCGAGGCCGGCGTAGACCGAGCCGCCCGGCGAGTTGACGTACAGCGAGATGTCCTTGTCGGGGTCCTCCGACTCCAGGTGCAGCAGCTGGGCCACGATCAGGTTGGCGATCTGGTCGTCGACGGGCGTGCCGAGGAAGATGATTCGCTCGTTCAGCAGACGCGAATAGATGTCGAACGCGCGCTCTCCGCGCGACGTCTGCTCCACGACCATCGGTACCAGGGGGCTCATAGTCCTCGCTTTGTTTCGCTTCCTCGGCTCGAATCCTGCCCGAGCCGAGTGCTTTCCAGCGCCCGACCGGTGGGGCGAGTCTAGCAACCGCCTTGTGGCGGTCTGGAGGGTGTGGCGCGCCTCGACGCGGGCAGCGTCGAGGGACTGACGCGGTGCGTCAGGCTCTTCTGGCGGCCGGGCTTCTGGCCGTTCTTGCTCTGGCTCTGGCGGCGGGTCTTCTGGCCGCTCTGACGGCTCTTCTCGCCGCTCTCGCCGGTCTTCTCTCCCCCTTGGCGCTGTCAGGCACCCACAGTCTCTCGCGCGCGGCCGCCTGCTCCGGGGAGATCGGCTTGGCGCGCTCGGCCAGCAGGTCCATCGCCTTGCGCGTGGCGACGTCCTCGCGCAGCGCGTCGAGCGAGCCGGCCTTGCGAACGCGCTCCAGCAGCTTCTCCGGTCTCGTGCCCTCGCGCTCGGCGGTCGACGACAGCGCCTCGGCGAGCTCCTCGTCGGTCGGCTCGATCGACTCGGCGGCGACGACGGCGGCGAGCACGGCCTCGCGCTTGAGCGCGCGCTCGGCGTCGGGCTTGGCCTCGTCGAGGATCTCCGTCTCTGACTTACCGGAAATTTGCAGGTACGCGTCCTTCGAGAGCCCGCGATGGCTCAGCGAGTGGAGCATCTGGTCCCACAGCTCGACGGCGCGCGCCTCAACGAGCGCGTCGGGCACGGTGACCGTCGCGTTGTCGACGGCCGCGTCGAGCACCGCCTCGCGGAACTCGGCCTCGACCGTTCTCTCCTCTTGCTCGGCGAGGTTTCTGCGGATGTCCTCGCGCAACTCGTCGAGCGTGTCGAAGCCGGCGGCGTCGGCAGCCAGCTCGTCGTCGAGCTCAGGCAGAACTCTCGCGCGCACCTCCTTGATGGAGATCGCGAACTGGGCTGGTCTGCCGGCGAGGTGGTCGGCGCCGTAGTCGTCGGGGAACGTCACGTCGATCGTGCGCTCGTCGCCCGCGCTGGCGCCGACGAGCTGCTCCTCGAAGCCGGGGATCAGGCGGCCGCCGCCCAGCTCGATCACCTGGTCGTGGCCCTCGCCGCCCTCGAACAGCTCGCCGTCGATCGACCCCTTGTAGTCGACGACGACGAAATCGTTCTGCTCGGCAGTACGCTCGACCGTCTCGAGTCTCGCGAGGTGCTCGCGCAGGTGCTCGAGCTCGTGCGCGACACGCTCCTCGTCGACCTCCGGCTCCCGCTTGCCGACCTCGAGGCCGGCGTAGTCGCCAAGCGTCGCGGTCGGACGCACGCCGATCTCGAAGGAGAACGACAGCGGCTCGCCCTCCGGCGGATAGTCGCCGAGGTCGAGCTTCGGCTCTCCGATCGGCACGACCTTTGCCTCGCCGAGCGCATCGGCGTACCACGTGCCGATCGAGCCGCGAATCGCCTCGTCGAGCACGTACTCGCGCCCGACGCGGCGGATGAAGACCGGCGGCGGGACTTTGCCCTTGCGGAAGCCGGGCACACGCGTGTCGCGCGCGAGTCGTCTCGCGGCCTGCGCGAGGCTCTTCTCGACCTCGGCAGCGGGGACCTCGGCGTCGACGCGGACGCGCGATTCGGGCAGCTCTGTGAGGGTGGTCTTGACGGGGGAGGCCATCGACGGCGGCGAACGATACCGTGGCGACGTGCGCTCACGACTTGCGGCTCGCGCGCTGACCGGCCCGCTTGGATTCTTCGCAGCGGGCGTGCTTGACGTGAGCGCAGCCTGGGGACGCTGGGCCTCGATGGAGCTCGCCAGACGACTCGCGCGCCGGTTCACTCGGTAGCTTGCCGGCCGTGAGCGAGACCGACGAGCTGCTGCGCAACAACGCCGAGTACGCGGCTGCGTACACGCACGGCGCGCTGCCGGCGCCGCCGTCGAAGCCGGTCGCGGTGCTCACGTGCATGGACGCGCGCATCGACCCGCATCGAATGCTCGGGCTCGAGGAGGGCGATGCGCACGTGATCCGCAACGCGGGCGGTGTCGCGAACGACGATGCGATTCGCTCGCTCGTCGTCTCCCAGCGCAAGCTCGGCACGCGCGAGGTGCTCGTGATCCTGCACACCGACTGCGGGATGCGGACGTTCAAAGAGGACATGTTCGTCCGCGAGCTGGAGGCCGAGACCGGCACCCGCCCCGCGTGGGAGACGACCGCCTTCCACGTCGAGATCGACGCCGACGTGCGCCGCGCGGTCGCGCGAGTTCGCTCCAGCCCCTTCCTGCTTCACGTCGACGCCGTGCGCGGCTTCGTCTACGACGTCGCGACCGGGCGGTTGCGCGAGGTCTCGGGGGATGCCGGAGCCGGCGGCGGCGGGAACCCCGCCTCGAATCGCTCCTGACTGGCTGACCAGCCAGGCGGCGCATCGCAGGCGCCGGATGGGGATCATGCGAGGACCCACCTCCTCCGCACCCACCAGGACGAGACGCACTCATGAGCACCACCGCAGGCGTACCCGCCCCGGCAATCGATCCCACCGTCGTCGCCCCGGCCCAACCACCGCGCCGGGAGCTCCCGCCCGGCCCGCGGATGCCGGGGATCCTGCAAGCGCTGCTGTTCGCGCGCGATCCGCTGCGCAACGTGATGGCCGTCCACCGGCGGTTCGGCGAGCCGTTCACCGTCGGCAGCCCCGGCTTCGGCACGTCGGTCGTCTTCAGCTCGCCGGAGCTCGTGAAGCCGATCATCACCGGGGACCCGCAGATCTTCCACGCCGGCCTCGCAAACGCCCCGATCCGGCCGGTGCTCGGTCCGTGGTCGTTGCTCGCACTCGATCGCGGTCCGCACATGCAACAGCGCAAGCTGCTGCTGCCGCCCTTCCACGGCGAGCGGCTGCGCTCCTACGCGGAGCTCATCACCGAGTTGGCCGAGCGGCAGATCGCAAGCTGGCCGGTCGGCACGCCGTTCGGCGTCCACAAGCGGATGGAGTCGCTGACGCTCGAGGTGATCCTGCACGTCGTCTTCGGGATCACGGACGAGTCGCGCAAGGACGAGCTGCGCCGGCGGCTGCCGCTGCTGCTGCAGAGCAGCCGCATGCTCGTCTTCTGGGGTGCCGTCCTGCACCGCGACCTGGGCCCGATCAGACCGCGCGCAACGTTCCGCGCGCGGCGCGAGGCGGTCGACGCGCTGCTATACGCGGAGATCGCCGAGCGGCGCGCGATGCCGGCGGCCGAGCGTGCGCGGCGCAAGGACATCCTTTCGATGCTCGTCGAGGCCGAGCACGAGGACGGGACGCCGATGGGCGACGCGGAGATCCGCGACCAGCTCGCCACGCTCGTGCTGGCCGGCCACGAGACGACGGCGACCGCGTTGTCGTGGGCGATGGACCTGCTGCACCGCAACCCTGCGGTACTCACGCGGCTGCGCTCCGGGGCCGACGACGAGTACCTCGACGCCGTCTGCAGAGAGGTGCTGCGGATCCGGCCGGTCGTACCGGTGATCGGCCGAACGGTGACCGAGCCGGTGAGAATCGGCCAGCACGATATCCCGGCCGGCACCGACCTCGCCTGCGCGATGCTGCTCACGCATCACCGCGAGGACGTCTTCCCCGAGCCGTCGCGCTTCCGGCCGGAGCGCTTCCTGGCCGGCACCGAGGTGCCGTCCTACGGCTGGCTGCCGTTCGGCGGCGGCGTGCGCCGCTGCATCGGCGCGAGCTTCGCGCAGTTCGAGATGGCGACGATCCTGCGCGTGCTCGTGCAGAGCCCGGTGCGACTCGCGGTGCGCCGGCCGGAGCCGATGCGCGCGACGGGCGTGACGATCGTGCCCGGTCGCGGCGTCCGAGTACGCCGCGAAGCGGCGTAGCTCGGGCCCGCGACCGGCGGCGTGCGCGTGGTGCGCGAGGTGGCGTAGCGACGACGACGGCGGGGCCGGCCGAGGCAGAGAGATCCCGGCCGACCCCGTTTCCCCTCCGTCGTCGTCGTGCTCGACGTTCTATGCGGCGCGCGCTATCTGACGAATTCCTTCACGCCGGCGAAGACCGTCGCGTTCGACGTCAGGCCGGCGTGCGAGACGCAGCCGGCGGCGTTGTTCGTCGCGCCGCTCAGGATCACCGATTCGTCCGGATTGATGATTTCGTCACAGGACGACCACCAGGTGGCGTAGTTGACAGTCCCCGGGGTCTCGTCTTCTCTGTTGAGTGCTGTCAGGAACGCCGATTCGATACGCATCTCTCTGCACGATTCTTCGAAGCAGAAGTTCGCGGTCGTCGTGCCGTGGTTCGGCCCGCCGAGCGAGACCCAGTCGTCGACCTTTTCGGTCCCGCTGAGGTTCTTGAGGTAGTAGCGCGTGTTGAGGCTGCCCATCGAGTGGGCGATGATGTCGACCCTCGATGCACCCGTAGCTCTCAGGATCGCTTCGACCTTCGTCCTGACTTCGCTCGCCGTTCTGACGTTCGACTGCGAGGTGCTGTACCTCCAGTTGTTGAGCTCTTCTCTCGTCCAGCCTTCTCTGGAGAAGTTGCTGATCATCGTCGTCCAGAGCGATTCGTTCTCCGCCCATCCATGGACGAAGAGGATCGGATCGTGCGCCACCGCTGTGGCGGCGGCCGGCGCGAGCAGCGCGACCGTCGCGAGCGCGACGGCAAGCAGGGTCTTGCGCATCGTGTGTCTCCCCCTTGTTCGTTTGCACACGTGCGATCGATGACCGTAGCCGCCGCAGCCCGGCGCGTCGTCGTGCAAGCGCACGATCCTGACCCGCTCCCTTCGGCATTGCGCCGGGGTATGGTGCACCAGTGGCCTGATCGCCATCAGCGCTTTGCCAGCCATCGTCAGGTGGCCGACCTCGTCGCGCGGATTGGCCGCTCGGAGGCGGCGCGCGAGATGCTCGTCGAGCTGCGCAAGCAGATCGGCAGCTACGAGCGCCTCTCCCACGAGGTCTCAGAGGCAGGGGTGCTCGACAGCTGCGAGCGCGGCCTGCGCCTGTGGCACCAATGGCTCACGTCCGGCGGCGAGCCAGCCCCGATCGCGCTCGACGAACTGCGCGAGTCGGTGCGCGCCCGCGCCGACGAGGGGGTTCCGCTCGAGGACCTTCTGCACGCCTACCGCATCGCGGGACGCTTCGGCTGGCAGATCCTGCGCCGCCATGCGACGCCCGACGAGCAGGATGTGCTGCTCGACGCCGCCGAGCTGGCGATGCTCTATGTCGACCTGCTGTCTAACGTGGTCACCGAGACCTACCTTGCGGAGCGTGAGCGGCTCGTCTCTGAGGAGGAGCGTGGCGCGCGCGAGCTGGTCGAGCGGATTGTCGACGGTTCGCCGCTGACGCCCGATGAGCGCGAGCTCGCGCGGCAGCTCGACTTCCCGCTGCGCGAGTGCTATGTGCCGTTCGCAGCGGCAATCCCGGACGCCTCACCGCGACGGCACGCCGCGTTGGCTGCGCGGCTGCGCGGCGAAGGGCGCCTCGCCGTGAGCGAGGGCGACCGCGTCTTCGGGCTTGCGCTCGTCGCGCCGGCAGCGGAAGACCTCGGCGAGGGGCCGCAGGCGCTGTTGGCACTCGCCGACGAGACGCCGCGGGCAACGCTCGCGACGGTGCGCGAGGAATTGCAGCTGCTCGTCGACCACGGTCGGCGCGTGCGGCTGGCGGGCGTGCTGACGCCGGCCTCGCACCCGCTCGAGCTGCTGCTGGCACGCTCGCCGCGCATCGCGACCGTGCTGTGCCAGCGCGTGCTCGAGCCGCTCGCGCGCGGCGGCGAAGGCGCGGACCTGATTCACACGCTGCGCACGCTCGTGCGCTGCGGCTTCGACCGCGCCCGCACGAGCCGCGCGCTGCACGTGCACCGCAACACGCTCGGCTACCGCGTCAACCGCATCGAGCAGCTCGCCGGCATCGACCTCGCGCGCCCGCGTGACGTCGCCTGCGTGTATCTGGCGCTGGCGGTGGAGGAGGAGCGGGCCGCTTAGGTCCGCTGCGCGACGCCGATCGTCTGCGGGTAGGCCGGCAGAAAGCGCGGGATCGACTGCGGCTGGAGGTCGCGGTGGCGCTCGAGCGCGAAGCCGGCCGCCTCGATCGCGCCGACGGTGTCGCGGGCGGTGTGACAGCCGCCGAACAGGTGCGGCCAGAACGTGCGGTCGGCGACGCGCTGCCAGCGCGTCATGCGCGGCGTCGTGCCGCGCACGTGCTCGTAGAAGCGGAGCTCGCCGCCGGGCTTAAGCACACGCCGCAGCTCCGCGAGCGCGGTCGCCTGGTCGGGCACCGTGCACAGCACGAGGCAGGCGACGGCGGCATCGCACGAGGCGTCCTCGAGCGGCAGCGCGTCGGCGATGCCATCGAGCACCGTCACGCGGATGCCCGCCTGCGCGCCTGCAGTCACCGCCTGCTCGCGCAGGTAGGACTCCGGCTCGACCGCCACCACCTCGGTCACCTCGGTCGGGTAATGCGGGAAGTTCGCGCCGGAGCCCGCGCCGACCTCGACGACGCGGCCGGACATGCCGGCGAGCAGCTCGTCGCGATAGGCGCGCAGCTCCGCCGGCTCGTTGCGCGCGAGCACGTGCGTGTAGAAGCGCGCGAACAGCGGATGGTGGACGGACGGAGCGCTCATGGCTCGTTCAACGATAGTCCGGATTCGGGTCGAGGTTAGCTCGGGCCCGGTCCCGCCTCCCCCATCCAGGCGGCGTCAGCCTGCGGTGGGATCGCGTAGCCGAGGTGCTGGAGCGAGTCGTGAATTCGCACCAGCGCACGACGACTCTGCCACGCTGGTGGCGAGCTATGTCTGCCGCTCACCAGCAAACGACGCCTGCAGCCATGCGCGCCGCCGCGCTGATGGGCGCCGGCGGCGGCCTCCGCACCGCGATGCCGTGGGGAGCACTGGCGGTGCGCGGGCGTCTCGGCGGTGGCACGCGACGGCTCGCGCCGTTGGTGGCGGTCGCGGGTGAGCTCGTGCTCGACAAGCTGCCGCAGACGCCCTCGCGGACCTCGCCGCCCGGGCTCGTGGCGCGGCTCAGCAGCGGCGCGGCGGCGGGCTGGCTGGTCGCAGGGACTCCGGGCGCCGCGATCGGCAGTGCCGTCGCGGGGCTCAGTGCCTTCGCAGGCGAGCGGGCGCGCGCGGCACTCGGGCGCCAAACTGGCCTGCCCGATCCACTCATCGCTGTGGGCGAGGACGTCCTGGCGATCGGCCTGGCACTCATAGCGGTCCGCGCCGCACGTCCGCCCAGCTGACGCGCGCGCCTATGCGGCCTCGCGCACCTGCGACGCGGCAAAGCTCCGCAGTGCCTCGCGCGCGCCGCCGACGAGCGGCTCGCCGTGCGCGAGCAGCAGCACGTCGAAGTCGAGCGTCTCGGCGATCCGAAGATAGGAGTCGGCGAGTCCGCGCTTCACGCTCTCGGGATCGTCGCCGAGCAGGAAGTCCGGCATGAAGCCGAGCTCGCCGTCGTCATCACGCAGGAGGCCGTCGGCGACGGCGAGCGCACCCGTCTCGCCTGCGAGCACGATCCGCTCAGGCGGGTTGTGGTCCGCGAACCAGGCGAGTCCCTCGTCCGGGAGCATCGGATCGATCAGCGTGCGGCTGCGCTCGTCGTAGGCCGAGTGGACGGTGCGTCTGATCGTGTTGCGGAAGGCGGTCCAGTGCCACAAGCCGGGTGCCAATTCGTCCATGCGGGCCGTTCTGCCCCAGGGCTCGGGGTTCGAATCGCCGACACCCCGCGTAGCTTGTCCGCCATGTCCGCACGATCCGATCGCAGCGCTCGACCGGAGCCGCAGGTCGTCGAGACCCGCCTCGGGCCCGTCGAGGTCGCCGTCGTCGGCGAGGGAGCGCCGGTGCTCGTCGTGCACGGCACGCCGGGCGGCTGGGATCAGGCGGCGGCGATGGCTCGCTTCATGACCGACGATCCCGGCGCGGGCGTCAAGGCGATCCTCCCCTCCCGTCCTGGCTACCTCGGAACCGCGCTCGGCGACTGCGCGACGATCGACGCGCAGGCCGACCTGCACGCGGCGCTGCTCGACGCGCTGGGGGTGGAGCGGGTCGGCGTGCTGTGCTGGTCCGGCGGTGGCCCGTCGAGCTACCGGCTCGCGGTGCGCCACCCCGACCGCGTACGCGCGATCGTTGCGCTCGACGCCGTCAGCAAGGCGTATCCGCGTCCGCACGAGGACGTGCCGACGCGGCTGATGTTCACTACGCGCGCCGGCAACTGGCTGCTGAGGGCGATGTCCGCGCACGCGCCGAAGCAGCTGATCCAGGCGACGCTGGAGGCGGAGGGCTCCTTGTCGAAGGAGGAGCTGGAGCAGCGCACCCGCGAGGTGTTCGGCGACGACGACAAGCGCCGCTTCGTGCTCGAGCTCGACGCGTCTGTCCTGCGCCACGACGGCCGACAGGCCGGCTACGGCAACGACATCGACCAGTTCGAGGCGATCGAGTCGCTGGAGCTGGAGCGGGTCGAGGCGCCGTGCCTGATCGTGCAGGGCAGCGTCGACACCGACGTCACGCCCGACTACAGCGACGTCGCGGCGACGACGATCCCCAACGCCGAGCTGCTGACGCTCGACGGCGGCACGCACCTCGCGTTCTACACGCATCCAGAGGCCTCGGGCGCACAGGAGCGCGCGCTCGAGCTGCTGCTGCGCTGAGCGGCCGGCTCAGGCGGCGATCCGCTCGACCGGCTCGTCCCCGTCGAGCAGCCGGTCGAAACGATTCTCGTAGACGCCGGCGTAGCCGAGCAGCCAGCGGGCGCTGGGCATCGGATCGTCGTAGACCCACAACGCGTCGTCCGAGCGCGTGCCGCCGGCTTCGACGGTGCGGTATGTCGCGTCGCCCTTGAACGGGCAGTGAGTGTGTCTCTCGCTCGGGCGCAGCAGCTCCGCGCGCGCGTCGGCGAGCGGGACGTAGAGGCGCGGCCGGATGCCCGTCTCGTGCAGCAGGATCGCGTCGCGCGTGTCGACGACGGTCTCGCCGCCGAGCTCCAGCCGGATGCGGCGGCCGAGCGGCGCGTGGGTGACGTCATGGCCTCGGGTCATGTGCTCAGGGTAGCCATGCGGCGCAGGACCGCTCGGTCGTTGCGACGCTGGCGGACGCGATGCCTGCTCCCCTGCTGCACGACCGCTACCCCGCACTGCGCGCGACGTTGCCGCACGTCGCGCTCGACCCGGTCTACGCCGCCAAGGCGATGGCCGGCCTGCTCGCGATGGTGCGCCGCGGTGAGCTGGCGGGCGGCCCGATCCTGTTCGTCGCGACGGGCGACGCGCTCAGCTGAGCCGCCGCGCCACGGCGTGCATGTGCATGCCGCCCATGTGTGTCGGTCTGGCGTGGCCGAGTACGACGACGGGGCTTGTCGCCAGCGGTGTCCAGCCGTCCTTCGCCACCAGCACCGCCCGCACTCGCGCCGGCTTGCGCACGCGGAAGCTTGCCTGCGACAGGTAGTCCAGCCGGGAGCGCGCGATCGGCCACCAACCGAAGCGCTCGTGCAGGTCGGCCTGGAGCATGACGCGGGCGTACGGAACGGAGGGCGTCACCGTGACAACGACGCCGCGTCTCGTCTTGCGCAGCTGCACACGGCGCTCGCTGACCAGCAGCCGTCGCGTCTGACTCACCTCTGCGCCAGATGTCGCGCGGAAGTCGCTCGTCGACTCGGCCACGACGGTCGTTCTCCAACTGCCGTCCGGCGCCGGAGACGTGCTCGCCACCGTCGCGAAGGCGCCACCGCCGACGCTGCGCTGGATACTCACCGGCCGCCCGACGTCGGCCGCACGGCCGCCGAGCTCGACGCGCTCTCCGGCCGGCACGACGACCGTCGGCAGCGGCCCGAGGATCACGCGCCGCACGTCGATCTCGCCGACCATGCCCGCGTGGATCGTGCAGTGGTAGGCGTAGGCGCCGGGATCGTCGAAGCCGCGGACGAACACGGCGCCCGGGCCCAGCTCCCCCGCGTCGAACAGCCCGCTGTCCGAGGTGACGGTGTGGACCCGCGGGCTGACGTTCGACCACGTGACCGTCTCCCCCGGCAGCAGGTCGAGCTGCGACGGGGAGAAGGTGTCGAACTGGACGTCGACGGACTGCGTCGCCGCGCCGGCGCCCGCGACGGACGCAAGCAGCAGCGCGAGCGCGACGACCGCCGCTGCCGCCGTCCGTCTCATCCGCGCGAGACGCGGTAAGTGCCGATCATGCCGCGCATCATGTGGTCCTCCACGTGGCAGTGGTAGAGCCACGTGCCGGACGCGTCCTCGCGCCAGCGGAAGCGGTAGCTCTCGGCCGGTCCGATCGCCTGCGTGTCACGCGAGCGGCCGTCCGGCCCCATCCAGCGATGGCCGTGGACGTGGAAGGTGTGGAAGTCGGAGCCCATCGCCATCACGTCCCACTGCACGAGCTGGCCGACCTTTGACTCGAAGACCGGCGTGTTGCCGACGAACGCGCGCCCGTCGATCGCCATGAACTTGCCGAACGGCGAGAAGACGACCTGGAACTCGCGGTCCGGCGCGTGCTCGCGACGGCCGAGGATCGACAGCATCCCGAACATGCCGCCGTCGATCGAGTCCATCATCGACGGAGAGTGGTCGTGGTAGGGCCACACGCCAACCGAGTCCTCGCCGGCCGTGAGCCGATAGGTCCACGTCTGGCCGACCTTCACCTCGGCGTCGCGGCCGGAGACACCGGGGACGTAGGTGCCGTCGGAGCTCGGCCGGTAGTGCACGCCGTGGAAGTGCATCGAGTGCGGCTCGTGCCGCAGCGTGTCCATGTTCTTGAAGTGGATCCTCAGCTGATCGCCGGCGCGCGCATGGATCAGCGGGCCGGGGATCACGAGACCGTCCGCGCTCGAACGCGGAGCGTTGGCCTCCGCTCTGCGCCAGTGCGGCGTGAAGCGGCGATAGACGACCGTCGGGAAGAGCGCGTCCGCGAGCGGGATCGTCGTCCCCATGATCGCGTCGCGACCGTTCGGGACGATGTTCCACGACGTCGGGACGGCGGCGACCCAGTAGTCCAACGTGCGGGCGCCGGCGGGTGTCGGTCCCGCGAGGCACCACGTGAGGACCCCGGCGAGTGCCAGGGTCCTCACGCTGATGCGAGCTCGCATGGCGAGGTGCGGCGCTACTGGACCTCGACCTTCGCCTGCATCCACGGGTGGATGAGGCAGATGAAGTGGAGCGTCGTGCCGGCGCTGGCGGTGACTCTCAGGTCGATGAACTCGCCCTTTCTGCCTCTCTCGCCGACGAGCGCGGAGTCGCCGGGACGGTCGATGTTCGGCGGCGTGTCCTGACCGACGCCGTTCTCGAGGAACGGGAATCTCGGCGGCCCCTCGGTGTTCGGGTCCGCGCCGTGCGCTCTCGTCAGCTGGTTGCACGCTCTGCAGTTGAAGAGCGTTCTGATGGTCTTCGGCACGTCTCTCTTCGCGAGGACCGTGAACGTGTGCGGACCCTCGCTGCCGTCGCCGTTGACGACGTGCAGCGTCCCACCGGAACTGACCGCGTAGGTGTCCTTGGCCCAGCGCAGGCCGTCCTGGATGTAGCGGTTCGGCTTGAACTTGAACGACGTGGTGCTTCTGATCGTCGTTCTCGCCGGCCCGGCGGCTGTGGCCGTCGCCACGCCCACGACACCCAGCAGCACACAGACCGCCAGTCCGATGGCGGTGAGCTTCATGCGACTCATCAATACCCCTTCCGACCGGTCATCCCGGTCCTGCAGTCGACATCTCCTCCAACAGCGCCGTCGCTCGCCCAGATCTCGGCGTCGCCCGGCGCCGGCGCAGCATATGACGTCCGATCGAGGGAATGCGAGGGTGCTGGTCTGCGCAAGCGCGGCGCTTGGCGCGTCGCCGCTCGCTGCCGGTCCGATCGATCTGGGGTCCACACGACAACTTCTGATCAATCAACAGGTATTATGTAGATTGCTCTCATGAGCTCACATGACATGGTCCAGGCACGCGAGACGGCGGGCGCGCTCACAGGGCGCTACCTCGTGCTGCTGCCCGAGGACGATCACGAGGCGGGCATGAACCTGTTGCAGGAGACGGCGCAGGTGGAGGTGCTGTCAAGCGTCGGGATCGAGGCGGCGTCCGATCCGGAGGCATCGCACGGTGTCTTCTACGAGAGCCTCGGCGTCGCGGTCCTCCCAGCGCCGCCGCCGGAGCGGATCGAGGCGCTCGGCATCGCCGCCGCGGACGCCAGCCAGCCGATTCTGGCGGTCGAGCCCGAGCGGGTACTGGTGGCGATCTCGGCACCGGCCGTGGTCGGGCCACCCTGGCAGGACGACGCCAGTGAGACGTGGGGCATGCACGCCACCGGCCTGCACCCGACCGGCTTCGACGGCAGCGGCGTGCGGGTGGCCATCCTCGACACCGGCATCGACCTCGGACACGCCGACTTCGCCGGCCGGCCGATCGTCACCGAGTCGTTCGTCCCGGGCGAGGCGGTCGATGACGGCAACGGCCACGGCACGCACTGCGCGGGGATCGCGTGCGGCACGCGGACACCGGCGACCGAGCCGCGCTACGGCGCCGCTTCGGCGGCGGCGCTGCACGTCGGCAAGGTGCTCTCCAACAGAGGCCGCGGCGGGGACGGCGGCATCATCGCCGGGATCTCCTGGGCCTTGGAGCACCGCTGCGACGTGATCTCCATGTCGCTCGGCGCGCCGCAGCAGTTCGGCGCGCCGCACTCACCCGTGTACGAGCAGATCGCCCAGCGCGCACTGGCGCGCGGAACCGTGATCTTCGCGGCCGCCGGCAACGACAACCAGCGCGCGGCAGGAATTCCGGCGCCGGTCGGGCGCCCCGCCAACTGCCCGAGCATCTTCGCCGTCGCCGCGATCGACGGTCGCGCCGAAGTCGCCGACTTCTCGAACGAGAGCGACCCGAACGGCGGGACGGCGGCGCAGGTCGACATCGCCGGCCCCGGGGTCGACGTGCACTCCAGCTGGCCGCGTCCGACCGACTACCGCTCGATCAGCGGCACGAGCATGGCGACGCCCTTCGTCGCAGGCATCGCTGCGCTGCATGCGCAAGCGACCGGCCTGCGCGGAAGCGCGCTCGCGCGTGCCGTGATCGGGTCGGCGGCGTCGCTCACGCCGCTGTCCCCTGCCGATGTCGGCAGCGGGTTGGTGCAGGCGCCGTAGCCGGACCCGGGAACGGCGGTATACATAGTGGATGGCCTCCAGCAGCAGACCGTCCGTCGAGGTCGTGGTGGCGGTCGACGCTGCGCAGCCGTTCGACGTGGTCGTCGAGCGGCTGCGCGCCGCCGGGCTGGAGGTCACGCAGACGCTGCCGGTCGTGGGCACGATCGTCGGCCTCGCGCAGACGTCGGCGCTCGATCGGCTGGCGGGGGTCGATGGCGCCAGCGCCGTCGAGCGCTCGGCGGAGTATCAGCTTCCGCCGCCTGAGTCCGAGGTGCAGTGACCCGACTCAGCTGGCGCGATGTGATGGCGGCCACCACTAGGGTCGCGCAGAATGCCGCGTCTCCGTCATTCGGGATCGCTGTCACGGCGAGCGCTGGCGGCAGGATGGCGCGTCGCGTTCGACGCGCTGCTGCTGGTACTCGCGGGAGTCAGCCTGCTGCGCCATCCGCAGCGAGGCCGCCCGCAGGCGATCCCGCACAAGGTCGCCGCGCCGGCGCCCGCACCACGGTGGGCGTTCACGCGGCCGCTCGTCACAGCCGTCGCAGCTGCGCTGCTCGGCGTGGCCGTGCTCACGATCCCGCATAGGTGGCATTCGAGCGCAGCTGCCTCCGTAGAGGTCTCGTCGCCGCAGGCGCTGCGGAACGTGGACGTGAGAGGTGCCTCCGCCGGAATGGCCTCGGCGGAGCTCAGCGCCCGCTCGTTCTCCATCGAACGTCCGGAGGCGGCGAGCACGCTGAGGCGACAATCGATCGAGGTCACGGTCCCGGTCGCGGAGCCAGCTGCCTGCCTGAAGCTGGCGCGGGCGCTCGGCGGCGGGTGCGACGCGCCGGCGCAGCGCGCGATCGCCAGCGAGGACTTTGCCGTCGACGGGGACGCATTGCTGGGTCTGAGGATGGCGGCGGCCGCGCGACCTGGCGTGACGCTCGGTACCGATCGGGAGGGAGAGACGTTCCGCTTCAGGGCGCGTCGCGTCAGACTGAACGTCGGATGCACTGACGCCGACGCGACGTTCACGATCTCCGTCTCGGACCGCCACCATGCAGTGCCAAGGCCCTGCGTGCCATCCCCCGTCCGAGTCGTCCTGAGGCTGCTGCTCCGCTACGACGCGCCCGCCCCGATCTATGCGTCTCAGGTCGCAAGACTCGACGTCTCTGCGCCTGGAGACTCTGCGGTGATCTGGGCGTTGCGCCCGACGGTCGTGATCGAAGGACGCGCGACGACGCTGCTGGACACGACGGCGTCCCGGCTCTCGGTCACCCTGCGCAGCACGGGAGCGTTCACGATCTTGCGGGCGACGGAGGCCGGGCTGCCGGTTGTCCGCGTTGCCACGCCTGAGGCGCGGCACGTCGGCGAGGAGGATCACGGCGAGCTGCTCGAAAGCCGCTTCGATGAGTGGCGCGACTACCTGTTCGCGCTCGCCGGCGTGCTGTTCGGCATCAGCGCCTCACTGCTCACGACCCTTCCCAACGCAACGAGGAGGACTCATTGAGACATCAGGCACTGTTTCTGGCAGTCGCGGCGGTGGCGCTCGCAGGCGCGAGCGCCGGGCCAAGTGAGGCCAGGAAGGCGACTCAGACGAATCCCTGCGCCAGATGGGCTTCAGGGGACCTTCTGTGCCGGGAATACGGCGTGGTCGTGAGCGCTCCTCCCTACGCCGCAGGCGCACCCGTGTTCAAATCGGTCAAGAAGCCCACGAAGCTGACGCCCAGCTCCACCGTCCGCGTCAAGGCGAGCTCGTCAGCCAGAATGAGCTTCGGGCACCAGGCGAGATGCACGTTCGGACTCCATGCCCCGTTGACTGAATTCATCACGCGCTACAGCGATGACGGAGTGGCAGCGCCTCCGCTCTACTGGCAGACGAGCGGCAGATCGAGATGTGAGTACTTCGGACGAGCCGGATCGACGGTGGAGTACTTCTGCGAAACGTCGGCGACCTGCCCGCTGAGCGCCACCACAACAGGGTATGCACTGGCGAGCACCAGCATCGCCAAACCTGCACGGATTTCGCAGGCGGGCGAGACACAGGTGATCGTCACGACCGGAAGGCTCGACTTCTGTGCAGAGGACTTCGAGATCGAGCTGACGGACGAGTTCGGAGGCGGCTCGGTCAGTGGCGGCGGCTATGTGGAGGTAAACGGCGTGAAGCAGCTGTCGCACGAGCTGGTGACGATCAAGGAGACCACCACGACATCGCCCAACTTCGCCTCATACGAGGTTGAAATCAGCGACCACGGGCGCATCAGCGGCAGCGACTGCATCGTCCCGCGCTGGGCCCACGGCGGGTAGAGCGGCGTATGTCGCGGGCCGCCTGCGGCGCGCCACGCGACAAGGGCAGTAGCCGCGGCGCCGCCGCACGCGGCCGCGAGACGGTCGCCCGGCGCTCGCTACGCGTTCGGTCTGACCATGCTGGCCGCGAGCCTGGTCGCGCTCTCGTCGGCAAGCGTCGCGAGCTCGGCGACCCCGGCCAGACCGAGGCCCTTCGCGAGCTTGTCGAGACACATCGCAGTGGGATTCGCTCGACCTCTCTCGATCTTCGAGATAAGGGGCCGACCGATTCCGGCGCGGCGCGCGACCTCTCGCTGTGAGAGGCCGTCGCGCTCACGGATCATGGTGGCGACGGCTGCGAGCCCGACGAAGAACTGTTCGGGATCGTGCGTCGGAATGTCTCACTGCTGGCCGTCCATCCTCGTAGCTCGATCAGAGTCGTCGGCCGGTGGAGCGCCCGCGCCGTCGCGGGCAAGACCCGCGATGACCTGCGCGCTTCGGGCAAGCTCCGGTTCGATGAACCAGAGCGTGTGCCGAGCGCCGTCGTGGAATGCTTCGGACACCGCCGCGAGGTGCAGGAGGAGTTCGGGTGGGATGCCGTCGAGGAGGCTCGGTTCCGACGCGCAGGCCAACTCAAACCGATCGCTTAGCGCGCTCGCGTAGACCACCGTCGCGCGCAGGCTCGCGCGCGCCTCGTGCACGAGTCGCCTCGGAGGCCCCGACGCCTCATCGCGCGTCGAGGGACGGGTTTGCCCGTCAGGCATTCGCAACCGATCGCAGGGCATCGGCGACGCGCACCACCGCGTCGTACTCCAGGGTCGCCCATTCGGCGTCCGGATGGATTCGGGCGGCGCGACAGACCCGGCGGACGAGCAGGTCGTCGCAATCGCGGAACGCCGTCAACAGCTCGCGCACCGTTAGCGCGCCCCACCGCGACACCAGGCTCGTGTCGCTCGAGATCGCATCGGCGAGCGCGGTGAAGCCCGCGGCCGGCGTCAGGAGTTGCGCGCTCAGGACGACGCCGCGGCGGTAAGCGCTCCCGGCCCTCAGCGCGTGCGCGGCCTCGTCGGCGACCTCCTCCGCAGACAGAACCAGCAAAGCGTCGGCGGCCGGGAAGCTGCCCGCGATGACGCCGATGACATCGGACAGGTCTTGCAGTTCGAGCGCGCCGTCGATGACTTGGTTCAGCTCAGCCGAGCTGAGCGCGACGCCCTGGCCGCTGTTCAGGGCGTCGGGCTGGAAGGCCTCCAACCGCCCTTCGATGCCGACCGCGAGCGCGCCGGCGTGACTGGCGAGCGCACGGAGCAACACGAGTTGCCACGCGAGGGTCGCTCGTGGCAGTTCGTCGTCGTGTCCCTGCGAGCTGGTCATCTGCGGTGCTCCGGTGAGTCGTGGTCAACGGCGAGCCGCGGGAGGAGGCAGGACGCGCCGTTGGGGGACCGACGCGTCCCTGCCTTGCCCTCCTCCCGCTGCACCCGGTGATCGGAGTCGGGGGGACCAACCGCCAACCACATGCGACCTTCAACGAATTGGATGCCGCCGATGGTCGCTGAGCGCGAAGCGGAAACTATTTCCGGCGTATCGCTGTGCCTAGTCCCTGTCGGGGACTAGTTACGCGCAACCATGCTGCTCGGCGTGTCCGCTCAGCGGATCAGGCCGCCTGCTGTCTGTAGCGGATGCGCCAAGCCCGCAGGATCGGCATGAGCAAGCACGTCAACGATCCACCCGCACGCGCGAGGTCGCGCGTTGTAGCCTGCAGCTCCGGCGCGCGAGCGTTGTCCTTCGAGAGATACATCGCGATCATGCAGCCGACGAGCACCGCGTGACGCTCGCCGTTCGGGAGCTGCAGCGCTCCGCGTGCCGACTGCACGATGGTCTCGCGCAGCCGCTCGAACGCCTGCGCGTCGCTCTCGTAGTGAGCGAAGTAGCTGTGGGCTCCCTCGGCAGCGTCGTCGTGCTGATCGGCATAGCTGTCGAGCATCACGACCGCGAGCGACACCCACGGGAAGTACACGGCGTACGTCTCTCGGACCTCGCGCGCGCTCGTGCGTGGCCTAGCCGCGAGCGCGAGTAGGGCGTGGATCACGAGCGATGCGCTCGCTGCCGCCGTCAGCTCGAACCAGCTAACCGAGTGCCGGCCCGGATACTCGCCGTGCGCCCAGGCTTGCAGTTCGCGATCGCGGCGCGTGGGTTCAGTTTCATGGTTGATGCTCTGGACGGCCGCACGTCGCGCCTCTCGAATGGCGGTCGCACGCACGATCCGATAGGAGGGCAGGCGCTCGACGCCCACCCGGCACGCTTCGACGAGCGTCCGCAGAAACCCGCCGTCGTCGTGCCAGGGGTGGTAGCGGTAGTAGTCGGAAGTCGGTAGCCCGGGATCCAGCGACTCAACGATCGCGAGGTGAAGCTGACGCCCGTTGTGCTGGCCAACATGTGCACCGCGCTCGCTCACGTTGTCGAGGAAGTCCCAGATCAACTCGTGCGCGACGAGAAGCCGCAACAACCCCTCATCGCGTCGGCGAGTGAGCGTCCAGAACAGGGCTGCGCCGTCAGTATTTCCGCGCTTGCGCGCGAGCACGTAGAGCGCATCGGCCTTGATGTGCGGGTCGGGGATCCGCTCGGCCGCGGCGCGCCAACGCCGAATTTCTCGCGAGACGGCCGCGCGGCCCCACACGAGCTCGCGCGCCGTGGCGGCGACAAGCGCTCGGAGCTGTGACGGGCGCAGGGGCAACGGGTCTACACCAGCGGTAGGCGGCATCCAGCGCGGAGCCTACGAGGCCAATTTCCCCACCCTTCCGTTCAGTCTTGAAGACCTACGGCAGGTCTCACGCGAGCCGCGACCAATCCAGGAAGCGCGACCACCACGACCGCGGCGGCGGTCACGATCACCACGCTCGTGATTGCGACCATGCCCGCCACCCCGTATACGACTGGAAACCCTGTGACAGCCGAGAGCGCCCGGCTGAGAAGGACTTGCCCGTAGAGGCCGAACGCCGCGCCGGTCAGGCAGCCCGCGCCCAGGAGGACCGCGCTCTCCAGCAGCATCGCCCGCCACAGCTGGCCCTCGGTCATGCCATCGACCTTGAGCCGAGCGAGGCGTGCGCGGCGCTGCCAGATCATGCCCCCCATCGCTGCACTCATCGCAAGCACGGCCGCGGCCAGCACGAGGAAGGCAATCTGAGTCAGCCGTTGCAGCCCCTGCCGACTTGCGGCGCGATGACGGGCCACCCGCTGGCCTTCCGTCTCAACGGCGAACCCCGAATGCGGGCCGAGCACGCGCAGCGCGCCGTCGCGCGCGGCAGCCGGCGAGGCACCCGGCGAAAGCAGCAGCTGGTAGGCGCTGGGCTCTGCGCTGCCCCACGCTCGCGCGAAGTCCTTGGCGTTGACGATGACGGCTCCCGTCGGCCACCCGATGTTGGTGCTGATCGCTGCCACGCGAAACCGCGTCGGCCGCGAGGATGGCAACGTGAACACCTGCCCGATCCTCAAGCCATGCTGCTTCGCCAGTACCTCTGCGACCACGGCCCATCCGCCCGCGCGAATTCGGCGCGTCGCCTCGTCGTAGTCGCCGTGGAGGAGCTGGCTGCGCGGGATCGGTGCGCTCGCCGCTGTCGGAGGAGCGAGAACCCAAATTCGCCGGTCCTTGTAGTCCAAGAATCCCGATCGGTAGAGGCGCACGGCACGAACGCCGGGCACGGCTGCCAGCTCGCGCGCCGCGCCCGCTCGGAACGGCGTGGTGGCAAACAGGTTGGGATATCCGGCAGGGCTCGCCCACACGTCAGCAATGGCGTTCAGGTCGCGCGTCGCGTGGTCCAGCCCTCGTTGCAGGTCGCCGTGCGCGCCCTGGATGCCGACGCTGCCGAATACCGCCACGGCACCCGTCGCTGCGACCGCGAGCGAGCGTGCTCGCGTCGATCGCGCCCGCAGCTCGGTCAGCGCGAGGAACGGGACGACGCTTTTTATGCGGCGCTGCACCGGAGCGATGAGCGCCGCCGCCCCATCGAGCACGAGCGGGATCAGCAGGAGCATCGCCGCTGTGAGCGTCAGCATGCCCATCAGTGCGGCGGCGGGAGCAAACAGCAAGATCCCCGTGGTGGCTGCGAGGCAGACGCCGCCGGCGCCCAACAGCCAAAGGCCCTCGTGGCGCCGCTTCGGCTGCGACGACTCTCCGATCGGCGGCCGGCGCGAGAAGATGTCGCGAAGTGGGCTGAGCACCGCGACCATGGCCGCCAGCAGTCCGCCGCCGATGGCCAGCGCGAAGCTCTGCCACGTCACGACTCGCTGCGCCCCGACCGGGAACGCCGCCGCGAGGTAGCCCGGCACCTCGCGGAACAGATGTCGCGACAGCAGATCGCCGATGGCGAGCCCCAGTCCTGCGGCTGCAACGCCCAGCACGAGCGCGTCGAACAGCAGAACTTGGATCACGACCGGCGCGTCGTGCCCGGCGAGTCGCAGGTCGACGATCAGGCGCCGACGCTGGGGAACGGTGAGCAGCATCGCACTGAAGGCGAACAGGAACCCGACCAAAGCGCTGAATGCAGAGAACAGAGCGGTGGACTGGCTCGTCGGCGCTGCGGCCTGCTTGAACAGCGCCACGTCGAAGTCGCCCGAGCGAACGTTCACGCCGGGACCCGCCACACGCTTCAACGCGGCCTCGACCTGCGTGTCGCTGCCGGGACGAGAGACGACGAAGATTCGCGTCACGCGGCCCTCCATCCCGGCGAGCTCCTGGGCGTAGTCGAGCGGGGCCAGGGCGATCGGGTTGTTCACCAGCGATCCGATGTCGTCGGAGGAGAGCTGCGCGCCCACCGGCGCGACGTGCCGCGCCCCGGCGATGTCGAGCGTGACGCGTTGGCCGAACCCGGCACCGACTTGACGCGCAATCGGCGACGGCAGCGCAAGCGCTCTTTGCTGGGCCAGCTCAGTCGCGGTGAAGCGTCTCAGCAGCGGGCCGCCGAGTCTTGCGAACCGCGGGTCAGCCCCGACGAGCACGACTGGCCGTTCGCCTCTCGGACCCGCCACCGTCGCGTAGGTCTCAAGCAGTGGTGCCGCCGCGCTGACGCCGGGCGTGTCCTGCACCTGCGGGAGCAGTCTCTCGCTGAAGCCTTGGGGGCTGCGCGCCACGAGTTGCAGCCGTGCGTCCCCGACCAGCCCGGATTGAAGCTGCGTCACCGAGCCGATGAGACTGGTGTTCGCGACGGAGGCTGCGAACAGAAGGGCGACGCCGATGGCGATGCCGACGACCGCCAGCAGCTCTTGCACCCAGCGCGCACGCAGGCGCACGCGGTGAAGATGGACGAGGTTCGACAGCTTCAGCAGCACCATCGGCGTCAGGTGCCGATGGCAGGGGGTGCAAAGCCGGTGTCAGACTCGTAGTCGAACAGCCGACCATCGCGCAGCGTGTGCACCCGATCGGCGATCGCCGCGGCCTGCGGGTCGTGCGTCACGAGCAGCATCGCCACGCGGTCCTCTCGGCAGATCTCGCTGAGCAGCCCCAGCACCTCGCGGCTACGCTGCGTGTCGAGGCTGCCGGTCGGCTCGTCGGCGAGCACCAACTGCGGTCTCGTCGAGAGCGCACGCGCGATCAAGACGCGCTGGCGCTCCCCCATCGACAGCTCCTCCGCGCGATGGTGCAGCCGCTTGCCGAGCCCGAGCCGCTCAAGCAGCGGCGTTACCCGGCGATGCGCCTCGCGCACGCCGACGCGGTTGTCGAACAGCTTCAGCGCCGCGTTGTCGAGCGCCGGCACACCGGGCAGCAGGTCGAGCGACTGCCGTACGAAGCCCAGCTCGAGCCGCCGATACCGCGCCCCCTCCCGCGACGACAGAGCCGACACCGCGCGCCCCCCGACCAACACCTCACCGCTGTCCGGCGCCAGCAACGCCGCCACCATCAGCAGAAGCGTCGTCTTGCCTGAGCCGCTCGGCCCGTACAACGCCACCAGCTCTCCAGCGGCCACCGACATCGTCACGTCGTCGATCGCGCGCACCACCTCGCCGCCGCTCGACGAGTAGTGCTTCACGACGCGCTGAAGCTCAAGCACTCAGGCCGACCGCTCGCCGCCGGGGAAGTCGACGACGACGCCGTACCCGCCCGGCGGCGGATCCGGCGCCAGCAGCCGCCCGTCGCTCAGCGACCGCACATCGCGCGCTCGCAGCATCGACGGGAGTTCGGGCACGACCATGACGACGCCGATTCGCCCCTCGTCGGCCACAGCACGGATCAGCGCGACGATGCGCTCGCGCTCCAGCACGTCGAGGCCCGCCGTCGGATCGTCGACGAGCAGCACCCGCGGGTCTCGCACGAGCCCCTGGGCGAGCGCGACTGCCATCCGCTCGGCATCGGAGAGACTGCCCCAGCACTCGAAGCCGCAGTCGTCAACGCCGGCTTTCGCCAGTGCTGAGCGCGCCTTCTGTTGCGCGGCCTGTTGCCCGAGCGCGCCGAGGACCGGCAGCGCCACATAGTCGAGCATGCGGAGGTCCTGACTCTGCGGACCGCCGCGACGAACCCAGCCGACCTCCTCGCGATGCAGCTGGGCGAGTCGACGTCGCGACATCGCGGCCAGATCCAGCCCGGCGAATCTCACCGTTCCCGAGTCGGGCTGCTCGACCCCCGCCGCCACCTTGAGGAGCGTGGTCTTGCCGGCATTGCGCTGACCGTAGACCGCGATGAAGTCGCCGGCGAAGACGTCGAGCGACACGTCGCAAAGCACTTGCAACTCATGCGGACCGCGGTGGTACGTCTTGCTGACGTTCTGGATCGACAGCAGCGGATCCGAGACGATCATGCCCGCCGCCCCGTGCGCCGAGCAGGCGGATTCATTCGATGCCGGACGACGATCCGAGTCCGCTGGAGCCAATCGATCATGCCTTGCAGACGGGCGCACTCCGCATCGTCCACGAGCACCGCCGCGACCACGTCCCACGGGATCTCCGGATCGGAGAGCTGGTCGAACGTCGGTCGGCCGCCGGCTTGCAGCTCGTGCATCGCAGCGAGGCACGTCTTCTCCAACTTCTCGGTGAGCTCGATCACGCGCGGCCAGTCCGGCGGCTGAGAAAGGACAACTTTGACGTGGACCTCCTCGCGGGCAATGCTGATCTCACACGGCTCGGCGATCCACCGGCTGAACTCCTCCCGGCCCGCCGGGGTGGCGCGGTAGATCACGCGCGGAGCACCGCGCTCCGTCTTCCCAGCCTCCTTGGTCTTGTCTCTCTCGATCCAACCCTCGTCTCTGAGCTGATCGATCACCTTGTACGTGACCTTCTCGGAGAGACTGAGAAAACGGAAGCGCTCGTTGAAGCGCAACTGCAGGTCGTAGCCGTAGCCCGAACGCTCGACGAGCAATCCCAACACGACGTGCTTGGTAGAAAGCGCGCTCAAATCCCCGTCCCGTGAACGGGACCGTACATCATCGACACGCCGCTCTTCCACCGGGAGCCCCGCCTAACGGCGGTGTTCCTGAACGTGCCACCCGACGATGGCAAGCACCACGTCCCGAACCAGCCGCCAGGTAAAAGAAAGCCCCGCCGAAGCGGGGCTTCACAAGGGGTGAGCGACGGGACTTGAACCCGCGACCGCCTGGACCACAACCAGGAGCTCTACCAGCTGAGCTACGCCCACCATGGGTCTTGAGGGACTCTACCAACGGGGGTTGGGGCTTGCCTGGCGGAGGCTGGAGGCCTGCGCGTTTAGGGAAGGCCCGTCACCGGCCCGCTCTTTTCCCTAAACCGGTGCCTTATCCCACAAACCGCGCTCCCGACGATTGCCGAGGTGCCAGCTCTGGCGGGCATCCTCAAGGACGCATCACCGCTGCGATGGGCGATGCTCGAAGCGTGCGGATCTCGGTGACGGCCAGAGTGGCGGCGCTTGCGGCCGCCAGCACCGCGGCGGCCCCTACGAGCGGAGCCTCGGCGCCAAATGCGGCGGCCAGCGGACCGGCCAGCACGAAGCCGAGCGGACGCAGCGCGGTCGATCCCATCCAGTCATAGGCCGACACGCGCGAGAGCGCGTGCTCGGGCACATGGCGCTGGAGCGTTGTCTCCCACAGCGCGCCGGCCAGCGAGAACGCGAAGCCGGCGGGCACCATCGTCGCCGCGATCACCACGATCGAGGCGCCGAGCCCGAGGGCCAGCAATGGCACGCACCACAGGGACCACAGCGCAAAGCAGACCGCAAGCGGCCGTCGTGGACGCCATCGCAGCGAGACGATGCCACCTACGATCGCTCCAGCTCCAGAGGCGCTGACGATCACAGCCCAGGCGCCGGCGCCGCCAAGGTGATCGTCGGCGATCGCCGGCCCAAGGATGAAGAACACTCCGAAGACGGTGACCTGCAAGGCCGCGAAGTAGAGGATTCCGGTCCATAGCCAGCGACGCGACGACACCTCGTGCCATCCCGACGCCAGCTCACGCAGGAAGCCCTCCCGGGCGACCGGCCGCGGTACGCGCTTGACGCGCATTGCCAAGAGAAAGCAGGCACTCACGGCGAACGTCGCGGCGTCGACCGCGATCGCCGTGCCGCTGCCCAAACCGGCCACGAGCGCGCCGCCGACCGCGGGACCAAGCATCGAGGTCACGTTCATCGACAGGAAGATCAGCCCGTTGGCCTGCTGCAGGCGTGCTGGGCTGACGGTGCTAGGCGTCACACCCGTAGCCGCGGGACGGAAGAAGGCCAAGCCGATGCCGACCAACGCTTGGAGAACGAGGAAGTGCCACAGAACCGCCGAGCCGGTGAGCACGAGCACGCCGAGCGTCGCCTGGGCCAAACCGCAGAGCACGTCAGCGCTCAGCATGACCCGCTGCCGCGGGAGGCGGTCAGCCCACACCCCGGCGACGGCGGTGAGCAAGATGATCGGCGCGGTGCGCGCGGCCATCACCAGGCCGAGGTCACCGGCCGAGCCATTCAGGTCCAGGACAGCGAAGGCGACGGCGATCTGCGCGACGTAGTCGCCCAGCTGTGAGCTCGAGCGGGCCAGGAAGAGAAGCCGGAACGGGGCCTCGCCCAGCGCACCAAGCCAGCCGGCGACCTGGGCTTGGAAGCCGTTAGGCAGTGGGATCACCGACCGTTTCAGGAGCGGTCGTCACGACGGGCGCTCAAAGGCCGCATGTCCGTCCAGACACGCTCGACCTCCTCGAGGCACGCCTCTCTGCTGCCCTCGAACCCGGTGGCGGCCCACCCGGGCGGCGGCTCGCGGCCAGCCTCCCAGATCGAGTACTGCCGCTCACCGTTGACGACTACCACGAAGACGAAGCTGCGACCGTCGCTCATCGAGGCCTGCTCAACCCGCGTTGCGGTCGGCGATACGCCGCTGCTCGCGCTGCTCGTACTCGACGAAGGCGGCGATCATCGTCTCGTAGACCCGCTCGACCAAGTCGGGGTCGGCGCCGGTCTTCTCGGCGACGCTGCGCACGTTGGCCAGGACCTCTCGCTCGCGGGCCGGCACCCTGATCGCATCGGGCGAGTGCTTGTGCTCGAGCAGGCGCCGTACACGCTCGGTGCGCCTGGCAACGAGCGCGACGATCTCGCGATCGATCGTGTCGATCTCCGCGCGGATGTGGTCGAGATCGGTCATTTCAGCGAGCCCCCTTGGCACCGGGTGATGTGGATATTCGTCGACGGTGTTCACTGGATGCATATACTTGTTTAGTAATGCTAAACCATCTTAGTGCTCACTACACACCTCGCCAATGGGCGTACTAGTCGTCGGGGGCGGGCTCGCAGGGCTGACCGCGGCGATCAAGGCGCGCCGAGCGGCGCCGTGGCTCGACGTCGTACTCGTCGACAAGCCGCGGCCCGTGAGCAACACGCAGATATCCGGGATGCGATTGCGAGCCGGGATCAGCAATCGCCGCATCGACGCGGAGGCTGAGATCCTCGAGCTGCTGGCTCAGCGCAACGCCGGCGCCGCGACGCCGGCGATGCGAGAGTTCGCTCGGCTAGCCGCAAGAGAGCTCCAGGCGTGGCAGCGACACGCGGGCTTCGCGGCGCAGGACCGCCGTGAGTGGTTCGGCCCGCAATGGGGACGCGCGAACCAGGCGGGCAAAGGCCACGGCAAGTCGGTACTTGACTGGCTGCGGCGCGTTGCCGCTGACGCCGGGGTGCGCACGATGACCGCCGAGGCTGAGCGCCTAGAGCTGTCCGACGACCGCATCGAGTCGGTCCTGCTGCGCGACGGCGAGGGCCACATGCTGCGTATGGACGCCGACGTCGTCATCCTCGCCGCAGGCTCGGCCGGCGGGACGCTCTTCCTGTCGACCAATCGCTTGATCGGGCGCTCGGCCCACGAGCTGGCCTACGAGGCCGGCCTGCCGCTGACCGACAGCACCCTGCACATGATCCACCCGTTCGGAAACGTCGCTCGCGATGGTGCCCCGGGACTCGGCTGCTACGAGACCGACACGCTCGCAGGCGTCGACGTCTTCGCCGGCGCGCGCATCGGACACGAGTTCCACCACCGCACCAGCTCCGAGCTTCTCGCCGGGCACCAGGCGCATTACCACTTCCCCGAGCTGGTGCGGGCGTTCTCGATGTTCGGCGACCTCGTGCGGCTTCGCTTGCCGAACGGACGCGACCGCTTCGCGCGCGTCTCGCACCATTACCACCACTTGGGCATCGAGACGAACGACGGCGTGCAAGTCCCAGGCATCCAGGGCCTGTTCGCCGTCGGAGACGCTTCGGGGATCGGCTATTGGACCAACCATCACGAGCGCTTCCCTGGCTTCGCGTTGCTCAAGTGCCTCGTCGACGCAGCGCTGGTGGTGGAGCGCGCTCTCCCGCTCGCCTCGTCTGCCTCGGTGCAAGAGCAGGCGTGCGGGCCGCTGCCTCCCAGCGGTGATCGCACCGAACCCAACCGAGATCTGCGTGCGTTGAACTCGCGCATGCTCGCCAGGCTCCTCTCGGGTTCGGCGCGCCAGCGTCGAGCCGTGGCCGGAGAGTGGATAGACAGCGTTCGCCGGTTGGGCGACGACCGCGGCTGGACCACGAGCGCTGAGCTGTCGCTCGCCATGGCCTGGGCGCACCAGCAGCTCCTGGACTCAGGACAGCGGGAGCCGATTCGCATCGACACCGACCTCGTCGACCGCCTGCGGGGACGACACCTGCATCGAGCCACCGGGCCTGGCTCGACCCTCCAAGCCAAGGTTTCCGCTGGGGTTGACTCGTCGATCGTGTCCGACGCACAAGAGCACATCTGGTTCCTCGAGCGGCTCCACGGCGCCACGCCGCTGCATACCTCGCCGCTTGCTCTGCGTCTGCGTGGGCGACTCGACCGAGACGCGCTCGAGTGCTCCCTCGCCGAGGTGGTACAGCGCCACGAGATGCTGCGTACGACGATCGCCGAGGCAGACGGCCGCCCGCGCCCAGCGATCGAGGAAGCACCGTGGACGGCGTACCACGTCCTCGACGCGCGGGACGCGCCGGCTGGCGACCGCTGGCCGCTGGCGCTGGCGCTGGCGACGGAGTTCGTACGCGAGCCGCTGTCGCTCTCCGCCGGGCCGCTGCTGCGGGCAGCACTGATCGAGGTCGACGTCGACGACGCGTTGCTCGTGGTCGCGATCCACCGCGTCGCGATCGACGACCGGTCGCTCGACGTGATCAGGCAGGAGCTGGGCGAGCTGTACTCCGCCACCGTCGAAGGCCGTCCGACAGACCTGGCCGATCCCAAGAACCACTACGCCGAGCACATCCGGCGCCGGCGAGACCTGCTGGAGGCAGGCAAGCTCGACGATGAGCTCGCCTGGTGGCGAGAGCGGATGCACGACGCGCCAGAGCCGGTCGAGCTTCCGATCGCGCATCGCCGGCCGCCAGTCCAGTCCTTTCGTGGGGATGTGGTGGACCTCGAGCTCGGCGACGACCTGCGCAGACGGGTCCACGCTGCGGCTACGCGATGGGGCACCACTTCGTTCGCTGTGTTGACCGCGGCGTTCGCGGTGGTGCTTGGCCGTTACACCTCCGAGCACGAGGTCGTGCTCGGCACCACCGATGCGCGCCCACCCGAGTCAGGACAAGTGGTGGGGCCGTTCGCCAACACGTTCGCCCTGCGCCTGTCCGTCTCGCCGGAGGAGAGCTTTCGCGCTGCCGTGGACAGCGTTGCACGGCGGCTGGCCGATGCAAGCGACTACGGGCGGATCCCATTCGAACGGCTCGTCGAGGCCCTGGGGCCGTCCCGAACCAGGAGCCACGCGCCTCTGTTCCAGACAATGGTCCGGCCGCTGAGGAATTCCACAGTCCCAAGGATGGGAGCCCTCACCGCCGAACCGGTCGAGCTCCACACGGGCACGGCCATGTTCGACATGACGCTGAGCTTCGAGGATGACGGTGCCACCCTGCGCGCCACCCTTGAGTACGCGACCGATCTCTTCGTGAGACCAGCCGCGCAACGTGTCCTTGGTCACTTGCGGACGCTGCTGCACGCGGCGATCGAAGACCCCGAGGCGTCGCTCGGCGATCTGCCCATCGTCGGAGCTGACGAGCGCCGGGAGCTGCTGTCACGAAGTCGCAGTGCGCGGACGTCGCAGCCGCAGTCGTTCCTCGACCTGATCGACCGCACGATCATCGCGACCCCGACAGCTCCGGCCGTCGAAGGCGAGCGAGGGACATTGAGCTACGCCGAGCTCGGTCACCTCGCCGATGCGGTTGCCGGGCGCCTGCGCGTCGCCGGGGTGCGCCACGAGGACCGGGTGGCGCTCGCGTTGGAGCGCTCGCCCGAGGCCATTGCCGCACTGCTGGGAATCATGCGGGCCGGAGCCGCATACGTTCCGTTGGACCCGTCGTATCCCATGGACCGTCTCGCGTTCATGCTCGCCGACTCGGCCGTGGCCGCCGTCGTTGCCGACGACGCGACATTGGCGCGCCTGCCGGCGCCAGGCGTGCCGATCGTTCATGTCGAGGCGGGGATAGAGGCGATGCGGGGCGAGACCGAGACGCCCCTGCCCCCCGACATCGCCTACGTCGTCTACACATCCGGCTCGACCGGCGCGCCCAAGGGTGTGGCGATGACGCATGGATGCTTGAACGGACTGATCGAGTGGCAACTGCGCCGCTTCTCCGGCCCCGCCCGCACATCCCAATTCTCGGCTCTGAGCTTCGATGTCGGGTTTCAGGAGATCGCGGCTACCCTGGCCTCCGGGGGCACGCTCGTCGTTGTCCCCGAGCGGCTGCGCCGCGACACCACGGAGTTGGCCAGCTTCCTTCGCAAGCGCAACGTTACGCGGATGTTCTTGCCGTTCGTCGCGCTCGACGCTCTGGCTGAGGCGATCGCGGCCTCCGACGAGGCGACTACCTTGCGCGAGGTTGTCACCGCCGGCGAGCAGCTGCGGATCACGCCGGCGATCGCCACCTTGTTCAAGAGCATTCAGGGTGGCTACCTGGAGAACCAGTACGGGCCGTCGGAGACACACGTCGTGACCGCCTACCGGCTCGCCGGCCCCGTGGACGAGTGGTCCACGCTGCCTCCGATCGGACGGCAGATAGACGGCGCCTCCGTCTACGTGCTGGACGAGCGCCTTGAACCGGTCGCACTGGGTCTACCGGGTGACATCTACGTCGGCGGGGCAGCGCTGGCCCGGGGCTATCTGGGCCGAAGCACGCTGACGGCCGAGCGCTTCGGCCCAGATCCGTACGCTGTCGAGCCTGGTGGCCGCCTCTATCGCACAGGTGATGTCGGCCGCTTGCGCGAGGATGGCTCGATCGACTTCCTCGGTCGCAACGACGACCAGGTCAAGGTGCGTGGCTTCCGCGTCGAGCTCGGCGAGGTCGAGGCGGCCCTCGCCGAGCACCCGGTCGTTCGCACTGCGGCTGCCGCTGCTCCGGAGGTCGTGCCTGGGGAGCGGCGTCTGGTGGGATACGTTGTTCCCATGCCCGGCGCGGCACCGGCGGATGCCGAGCTCGACGCGTGGCTGCGGGACAAGCTTCCCGAACCGCTCGTCCCCAGCGCGATCGTCTTTCTCGACTCGCTTCCCCTCACTCCCACGGGCAAGGTCGACCGCGGTGCTCTGCCGTTGCCCGAGGCACGCAAGCCGGCTGCCGGCGATCGGCTTGCGGCTCCGGCGACGGCGACTGAGCGCAAGCTGGCAGAGGTCTGGGCCGAGTTGCTAGGGGTCGATCGCGTCGGCCGTGACGACGACTTCTTCGAGCTGGGGGGACACTCGCTGTTGGCCACGCGACTGGTCTCTCGCATCCGCCGCGATTGTGGCGCCGAGCTGCCGCTGCAGGACGTCTTCACCGCGCGGACGCTGCGAGCGCTCGGCGAGCGCGTCGACTTGGCCGGGGTCGCGCCCGTGCGCCCGGCGATCCGACGGCTCGATCGCGAGCTCTACCGATCGTGAAGCCCAAGCACCTGACCGCTCCCCTTGCCTTTCCGCAGGCGCGTATCTGGTTCCACGAGCAGCTCGAGAGCAACCTGCCCACGTACAACGTGGCCTACGAGCTTCGCCTGCGCGGGGCGCTGGCGCCCGACGCGCTCGAACGGGCGCTGCTGGCGCTGATCGAGCGGCACGAGCCGTTGCGCACGTCGTTTGCCGCGAGCGATGAGGGGCCGGTCCAGATCGTGCACGAGCAGGTCGACTGGCACATGCAGCACGCCGACCTGCGCGACCTCGCCGAACCCGAGCCTGAGCTCGCGCGACTGCGCGCCGGCTTGGCGCTGACGCCCTTGCCACACGACCTAGCACCCCTGATGCGAGCTCAGCTCGTCGCGCTCGACGACGAGCTCAACGTTCTCCTGCTGACGATCCATCACATGGTCTTCGACGGCTGGTCGCTCGGGCTGTTCAAGCGGGAGCTCGCGCAGCTCTATACGGCCTATGCGCAAGGAGTGCAGGCCACGCTGGAGCCGCTCTCGATCCAATACGTCGACTTCGCGGTATGGCAGCGCGAGCTCGTCGACACGCCACTGATCGCCGAGCAGCTCGAGCACTGGCGCAGCAGGCTCGCGGGAGTTCCGCCGCTGCTCGCGCTGCCCGCCTCCAGCACGCGTCCCCAGGTCCAGAGCTTTGTCGGAGAGCGGGCGCGCTTCACGATCGACGAGGCGCAGACTTTGGCGATCGATCGGCTCGCGGCAGCCGAGGGCGCCACGCCGTTCATGGTCGCGTTGGCCGCGTACGCCGCCTTCCTGGCGCGCAGCAGCGGCCAGAACGACCTCGTCGTCGGCACGCCGGTGGCGAACCGGCTGGACGCCGAGATAGAGGGCTTGATCGGCTGCTTCATCAACACCCTGCCGCTGCGCATGCAGGTCGAGCGGGCGAGCTCTTTCCGGGAGCTGATCGCCCAGGCGCGCGAGGTCTCGCTCGATGCCTATGCGAACCAGGACATGCCGTTCGAACGCCTGGTGCAGGAGACGAGCGAGCGCACCCTCGCGCACGGCGCCATCTTCCAGACCCTGCTCTCGTTTCAGAACACGCCCGATGAGCCGCTGGCGCTATGCGGGCTCGAGGGCGAGCTCGAGGAGCTCGACACAGGCACCTCGAAGTTCGACGTCACACTCGACCTGAGCCGTCGCGGCGACGTCGTCGAGGCCAGCTGGGAGTACCGCAGCGACCTGTTCACCCGGGAGGACACCGAGGCGCTCGTGACCTCCTTTCGCACGATGCTGCATGCGGCGCTGACCGATCCCGATCAGCCCGTGGGAGCCCTGCCACTCCTCTCCAACGCCGAACGCGGTGCGCTGGTCGAGGTCGGCACCCACACGCCCCGCGCGTTTCCCGAACAGGCGACGGTCGCCGGACTCTTCGACGAGCAGGCGCGCCGCACACCGGATGCCGTGGCCGTCGAGGACGCCCGGCGAGTCCTGACCTACGCGCAGCTTCGGCGCGACTCCAACCGCCTTGCGCGTCACCTGTCGGCGCTCGGCGTCGGCGCTGATTCGCGCGTCGGGATCTGCCTCGAGCCCGGGGTCGACGTGCTGGTTGCGCTACTCGCCATACACAAGGCGGGTGCGGCGTACGTGCCGCTGGACCCCGACTACCCCATCGAGCGGCTCGACGACATCGCCACCGACGCAGACCTGGACGCGCTTGTCTCCACCTCTGGGCTGAGGACCACGATTCGCGCCGTCGAGCGCTACGTCGAGCTGGACACCGAGGCCACCGCGATCGCGATGCTCTCCGGCGAGGACCTCGCCGGACACGCCGCGCCCGACGACCTCGCCTACGTCATCTATACGTCCGGCTCGACAGGCAGACCCAAGGGCGTTGAGATCTCGCAGCGCTCGCTCGTCAACCTCCTGTGCGGAGCACTCGACGAGTTCGGGCTCGACGCAGAAGACGGCCTGCTGGCCGTGACCTCGTTGTCGTTCGACATCTCCGCGCTCGAGCACTTTCTGCCGTTGCTCGCGGGGGGAAAGGTCGTCGTCGCGGGGCGGCGCCCCGCCGAGGATCCCGAGGCGCTGTTCGGCACGTTGCGGCGCCCGGACGTCACGACGATGCAGACGACACCGTCGTTCTGGCAGCTGATGGTCGACGCAGGCCTGCCGGCAGGGCTGATCGAACGCGCCCTCTGCGGAGGCGAGGCGCTGTCAGCCGGCCTCGCCGCCGACCTAGGCGACCGCGTGGGAGCGCTGTGGAACGTCTACGGACCGACAGAGACGACGATCTGGTCCACATGCGAGCGGATCGTGCAGTCGGCATCGGGGCAGGCGCCGGCGCTCGGTCATCCATGGGCCAACACGGACGTCCACGTGGTCGACGAACGGCTCGAGCCGGTGCCCGTCAACGTCGCCGGCGAGCTCGTGATCGGCGGCGCCGGACTCGCCCGTGGCTATCGCGACCAGCCCGCTCTGACGGCGGAGCGATTCGTCCCCGACCCCTTCTCGGGGCGGCCAGGCGCACGCCTCTACCGCACCGGAGACCTCGTGCGTCGAAGCCGCGACGGACGCATCGAGTACCTCGGCCGGATCGACCATCAGGTCAAGATCCGTGGCGTCAGGATCGAGCTGGCCGAGATCGAAGCCGTGCTCTCCGAGCATCCCGCGGTGAACGCATGCGTTGCGACGGTGTGGGAGCCGGAGCCCGGCGATCGGCGGCTCGTCGCCTATGTGCTCGCGAAGCCTGCGCCAGCCCTCGAAGAGCTGCGTGCCCTGGCACGTAGCAGGCTGCCACGACAAGCGCTGCCCTCGGCCTACGTCGTGTTGGACAAGTTGCCGACGACCCCGAACGGCAAGGTCGACCGCAGGGCACTGCCCTCGCCGGTGGAGAGCGAGAGCCGTGAGGTCGTCCCGGCGCGCGACGCGCTCGAGCTCAAGCTGCTCGAGCTGTGGAAGTCGGCGCTCGGCCGCGACGATGTCGGGGTCACCGACTCGTTCCTGGACCTTGGCGGGCATTCCTTGTCGGCGCTCCAACTTGCGCATCGGGTTCGTCAGGAGACCGGGAGCGAACTGGACTTGGCGACCGTGCTGCGTACGGGAACCGTCGAGGCGGCGGCCGAGGCGATCCGGGGCAACGCAAGAGTCGGCGTGGCGCGCTCGTTGGTCCATCTCAATGCCCGGGCCGAGCGAAGGCTGTTTTGCGTTCACTCGCTGGTCGGTACGGCCCTGCGCTATCGACAGCTGGCCCAGCAGCTCGACGGCGAGCTGGAGCTGTATGCGTTCCAGGCTCCGGGAGTCCTCGGCACCGAGGAGCCGCTGAGCCGAATCGAGGCACTCGCCGATCGTTACCTCGCCGAGCTGCGCGATGTTGCGCCCGCAGGACCCTACGCGCTCGCCGGCTACTCACTCGGCGGGCTGATCGCCTACGAGATCGCGGCGCGGCTGCTCGCCGAGGGCGAGCAGGTCGAAGCGCTGTTCCTGTTGGAGACGTTCACTCCCGCCGCCGATGCCGCGTTCGGTGCGATGGCGCCCGAAGTGGCGCTAGCCCGCTCGCTGGGAGCCAACCAGGATGAGGATGCGATCACCGCTCTGCCGGTGCAAGAGCGGCTCGGTCGGGTGTGGGAGGAGGCGATGCGGCGGCGCGCCTTGCCGCCTGGCGTCGATCTTGCGGAGCTCGGTCGCTACCTCGAGGTCGTCCGAGCTCACACGGCGGCCTCGGAGGCGTATAGGCCCCCGAGCTACGCCGGTGACATCACCCTGCTGCGTACCGAGGAGTGGGCGGTCGCGGACGAGACGCTCGGATGGGGGGCGCTGGTCGACGGTTGCGTCGAGCTCGTCAACGCGCCGGGCACGCACTCGACACTGTTGGAGACGCCTGCCGTCGACGTAGTGGCACGTGCGCTCCGAGAGCGGCTCCTACGGTGATCTGCCACGACCAGCGCTCGTCCCATCGCCTACGCCGCCGAGTCGTCGTGCCGGCGCGCGATGGCCTCACTGGCACACGTCCCGCCCGCCCCATAGGCTGCCTACCGTGGCGAGCGCTCGCGAGGAGGAGTCCGCAGAGCAGGCCGGGTCCGGGCCCGCCCGCGCCTCGCTCGTCCTCGCCACGCTGATCCTCGTCGCCGGCGTCGCCAACCTCAACCTCGCGGTCGCGAACGTCGCGCTGCCGGACATCGCGAGAGACTTCGACGCCGGGCAGACGGGCCTGAACCTCGTCGCGGTCGGCTACTCGCTCGGGCTCGCGGCCTCCGTCCTCTACCTCGGCGCAGTCGGCGATCGCTACGGGCGCAAGCTGATGCTCGCGCTCGGCACGGGGCTGGCGATCCCCGCCTCGCTGCTCGCGGGCTTCGCGCCGTCGCTGGGCGTGCTGTTCGCCGCGCGGCTGCTCGGCGGCGTCGCCGCCGGCCTCGCCTTTCCGACAACCCTCGCGCTCATCACGGCGCTGTGGTCCGGTGCCGGCCGCACGCGCTCGATCGCGCTGTGGTCCGGCATCGGCGGCGCGATCTCGGCGCTCGGCCCGCTGATGTCCGGCGCGCTGCTGGAGCACTTCGACTGGGGCTCGGTCTTCCTCGCAACGGTGCCGCTGGCACTGATCGCGCTGGTGCTGGCGATCAAGCTGATCCCGGCGCACGTGAACGAGACGACGGACCCGGTCGACAACCTCGGCGGCATCCTGTCGGTGCTGCTCGTCGCAGCGCTCGTGCTGGGGATCAACTTCGCGCCGGTGCCGAACCGCGGCACGCTCGCGATCGGGCTCGGGCTGATTGCGATCGCGGCCGGCGTCGCGTTCGTGCTGCGGCAGCGACGCGCGGCCTCGCCCCTCTACGACCTCGACGTCGCGCGGCGGCGGATCTTCTGGGTCGCTGCCTGCGCCGGCGTGATCGTGTTCGGCTCGCTGATGGCCGCGATGTTCATCGGCCAGCAGTTCCTGCAGAACGTGCTCGGCTACTCGACGCTCGAGGCCGGCGCCTCGATCCTGCCGGCGGCGGTGCTGATGGTGCTGGTCGCCCCGCGTTCCGCAAGGCTCGTGGAGAGACACGGCGCGCGCGCCACGCTGCTGATGGGCTACGTCTTCTGCCTGCTCGGCTTCGTCGCGATGCTGCTGCTGTGGAAGGACGGCATCCCGTACTGGAAGGTCTTCCTCGGCTACGCGCTGCTGGGGATCGGCGTCGGCCTCGCCGGCACGCCGGCCTCGCACTCGCTGACCGGCTCGGTGCCGGTCAAGCGCGCCGGGATGGCGTCGGGCACCGCCGACCTCCAGCGCGACCTCGGCGGCGCGATCATGCAGTCGATCCTCGGCGCGCTGCTGACGGCCGGCTACGCGTCGGCGTTCGCGAGTGCGATCGCCGCCTCGGCGAACGGCGCGCAGGTCAGCACCGCCACGCAGACGACGCTGGAGAAGTCGTTCGCGAGCGCGGCCGACCTCGCACAGCAGTATCCGCAGCACTCCGAGGCGATCATCGCGGCGGCGAAGTCGTCGTTCGTCTCCGGCGACCAGTGGGCCTTCCTCGCCGGGATCGTCGCGGTCCTGCTCGGGGCCGCGCTCATCTGGTTCCGCTTCCCCAAGCACGACGAGGAGCGGGCCCTGCTTGCGCAGTACCACGCGGAGGACACCGCTAGTGCGGTGCCCGCCGCCTGAGCGCGTCGCCTATCTGCCAGCGTTGTCCGCGACGTAGGTCGCGACCGCGTCGATCTCCTCTGGCGAGAGGTCGCCGCTGAACGCAGGCATCCCGCCGCCGCCGTTCTCGACCTGACTTCTGACCGTCGCGGCATCTGGCTGGAGATCGTCGAGGTTGGGACCGACGTTGCCGCTCGCGTTTGCCGCCGCGAGCGTGTGGCAGCCGGCGCAGCCTGCGGAGGCAAAGACCTTTGCGCCGTCCGGTCCCTTGGCGGGTGCAGTCGTTCTCGTCGACTTCGTCTGCGTCTGCGTCTGCGCAGGCTGTGTCTGCGTTGCCGGCGGCGCCGCCGAATCGTTCGTGGCGCTGCTGTCGTCGTCGCCGCCCCCGCCGCAGCCGGCGAGCGCCGCGGCGACGAGCACGACAGGGAACGCATGGATCGGTCTCATCTCACGGCACCGCCTTCCGCATCGGAGTCGAGGTCGAGGTTCGCCGTACAGCCTCTCAAACCCTGCCCGGCGGAGACCGCACTCATGCGTTCACCGCCGACAGCAGCCACAGGCCCAGGCACGTGAAGCCGACCATCACCGTCAGCATCCAGTACTGCGAGCGGATCGCCGCCCGTCTGTCGTCCCTGAAGACGGTGAGCGCGCGGTCGTGCGCGAGCACGAGCCCGGCGACGTGGCCGGCGATCAACGCCGCCACCTGCACGTACCAGATGCCGCTCGCCGAGATCAGCGTGTAGTTCACCTGCGTGTTCGTCGTCCCCAACAGGTTCGCGCCGGTGCCGAGCGGGTCGGAGGCGAGGTAGATCAGCGCCTGCCCCTGGAAGACGAGCAACGAGAAGTAGTGCGCGATCGCGTAGGCGAACGCGATCGGCGCGAGCGTGTGCGCGAACGAGCGCGCCAGCTCGCCGGCGTCGCGGCGCGGGTCGACCGTGCGCATGCCGCGGATCCCCAACTCGTAGAAGCCCGCGACCGCGGCGATCGCGACCGCCAGACCGACGCTGAAGGCGATCTCGTTCGCGACGGTGATCGAGCAGCCGATCCCCGTGAGGAGATCCTGCAGCTTCGGCGCGACGTCGACCCACAGCACGCCGTTGGAGGCGCCGTCGAACGTCGTCGTCCCGATCAGCACGACGAGCACCGCGACCGTCCCCGGAAGCAGCTCGAGCCGCGGCAGCCCGGACAGCAGCGGCCGCAGGCACAACTCCCGCCCACGCGTCTCCCACACGGAGATGCGCGAGCAGAGGTTGAACCAGACGCCGAACGCGTCGGCGCGCTCGCTCCACGCGCGCTCGCCGTAGAGGCTCATGCCGACCACCTGCACGAACCCATAGGCGAGCGCGAGCGCTCCGAGTGTCGATGGCACGTCACGGTCGACGTAGACCAGCTCGACCCACGCGAACGCGACGAGCCCGAGCGCCGCCGGCCAGCGTCCCAGCCATGCCGGGTAGACCATCGGCTCCGCGTCGAGGCTCGGACCGATCCGCCGCGCGGCGCCCGAGAGCCAGCGGTAGAGCGCGCGCCACGGGCTGAACAGCGCGAACACGTCGCCGAGCAACACGCTCAGGACCGGGATCCCGACCCAGAAGGCGACGTAGATCGCCGTCGGCGCGAGGTTCGCGGTGGGGACTGAGGTGCCGGCGAACGCGGCGTAGACGACGACCCCGTAGAGCGCCACGCCGACCAGTCCGCACAGCGTGCGCACGCCGCGCGGGATCGTCATGACGCGACGCAGGCGCGGCTGCTGCAGACGCGGTCTCGGCCACAGCACGCCGAGCGCGACGAACGAGGCAATCAGGACGAGCGCCGCGGCCCACGCGAACATCCACTGCGGGATCGGCAGATCGGCGCTGCCGGAGATGCCATGCGCCCGCGCGGCCGCGGGCGCGAGCGCGCCGGCGGCCAGCAGCGCGGCGGCGGCCAGCGCCGCCGCGCGAGCGGTGCGGCGCGGGGTCACGTCTGCGCTCCGTCCTCCGCGCGCCGCCGCCGCACCAGCACGACCGCGCCCACCGCGAGCAGGAGGAGCACGACGAGCGAGACGACGGCGGCGGTCGGGAACGACGAGCTCGAGCCGGGCTCGCCGACCCACGTCAGCGTGCCGTCGATCGCGCCCGGCACGCCGGCGACGAGCAGCGGCACGCGCCAGTCCTTGAGCTTCGTCTCCTTGCTCTCGTCCGTCACCTGCGGCGGGACGGGCTGGGTGCGGTAGTTGATGCGCGGGTCGTGCCATTGGTAGCGGCCGGTTCTGTCGATCGTGATCCAGTCGACGCCGGCCTCGCCCGCCTCCGACGCGCCGCCGGCGTCGTGGCCGGCCTCGTGCTCCTCGTCGCCGTGCGCGAGCAGCGTCACGCTCGCGTAGAGCTGCGCGTCGGCGCTGTCGCTCCCATCCTGGCCGGGCGGCCCGGACGGCGCGTTCTCACCGACGGCAAGGCGGGAGTGCGCGTTCACCTGCACCGTTCCGTCGGCGTGCAGGCGCGCGTACGGCTTCCCCTGCAGGTCGAGGATCGTCACGTCCTCGTCGCTCTTGTTGACGACCTGCAGCGCGTCGTCGTGGTCGAGGATCTGCGCGGTCAGGCCGTCGGTCGGCGGCGCGATCGAGCTCACGACGGAGCGGTAGTGCGGGTCGCCCTCGTGGGCGGCAGCGGGCACGGCGGCCACGGCGAGCAGCAGCACCGTCGGCAGCAGCGTGCGTCTGAAGGTTCGGATCATGAGACTCCTCGGGGAATGGATCGTCGTGTCGCAGCGCGAGGCGCGACACGCGGTCGTCCCCGGCTACGCGAGCGGTGCTACGGCGCTCGCGTGCGGCGGCGCCCGCCCGGCTGCGGCGCTCGCGAGCGGAGCGAGGGGTGCGCGCAGCGGCGCGATCGGGAGGACGACGCGCGCGCGAGGGCGCAGCGCGACACGCAGGCGCAGCCGCAGCGGCGCGAGATCGGCGAGCGCCTCGCTCAGTCCGGCGCCCGCACGTAACGCAAGTGCGAGCAGTCCGCCGACACCGAGCGCGGCGGGCAGCGCCCACCAGCCACCGCCGCCGAGCACTGCCGCGACGCCGGCGGCGTGCCCGCCGGCGAACATCCCCTCCAGCAGCTCCTGGGCGGAGAAGATCGCGAACAGCGCGGCGCTCGCGAGCAGCCACGCGCGCACGCCGGCCGTCTGCCACGCGCCACGGTCCGGGTCGTCAGCCGCGCCCTCGCGGGCCCAACGCTGCACGAGCGCTCCGAGCGACGCGCCGAGCGCGAGCGCGGTCAGCAGGACGATCCACGGCGTCAGCGACGACAGGTACGCATGCCCCTGCTGCGCGAGCGCCCGCGGGGCGTCGGAGCCGAACGCCAGCTCGTAGCGCAGCCGGTGCACACCCAGCGCGGCCGCCGGCATCAGCGCCGCGCCGCGCAGCGCGGGCGGCATCGCGGCCAGCAGACGGCGGCGGAGGGGAACCGGCGGCATCGCGTCGCAGGTTACCGGCGCGGAGCGCAGCGACGCTGCTGCGGCCGAGGCGAGGCAGGACCGAAGCGACCTTACGCAGCCTGGGGAATGCGGTCCCCGGGGGCGTAGTCGCCGACGGCGTTGCCGTCCTCGTCGAAGGCGACGAGCAGCAGGCGATCCCGTGCCGCAGCGCTCTCGCGGGCCATGCGCTCGAAGGCCTCCTTCGCAGCGCCAGCTCGATCGAAGGACACGACGAGGTTGCCCGTATCGAAGATCGAGTAGGTCATCGGGTGACGGATGCTACACAGCATCGTTCACCCCACGGCCTGGACGTCGGTCACGAGAGCGACAAGCGTGGTCGGCACACCCCACACGGACCAATGGCCCGGGCTGCCGGTATCAGCGACGCAGATGCCATGCCCGGGCGCGAGACACACAGTGGCGATATGGGTCCCGATCCGGTCGGGTCGGCGGCGAGCCATCCGCTCGAGGCCATCGCGCTGCGCGAACATCGACACAGCCATGTGCAGCACGGTCGCGTGCAGGTCGGCTGGGTGCGGGGGCTCCCGGCGTGCCTGGAAGTTCGACGTCAGCGCCAGCTCCAGCCGCCGGCGATCGGTGCCATGGCATGCTCGGTGAAGCGTGATGGGCACGTTCAACACGACGACGCGGAACTCGGAATCGAAACGGGCCATGACGGCTCGGCAATCTGGCACGGGACCATGCCGAGAAGCCCGTCTAGGTCAGGAATTTTGCGCATCTGCGTGCGGTCTGCGCAACTCGCGAGTCAAACCCGGGTTCGTCCGGCACAAAGACGCAGACGCGGCACTGACGGGTCACGGGCCTTGGACTGCGTCCAACCCGACGGGTCGGACCGCGCGCTATCCGACCGGCACGCCTTCGCGCGCCTCGCGAGCCCGGGCCCGCGACGCCTTCACGCGCGCATGCGGGTCGAGCTCGACCTTGCGCAGGCGGATGAAGCCGGGCGTCACTTCGACGCACTCGTCCTCGCGCACGAACTCCAAAGCCTCGTCGAGCGTCGGTGGCGAGGGCGGCATCAACCGCTCCAACTCGTCGGCGGTCGAGGAGCGATGGTTCGTGAGGTGCTTCTCGCGCACGATGTTGACCTCGAGATCCTCGGGGCGGTTGTGCTCACCGATGATCATGCCGTTGTAGACGTCGGTGCCGGCGGCGACGAACATCGTGCCGCGGTCCTGCAGGCCGGTCAGCGCGAACGTCGTGACCTTGCCGGGACGGTCGGCGATCAACGAGCCGGTCGCCCGCAGGCGCAGCACGCCCTGCCACGGCTCGTAGCCATCGAAGACGTGGTGCAGGATCCCCGTGCCGCGCGTCTCCGTGAGGAACTCGGTGCGGAAGCCGATCAAACCGCGGGCGGGGACGCGGTATTCCATCCGCACCCAGCCGGTGCCGTGGTTGACCATCTCCCCCATGCGGCCCTTGCGCGTGGCGAGCAGCTGCGTGATGACGCCGACGTACTCGTCGGGAATGTCGATCGTCATCAGCTCCATCGGCTCGTGCAGCACGCCGTCGATCTCCTGTGTGACGACCTGCGGCTTGCCGACCGTCATCTCGAAGCCCTCGCGGCGCATCAGCTCGACGAGGATTGCGAGCTGCAGCTCGCCGCGGCCCTGCACCTCCCACGTGTCAGGACGCTCGGTCGGCAGCACGCGCAGCGAGACGTTGCCGACGAGCTCGGCGTCGAGGCGGTTCTTCAACAGGCGGGCGGTCACCTTCGTGCCTCTCTCCTGCCCGGCGAGCGGCGACGTGTTGATGCCGATCGTGACCGACAGCGACGGGTCGTCGACGTGGATCACCGGCAGTGCACGGGCATCCTCGGGATCCGCGAGCGTCTCGCCGATCGTCACGTCGGACAGGCCCGCTATCGCGATGATCTCGCCAGGCCCGGCCTCCTGCGCCTCGACGCGCTCCAGCGCGTCGGTGACGTACAGCTCGGTCACCTTCACGCGCTCGATCGAGCCGTCGGTGCGGCACCACGCGACCTGCTGGCCGCGTCTGAGCACACCGTGGCGCACGCGGCAGAGGGCGATGCGGCCGAGGTAGGGCGAGGCGTCGAGGTTGGTCACGAGCGCCTGCAGCGGGTGCTCGGAGTCATACGACGGCGCGGGGATGCGCTCGACGATCAGGTCGAGCAGCGGCTTGAGGTTCTCCCCGTCGACCGGGTTCTCCGGGTCGTAGTCGACCGAGGCCCAGCCGTCCTTCGCGTTCGTGTAGACGATCGGAAACTCGATCTGCGACTCGTCGGCGTCGAGGTCGAGGAACAGCTCATAGACCTCGTCGATCACTTCGGCGATGCGTGCGTCGGAGCGGTCGACCTTGTTGATCACGAGGATCACCGGCAGGCGGGCCTGCAGCGTCTTGCGCAGCACGAAGCGCGTCTGCGGCAACGGCCCCTCGCTCGCGTCGACGAGCAACAGCACGCCATCGACCATCGTCAGCCCGCGCTCGACCTCACCGCCGAAGTCGGCGTGGCCGGGGGTGTCGATGATGTTGATCTTCGTCTCGCCAAACTGGACCGCGGTGTTCTTGGCGAGGATCGTGATGCCCTTCTCGCGCTCCAGGTCCATCGAGTCCATGACCCGGTCGGCGACCTCTTGGTTGGCGCGGAACGCGCCGGACTGGCGCAGCAGTCCGTCGACCAGCGTGGTCTTGCCGTGGTCGACGTGCGCGACGATCGCGATGTTGCGCAGCTCTGAGCGGGTGGCTATGGGCACCCGGCCCATCGTAGGGAACCGGGCGCCGAGACAGCTCCCTTCTATGCGTAGGACTCCGAAGATCGCGGCGCAGCGCCTGCTCGCAGCCGCAGACCAAGAATCGGGTAGATCGCAGTGGAGCAGATCGCCGCGAGGACCAGGCCGGCCGCCGTCGAGCTGCGCATGTGCCCCTCCTCGACGGCGATCGTCGTGATCGCCACGACGAGCGGCAACTCCGTCGCACTGAACAGCGCAAGCGCCGCCCGCTCGCGCGCGTCGAGCACCTTGCGGTAGAGCAGCAGCGCGGGCGCGCCGCGCACGAGCAGGAACAGCGCGAGGAACAGCGGCACCTTGAGGAACTGAACCGGGTCGTCCAGCAGCGCGCCGAGGTCGACGGCGACACCGCTGGCGACGAAGAAGAACGGGATCAGGAAGCCGTAGCCGACGGCCGTCAGCTTCGACTCCAGCACCTCGACCTCGCGCCCCTGCAGCGCGAGCCGCAAGATGATCCCGGCGACGAAGCCGCCGAGCAGGAGGTCGAGCCCGAGCTCGCTGGCGAGCGCGGCGAGCGCGAAGACGATCACGACCGTCACGCGGATCGCCAGCTGGCTGCTCGTCTCCAGCGTGCGCTCGAACAGATTCCAGGTGCGGCCCATCGAGCGCACGGCGATGATGCCCGCCAGCACGGCGACGACGACGAAGGCGATCAGGATCGCCGCGTTCGCCGCCGCGCTCTTGGTCGAGAAGACGAGCGTGATCAGCAGGATCGGACCGAACTCGCCCATCGCGCCGGCGCCCAGCAGGTAGGTGCCGAAGCGCGTCTTCAGCTCGTCGGCATCGCGCAGGATCGGGATCAGCGTGCCGATCGCGGTCGTCGCCAGCGCCGAGCCGGTGAAGACGAGCGACAGCACGATCCCGGCGAGCGACAGCAGCCCGCCGATCGAGTATGCGAGCACGAGCGAGATCGCCCAGCCGAACGCCGCGAGCCGCAGCGGCTGGCCGCGGATCCGCTCGAAGTCGATCTCGTAGCCGGCGAAGAAGAACAGCATGCCGAGCCCGAGGCTGGAGAAGAAGTCGACGAACGCGTCCGGCTGAGCGAGCCCCAGTCCCTCCGGGCCGATCGCGATCCCGAGCAGCAGCTCCAGCACGACTACCGGCACGACGAGCCAGCGGGCGAGCAGCCCGGCGAACAGGGCAGCGAGCGCCGCGAACGTGACGATCGCCAGGAACGAGCCGGCGTCGACGTTCACCATCGGAGCCGGGCGTCGCGGTGAGCGCTGCGGGAGCGTCGTTCGGTGCCGTCCACGTCGTCGGCGATCCTAGATCAGTGCGCGGAGGCGGTCGAGCGGGCAGCGCGATGCCGGGCTGATGCGGCGCGCGCGGATGTGTGCGGCTCGTATGGCCCTCGCCCGCGCGGCTCGATGCGGCAGTGGCCGCCTCGCACGGCGCCGGCTCGCCGCAAGCCGCGCTCGCGAGCGTCGCCGACCGCACCGGCATCGGGCTGCACCGTCGCGCACCCCGCCCGTAGCGCGTCCGATCGTCCATCCAGCTTGCCGCCCCCGGCCCGTCCTGCCAGGATCCGGCCCGGTGAGCAGCGTCAACGCCACAACCCTGGGAGGCACCACCACATGAGACGTTCCCTCACCCTCGGCTGCGCCGCCGTCGCCGCGCTCGGGCTGCCGGCCGTCGCGTCAGCTCAGATCCAGGTCGACAAAGGAATCGCCGGCGCGCGCATCGGCAACACGGTCGCGCAGGTGCATGCCGCTCTCGGCAGACCGACCAGCGTTCAGAACGGCACCAACGACTTCGGCAGATTCCGCGAGGAGAAGTACGCCGGTGGGATCACGGTCGACTACCAGGGCGCGAGAACCGTCAGCTCGGTCACGACCACCGGCCTTGGCGACCGCACCGCGAAGGGCGTCGGCGTCGGCTCGACCGAAGCGGCCATCAGAGCGAACGTGCCCGGCGTCAGATGCGAGACGATCTCCGGCAGCCGCTCCTGCCACACCCACACGTTCACAGCTGGCAGACGCGTCACCGACTTCTTCATCAAGAACGGCAAGGTCACGCGCGTGAGCCTCGGCGTCGTGATCGACTGAAGTCGGCGGACGAAACCGCTTACGCCGCGCGCCCGTAGCGCTCCGCCGCGCGGGCGCGCGCCTTCTCCGCCTCGGCCTCGCGGTCCTTCGGCGGCGCGTTTGTCGTCAGCTCCGCGAGCAGCTCACGCGAGATCTCGGTGACCCGCTCGACCGCGCGCTCGAACGCCTCGGCGTTCGCCTGCGACGGTCTCGTGAAGCCGCTGACCTTGCGGACGTACTGGAGCGCCGACGCGTGGATCTCGTCCTCGGTCGCGGGCGGCTCGAAGTTGTGGAGGGTTCTGATGTTTCGGCACATGCGGCCGATACTACGCGGGCACCGGATCCGCCAGCGGCTCGCTGGTCAGCGCACGCGAGAACGAGATCGCCTCGTCCTCGATCGGCCCGCGCCGCATCAGCAGGATGTCGCGCGCGTAGTTCTGGTGCAGGCGCCACGGCGTCCGCTCGCCTTGCTTCGGAAGCGCGTCGAGCGAGCGCAGCACGTAACCGGATTTGAGGTCGAGGAACGGCTCCGTCGGCGAGGACGGATCGGGCCCGAGCGGCGTGACGACGCGGTAGCCGTTCGCGTCCATGTGGTTGAGCAGTCGGCAGACGTACTCGGCGCAGAGGTCGGCCTTGAGCGTCCACGAGGCGTTCGTGTAGCCGAGCGTGACCGCCATGTTCGGCAGCCCGCTGAACATCATGCCCTTGTAGCCGACCGTGTCTGACATCGCGACGTCGCGCCCGTCGACGCCGATCTCCATGCCGCCGAGCAGCTGCAGGTTCAGGCCGGTGGCGGTGACGATCACGTCCGCCTCGAGCTCGGCGCCCGAGGTGAGCTTGAGCCCGTTCTCCGTGAACGTCTCGATGCCGTCGGTCACGACCGACGCGTCGCCGTTCCCGATCGCCTTGAAGAGGTCGGCGTCGGGCACGAGGCAGATGCGCTGGTCCCACGGGTCGTACTTCGGGTTGAAGTGCGTGTCGACGTCGTAGCCGGGCGGGAGCTGTCTCACGACGCCTCTACGCAGCACCTTGCGCATGAAGCTCGGCGCGCGTCTGCTGAGCCCGTACATCGCCCCCTGCAGCAGCACGTTCTTCCAGCGCACGATCGGATAGGCGACTCTCGCCGGCAGCTTGCTGCGCAGGAAGTCTGCGATCGGATCCCGACCCGGGAGCGCGACGATGTACGTCGGCGAGCGCTGCAGCATCGTCACGTGCGCGGCCTGCTCGGCCATCGACGGGACGAGCGTCACGGCCGTCGCACCGCTACCGATCACGACGACGCGCTTGCCCGTGTAATCGAGATTCTCCGGCCAGTGCTGCGGATGGACGATCTCGCCTCTGAAGCGCTTTCTGCCCTCGAAGAACGGCGAGTAGCCCTTGTCGTAGTTGTAGTAGCCGGTGCAGCCGAACAGGAAGCTGCACGTCAGCTGCTCGGTCTCGCCCGTGTCGGTCCGCTGCACCTCGACGGTCCAACGCGCGTCGGCGGAGGACCAGTCTGCGCGTACGACGCGACGCGAGTAGCGGATGTGCTGCTCCACGCCGTGCTCGCGCGCCGTCTCGCGTATGTAGCTGAGGATCGAGGGGCCGTCGGCGATCGCCTTCGCCTCCGTCCACGGCTTGAAGCGGTAGCCGAGCGTGAACATGTCGGAGTCGGAGCGGATCCCGGGGTACTGGAAGAGGTCCCAGGTCCCCCCGCTGCGCTCGCGTCCCTCGAGGATCGCGTAGCTCTTGCCGGGGCAGTCGGTCTGCAGATGGCAGGCGGCGCCAATGCCGGAGAGGCCCGCGCCGACGATGAGGACGTCGAGGTGCTCGGTGTTGGGCATGTCTTGAACGATAGTCAAACTGCTGTTTGAGCGCGCCGGGCGCGCTCGGCGCCGGCGACGTGCTGGACGACCGCGTCGACGAGCTGCGGCCACAGCCGCTCGGGCAGGCCGTGGCCCATGTCGGGCACCAGCATCAGTCTCGCGGCCGGGATCGCCTTGGCGGTCGCTCTCCCGCCGGACGCAGAGATCAGCGGATCCTGCTCGCCGTGGATGACAAGCGTCGGCGCCGTGATCGCCTGCAGCCTGCGCGTGCGGTTGCCCGAGGCGAGGATCGCCGCGAACTGGCGGCCGGTCCCGCGCACGTCGGGATCGCGGTCGTACGAGTCGGCGAGATAGGCGCGCACATCCGGCGTGTCGAGCGCGTCGCCGGGGGCCCCGATCGCCGTCAACAGCGCGAGCATGTACTCGACGAACGCGTCGCGCTCGCGCGGCGCCGGCTTGAGCAGCAGCGGGTAGACGTGCGGCCGCGGCTGGCCGGCACGGCGGCTGCCCGTCGTGGACATGATCGAGGTGAGCGAGCGCACGCGTCTCGGCCGGATCGCAGCCACCGTCTGAGCGATCATGCCGCCCATCGAGACGCCGGCGAGATGGGCCGACTCGAGCTCGAGCGCGTCGAGCAGGCCGACGGTGTCGCGCGCCATGTCCTCGAGCGTGTACTGGTCGGCGCCGAAGCGGCGCGTGATCAGTCTCGATGGTGTCGGCGGCGAAATCTGCACGTGCGTCGAGCGACCGCGGTCACGGTTGTCGAAGCGGACGACATACAGGCCGCGCTTGACGAGCTGCGCGATCAGCGGCAGCGGCCAGTGGACCATCTGCATCCCGAGCCCCATCACGAGCACGAGCGGCGGATCGGCGGGGTCACCGAACGTCTCGCAGCACAGCTCGATGCCGCGACCGACGTCGACCAGGCGCTCCCCGTCATTGGAGGCGATCGTCTCGGGCCTCGCGCTCATCGGATGAGACGATAGAGCGCGCGATGCCCGCGTCCGCCGTCATCCGCGAGCTCGACACGCCGTACGGGCCGGCTCGCGCGCACGTGCATCGGATCCCGAGAGCCCGCGGCGCGCTCGTGCTCGGGCACGGCGCAGGCGGCGGCGTCGCGGCTCCCGACCTCGTCGCCGCGACCGAGGCGGCGCTTGGGGAGCACGTCAGCGTGGCGCTCATCGAGCAGCCCTACCGCGTCGCCGGCCGCCGCTCGGCGGCGCCCGCGAGACAGCTCGACGCCGCCTGGATCGCTGTGGTGGAGCAGCTGCGGGCGAGGGAGCTGCGCCGCGTGCCGCTGCTCGTCGGCGGGCGCTCGTCGGGCGCGCGGGTGGCGTGCCGGACCGCCGGTGCGACGGGCGCCGCCGGCGTCCTCTGCCTCGCCTTCCCGCTGCGCCCGCCGACGCGAACCGGCGCCGCCGAGCGTCCCAGCCGTCTGCCGGAGCTGGAGGCGGTGACGATCCCCGTGCTGATCGTGCAGGGTGAGAACGACCGCTTCGGCATGCCGCCCGCGGGGCCCGGCCGCGAGGTCGTCCGGGTACGCGGCGACCACAGCTTGCGCAGCGACAGAGCGGCGGTCGCGGAAGCCGTGCGCGCCTGGCTGGCGCGCATCCTGCCCCCGGCCTAGCTGTAGTTCCTGAGCACGTTGTTCATCCGGGCCTCCTTGGAGGCTGGTGGTTCTCGAGGCCGCCAGTCCCAAGGAGGACACCGGATGAAGCTGCACGCTAACGCGAGGCTCAGCCTGAAAGGCAGGGAGCTGCT
>DATFPW010000048.1:0-2330 GCA_035264605.1 Conexibacter sp. | reverse complement strand
GCCAGCGGACCGCCGGGCGCGCAAAATGCGCGATCGCCTCCTCGCTTGTTGGCGCCGGCGATCGCCGACGTCGTCAACATCGCGAGCGCGGCCAGCACTGCGCCGAGGAGAAACAGTCGGCGAGCGATGAATCTCATCGCAAACCTCCCCCTGTCGTAACGTGCTCTCGCTCACAAGGCATTGCCGATCGGCGAACCTCCCAAACGAGCGACGTAGGCACCGGCGAGCCCGAGGGTCATGATGCAGCGGCGTCTGCGCCAACGCTTCACGCGCGTACGTATCGTGCTCGGCCGTGGCTGAGGTCGTCGTCTTCCATCACGCTCTCGGCCTCACCGATGCCGTCCGCCGTTTCGCCGACGCACTGCGCGCCGCGGGCCACACCGTTTACACACCCGACCTCTACGACGGCCGGACGTTCCACACGATCGATGACGGGATGGCGCATTCCGAGGAACTCGGCGGTCCGATCACGCTCGTCGACCGTGCTCGTGCGGCTGTCGTGTCACTGCCAAGCGGGGCCGTATACATCGGCTTTTCCCTCGGCGTGCTGTCGGCGCAGGCGCTCGCCCAGACGCGCGCGGGTGCCCATGGCGCGGTGTTTTGCTACTCGGCCCTGCCGCTCGGCGAGTGGGGCGACAACTGGCCGGCGACGTGGCCGAACGGCGTGTGGCTGCAGCTGCACATCATCGACGGCGACGAGGACTTCGAGATCGCGCAGCGGCTTGCCACGACCGTGTCTGGTGCGGAGCTCTTCATCTACCCCGGCAGCGAGCACTATCTCGCCGAGCACGACGAGCAGGCGGCCGCGCTACTCACGGAGCGCGTGCTCGACTTCCTCGCGGCGACCACGGGACATTCCTGAACTCAATGCTCGTCGGGTGGCGTCCGGTGAGCGACGCCGACATCAGTGGACGAGGGACACGCAGAAGTAGCGTCGCTCGGGAGACGGTAAGCACCGAGGGAGCCGGGCCGACCGCAGCCGCCTCGGGCGATGCGTTCCGCCTGTTCTTCCGATGCACACGCATTCGGGAACGTCCGCGACGGCGCAGGAGTGATCGCCGATATTTTTCGGTCGTTGGGCGCCTGGGGAACCGCGATCTTCTCCGAGGACACCGCCTCGGATGTCCGAGACGAGTGGCGTGAGGCGATCCTGGATGACCTGAGTGCCGAGGATGCAACTCGGCGCCTGCTCGAGAGCTTCGAGGAGCATCTCGAGGAGGCTGACACCGAGAAGCTGTTCTGGCTGGCGCTCGCGGCCGCGCAGATGCAGACGGGACGCTTGCTCCCAGAGGTGCGCGATCGCGCGCTTCGGATCATCGACGCGGGCGGCGACGTCGATCGCTGGCGCGAGGACGGGGACGAGTCGCTGGCTCGTCAGCGCGCGCGGGTCCTCGAGCGTCTGGCGGCGAAGTTGCGCGGGCCGCAGCCGAAGCCGAAGCGTCTGCGCCGCCCGGTCGCGTTGTCGGTGCCGCTCGAGGTTGGCGACGTCGTGCGTGTACGGGCGCAGCCGGAGGGCAAAGACGAGGCGCTGGTCGTGGTCGTCGGCCACGGCGAAGGTCTCGCGCCGGGCGAGCTTTACCCGATCGTTGCGCCGCTGGCGTGGGAGGGCGGCCGAGTCCCGAAGCGCGATCGCATCGCGCGCCTGCCGTTCCTTCCCGATCCCGTGGCGCCAGATAGGCCGTTGCTGATCCTGGTATCGACGTTCTCGAAGAAGGATGTCTTCGGCCCCGATCTAGGTGAGGTCGTCGCGCACGGGGTCGATATCGGCCTGACGGCGGAGGCCGACGACGTCACGCATCACATGGACTGGCGGGTGGTGGCCGCATCAGCGCAGGAGGCGTGGCTTATGGCCAGGTACCGGGCAGAAGAGGACAACTGAGACGACGAGGTGGGATGGCGCCGTCTGCCCAGCGAAGCGCCAGGCTATCGCTGGTCAAGGTCCTTGGGGTGCGCCGTCGTCAGCACGCTCGAGCAGGCATGTTTCTGCCGTGGATCCGGCGGCGAGGTAGCGGTTCGGCGCAGCAAGCAGCCGCGCGTTTAACGGCGCAGTGTTCCCGAGCGCCCGTACTGCGGGGCTTAAGGCGCTGCGTGCCCACCGCTACGACTCGGAGGTGACACGAATGAATCGTCAGAACCTCTTCTCCGGCGAATGGGACGGAGACAACGAAGATTTCGGGACTCGGCATCGATTTTCTGGCGGCCGGACGACGCGAGGATGGGAGCAACGCTGTACGAACTGGCCGCCGACGCGCATGGGATGAAGATGCATATGCACTTCGGAGCCGAAGAGATGTTCTTCGTGCTCAGCGGTCGCCCCGTCTTCCGCAACC
>DATFPW010000047.1:0-45641 GCA_035264605.1 Conexibacter sp. | reverse complement strand
CCACCGGCTTCGCCGGCGGTGCCGGCGGCGCGCCGGCAGGGTGCCCGTCGGCGGTCGGCGGCTTCGTCCGCGACATCCGGGCGACCGACTGCGGCGTCGCGCGCAACGTCGCGACGGCCTGGTTCGATGCGGTCCACGGCGGCGCCGCGCCTGACAGCACGATCGACGCGGCCGGCTACAGCTGCAGCGGGACGCTCGCCGGCGAGCGCGCCAGCGTCACCTGCGGCGGCAGCGGCGGCAGCGTCTCCTTCACCGCCAGTCCCTAGTCCGCGAACGTCGTCGCCGCGCGCCGCAGCGTGGCGGGGTCGAAGCGCGCGAGCAGCAGCGGCAGGTCCACCGCCTCGCCCGGCTGCGCGAGGCCGACGCTTCGCGCCATCCACGCCAGCACGTCCGCGGGCGCTTCGCCACGCGCAGCGCGGTCGGCGAGCGTGACGGCGCCGTGGCGCTTCGCGAGCCGTGCGCCGTCGGCGCCGAGCACGAGCGGGACGTGTGCGTACGCAGGCGTCGGCAGACCGAGCAGCCGCTGCAAGAGGAGCTGGCGCGGCGTCGTCTCGAGCAGGTCATCGCCGCGCACCACCTCGCCGATCCCTTGGTCAGCGTCGTCGACGACGACCGCCAGGTTGTAGGCGGGCGTGTCGTCGTTGCGCCACAGCACGAGGTCGTCCACCACTCCCTCGACGGCGCCGTGCAGACGATCCACGAACCCGATGCGCTCGCTGCGCGCGTCGAGGCGCAGCGCCGGCGGCCGGCCGCCGCGCTCCCGCTCCGCGCGCTGCGCCGCGCTCAACCGGCGGCAGGTGCCCGGGTACGCGTCCTCCGGCAGCGGCCCGTGCGCGGCCGACGCCGCCTCGCGGATCTCCGCACGCGTGCACCAGCACGGGTAGACGCGCCCGTCCGCTTGCAACTGCTCCAGCGCTGCACGGTGCCGCTCCCGTCGCTCCGACTGCCGCACGACGGGCCCGTCCCAGTCGAGGCCCAGCGCAGCGAGGTCCGCGAGCTGGCCGGCCTCGTGCTCTCGCCGCGAGCGGCCCGGGTCGAGGTCCTCGACGCGGACGAGGTAGCGCGCTCCGGCGCTGCGCGCGAACAGCCACGCAAGCAGCGCGGTGCGGAGGTTGCCGAGGTGCAGCGGTCCAGTGGGACTCGGCGCGAAGCGGCCGTCGGGGCGCACGGTCACGACTGCAATGATCGCCGACTGCGGCGGTCATGCCGTTTTCGGCCCGTCGCTGGTCAGCTACGAGAAGGCGCCATGGCGGCCCTCGCCCGCTGCAAAGCGGGCAGCGCCGTCGAGCGTCTCGTGCTCGAGCGCGACGAGTCCGTGGCGCAGCTCGTTCGCAAGCGCCGCGTCGAGCTCGAGGTCGTGCTGCTCGTACGCCGACAGGCGGTCGTGGCGCATGCACAGCTGGGGGAACTCCGCCAGCTGGGCAGCCAGCGCCTCGGCCGCCTCACGCGAGCTGCCCGTCGGGACGACGCGGTTCGCGAGCCCGATCGCCAACGCCTCCGCGGCGCCGACCGGCCGTCCGGTGAGGATCAGGTCGAGCGCGCGTCCGAGCCCGACGATGCGCGGCAGCCGCACCGTCCCGCCGTCGATCAGCGGCACGCCCCAGCGGCGGCAGAAGACGCCGAGCACGGCGTCCTCCTCCACCACCCGCAGGTCGCACCACAGCGCCAGCTCCAGCCCGCCCGCGACGGCGTGGCCGGCGACCGCGGCGATCACCGGCTTGCTCAGCAGCATCCGCGAGGGTCCCATCGGCCCGTCGCCGTCGGGCGCGACGCGGTTGCCCTCGGCGGTTCCCGCTCGTCTGAGGTTCGCGCCCGCGCAGAAGGCGCCGCCCAAGCCCCACAGCACGCCGACGCGCGCCTCGTCGTCGGCGTCGAACGCGCGGAACGCATCCGCAAGCGCCTGCGCAGTCGGCCCGTCGACCGCGTTGCGCACCTCGGGTTGATCGAGGATCACCGTCGTGACAGGACCGTTGCGCTCGATCGCGACTCCCATGGAAGCCGAGGCTAGACGATCGCCAAACGCCGTCGCGCCGGGCGCACAACCGCGGCCGCCGTCCGCACGTAGAAGCTGTAGATGAAGATCGCGATCGTCGGTGGGGGTGTCTCCGGGCTCGTCGCCGCCCACGTCCTGCAGTCGCACCACGACGTCACGCTGTTCGAGGCGAACGACTATGCGGGCGGCCACACCCACACGGTGCGTGCCGAGACTGATGGCGGGGTGTGGGATGTCGACACCGGCTTCATCGTCCACAACGACCGCAACTACCCCAACTTCCAGCGGCTCTTGACACGGCTCGGGGTCGCCACGCAGCGATCCGACATGTCGTTCGGCGTCTCCGATCCGGCCGGCGGGTTCGAGTACAACGGCTCCTCGCCGAACGGCCTCTACGCGCAGCGCCGCCATCTCGTGACGCCGTGGTTCCAGCGGATGGTCGCGGACCTCGTGCGCTTCAACAGGGAGGCGCGCACGCTGCTCGCGGGGCCGCGGGCGGGCGGGTCCGACGTCTCGCTGCGCGCGTGGCTCGAGGAGCGCCGCTACTCGCGCGCCTTCGTCGAAAGGCTGATCGTCCCGCAGGCGGCCGCCGTGTGGTCGGCGGATCCGCGCCAGCTGTGGTCGTTCCCCGCGCGCTTCCTCGTCGAGTTCTTCGACAACCACGGGATGCTCGGCTTCCGCGACCGCCCGCAGTGGCGGACGATCACGGGCGGCTCGCGCCGCTACGTCGAGGCGATCGTGCGGCGGCTCGGCGAGCGGCACGTGCGCCTCGCGACGCCGATTCGCGCGATTGCGCGCCACGCCGAGCACGTCGAGCTCACCCCGCTGCGCGGCGAGCCGGCCCGCTTCGACCACGTCGTGATCGCGACGCACAGCGACCAGGCGCTGCGGATGCTCGCCGACGCGAGCGAGCGCGAGCATGAGCTGCTCGGCGCGTTCCCCTACCAGCGCAACGACGTCACGCTGCACACCGATCGAGGCTTGCTGCCGCGCCGCCGTCGCGCGTGGGCAAGCTGGAACTACCACCTGCTCGACGGCGAGCCCGGCCGCCCGACCGTCACCTACCTGATGAACCGCTTGCAGCGGCTCGACGCCGACCGCGAGCTGCTCGTCACGCTCAACCGCGACGCCGACGTGGCGCCCGAGCACGTGCTCGACCGCTTCCGCTACGACCACCCGGTCTTCACGTCGGCGGGCGTCGCCGCACAGCGCCGCCGTCACGAGCTCGACGGCGTACCGCGGACGTCGTACTGCGGCGCGTACTGGGGCTGGGGCTTCCACGAGGACGGCGTCGTCAGCGCGCTGCGCGCCTGCGAGCGGCTGGGGGGCAGGCTGTGACGCCGCCGGCCACGCGCTCCGCACCTGCCGAGCGTCCTGTCCTGCTGTCGCAGGACGACGCCGGGACAGGACACTTCGGCGCGGATCCCTGGGCGAGCGCAATCTACGAGGGCGTCGTGACCCATCGGCGCCGCACGCCCATCGCGCACGCCTTCCGCTTCCCGCTGTTCCTGATGTACATCGACCTGGCCGAGCTGCCGCAGTTGTTCGACGGTCATCCGCTGTGGTCGGCGCGCCGCCGCGCCCTCGCCCGCTTTCGCCGCGCGGACTATCTCGGCGACGCCGCGGTTCCACTCGACACGGCCGTGCGCGACCTCGTGCACGAGCGGCTCGGCTTCCGCCCGACCGGGCCGGTGCGGATGCTCGCCCACCTGCGCTACCTCGGCCACTGCTTCAACCCAGTCGTCTTCTACTGGTGCTTGGCGCCCGATGGCACCCGCGTCGAGGCGGTCGTCGCCGAGGTGACGAACACGCCCTGGGGAGAGCGTCACGCATACGTGGTCGCGGGGGAGGGGAATGCTGATCACGTGCTCGAGAGCCGGCACGAGAAAGCCCTCCACGTCTCGCCGTTCATGCCGATGGAGATGACGTACCGCTGGCGCGTGGAGACGCCAGGCGAGCGGCTCGCGGTCGCGATCGAGAACCGCGACCCCGACGGCGCGCTCGTGTTCGACGCGCAGCTTGCGCTGCGCCGTCGGGAGATCACGCGCACGAGCCTCACGCGCGTGCTCGTCCGCCACCCCGCGATGACGCTGCGCGTGCTGGGCGGGATCTACGGCCAAGCGCTCCGGCTGCGGCTGAAGGGCGCACGCTGGCATTCACGTCCGGAGGCCCCGTGAGCGCCCGCCAGCGGGTTGCGCGATGCGCCGTCCATGCGCTGCTCGACCGCGCACGCGGCGGCACGATCCAGCTGCGCGAGCACGGCGCCTTGCGCACCTTCGGCACGCCTGCAGGCAGTCCGCCGCTGCACGCCCGCATCGAAGTCCACGACGCCGCCTTCCACACCTCCCTGCTGTCCGGCGGCGCGGGCGCAGGCCGCGCCTACATGGACGGCCTGTGGGACTGCGACGACCTCGTCGCGCTCGTGCGGATCGCGGCGCGCGCGATGCCGGCGCTCGACCGCTGGCGCGAGCGGTTGCTGCCGTTGACGGCGCCATGGCAGCAGACGGCATGGCGGCTGCGAGCGAATACGCGCGCCCGCGCGCGCGAACGGATCGCCGCCCACTACGACCTCGGCAACACGCTCTTCTCGCGCTTCCTCGACGAGACGATGATGTACTCGAGCGCGATCTTCGAGCGGCCCGACACGACGCTGCACGAGGCGCAGCTCGCCAAGCTCGACCACATCTGCCAGCGCCTCCAGCTGACGCCCGGCGAGCGGCTGCTGGAGATCGGGACCGGCTGGGGCGGGCTCGCGCTGCACGCGGCACGGCACTACGGCGCGCACGTCACGACCGCGACGATCTCGCGCGAGCAGCACGCCTACGCCAGCGGCGCCGTGCGCACCGCCGGTCTGGAGGATCGCGTCACCGTGCTCCTCCAGGACTACCGCGACCTGCGCGGCCGCTACGACAAGCTCGTCTCGATCGAGATGATCGAGGCGGTCGGCTGGGAGCACCTCGACACCTACTTCGCCGCCTGCAGCCACCTGCTGGAGCCACACGGCGCGATGCTGCTGCAGGCGATCGTCCACCCGCATCGCGTCTTCCGCATCGAGAAGGCGTCGACCGGCTTCATCAACGCGTTCGTCTTCCCCGGCGGAACGCTGCCCTCGATGCACGCGATCGAGCGCTCGCTCGCCCGCCGCACGGACCTGCGCTCCGTCGCCCTCGACGACATCACGCCCCACTACGCGCGCACCCTGCAGTGCTGGCGCGCCCGCTTCCACGATGCATGGCCCGAGCTGCGCACGCTCGGCTACGACGAGCGCTTCCGCCGCATGTGGGACCTCTACCTCGCCTATTGCGAAGCCGGCTTCCGCGAGCGACGCATCTCCGACGTCCATCTGCTGCTCGCCAAGCCCGCCTACCGCGCCGAGGCGCTCGCGCCTCTGGCGGTGTCGCCGGCGCTCACGCCGGTCGCGTCACCGCTGCGCGCGGAGCTCGTCCCAGAAGCGGTCGGACTCGCGCTCGGCGATTGAGGGATCCGGCGCCGGCAGCACGGTGACGTGCTCGTGCTCGTCGACGATGACGACCGTCTTGCCACGCTCGTGACTCTCGCGGATCTCATCGTCCGTCACGACGTCGGACGGGATGACACACGAGCCGTTGGGGAACGGAAGCTTCTCGTCGGCGTTCGCCGCCTTGACGAACGCGTCGCAGATGCGGTTCGCTGCGAGCTGTGCGGCAGATGCTGTCCCGTTGCTCATCCTCGCCATCGCTCGATGATCCTCTCGTGGTCAGCTCTAATCAAGTCGATGGCGTCGTTCATCGCCTCGCTGGGAGTTCCGTGGTGGAATGTGACAGCGGGACCTTTGACGCCATCATGGGAGTAGCGATGGCGGTCGTTGCGGTCGCCGTGAGAGCAGTCAAACACGATGACCGTCCGCCAGACGCCGTCGACGATCGCAAGCAGCGTGACGGCGAAGCGCACGACGTCGCGCTCGATCTCCCACCGCACGATCATCCGGTTGCGCCCGAGGATCTCCTCGTAGCTTCGCTCTCGTCGCGGCGGCATCCGCCGAAGCTATGGACGAGCGGCACGCAGCACTCGCTTGCTTCGCAACGATTCAGCGCAACAGCGGCGACACTACGACCGCGCGAGCAGATGGCTCGCGTCGTTCCACAGCCACAACGCCGGAGCCGCGTGCTCGGCACCGATGATCGAGAGGCTCGCGGGGTCGAGCGCGAGGTGGCGACCGTGGTCGGGGTCGAGGGTCAGCGCGCGGGAGGCCAACGTGCGTGTGAGGTGACCGTGACCAACGAGCAGCACCGGTCCGTCGACCGTGCGCACCCGCGCGATCACCCGCTCCGCTCGCGCCGCCGCCTCGGCGATCGTCTCGCCGCCGGGGCAGCCGTCGCGCCATAGGTCCCAGTCCGGCCGCGAGCGATGGATCTCCGCCGTCGTGCGCCCCTCGTACTCCCCGTAGTCGACCTCCATGAGGTCCGAGTCGAACTCCAGCGCGTCGCCGAACCCCGCCAGCTCCGCCGTCCGTCGAGCTCGCTCTAACGGACTCGCCAGCACCAACGCGAACGAGACCCCGCGAAGTCGCGAACCCAGCGCCGCCGCTTGCTCCTCACCACGAGCCGTCAGCGGAACGTCGGTCCGACCCGTATGGCGCCCCGACAGGCTCCACTCCGTCTCGCCATGCCGCGCCAGCCACAGCTCGTTCAAATCAGCCATCGCCGCCGGACGCTATCGCCCGCAGCACACGGCGTGCTGACGGCGCGAGGCGCGAGCTTGGACTGCGAGGCGTCTGTTTCAGCGGCTCGCAGGGCAAGGCTCGGCGCCTCGCGCCTGCCAACGACGCCGAAGCGACGAGCGTCAGGAGTGCCGACCGAAGTCGGTCGTATACGTCGCGCCACCACCGCCCACCGGAGCACCGGGAACAATCCCGATCCCGATGTCGCGGAAGCGGCCGCTGAGGATGTTCGCGCGGTGCGGCGGGCTATGCATCCACGCGCGCACGAGCGACGCGGGCTCAGCCAGCCGGCCGCTGCCCCAGCCGATGTTCTCGCCCAGCCACCACGTCGCGTTGCGGGGCACATAGTGCGTCGCGCGCATGCGGTCGAACGGCGAGCGGCCGTTGCGCGAGTTGTGCGCGAAGTAGCGGTGACGGACCATGTCGCGCGAGTGCCGGCGCGCAGCGTGCGAGAGCTTCGCGTTCAGGCGGAAGCCAGGCAGCCCATGCCGCCCACGGACGCGGTTCAGCAGGCAGAGCGTCGCGTCGCGCGCGCGCCTGATCGTCGCGGCGCGCACGTCGGCGTGGGAGGCGCTGCACGCGCCTGCGCTGTGACGGGCGTGGCGGTGGGCGGCGGCCGATCCGACGGGAACCAGCAGCGCGGCGGTCACGAGCGCCAGCAGTGCGACGAGCGAGATGCGCGAACGGGGCATTCCTTCCGAGCCATCGACCGCGAGCCGGCGATCTTCGGCCGCTTTCCCGCACGCTGGACGAATGTCCGATCCCCAGCGAGGCGATGTACGGTCCCCGCCATGGGCGATCCCGACCGCCTGCGCGACTACCGCGCCAAGCGCGACTTCGAGAGGACGAGCGAGCCCGCCGGCGCGGCCGCCGACCCCACCGACGCGGCCGCCCCGCGCTTCGTCGTCCAGCAACATGCGGCCTCCCGGCTGCACTGGGACCTGCGGCTCGAGCGCGACGGCACGCTCGCCTCATGGGCGCTGCCGCGCGGCGTCCCGCTGGATCCGCACGACGACCGCGCCGCGATCCGCACGGAGGACCACCCGCTCGAGTATCTCCAGTTCGACGGCGAGATCCCCGCCGGCAGCTACGGCGCCGGCACGATGGAGATCTTCGACGCCGGCTCCTACGAGACGCACGAGTGGACTGACCGCAAGGTCGAGGTGACGCTGCGCGGCGAGCGACTCGCGGGCCGCTACGGACTGTTCCCGATCGGTCGGCGGCGTGCGGCCGGAGAGGCGGCGGGCGCGGAGGCCGGGGACCCTTGGATGATCCACCGGCTCGGCCCGCCCTCGGACCCGCTGCGCACCCCGCTGCCGCCGCACATGCCCCCGATGCTCGCGCGCGCCGACGACGCTGGGCTGCCCCACGACGACGAACGCTGGGGCTACGAGGTCAAATGGGACGGCATCCGCGCGCTGTTGTGGAGCGATCACGGGCACGTGCGGATCGAGAGCCGCACGCAGCGCGAGATCACCGCGCGCTATCCGGAGCTGCGCGCGCTCGGCCGCGCGCTCGGTGCGCACGAGCTGCTGCTCGACGGCGAGCTCGTCGCGTTTGACGAGCATGGCCGCCCGAGCTTCGAGCGGCTGCAATCGCGCATGAACGCCGAAGGCGAGGCCGCGATCAGACGCGCCGCCAAAGCACAGGCAGTCCAGTACATGGCGTTCGACCTGCTCCACCTCGATGGCCGGTCCCTGCTCGAGCTGCCCTACGAGCGCCGCCGCGGGTTGCTGGAGCAGCTCGGACTCGAGGGTTCGGCATGGCGCACGCCGCGCTTTCACAGCGGTGGCGGGCAGGCGCTGCTCGATGCGACGCGCGAGCAGGGCCTGGAGGGGATCGTTGCCAAGCGCCTCGACAGTCGCTACGAGCCGGGGCGCCGCAGCGGCGCGTGGCGCAAGCTGCGCAACCGCCACCGTCAAGAGCTGGTGATCGGCGGCTGGACCGAGGGGGAGGGAAGACGCGCCGGTTGCGTGGGCGCGCTGCTGCTCGGCGTCCACGAGCAGCCTGGTGGTCCCCTGCGCTACGCGGGCCGCGTGGGCAGCGGGTTCAGCGAGGCGATGCTCGACAAGCTGGAGCGGCGGCTGGAGCCGCTGCGCCGGCCGCGCAGCCCGTTCGCCTCCGGCCCGGTCCCGAAGGGCGCGAGATTCGCGGCGCCGCAGCTGCTCGCGGACGTCGAGTTCAGCGATTGGACGCAGGAAGGGCTCGTGCGCCAGTCGGTCTTCAAGGGGCTCCGCGACGACAAGCCCGCAGCCGAGGTCGTCGCCGAGGCCGGCGGCACAGCAGCGGTGCAGGATCCGGTGGTGGCCGCGCTCGGCGGCCGCGAGCTGCGCATCACCAACCGCGACAAGCTGCTGTTCCCGCAGGCGGACTTCACGAAGGGCGATCTGATCGCCTACTACGCGCAGATCGCGCCGACGCTGCTGCCACATCTGCGCGACCGGCCGCTCACCGTGCGCCGCTGGCCCGACGGCGTCGAGGGCAGAACGTTCTACGAGAAGAACGCTCCCGAGCATCGTCCCGACTGGATCGAGACCGCCGCGATCTACAGCACCGGCGAGAGACGGCGGATCGATTACACGCTCGTGCAGGAGGCGGCGACGCTCGCATGGCTCGGCAACCAGGCGGCGATCGAACTGCATGCGCCGCTCCATCGTGCGACGGACCTCGAGCACCCAACCGCCGTCGTCTTCGACCTCGACCCCGGCGAGCCGGCCGGGCTCGCCGAGTGCGCGGAGGTGGCGCTCGTGCTGCACGGGCTGTTCGAGCGGCTTGGGCTCGTCAGCGTCGTCAAGACGTCCGGTGGCAAGGGCCTGCAGGTGTACGTGCCGCTCGGCGAGGGCGGTCCCACCTACAAGCACGCGAAGGCCTTCGCGCACCGGGTCGCGACGCTGCTCGAGCAGCGCATGCCGGAGCTCGTCGTCTCGCGCATGACGAAGCGGCTGCGCGCCGGCAAGGTGCTCGTCGACTGGAGCCAGAACGACCCACACAAGACGACCGTCGCCGTCTACTCCGTGCGTGCGCGCGAGCAGCCGACTGTCTCAACGCCGCTCACATGGGAGGAGCTGCGCGCCGCCCACGACACCGGCGCGGCCAACGCCCTCACGTTCGACCCGGCCGCCGTGCTCGCGCGCGTCGCCGAGCATGGCGACCCGTTCGCGCCCTTGCTGAGCGTCCGACAGGCGCTGCCGGCGCTGTGAACGCACGGTGACCGCGCGCCGACCGGCGCGCTGACGCGGCGCCATCCTGTCTAGGATGCCGCCGACATGGATCCCGTGACCCTCCGCAACCGTCTGCTCGTCGCCACCGGCATGTGGCGCGAGGTCACGGGCGAAGCGCTGCCGAGACTGCAGCCCGGCCCGCCCGAGCAGCAGGTGCAGCAGTTCGAGCTGCTGCTCGTCGACCGCCTCTGGGAGTCGGCAACGGCCGAGAACGCACGCGAGATCGCCGATCGCACATGGGATCTCGTGCACGATCGCCCCGAGCGCGATCCGGTTCGCCTGCGCGTCGTCGAGATCCACGAGGCACTCGCCCGCATCTCGCGTCTCGGCGACTGACACACCGCCGTCCAGCGAGCTTCAGAGACGACTGGCGAGTCGCTGGGACGCCTGGTACGTTCTGCCCCGTAAGGCCGGGGGAGAACCCGGCAGAAAGCAGTGCGACGTACGCGGGACCGTTGCCACAAGCATCCTCCGCGCATGCAGCACACCAGCAGTGGAGGGCACACGTGCCGACCGGAACCGTGAAGTGGTTCAGCGACGAGAAGGGCTTCGGCTTCATCACGCCTGACGAAGGCAGCCGCGACCTCTTCGTCCATCACAGCGGCATCAATTCCGAGGGCTACCGTTCGCTCGCCGAGGGCTCGAAGGTGAGTTACGAGGAGGAGCAGGGCGACAAGGGCCCCAAGGCGGTCAACGTCTCCGCCATCTAGGACCGCGTACCGCAGTCGCACGTTCGAAGGCCTTCGCGAGGGGGCCTTCCGTGTTTAAGACCCGGCTTCCGTGCGAGTGCATGCGTGTAGGATCGAACGTAGGCCACGAGGGGGAAAGGTCGGACGTGGGCAAGACGGTCGAGCAGCGCGAGCGCGTGGTCGTGCGCTTCGCGGGCGACTCGGGGGACGGCATGCAGCTGGTCGGTGGACGCTTCACCGACGCTACGGCCCTGCTCGGGAACGACCTCGCGACGCTGCCCGACTTCCCGGCGGAGATCCGCGCGCCGGCTGGCACGATCCCGGGCGTCTCCGCCTTCCAGATCCACTTCGCCTCGCGCGACATCCTCACGCCGGGCGACACGCCGAACGTGCTCGTCGCGATGAACCCGGCGGCGCTGAAGGCGAACCTCGCGACGCTCGAGCGCGGCGCCACGATCATCGCCAACGAGGACGCCTTCACGAAGCGCAACCTCGAGAAGGCCGGCTACCACGCGAACCCGCTGGAGGACGGGACGCTGAGCGACTTCCGTCTGCACCGCGTGCCGATGACGACGCTCACCACGCGCGCGGCCGAGGGCCTCGACGGCGTCGGCACGCGCGACGCCGGCAGAGCGAAGAACCTCTTCGCGCTCGGCCTGCTGTCGTGGCTCTACGGTCGCCCGACCGAGGTCACCGAGCGCTGGATCGAGGCGAAGTTCGCCAACAAGCCGGCTTCGCGCGCAGCCAACCTCGCTGCTTTTCGCGCCGGCTGGAGCTTCGGCGAGACGACCGAGCTGCTCGACGTGCAGTACCGCGTCGCGCCGGCCACCGACGTCGCGCCCGGCACCTACCGCCAGGTCAACGGCACGACCGCGACCGCGCTCGGCCTGCTCGCCGCCTCGGCGCGCAGCGGCCTGCCGCTGCTGCTCGCCAGCTACCCGATCACGCCCGCCTCGGAGCTGCTGCACGAGCTCTCGCGCCACGCAGGCGCGGGGGTACGCACGATCCAGGCGGAGGACGAGATCGCCGCCGCCGGGATGGCGCTCGGCGCCGCCTTCGGCGGCCACCTCGGCGTGACGGCGACGAGCGGCCCGGGGATGGACCTGAAGGCCGAGACGATCGGTCTCGCGGCGATGCTGGAGCTGCCGCTCGTGGTGATCGACGTGCAGCGCGCCGGCCCGTCGACCGGGATGCCGACGAAGACCGAGCAGTCCGACCTGCTGCAGGCGCTGCACGGCCGCCACGGCGAGTCGCCACTGCCGGTGCTGGCAGCCGCGACGCCGGGCGATTGCTTCGAGGCGGCGTTCGAAGCCGCGCGCCTCGCGGTCGAGTACCGCACCCCGGTGATCCTGCTGAGCGACGGCTTCCTGTCGAACTCGTCGGAGCCGTGGCGGATCCCCGACGTGACGACGCTGCCTGAGATCGACCCGGCATTCGCCCCGGGGCGGGTGGGAGCCGAATCCCGGGAACCATTCATGCCCTACACGCGCGACGCGCGCGGAGTGCGCCCGTGGGCGCCGCCAGGCACGCCCGGTGTCGCGCACCGCATCGGCGGGCTGGAGAAGGAGGACGGCACCGGCAACATCTCCTACGACCCCGCCAACCACGCGACGATGACGCGCCTGCGCGCGGAACGGATCGCCCACATCCAGCGCGAGCTGCCGGCGCTCGCCGTCGACGCGGACGACGGCGCGGAGCTGCTCGTGCTCGGCTGGGGATCGAGCTATGGCTCGATCCGCGCGGCCGCGCGCCGCGTGCGCGACCGCGGCCTGAAGGTCGCGCTCGCCCACCTGCGCCACCTCGACCCGCTGCCGCCCAACGTCGGCGCGCTGCTGCGCGCCTACCCGCGCGTGCTCGTGCCGGAGATGAACAGCGGCCAGCTGGCGCAGCTGCTGCGCGCCCACTTCCTCGTCGACGTCCACTCGCACACGAAGATCACGGGCCAGCCGCTGTTCGCGGCCGAGCTGGAGGCGGCGATGGTGGAGGCGATGGAGTGACCGCCGTCGGCAGGCCGCCCGCGAACGGCAACGGCGCTCTCGCGAAGGCGGACTTCCAGTCCGATCAGGAGACCCGCTGGTGCCCGGGCTGCGGTGACTACGCGATCCTCTCCGCCGTTCAGGGATTCATGCCCGAGCTGGGGATCCCGCCGGAGCGGATCGTCTTCATGACCGGGATCGGCTGCGCCGGGCGCTTCGCCTACTACATGGACACGTACGGGATGCACGGCATCCACGGCCGCGCGCCGGCGCTCGCGACCGGCCTCGCGACGACGCGCCCCGACCTGTCGATCTGGATTGTCACCGGCGACGGCGACGCACTCTCGATCGGCGGCAACCACTTGATCCACGCGCTGCGGCGCAACGTGCCCGTGAAGATCCTCCTCTTCAACAACCAGATCTACGGGCTGACCAAGGGCCAGGCGTCGCCGACGAGCGAGCGCGGCAAGATCACGAAGTCGACGCCGTTCGGCTCGCACGACCGGCCGTTCAACCCACTCGCACTGGCGCTCGGCGCGGAGGCGACGTTCGTCGCCCGCTCGCTGGACCGCGACCGCGCGCACCTCGCCGAGGTGCTGCGCGCGGCGGCCGCGCACGAGGGAACCGCGTTCGTCGAGATCTACCAGAACTGCCCCGTCTTCAATGACGGCGCGTTCTTCGAGCTGACCGAGAGGGACACGCGCGAGGCGAGTCAGATCCGCCTGGTGCACGGCGAGCCGATCCGCTTCGGGGTCGATCGCGCCCATGGCGTCGCGCGCGGCGCCGACGGCGACCTGCAGCTCGTGGACGTGGCCGACGTCGGCGAGGACGCGCTGCTCGTCCACGACGCTCACCGCGAGGACCCGAGCCTCGCCTTCGCGCTCTCCCGCCTCGCCGACCGGCCGACGGAACCGACGCCGATCGGCATCTTCCGCGCCGTCGAGCGCCCGCTCCACGGCGCCGCTGCGGCGGCGTCCGACTCCGCGCCGCGCACGGTCGCGGACACGACCATGCTCGATGCCCTCCTGCACGCTGGCGACACGTGGACAGTCGCCTGACAATCAGGCGTAGATGCCGCCGTCGCAGGTGAGGTCGATCGACTGCCGATGCGGCGCGAACACGCGCGGACGGCGCGTCGTACGCACGATCTCCCAATGCAGGTAGCGCCACTGTCCGTGGCAGCGCTGCGGGTTACCGAGGGTGAACCGCTCGGGGAAGCGCAGGGTCTTGTAGGGGACGCGATCTTTCTTGACCCAGTACTCGACGCCATGTCCGCTCGCGGTCTCGCCGCCCCAGCTGCTCCAGCGGATCCGCGTCCAGCCGAAGTCCGAGCCGCCGTGGATCCAACGGGGGCGCTGCCGCGAGAGGTGGTTGGTGCTGTCGTAGAACTCGTGGAAGAAGACGGGTTCGCGGCGCACGTAGCTGATTGACAGCTCCTGTCCAGTGCTCCAGCCGTCCGGATACTCCTCGGGGTTCGCGCACACGTCGTCCGATCCGGTCAGCGTGAACGCGACGCCGGGGATCCCTCCGCCGGCGTCGGCGACCGGCGTCGCCGCCGTGACACGCGCGACCACCTCGTCGGTCACGTCGTCGGTCGCGGTCGTGCCGACGGCCGTCAGTGCTCTGAGGTCAAACGCACCGCGACGGGCGCGCACGGTCTCCGTCACGCTGCTGCCGCAGCCATCGCCGGCGGCGCTGACGGTGCGCGAGGCAGTGGAGGTCCAGTCGAGTGCGGCAGCGTCGACGACCGCGCCCGCGAGCACCGCCGCGACGAGCATTGCAGCGAGCGCGAGACCGGGGCCGAGCGAGCGCATGCGCGCGATCGTAGGACGCGCACCGGGCAGATGCGCCGGCTGCGTCGAGGCCAGGCTGGACACGCTGACCTACGATTGCTCCATGCGCATCCTGGTCGTGGAGGACGAGACGGCGATCGCGGACTTCATCCAGCGCGGTCTGCAGGCCGAAGGGCATGCGGTCTCGTGCGCAGGCGACGGGCTGGAGGGGGAACGGCGGGCGCTGTCGGAGGACGTCGATCTTGTCGTGCTCGACGTGATGCTTCCGGGCAAGGACGGCCTTGGCGTGCTGCAGGCGATCCGGCGGGAGAAGCCCGAGCTGCCGGTCGTGATGCTCAGCGCGCGCGCGACCGTCGACGACCGCGTCGCCGGGCTCGACGGCGGTGCGACCGACTACGTCACGAAGCCGTTCAGCTTCGACGAGCTGGCCGCCCGCGTGCGCGCCCATCTGCGCACGCCGCGCCAGCGCGACGCGACGAGCCTGTCGGCCGCCGGCATCGAGCTCGATCTGCTCGGCCGCAAGGTCGCGCGCGACGGCGTCGAGTTGCGTCTCTCCGCGCGCGAGTTCGACCTGCTCGCGTACTTCCTGCGCCATCCCGACCAGGCGCTCAGCCGCCAGCAGATCCTCAGCGCTGTGTGGGGCTACGACTTCGATCCGGGCACGAACGTCGTCGAGGTCTACGTCCGCTACCTGCGGCGCAAGCTCGAGCTGCCGGGCCGCCCGGCGCCGATCGACACGCTGCGCTCCGTCGGCTACCGCCTCACGACCCGCTCCTGACGCGATGGCACGGCGAGCGGTCACCCCGCCCGACACCGGCACCCGCGCGCGCGTCCCCTGGTTCCGCAGCTTGCGGGCGCGTCTGGCGCTCGCGATCGCGGTGATCCTCGCGGCGGCGCTCGGCACGGCGTTTGTCGCCACCTACCGCGGCACCGGCACCGAGGTGCAGGCGCAGATCGACCAGGACCTGCGTCAGGAGGCGACCGCCTTCGAACAGAAGATCCCCGTCCTCAAGGTGACGCGCAGACACGTCACCCGGGTCGCGCAGCGCTACATCGCCGACCAGGTCACCTTCACGGTCACGCCGCGCCTGTACGTCGTGCGCGTCGCCGGCGGTGGGATCGTCTCCAATCAGCCCGAGCTGAACCCGGCCGAGAGCGGGACGCTCGATCGCAACGTGGCCGGCCCGCATCGCGAAAGCCCTGAGGCGCGCGCCGTCCGCACCGCGCCGCTCGGGTTTTCCAACATCACCGTCAACGGCGAGCCCGTCCGCCTGTACGTGATCCCGGCATTGCGCGATGGGCGCCGGGTCGCCACGATCGGCGTCGGTGAGCCGACCGAGGGCGTGACGCGCGCACAGAGCGGCGTTGCGCGCACGTTCCTGTTCGCCGGCACGGCGACGCTGCTCGCCGCGATCGTCCTCGGCTTCGCGTTTGCGACGCGTCTCTCGCGCCCACTGCGGCGGATGGCGGCGACCGCCGCTCAGGTCCGCGCGGGCGACCTCTCCAAGCGCATCGACGCGCGCGGCCGCAACGACGAGGTGCGCGTGCTGGCGGACTCGTTCGACCGCATGCTCGACCGCCTCGAGGACGCGTTCGCGCGCCAGCGCGGCTTCGTCGCCGACGCCTCGCACGAGCTGCGCACGCCGCTGACGGTGATCCGCGGGCAGCTCGAAGTGCTCGCTCGCCAGCGCGAGGTCACGCCGGCGGACGTGCGCCACGTCGACGAGGTCGTGCGCACCGAGGTGGTGCGGATGGAGCGGCTGGTCGAGGACCTGCTGCTGCTCGCGCGCGCGGACGAGGGCGAGCTGCTGCGGCCGGCGCCACTCGACCTGCGGCCGTTCGTGACCGAGCTGTTCGACTCGCTCACGCTCGCCGCCGAGCGGCGCTTCGAGCTCGGCGACGTGCCGGACGGCACGCTGCGCGCCGACGAGGACCGCCTCGCGCAGGTGGTGCGCAACCTCGGGCGCAATGCGGTCGAGCACACGGGACCGGACGGGCTCGTGCGCGTGTGCGTCACGGCGCAACCGCGCGGCTGGATCGAGATCGCGGTCGAGGACGACGGCCCCGGGATCCCGCCCGAGCAGCGCGACCGCGTGTTCGACCGCTTCCACCGCCTCGACAGCGCGCGCGCCCGCGGCAGGGGCGGCGCTGGGCTCGGGCTGGCGATCGCGCGGGCGATCGTCGAGGCGCATGGCGGGCGCATCTCCGCCGGCGTCTCGCCGGAGGGGGGTGCGCGCGTGGCGTTCGTGCTGCCCGGCTTCCGCCCGGCGGGCCGCTCCGTCGCGCGCCGGGGCACCGCAGCGCCGGCCGCAGGTACCGCTCCCTCGGCCAGCCGCCGCACGTAGGCTGATCGGCATGTGGCGCAACTGGGCGGGAGACCAGCAGTGCGCGCCGGTTGCGCTCGAGCGCCCGACGAGCACGGCGGAGATCGCGGCGGCGCTGGAGCGGGCCGCATCCGCCGGCGAGCGGGTGCGCGTCGCCGGCAGCGGGCACTCGTTCACAGATGCGGCCTGCACCGACGGGCGCCTGCTGAGCCTCGAGCGAATGGATCGCGTGCTCGACGTGGACCGCGGGAGCGGTCTCGTGCGGGTCGAGGGCGGCATCACGATCAACGCGCTGAGCGCGGCGCTCGCGCAGCATGGGCTTGCGTTCGAGAACCTCGGTGACATCGACGTGCAGTCGATCGCAGGCGCGATCTCGACGGCGACGCACGGCACAGGCGCGCGGCTGCGCAACATCTCTGCGCAGGTCGAGGCGGTCGAGCTCGTGCTCGCGGACGGCTCGACGGCGACCTTCTCGGCGTCCGACCCCGATCCGACGGCCTACCTGGCGGCGCGCGTCGGCGTCGGCAGCCTTGGCGTGATCTCAGCCGTGACGCTGCGTGCCGTGCCGGCGTTCACGCTGCGCGGCGCCGACAAGCCGGCGCCGCTGGGCGAGACGCTCGATCGCCTCGAACAGCTGGGGGAGGAGAACGAGCACTTCGAGTTCTTCGTCTTTCCGCACTGCGACACGGCCTTGACGCGCACGAACAATCGCGTGGAGGAAGCGCCACGACCCCGCTCGCGCGCAAGGGCATGGGCGAATGACGTCCTGCTGACCAACCACGCCTTCCATGCCTTCTGCCTTGCCGGCCGGTCGTTCCCGCGCTGGATCCCGCAGCTCAACCGCACCGTCACGCGGCTGGCGGGCTCAAGCACGCGGGTCGACCGCAGCGACCGCATCTTCGCCTCGCTCCGGCTCGTCAGATTCACCGAGATGGAGTACGCAGTGCCGCGCGAGCACCTCGCCGAGGTGGTCCGGCGCGTGATGGAGCTCATCCCGGCGCGCGGGTTCGAGGTGCCGTTCCCGATCGAGGTGCGGCTCGTGGCGCCTGACGACGCGCTGCTGAGTCCCGCGCACGAGCGCCCGATCGGCTACATCGCCGTCCACATGTTCAAGGGGATGCCGTGGGAGCCCTACTTCCGCGCCGTCGAGGCGATCATGGACGGCTACGACGGCCGCCCGCACTGGGGCAAGCGCCATTTCCAGACGGCCGAGACGCTCCGTCCGCGCTATCCGCGCTGGGACGACTGGCAGGCGGTGCGCGCGCGACTCGATCCGGGCGGCCGGTTCACAAACGCCTACTCAAAAAGGGTTCTGGGAACTATCTCTGACGTTCAAGTCGAGCGTTAGAGTCGCCCTCTGCCGTTGAGCTACAAGAAGCACTGCCCCTCGCCCCGGTACGTCGGCACCGACTCGACCACGTGGTCGCCCTCGATGAGATGCAGCTCGGAGAACCGCTCGCACAGCTCGCCCGCCTTCGCGTGGCGGAACCAGACGCGGTCGCCGATCCGCATGCGGTCGGCGGCGGCGCCGAGCAGCGGCGTCTGCACCTCGCCGGCGCCCTCGCGTCCATCGAGCTTCAGCCCCGCTGGCATGACTGGGCGCGGCAGCCGCACGCGGTCGCCCGAGCCGGACGCAAGGTAGCCGCCGCCGAGCGCGGTCACTGCGCCTCGCGCGGGACGCCGCACCACCGGGAGCGCGAACAGCGCGGCCGGCAGCGGCGTGAAGCGCGAGTAGGCGTCGAACAGCGTCGGCCCGTAGAGGCCGGATCCGGCGGCCACCTCGGTCACGGCGGACTCTGCCGCGGTCGACTCGATCGAGCCGGTGCCGCCGCCGTTGACGAGCTCGAGCGGCGCAATCGCCTCGACCGCGGCCACGACTGCCGCCCGTCGCTCCGCCAGCTCGCGCGCCGAGGCACGCTGCACGGCGCGCAGCGCAAGCCCGAGCACTGGCTTGCCGGGCGGGCGATCGCCGAGCCCGGCGATCTGCGCCTCGTAGGCCATCAGTCCGACCAGCCGCAGGCCCGGTCGCGCGACAATCGCGCGCGCCAGCGCGGCGACCTGCTCCGGCGTGTGCAGCGGTGAGCGCTTGACGCCGATGTGCACCCGCCCGCCGAGCGGACGCCAGCTCGCGTCGACGTCGATGCATACGCGGATCGGCCGCTCTGCGCTCCCCGTCCCGACCGCCGCCTCGATCAGCTCCAACTGCGCGACGTCGTCGACCATGACCACGATCCCGGCGTCGTCCTCGCGGGCTGCCAGCGCGCGCAAGGCGGCTCGATCCGCGGTCGGGTAGGCGACGACCAGATCCCGCAGGCCATGGTCGGCCAGCCACAGCGCTTCCGGGAGTGTGAACGCGAGCGTCCCGCGGAAGCCGGGATCGGAGGCGAGCGTCCGCTCCAGCAGCGCGCGACAGCGGATCGACTTGCTCGCGAGGCGGATCGGCCGTCCGCCGGCACGCCGGAGCATGTCGCGGGCATTGGCGCGGAAGGCGTCGAGATCGACCGCCGCGAACGGCGGGTCGAGCTCGGCGGTGGCACGGTCGAGGCGCTCGAGATCGTCGGCCGGAGCAGGCATCGAGCCGACCCTACCGGCCCGTCTCGGTGGGGGCGGAGGGCGGCCGCCGACGCTGGCAGGAGCGTCCAGGCGTACGCTGCGCCGGCGCGCCATTCGTTGCCTTTTGCGACATTCCTGCCGCAAAGTCGCTAGTCTGCCGCCCGTCGCTTGTACCCAGCCGAGTCCCTGGCACAGCAAAAAGCCGGGGAGCGGGGGAACCACAGAGACCCGGACACGGGACTCAGGGGCGAATCGTCGCAAGTCCGCGACGTAGCGCTGCTCTTTCTGCGCGAGCCCGTCAGCTAACCCCGCAGGCGCCCGAAAGAGAAGGGGTTTGCACCCGTGTCGTCCGTCATCGCGCCGGTTCGCCGGCGTTCGCGTTTTGTCATCGGTCTTGCCGTGCTCGCCGCGGCCCTCGCGCCATCGAGCGCACTCGCCGCAGAGCACCTCGGCGACCGCACGCTCCACAAGGGCGACCGCGGCCACGATGTGCGCGTGCTGCAGGACTTCCTCACCCGCGCCGGCTTCGCGACCCCGATCGCCGGGGTCTTCGGCCCGCAGACGCTGCGCAATGTGCGTCGCTTCCAGCGCTCCCATCACATGCCGGTCGACGGCGTCGTCGGCTCCGGAACGAGCAGAGCGCTGCGCACGATCGCGGCGCGGCGCGCCCGCGCGCAGGAGCATGCCGAGCAGGGCGGAGGCGGCAGCAGCGAGCACATGGGCGACCGCACGCTCAAGAAGGGCATGCGCGGCCACGACGTGCGCGTGCTGCAGGACTACCTCTCGCGCGCCGGCGTCACGACCCCGGTCGACGGCGTCTTCGGGCCCGGCACGAAGAGCAACGTGCGGCGCTTCCAGCGCGCCCACGGCCTGACCGCCGACGGGATCGTCGGTGCGGCGACGGTGCAGTCACTGCGCAACCTGGGCGAGGGCGGCAGCGCGGGCGACGACGGCGTACCGTCAAGCGCGCCTGTCGGCCACGCCCGCCTGCGCGCCGACGGCACGGCCGTCGCGCCGGCCGACGCACCCGCCGCGATCAAGGCCGTGATCGCGGCCGGCAATCGCATCGCCACGAAGCCCTACGTCTACGGCGGCGGCCACGGAACCTGGAACGACAACGGCTATGACTGCTCTGGCTCCGTCAGCTACGCGCTCCACGGCGGCGGACTGATCGACACGCAGCTCGACTCGACGAGCTTCGAGTCATGGGGCTCGCGCGGCAGCGGACGCTGGATCACGATCTACGCGAACTCCGGTCACGCCTTCATGGTCGTCGCCGGCCTGCGCTTCGACACGAGCGGGGCGAGCCCGTCGCGCTGGCAGTCGGACATGCGCTCCGGTTCCGGCTACGTCGCACGGCATCCCAGCGGTTTCTAGCCCGCTCGGGGGACGACCGGTCCCGCGGGGCGCTTCCGGCCAGCGACCCGCGGGAACCGGCGTATCGGTCCTGGCCGCGCGGCTAGCATCGGCGACATGTCCGCACTTGCCGATTCCTACGCCCTGACCGACGACCAGCTCGCCTTCCGCGACACGATCCGCCGGATGGTGCGCGAGCGCGTGGCGCCGCGCGCCGCTGAGATCGACGAGAAGGCGGAGTATCCCTGGGACCTTCGCCAGCTGTTCGCGGAGCACGACCTCTTCGGACTCCCGTTCGAGGCCGAGTACGGCGGCACCGGTACCGGCGCGCTGATGCTCTGCGTCGCGATCGAGGAGGTCGCGAAGGCATGCGCCTCGAGCGCCCTGATGCTCGCGGTCCAGGACCTCGGCACGCTTCCGATCAGACTGTTCGGCAGCGAGGAACTCAAAGCTAGGTTCCTGCCGAAGTGCGCCAGCGGCGAGTGGTCCCCGGCGTTCGCGCTGTCAGAGCCCGAGGCAGGCTCGGATCCCGGCGGCATGATCTGCAAGGCCGTGCGCGACGGCGACGACTGGATCGTCAGCGGCACGAAGAACTGGATCACGAACCTCGGCGTCGCCGACTTCTACGTCGTCTTCGCCGTCACCGACCCGAAGGCCGGCCACTCGCGCGGCATCAGCGCGTTCGTCGTCGAGAGAGATCGTCCCGGCTTCAGCGTCGGCAAGCTGGAGAAGAAGCTCGGCATCAAGGGTTCGCCGACCGGTCAGCCGATCTTCGACGATGTCCGCATCCCGGGCGCCAACCTGATCGGCGAGGTCGACAAGGGGATGCACGTCGCGCTCGGCACGCTCGACTGGTCGCGCCTCGGGATCGGCGCGCAAGCGTTGGGCATCGCGCAGGGCGCGACCGACTACGCCGCCGCCTACGCGCGCGAGCGCAGACAGTTCGGCCAGCCGATCAACGCCTTCCAGGCGATCCAGTTCAAGCTCGCCGACATGGAGACGCAGACGGCCGCCGGCCGCGAGCTGCTCTACCAGGCGGCTGCGAAGGCCGATCGCGGCGACGCCGACCGCGGCAAGTACTCGGCGATGGCCAAGCTGTTCAACTCCGACAACGCGATGCGCGTGACGATCGAGGCGATCCAGGTGCTCGGCGGCTACGGCTACGTGAGCGAGTATCCGGTCGAGCGGATGATGCGCGATGCAAAGATCACGCAGATCTACGAGGGCACGAACGAGATCCAGCGGCTCGTGATCGCCCGCGCTCTGCGGTAAGGCACGTACGCGCGGTTCGGTCCCGAGGTGCGGTCCGAGCGGCTACGCTCGGATGATGTGGTCCAGACTTCCGACCGGCGCGCAGATCGCGTGGTCGGCGATCGCCGCCTTCACGCTCGGGATCCTCGCAATCACGCTGCTCGAAGGGTTCGCGGTGACCTACCCGCTGCGCTTCTTCCAGGGGATCGCCGTCGCGCTCGCGGGCGCGCTCGTGATCACGTTCATCCTCGCACTGGTGACGGGTCGCCTTGCGGACTGGCGCAACCCGCGCTCGGAGCGGGACTTCGACGAGCTCGTGGAGCGCAGCGAGCAGCTCGCGCGCGAGGGGCTCACGGGCGAGGGGGACGACGACTTCGACGATGACGAGGATGACGACGACCTCGGCTTCGATCCGTGGAACGAGGAAGACTTCAAGGCGCTCGTCAGATCTGCGCTGGACGAGCTCCCGCTCGAGTTCCACCGCGCACTGGAGCACGTCGCCGTCGTGGTCGGCACCGAAGGACGCAAGCACCACGCGTACGGCCTCTATCACGGCGCCACCGTCGCGCACGACGGCTTTGCGCGCATCGTCGTCTTCCAGGACACGCTCGTGCGCGACTTCGGGCACGACATCGACCTGCTGCGCGGCCAGGTCGTCCGCACCGTCCGCCACGAGCTCGCCCACCACCTCGGCTGGGACGAGGACGGCGTGCGCGGGCTGGGGCTGTAGCGGCGCGTCAGACCCGCGCCGACATGATCGGCACGTCGTAGGCGTCGAGCGCGGCATCGGCGGTGACCAGCGTCAAGCCCTCCGCTTGCGCCTGCGCGACGAGCATCCGATCGAACGGGTCACGGTGATGGGAGGGAAGCTCCGCGGCGCGGACGACATGAGTGAGCGTGACGTCGAGCAGGTCGAAACCGGCTGGATTGAGGCGGGCGCCCGTGTCGGCCGGAACGTCGAGCGTGCCCTTCACACGCTTCATCTCCAGCTCCCACACGCTTGCCACGCTCACGACCGACAGAACATGGCTGTCGAGCAGGAGCCTCAATCCAGCATCCCGAACTCGCGGGCGATCTCCTCGTCGGCCTCGTCGAAGCGCGACATGTCGATCTGGCCCTTCATGGAACCGAAGAATGCTGCGCGTGCACGGCTCGCTCGACGCGCGTAAGGGACGAGTTCCACGACGGGTGTGCCATTGCGCGCGATGACGATCTGCTCGCCCTGCTCGACGCAGTCGAGCAGCTCAGGGAGGCGTGCATGGGCAGCTTGGATATTCACAAGGGTCATGCGACCAAGGTAAGCCGGTCCACGCACGACGTCTACAGCACATCCATGGCAATCGGCGTCTGAACGCCACCGTTCGTCCTATCCTTCACGGCAGGCCCCCGTGGAGTGCGACCGCCGGGGAAAACGCAGGCCCGTGGAGTGCGACCGCCGGGCACCTCATCGAAAGGAATCACCTCATGTCTGATGCCGTCATCGTCGACGCCGTCCGGACGCCGATCGGCCGTGCCGTCAAGGGCTCGCTGAAGGACGTCCGCGCCGACGACCTCGCCGCCATCCCCCTGCGGGCGCTCCTGGAGCGCAACCCGCAGCTCGATCCCGCTTCGATCGTCGACGTGATGATGGGCGCAGCCGCCGGAGAGGGCGAGCAGGGCTACAACGTCGCCCGTAACGCCTCGATCCTCGCCGGCCTGCCGATCTCGGTCCCCGGCACGACCGTCAACCGCTTCTGCGCCTCTTCGCTGCAGACGCTCCGCATGGCCTTCCATGCGATCAGAGCGGGCGAGGGCGACACGTACGTCGCCGCCGGCGTCGAGGCCGTCTCGCGCCTCGGCGGGGGCGCCCCGCTGCCGTTCCACCCGCAGCTCGACGGCTCCGAGGGCTCGCTCGTCAACGTCTACATCCCGATGGGCCTGACGGCCGAGAACGTCGCCGAGCGCGAGGGCATCTCGCGCGAGGCGCAGGACCGCTGGGCCGCGATCTCGCAGCAGCGCGCGGTCGAGGCGCAGGCCTCCGGCCACTTCGACTCCGAGATCGTCCCGGTCGTCGTCCCCGAGCACACGGCGACGAACGAGCAGGGCGAGGAGGCGGCCGTCCCCGAGGCGACCGTCACGAAGGACGACGGGCCGCGCCCCGGCACGACCGAGGAGAAGCTCGCGCAGCTCAAGCCGGCCTTCCGGCCAGACGGCACCGTCACGGCGGGCAACGCCTGTCCGCTCAACGACGGCGCCGCGGCGGTGCTCGTGATGTCGGAGGAGAAGGCGCGCGAGCTCGGCATGAAGCCGAAGGCGCGCATCATCGCCTCGGCGGTCGGCGCGCTCGAGCCAGAGTACATGGGCCTCGGCCCGCTCCCGGCCGTGCGCAACGTGCTCGCGCAGGCGGGCATGACGATGAGCGACGTCGACATCGTCGAGCTCAACGAGGCGTTCGCCGCACAGGTCGTCCCGTGCCAAGAGGCGTGGGGCATCGCCGACGAGCAGCTCAACCCGTTCGGCGGCGCGATCGCGCTTGGCCATCCGTTCGGGATGACAGGCGCCCGCATCATGACGACACTGCTCAACGACCTCGAGACACTCGACAAGACGATCGGACTCGAGACGATGTGTGTCGCCGGCGGGATGGGCATGGCCATGTTGGTGGAGCGTTTGAACTAGACGCAGCGGCGCAGGCGGGTAGGCTCGTCGTATGAGCCTGCTCGCCTACCTGCTGCTGCTCGTCCTGAGCGGGCTGGTCATCGGGGCGCTTGCACGCCTCGCGCTGCCGGGCCCCGATCCGATGTCGATTCCGGCGACGATCGGGCTCGGCCTGGCCGGCGCGCTCGTGGGCGGCCTGATCGTGCGCGTGCTCTTCCACGCCGACGGCGCCGGGATCGTCGTCTCGGTCGGCGTCGCGACACTGATGCTGTGGGGAATCCGCCGCTCGCGTGGCGAACGCGTGCGCCCGTACAACTCGCAGCGGTAGAGCTCGCCGCGCCACCGCCGGGCAGTCGACCCCGGCAGAGAGTTCGAGGCCGACCGCCCGACGATGAGCCGCGGACCCACATCGGGAGCGGGACCGCGTTGAGGAAAGCCTTCACATCGTGTGGGTGCTCTCCCCCGGTTGGAACGTGCCGTACCCGCTGAGGTTGGTCACTTGTGGGCGACCCTGTCCGGCGCCCAGGGAAGCTGGCGTGCCGCCGCGCTCAGCCGGCGTGGCCACGTGGGCCGCTTGCCTGGCCGTGCGAAGCGCCTGACTGGCCAGGTGACGACGTTCCGGCACCCGCAGGTAGGGCTCCGTTGGCGGAACTGCCCCCCGCCGGTCCTTGCAAGGACTGTCCGCCGCTGCTTGGAAGCGCTTCGGCGGGGCCTGGGATGTTGCTCTGCCCAGGCAGTGTGGTGCTCTGACCGGGCGGCGGTGTCCTCGTCTGCCCAGGCGGGGTGGTGCTCTGCCCGGGCGGGGTCTTGGCTTGCCCGGGCGGTGTGGTGCTCTGCCCGGGTGGGGTGGTGCTCTGACCGGGCGGGGTCTTGGCTTGCCCGGGCGGCGTGCTGCTCTGACCGGGCGGCGTCCCGGTGTGACCGGGCGGTGCGCTGCTCGGCTGCTTGTCCTGCCGGGGCTGCGGCGGCAGAGGAGCTGGACCGATCTCCAGCACGGGTGCGGGGTGAACGGGCAGATGAGCAGCACCGGGGCTGCCATGGGCAGGTGTCGGGGTGAGGGTATGCGTGGGAACGACGATGCCGAGTGCGCTGGGCCCGGCCGGATGGTGCGTCTGCCCCTGTGGCGTGAGTCCCGGGCCGCTCGCGGGCAGCAGGTCCGATGCGCCGTGACGTGCTGCTCGCCTGCCGAACGCGGCCTGAGGGTCTAGGGCACTGTCGGGCGTACCCACATATGACGGTGCGGGGGCGGCGTGCGTCGAGCCCCGCTGTTCGAGCTGCGCGGTGAACGCGCCGCCGCCCGCGACGGCGCTGGCGACCGCAAGGGAGACGGCGACCTTTCCCACGCCGGTGGTCGCCACGGTTCCCAACAGGCCGCCGCCGAGCCCTCCGCCCGACGTCGTGCCTGCAACTGCAGCCGTCCCGGCGGAAGCGGTTCCGCCGCCCGCTGCCGGCGCGCCGCTGCCGCCGAGCACGCTTGCCTTCAGCGCGAGGCTCGGGACGACGGGCAGCGCGAGCGCCAGCAGCTTGCGCTGTGTCGCGACCTCCGTCTTGAATGCACGGCAGCCGTCGCAGGTACGCAGGTGCCGGCGCAGCGGACCGCGCCGCAGTGCGGCGCCGGTCGCCGTCGCGAGCTCGACACGGATGTCCTCGCATGGCGTCGCGCGGGCCTCCCGGCTGGCGGCCAGCGACGTGCGCGCCTGGAACACGAGTGCCTTCACCTTCTCCCGCGGGCAGCCGAGCACCGTCGCGATGCCAGTGTGGTCAAGCGCACCGAGCTCGGCGAGCAGCAGCGCGGCGCGCTGGTCCTCCGGCAGACAAGCGAGATCGGCGAGCAGCTCACGCAGGTCCTCGCGCCGCTCGACCGTCGCGGCAAGCCCGTCGGTCGCCGGCTCGGCGAGTTCGATCGCGACCTGCGCGCGGCGGGCCCGCAGCAGCGACAGGCAGCGGTTGCGCGCGATCGCGAACAGCCACGGGCGCAGGTCGATCGGCTTCTCGCTGCCGACGAGATCGCGGAAGGCGGCGAGGAAGGTGTGCTGGACCGCGTCCTCGGCCTCCTCGCGCGTGCCGAGCATGTGACGGCAGAAGCCGAGGATCGCGGGGTGATGTCGGTCGTACAGCGCCTCGAACGCGCCCTCGTCGCCGCCGCGCACGAGCGTGACGAGGCGCTCGTCGCTCGTGAACTGCAGGAGACGGGCGGGACGGCGCAGACGCATCGGCGCACGATCGGCGAGGACGTTCTCCATGTGGGCATTATGCGCGCCACCGCAATTGGAACGCCGAAGTCGGACGAAAGTTGGCGGCGTGGGGAGCGCCAGTGCGCACGGCTACGCGGGCGCGAGGTCGCTCAGCGGCCGCCGCATTCGCACCAGATAGCCGCCGAGCTTAAGGTCGCGAACGCGCGCTCAGACGGCCCAGGCGGTCGGTGCGCCGAGCGACAGCGCGAAGCGCTCCTGCGCGTCCGTGTGCCAGCCGTCGAGTCGCAACCCCGCGGCGGCGAAGTCCTCCTCGACGCGCTCGCGCGTGAACTTCGCGCTGATCTCGGTGCGAATCTCCTCGCCCTCGCTCAGCTCGACGTCGAGGCCGAGCGCCTCGACGCGCACTGCGCATGCCCGTCGCGCCCGCAGCCGCATCTCGATCCATTCGTTCCGGCGGTCGAAGAAGGCGACGTGCTCGAAGTCGGCAAGCGGGAAGTCGGCATCCAGCTCGCGGTTGAGCACCTGCAGGACGTTGCGGTTGAACTCCGCCGTCACGCCGGCCGCGTCGTCGTAGGCGGCCTCGATCGTGCGCGGGTCCTTCACGAGGTCGGTGCCGAGGAGCAGGCGGTCGTCGGGACCGAGCAGCGCGGCGATCTCGCGCAGCAGTCGTCGCCGGCTGCCGGGCGGGAAGTTGCCGATCGTGCCGCCGAGCAGCGCGACGACGCGCGGCTCGCCGAGCGTCGGCGGCGGGATGCGATCGAGATGGCGCTCGAAGTCGCCGATCACCCCGTGCACGCGCAGGCCCGGGTACTCCTCGACGAGCGCCTCGGCGCTCGCGCGCACGACCGACTCGGCGACGTCGAACGGGACGTAGCGGCGCAGCTGCTCCGCCGCCGCCATCGCGTCGAGCAGCACACGCGTCTTCGCGGCGGTGCCCGAGCCGAGCTCGACCAGCTCGGCGGCGCCCGTCGCGGCGACGATCGCTCCGGACTGGGCCTGCAGGATCGAGCGCTCCGCGCGCGTCGGGTAGTACTCCGGCAGCTCGGTGATCTGGTCGAAGAGGTCGCAGCCGCGCTCGTCGTAGAAGTGCTTCGGCGGCAGCTCCTTGAACGGGCGCGTGAGGCCGTCGAGCACGTCCTCGGCGAGCCCGCGCTCGTGTGCCTCGTCGAGATGGTCGTCGATCGTGATGTCAGGCTGGAAGGTCGAAGACATGGGGTTCGCTCACGCGTCCTTCGCTATGCGCAGCCCGGCAAAGATCTGCCGGCGCTGCGGGTGGTCCCAGTTGCGGAAGATGGGTGTCGCAACGCGCGCACGCGTCGCCCACGAGCCACCGCGCAGCACGTGGTAGTCGCCGCCGAAGAAGACCTCGGAGTACTCGCGGTAGGGGTAGGCGGCAAAGCCGGGGTAGCCGTGGAAGCCACCGGACGTCCACTCCCACGTGTCGCCGATCATGCCGAGGCAGCCGACTGGGGAGGCGCCTGCGGGCTGGCTGCCGACGGCGATGGTGCCGAAGGCGCGCTGGTCGACGTTGGCGACGCTCGGACCGGCGTCAGCGAGGTCCCCCCACGGTTGGGGGCGGGCGGCCCCCGTCTGCTGGTCCCAGGTCGCCGCCTTCTCCCACTCGGTCTCGGTGGGAAGGCGCGCGTCGTGCGCGCGGGCGAAGGCGTCGGCCTCGAACCAGGAGACGTGGACGACCGGCTTGCTCGGATCGAGCGGCTCGCAGCGGTCCATCCGCCACTCGCGTCCGTCGGCCGTCCACCCGGCTGGGCGCTCGATGTCGTACTGCTCCTTCCAGGCCCATGCCTCGCGCGTCCACCACTCCGGACGGGCGTAGCCGCCGCCTTCGATGAAGGCCTGGAAGGCCCCGTTCGTGACGGCCGTGCGGCCGATGCGGAAGGCGGGCAGGTCGAGGCCGTGCCGGGGTCGCTCGTTGTCGTAGGCGAAGCCATCAGCCGGCGCCCCGACCGTGCAGGTGCCAGCCGGCACCTCCACGAGCTCGAGCCCGGTCAGACCGGCAAGCGTCCCGTCCGGAGATGGTCCGAAAGTTGGCGCATCGCCGTCCGAGGGCGCCGGCAGGTGCGCCAGCTGCATCGTCTGCAGCATCGTCTCGGTGTGCTGCTGCTCGTGGCGCAGCACGAGCTCGTGCAGCGTCGCGTCCGCGGCGCGATCGCTCCCTGCCAGCGCGAGCACCCGCTCACGCACGGCTGCCAGGTAGGCGAGCGCGTCGCCGCGGCGCAGGTAGGGGAGATCGCCGCGGTGGGCACGCGGCGTCTCGAACGCGTCGTAGACCTCTGCGAGGTCCGGGCGCAGCAGCGGGAGGCCGGCCCCGCGGTGCGCGAGCCACAGGTCCTCGAACGCGGCGATGTGGCCGAGGTCCCACACGAGCGGGCTCATCAGCGGCGAGTGGACGCGCTCGAGCGCGTCGTCGTCCAGGTGCGCGACGAGCGCGAGCGTGCGCGAGCGCGTGTCGCTCAGCGCGTCGAGCACGTCCCCTGTCGCGCCCGGCGGCGCTGCCGTCTCGCTCGGCATCCCCGTCAGTGTGTCACGTCCAGCCTCACCTGAAACCAGCTCAACGCTGTGTTTTCACGAAACGGGGAACCTCGCGGTGCCCGTCGCGGCCGCCGTCTCGGTTACGCCGTGAGCGCGATGCGTCCCGCGCACGCCGTCGTCATAGTTCGTCGGGTGGCTGACGCGACTCCGGTGACGATCGACGCGGCGCAGTTCACGGAGCGGTTGATGCGCTTGAGCCCTCGCGAGGCGCCCACGGCCGGACACGCCACCCTCGCGCCCCCGGGCGCTGCGAACGGCGCCGACGCACTGTTCGCGGGCATTCGCATGGGCGACATCTTCGCGCTCGCGAAGGAGTTCGTCGCGATGGCGCCCGCCGAGATCGAGGCGCTGCTGGAGAGCCCGGTGCACGAGGTGCGCGTCGGCGCGTTGAGCATCATGGACAAGCAGGCGCGCCTGAGACGCACGCCGGAGGAACGGCGCAAGGAGCTGTTCGACCTCTACTTGCGCCGCAGCGACCGGATCGACAACTGGGACCTCGTCGACCTCGGCAGCCCGCACGTCGTCGGGCGCTACCTGTTCGACAAGCCGCGCGACGTCCTCTATGAGCTAGCGCGCTCGGCAAGCCCGTGGGAGCGGCGCACGGCGATCGTCAGCACGCTGTACCTCGTCCGACAGGGCGACGTCGACGACACCTTCCGCATCGCGGAGATCCTGCTGACCGACGAGGAGCACCTGCTCCAGACCGCCACCGGCGGCCTCCTGCGGGAGGCCGGCAAAAAGGATCGTCCGCAGTTGCTGGCCTTCCTGGACCGCCACGCCGCGCAGATGCCGCGGACGCTGCTGCGGTACGCGATCGAGCGCCTCGAGCCCGAGCTCCGCGAGCACTACCGTCGCATGAGATAGCCGACTACGCGGATGAGGCGGACGCTGCGGGGCGGTCGGCGATCAGCTCTACCGCGGCGTTCTCGCCGAGCAGGCTCGCCGGCACGTGCGAGGTCGGACCGGCGAGCATTCCGGCGACCGCCTCCGCCTTACCGGCACCAGCCGTCAGCACCACGATCGTGCGCGCGGCGCACAGGACCGGCAGCGTGAGCGTGACGCGATCCGGCGGCGGCTTTCTGCCGCGCACCGCGACGACGAGCCGCTCGCGCTCATCGAGCACCGGATCGTCCGGGAACAGCGAGGCGGTGTGGCCGTCCTCTCCGAGGCCGAGCAAGGCGAGGTCGAGCTGCGGCGGGGTGCCGGGGACATTCGCCCGCAGCTCCCGCTCGTAGTCCGCCGCTGCGGTCGCGGGGTCGCCGTCGCCCGCGCGCGCGACCGCATGGACGATCGGCCGCGGGCTGCCGGGATCGTCCGGCAGCCGGTCGAGCAGTGTCCGGCGCACGAGCGTGTCGTTGCTGTCGGGATCGTCGAGCGGCACACAGCGCTCGTCGCCGAACCACAGGTGCACGTCCCGCCAGTCGGTCACGATCTCCGCCAGCAGCTCGTAGGTGCGTGCCGGAGTGCTGCCGCCCGCAAGCGCGACATGCGCGACGCCGCGCGTGGCGCGCGCCGCCTCGATCGCGGCCGAGACCACCTCTGCACAGGCGCGCGCGGCCGCCTCGGCGTCCTCCACGACGGTCAGGTCGATCATCCGGCCTCCTGTTGCATCCCATCGAGCAGCGCGGCGAGGGCAGGCCCGTAGCCGGGCGTCGGCGTGTCGAACATCCCCAGTGCAGCGGCGAACGCCCGCGCCGGGTTGGGCGCCGCGACGGGCGCCCGCAGCGCGATCGCATGCGATCCGGCGTGCAGCGCGAGCGCATGGATGCCGGTGAGGTTCGGCTCCTCCGGCGGTCCGAGCATGATCTCCACCGCCCCGCCGTCGGAGCGCCGGGCTGATCCGCTCCAACCGCGCGTCTCCGGTGTCAGGCGCTCGATCGCCCAGCCGGCGCGCGCGGCGATCCAGGCGGCCAGCAGCAGCGCGCTCGCCTGCTGCGGCGCGCACGAGCGCAGCTCGACGCGCTCGACGCGGTCCAGCAGTTCCAGCGCCTCCGGGTCGTCGAAGCGTGCTGCGACGTGGCGCCGCCAACGCCGCAGGCGCAGCCACGCGACATCGCGCACGCGGGCGACGTCGAGCGCGGCGGCGCGCCTGAACGCGGCCGACAGGTCTGCGCCACTTGCGCTCGCCGAGTCGAGCACGATCGCGTCCGCGATGCTCGCGAGGGGGTTCTGCGCCCCGCTCTCGCGTGTGCCCGGCAGCCACAGCACGGTCGGCAGACCGGCGACGCGCAGCGGGCGCACGAGCGAGTCGGCGTGCGCGAGCTGCTCGGCGCCGGCGACGAGCAGCGCCATGTCGTGGCAGTGCCCGGCGCAGCCCGCGCCCGAGCCGATCGTGCAGTCGATCGCGACGGTCGCGTCGAGCTGCGGCGCGGCGTGCTCCCGCACGACGATCGTACGGGAGGGATGGCGGTCGGCGAGGCCCGCCAGCTGCGCCGCCAATGCCTCGGGCGCGACGTCGTCCGCCGGCGCGACCAGCAGGTTGAGCGTGCGCGTGGCGGCGTGGCCATGCTCGTGGCGCGCGTGCTCGCGGTTGAGCGCCATCAGCCGCTCGGCGACCTCCCCGGCGGACACGTCCTCGCCGTGCCATTCGCTGCGCTCCCGCGCGTCGGTCGGACCGTCGTGGGCGAGCGCGCTCACAGTGGCCTCCATGCGCGGCCGTCGCGCGCCAGCAGCTCGTCGGCGCACGCCGGCCCACCGCTTCCCGCCTCGTAGGACTGCGGCTCAGCGTCGTTCTCGTCCGCCCACGCCGCGAGCACCGGGTCGACGATCTCCCACGCCGCCTCGACCTCGTCGGCGCGCGTGAACAACGTCGCGTCGCCCAGCAGCGCGTCGTGCAGCAGCCGCTCGTACGCCTCCGGCGACTCACGCAGGAACGACGTCCCGTACTGGAAGTCCATCTGCACCGGGCGCATCCGCAGCGCGGTGCCTGGCATCTTCGCCGCGATCTGCAGCGTCGCGCCCTCGTTCGGCTGTACGGAGATCACCAGCTCGTTCGGAGGGGGCGGTCCGTCGAGCGCCCGGAACGGCTGGTGCGGCGCCGGCTTGAACGCGATCGCGATCTCTGTCGTGCGCAGCGGCAGGCGCTTGCCGGTGCGCAGGTAGAAGGGGACGCCGGCCCAGCGCCAGTTGTCGATCTCGACGCGCAGCGCCGCGTACGTGTCGGTGCGCGAGTCGGCCGGGACGTCCTCCTCCTCGCGGTAGCCGAGCACCTGCTCTCCACCGAGCCAGCCTGCGGTGTACTGGCCGCGCACGGCGTCCCTCGCCGGGTCCAGCGGCCGCACGGCGTGCAGCGCCTTCGCCTTCTCGTCGCGCACGAGGTGCGCGTCGAAGCTCGCGGGCGGCTCCATCGCGACGAGGCTGAGCAGCTGCAGCGCGTGGTTTTGGATCACGTCCCGCAGCGCGCCGGCGCGGTCGTAGTAGCCGGCGCGGTGACCGATCCCGAGGTCCTCGGCGACGGTGATCTGCACGTGGTCGATCGCCGTGCGGTTCCACAGCGGCTCGAAGATGCCGTTGCCGAAGCGCAGCACCAGCAAGTTCTGGACCGTCTCCTTGCCGAGGTAGTGGTCGATGCGGAAGACCTGCCGCTCCTCGAACGACTCCTCGATCGCCGCGTTCAGCACACGGGCGCTCGCGAGGTCGTGGCCGAACGGCTTCTCGATCAGCAGCCGGGTCGGCGGGTCGGCGCCGCGGCCGAGCCCGGCGGCGGCCAGCTTGCGGGCGGTCTCGGCGAAGAAGCTGGGGGAGATCGCGAGGTAGAAGAGCCGCTGCGAGGGCTCGCCGTCCTCGCGGTCGCCCTCGTCGAGGCGCTCGGCGAGCGCGTCGAACAGCTCGGAGCTGCCGTAGTCGCCGGCCACGATGCCGATGCGCGGCTCGAGCGCGTCCCACAACCGCTCGTCGAGCGGGCGGCGGGCGTGGGCATCGATCGCCTCGCGCACGTGGGCGCGAAACGACGCCTCGTCTCTACCTTCTCGTACGACCGCGAGCAGGCGGAAGCGCTCCGGCAGGCGCCCGTCCGCCAGCAGGTCGTAGACGGCCGGCAGCAGCTTGCGTGCGGCGAGGTCGCCGGTGGCGCCGAACAGGACGAGCGTCGACGGCGGCGGCAGCCGCTCGTCGACGTCCTGTGCGAACGGATTCGCGGGTGTGGTGATGGGTACCTGAGTCGTGCTCACGCGAGCGCCGCGGCGAGCGCGGCGATCCCGTCGGCTGCGCCCTCGCCGGACGGCAGCTCGATCCGCAGGAACGGCAGCTCGTGCGAGCCCAGCGCCTGCCCGTCGCCGATCGCCTGTGCGCGCACGAGGGCGGCGAAGTCGTACTGCTGGCCGGGGATCTCCACCTCCGTGTCGCTGTCGTCGACGAGCTGCACGAACACCCCGATCGGCGCGCCGCCCTTGTGCAGCTGGCCGGTCGAGTGCAGGAAGCGCGGCCCGTAGCCGACGGTCGTCGCCGCCTTCGTGCGGTGGCGGATCGCCATCCGCAGTGTCGTCAGCGCCTCGTCGATCGCCGGGTCGGGGGCGAGGTAGGCCATCGTCGCGACGTAGGTACCGGCGCCGGCCTTCGCGTCGAGCAGCTCGCGCAGCGCCGCCGCAGCCTCCTCGCCGCCGACGGAGCCCGCGTCGGCAGACGGGAACGACCCGTCGCGCACGTACGCCTCGATCGTCGCCACGGTGAGGTCCTTCGCCGCCTGCACGTTCGGCTGGTCGAACGAGTTGATGCCGATCACCGCGCCTGCCACCGCGATCGCCATCTCGGCGTGGAACATCACGGCGCCGAGGTCGATCTTCTGCTCGAACGGGATCACGATCACCGGATGGCCGGCGTCGGCGAGTGCGTCGAGCCGGCTGCTGCGCTCGGCGTCGCCCTCGCCTCTGGCGTTGTGCAGGTGCAGGAAGACGCGGTCCTCGCCGTACTCGCTCGGATCGCCGAGCGGCTCGTCGGCGATCGGGACGATCCCTTTGCCGTGCTTGCCGGTGCTCTCTGCGACGAGCTGCTCGATCCACAGCCCGATCGAGCCGAGCGGCTCGTCGATCGCGAGCGTGAGCTTGTCGCGGCCGCCGATCGCCAGCTCGCCGAGCGCGAGCCCGAGCCACAGCGCGGGCGCGTCCCCGGGCGCCAGCGACGGGTCGGCGGCGCGCGCGGCGATCTCGGCGCGCTCCAGCAGTCCGCGCACGTCGGCGCCGATCAGCGCCGCCGGCACGACGCCGAAGGCGCTCAGCGCCGAGTAGCGCCCGCCGATGTCGGGTGCGCCGTGGAAGACGTGGCGGAAGCTCTGCTCCTGCGCGAGTTCCTCGAGCTTGGTCCCCGGGTCCGTCACCGCGGCCCACTGCCGGCCGTCTGGGACGAGCGCGTGGAAGTGCGCGTGCATCGAGCGCGGCTCAAGCGTGCCGCCGGACTTCGAGGAGACGAGGAAGAGCGTTCTGTCGAGCGGCAGCGCAGCCTCCAGCGCCGCGACGGCGTCTGGGTGCGTCGAGTCGAGCACGTGCAGCCGCAGATAGCCGTCGGCGGTGCCGAACGTCTGTCGGAACACCTCGGGCGCGAGCGAGGAGCCGCCCATGCCGAGCAGCGCGCAGTCGGTGAAGCCGTCGGCGCGCACGGCGTCCACGAACGCGAGCACGTCATCGAGGTGCTCGAGCGACTGCTCGGCGATCGACAGCCAGCCGAGTCGCTCGGCCGGCTTGTCGTCGCCGGGGCCCCACAGCGAGTCGTCCTTCGACCAGACGCGCCGCAGCACGTTCTGCTCGACGCCCCACGCGGCGCGCGCGCCGATCGCGCGTGCCTGCGCGTCGGTCAGGTGCGCCTCGATGCTCGTGGGCTCGCCTGCGAGAACGGCGGCGCGGCGCTGCTCGATCCCGGCCAGCAGGGTGTCCATCGCCTTGGCGAACTGGACGATCCCGGCCTCGAGCAGCTCGTCGGTGACCGCGTCCATCGAGACGCCGGCCGCCTCGATCGCGGCGATCGCTCTATGAGCGGCAGGTGCGGCGTCGGGCAGCAGCGGTTGCTCGGCCTCGCCGTGGTCCTGGTAGGCGAGCAGCGTCGCGAGCGGCATCGTGTTGACGGTCTCCGGACCAGCCAGCTCGGCGACGTACTTGACGTCCGAGTAGGCAGGATCCTTGGTGCCGGTGGAGGCCCACAGCAGCCGCTGCGGCCTGGCCCCCTGCGCCTTGAGCGCCGAGAAGCGCTCGTCGGCCACCAGCTGCTGCCAGCGCTCGTAGGAAAGCTGCGCGTTGGCGACCGCGGCGGTGCCGCACAGCTCGTCTCTGCCGAGCGCCTTCAGGCGCTTGTCGACCGACGTGTCCACCCGCGAGACGAAGAACGAGGCGACCGAGGCGACGTGGTCGACCGGCTTGCCGGCCGCGGCACGGTCCTCGAGCCCGGCGAGCCACGCCTCTGCGATCGCGGCCCACGCGTCGAGCGAGAACAGCAGCGTCACGTTGATGTTGATCCCGTCGGCGATCGCGGCGCGGATGGCCGGGACGCCCTCGGGCGTGCCGGGGATCTTGATCATCACGTTGGGGCGGTTGACGCGCGCCCACAAATCGCGTGCCATCGCGAGCGTGGCGTCGGTGTCGCGCGCGACCGCCGGCGCGACCTCCAGCGAGACGTAGCCGTCCACGCCGCCTGTGGCGTCGTAGACCGGACGCAGCACGTCGGCAGCGCCCTGCACGTCCTCGATCGCGAGCGTCCAGTAGATCGCCTCGACGCCCTCGCCGTTCGTCGTCAGCTCCGCGAGCCGCTCGTCGTAGTCGGGGCTGCCGAGGATCGCCTGCTCGAAGATCGACGGGTTCGACGTCACGCCGACCACGCCGTCCTGCTCCACGAGCTGCTGCAGGTCCCCGCCCGTCAGCATCGAGCGGCGGATCGAGTCGAGCCAGGCGCTCGTGCCGAGCTCGGCAAGGCGGCCGATCGGATGCGTCGCGGGGACGGTGCTCATGGGTGGCGATCTCCTGTCACAGGGTCTGGGTGAGGTCAGGGGGAAGTCCATCGAGACCGTGGCGCTCCAACGCAGCGATCTGGCCGAGGCGCCGCACGTGGCGCTCCTCGCCGCTGAACACGGCAGCGGCGAATGTCCGCACGAGCTCGCGCGCGAGCTCCGGACCGATGACGCGCGCGCCCAGGCAGAGCACGTTGAGATCATCGTGCTCGACGCCCTGGTGCGCGGTGTAGGTGTCGTGAACGGTCGCCGCACGGACGTCGGGCAGCTTCGCCGCCGCGACCGACACGCCCGCGCCCGATCCGCACACGAGCACGGCGCGCTCGGCGCCGTCCGCCAGCGCTCGCCCGACGGCGGCGGCAGCGTATGGATAGTCGTCGTACGTCCCGGCGTCGACGAGCTCGTGACCGCCGTCGCTCAGGGCCGCTTCGACCGCGTCTCGCAGCGGTACGCCGGCATGGTCGAAGGCGCAGGCGATCCTCATCCGCACGCAGGCTACATGCCCGGTCGAACGCCGCGGAAACAGGCGTTCAGCGTGTACGGACCGCGTAGCGCAGGTACAGCGAGCCCGCTCGTTCGAGCACCCACACCAGCTCCAGCGCGGCTGGATCCGCGAGCGCCGGGCCGCTGCTCATCGTCGGGCCGGTGCCGCCACCGGCAAGTTGCGGCGCGAGCGTCAGGAACACCTCGTCGACGAGCTGCTCATGCAGCAGCGCGCCCATCAACGTCGGGCCGCCCTCGCACAACAGCGAGCGCACGCCGTGCTCGGCGCGCAGGTGGCGCAGCGCGCTCGTCAGCGTCAGCTCGGCCGGGTCGAGCCGGACGAGCGTGACGCAGGCCGCGCATGCGGGCTCTGGCGTCTCCGGCGGCCCGAAGACGACGACGTTCGCCTCGGGCTCCTCGAACAGCGGGGCCTCCAGCGGCAGCTGGCCGCTGCGAGTCACGGTGACGATGAGCGGCTCCGGCGCGAGCCCCAACGCCTCTCGTGCCACGCGGAGCTCAGGACGTCTGACCGCGCGCCCGTACTGCTCGATGCCGATCGTGCGGGTCCCGACGAGCAGCGCGTCGACCTGCGTGCGCAGGCGGCGGAAGACCTCCAGGTCGCCGTCGTCACCGATCGCGCGGGTTCTGCCGTCGATCGTCGCGCGCCCGTCGGTGGTCGTCGCGAAGTTCGTCACGACCCACGGCCGTGCATCGTGCGCACGTGCGCCGAGCCGCAAGTCGTTGAGCAGCTCGGCGCTGTCGACCGTCGCCGGGTCGGGGTGGAGACGCTGGTACTCCATCGCGCCGCACCTTACCCCGCGCCGGCATGGCGGATCCCTCAGCCGCGACCGCTGATAGCGTCCGCGCGCGGCGGCCCCACCGTGCCCCCGAACGCCGCCCTTCTCGATGACATCAGCAGACCAGCTCTCCCGTCCCGACCGCAACCTCGCGCTGGAGCTCGTGCGCGTCACCGAGGCGGCTGCGCTCGCCGCCGCCCGCCTCGTCGGCCGCGGCGACAAGCTGGCCGCCGACCAGGCCGCCGTCGACGCGATGCGCTTCGTGCTCGACTCGGTCCCGATGGACGGCCTCGTCGTAATCGGCGAGGGCGAGAAGGACGAGGCGCCGATGCTCTACAACGGCGAGCAGATCGGCAACGGCACGCCGCCGCAGGTGGACATCGCCGTCGACCCGCTCGAGGGCACGCGCCTGACCGCGCTCGGGATGCCGAGCGCGCTCGCGGTGATCGCGCTCGCCGAGCGCGGCTCGATGTTCGACCCGGGCCCGTGCGTCTACATGGAGAAGATCGCCGGCGGCGAGGAGATCGCCGACCTGCTGTCGCTCGACCGTCCGCTGCCCGAGACGCTGAGACTGATCGCCGAGCGCAAGGGGATGGGCATCGGCGACGTCACGGTGGTCATGCTCGACCGCCCGCGCCACGAGGAAGCGATGAAAGAAGTGCGCGAGGCCGGCGCCCGCATCCGCCTGATCCTCGACGGCGACGTCTCGGCCGCGCTGCTCGCCGTCAGCGAGCGCTCGCCGGTCGATCTGCTGTGGGGGATCGGCGGAACACCCGAGGGCGTGATCTCGGCGGCTGCGCTCAAGTGCATGGGCGGCCAGCTGCTCGGCCGCCTCTGGCCGCGCAACGACGAGGAGCGCAGAGCCGCTCTCGACGCCGGCTACGACCTCGACAGAGTCCTCACCTGCGACGACCTCTGCGCCGGCGACGACGTCTTTTTCTCCGCCACGGGCGTCACCGACGGTGACGTGCTGCAGGGCGTCCGCTACCGCGGCAGAGGCGCGACGACGGAATCGCTCGTGATGCGCTCGCGCTCGGGCACCGTGCGCCGCGTGCATGCCCGCCACGACCGCAGCAAGCTGCGCGCGGTCACCGGCGGGCGCTACGGCTGAGTTGCCTTCGTTGACCGCTCCAGCGCGCGCGGATGCAGGTGCCGCGTGTCGACCCACTTGATCACGCCGCCTCCGTCCGGCCACAGGCGGTTCTCGAACGATGGTGCCTCCGCGTCGTAGGGCCGCAGGCCGTCCGGCGTGAGCGGCTCGAAGCCGCGACGCTGCAGCAGCGGGAAGATGCTCGTGTCCAGCCTGTCCGGCAGGATCAGGGTGTTCCCGCCGGCGTCGCGCAGGGCGTCGATCACCGCGTCGACCCGTTCGACCGTGACGGCCGACTCGACGCCGGTGTAGGGCGAGACGTTCACGACGTCGTAGGCGTCGGCGACCCGGTGTCCGTTCACCAACAGGATCGCGACGGGTGCTCCCCGCTTGACGACGAAGCGTGAAGGCCCGTCCGCGAGCGAGGCGACGAAGCGTCGCACTGCAGGATCCTTCGACGGGGCAAGCGGGTTCGGGTCGGGCACTTCTTCGGACGCAACGAAGGGCGCGGTCAAGCGATCGATCTGACCCCACGGCGTCGGGGTCTGTGCGAGCGAGCAGGCCGCGATGCCGAAGCCGAACAGCACCACGAGCGCGCCTGTCGCGGTGTGCCGCCGGCGAGATCCTGCGAGCTCGACGATGGCTGTCAGGGTCAGCAGCGCCAGCGTGAGCGCCCACGCCGAGAACTCCTGCTTCAGCGCGTCAGGATGGGAGCGCCCGACCCAGTAGACGCCGGCCCCCAGCCCGAACACGCCTGCCCAGGCCAGCATGCCGGTGAGGACACGGTTCGCGGCGCGGCGCCGGGCGCGTGTGGTGGCCACTGCGAGCGCTCCAACCTGGGTGAGGTAGAGCAGCAGGTGGACCCCGAGCAGTTCGGGGATCGGCATCATCGCGAACCCGCCGACAGCGAAGACGCGCGCATAGTCGACGAGGCGCTCCGGTTGCGGCAGGGCGCCTGCGCTCACGAGCGTCAGCGCGCAGACAAGCGCCACCGCGGTCGCGAGGCCGAGCGCCACCGTGCCCATCAGCCGTACCAGCGCCGCGGGTGCGAACGCGCCGGGCCTTGTCCACAGCAGTGCCGCGACGCTCGCGCAGAGCGCAGCGAAGCCGAAGTCACCGTTGTTGAGCATGGTGAGCCCGGCGACGGTGAACAGCAGCCAGCCACTTGCCAGGGTGTCGCTGCCCCGCTCGAGCCTGCGGGCGGTGAGCCATGCGAGAAAGAAGGGCAGCGCGTAGCGCAGCGGGAAGGTCGCGTAGTAGCTGCCGACCGACGAGCGGTTGTCGAACGTGCCGTAGATCTGGAACAGGCTGGTCGCGAGGAACGGCAGGTAGAGCACCAGCGCGACGAGCGACGAGGGCGACGTCCGGCGCAGCACGCCGAAGACCGCAAGCAGAGCGAGTGCGGTGATGACGCATGCCGTGAGCGTGAACGCCAGGACCGTCTTCCCGGCGAGCGCCATCGGGATCGCAATGACGTACGGCCAGAGCGAGCCGTACTGTGCGGTGAAGTCGACCAGCGGCGTGCGCCCGTTCAACACCGCGAACGTCTCGTCGAGCGTGAAGGCGAGGTGATAGCGGACGTCTTCTATGGCGTTGCCGATCTCCAGGTCCGTGTGGACGGCGTGCAGCATCCAGACGACGGTCGTCAGCAGTGCGATCCCGCTGACGACGAGGCGGCGGCGGCGCGATTCGGGCAGCAACACGGCCGCGGCACGGGCGGACAGCGACTGCGATCGCGCGATCGCTGCGACCGCACCCGCGAGCAGCGCCGCGACGATGAGCGTGGCCGGCTTGAAGTAGTGGACGGTCAGGTTCGGGTCTTGGTCGCCGGCCGTATATATGGCACCGAAGTGGAGCCTGTACTGCGCGACGATTGACGCGACGACGACGCAGACGAGCGTGACCTGTGCGGCGACGACGACCGGAACGACGGCCGCCCGCGGCACGCGCGAGAGCCAGCGCTCGCTCGTGAGGATGGCCAGGGACCCGAGCAGCGGGACGCAGGCGGCGATCAGGTAGCGGGCCTGCTCGGTCGGCTCGCGGTGGACAGCCTCCGCGAATCCGGTCAGGAAGGTGTACGGGTCGCGTGAGGGCGCCAGCAGCGCACCGAGGGGCGGCCCGACCAGGTAGATCACGATCCCGGCGATCGCCGCGCAGGGGAGCGCGACGAGCCACCCCACGATCGCGCCGTCGGCGCCGAACGCGGTTGCACGAGCATCCCCCTGATTCGCAGCGACCGCCGCCTCGGAGGCGGCGGATGCCATTCGCCGACTCTAGTGTCGGTCAGGCGATATGGAAAGGAGGAACCGACGGGCGAGCCGGGGCTGCGCGCGCGGTCACCGGCGGCCGCTACGGCTGAGTTTCGGGATCGACCGGCGCCGCCGGCGACGGCAGCGGCGGATCGGGCACGTCGTCGACTGTCAACCCCTCGGCGAAGCGGCCGACGCGCGACTCGGCGAGGTCCAGCCGCGCCAGCGAGCGCAGGAAGCCGTACGTCACCAGCACGTGGATGCGCGACTGCGTGATGCGGTACACGGGACGGCTGAGCCGGTGCGAAATCGAGGGGTAGAAGTTGGCGACCGCGACCTCGACGCGGATGCGCGCCGGACGGGCGGGGTCGGCATCGTCCGACGGCAGCCGGTGGACGTCGATCTGCAGGTACCCATCGCCGTTGTGCCCGCGCCGCTGCACCAGCAGTCCGTCCTCGATCCGCCAGCGGACGGTGCCCCGCTGCGCGTCCATCGCGTACTCCGGCGCCTTGAAGCGCAGCAGCCGCAGCGGCCGGCGCAGCAGCACGACGGTGCGCTGCTCGTCGCCGTAGTCGACACGGATCAGCCCGAGCGTGACGTGCGTGAGGAAGCGCCAGTACGTGCGCGCCAGGCGCTCGAGCTGCATCGGACTCCACAGCGCTTCCAGCGCGTCGGCCGGCAGCGTCAGCTCGCCGACCTGCACCGAGCGAACGGCGCCCTCCGCGCCCATCGACGTGTCGTCGTCGAGGCTCGCGATCCGTCCCGGAGCGCGTTCGGCGCGCTGGTGGCGGCGGGCGGCGGCGACGGCCGCGGCAAGGGCGAGCAGCGCGAGCAGGGGAGCGAGCACGCCTGGATTGTGCCCGCCCTGTCCGGATCGGAGCCCCAGACCCGAAGGAGCGCTACTCGAGCGCGAGCGGATGAAGATGCCGCGTGTCGACCATCTTCACCACCGCTTCGTCGTACCACGGCAGCTTCGCGGCGCCGTCGAGGCCGCGAGTCGCGTCGTACGGACGCAGGCCGCTGGGCGTCAGAAGCGCGAAGCCGCGGCTGCCGAGCTCCTTGAATATCCCCGGGTCGGCACGGGTGGGCACGATGATCGTGTTGCCCCCGGCGGTGCGCAGTGCGGCGAGGAGCGCGTCGACTTGCTGCACCGTGTGGATCGAGTCGACGCCGGTGTAGGGCGACACGTCGACGATGCCGTACGCGTCTGCCACGCGGTGCCCGGTCGTGATCAAGACCGCGACGGGCGCTCCCTGTCGGACGATGAAGCGCGATGGCCCGTCCGCCAGCGAGCTCACGAATGCGCGCGTGCGCGCGTCCGCCGGCGGCGCGAGCGGATGCGGGAAGCGGGAATCCGGCTGGGGAACGAAGCCCGCCTGGATGCGGTCCACTTGCGACCACGGAGCGGGGACCTGGACGATCGAGCACACCGCGATCCCGAAGCCGACGAGCACCGCGACGGCAGCGATCGACGAGCGCAGCGGTGGGCGTCTGGCCAGCATGTGCAGCGCGACGTACGTCAGCAGCGCGATCGCGAGCGCCCACACCGAGAATGTCGTGCGCAGCGCTTCAGCTTGCGATCGCCCGACGTAGTACGTCGCCGACCCGAGCCCGAAGATGCCGGCCCACGCGAGCATCCCGGTCAGCACGCGATTCGCCGCGCCCCGCAACGCCCGCACCGTCGCCACGCCGATCGTCGCCACGTAAGTGAGGTAGATCGCGGTGTGGAGGCCGAGGGCGCCCGGCAGCGGCAGCATCGCGTATCCGCCGGCGCCGTAGATGCGGGCGTAGTCGACCACGCGGTCGAGTTGCGGCAGCGATCCCGCACGTGCGAGCGTCAGGAGCGAGACGAGCGCCACCGCCGTGGCAAGTCCGGCCGCGAGCCCGCCGGCGAGCGTGCGCAGGGACCGGCGATCGTCCATCGTCCACACGAGTGCGGCTACGCTCGCGCCCACGGCCGCGGCGCCGAAGTCGGCGTTGTTGACGAGCGCGAGCCCGCCGGCGGTGAACAGCAGCCACAGGCCGGTCATCCTGCTGTGGCCGCGCTCGATCTGGCGCGCGGTCAGCCACGCGACGAGATACGGACCGGCATATCGCAGCGGGAAGACGCCGAAGTAGTTCGCGAACGAGCCGCGGTTGACCGCCGCCTCGCCTATCGAGAAGAGGCTCATCGCCAGGAACGGCACATACAGCAGCAGCGCGGCGAGCGAGGTGCGCGTCACGCGGCGCAGGACGCCGTAGATCGCGAGCAGCGAGAGCGACGTGAGCGCGCACATCGTCAGCGTGAAGACGAGCAGCGAGTCGCCCAACGTGCGCATCACGAGTGCGGTGGCGAACGGCCACAGCGCCGAGTACTGCGAGCTGAAGTCGACCAGCGGCGTCCGCCCGTTGAGGACGGCATACGTTTCGTCGAGCGTGAAGCCGAGGTGGTAGCGGACCGCTTCGATGACGGACCCGATCGATTCCTCGGTGTTGACTGCGTGCGTCAGCCACACTGCGGTCACCAGAATCGCCGCCGCGAGCGCGCCCCAGCGGCGGCCGGGCGACTCGCGCAACAGCGCGGCAGCGCGCGTTCGCACGGTGGCGCTCCGTGCCGCCAGCAGAAGCCCGCCGGCGATTACGGCCGCCGCTACGAGCGTCGCCGGATTGAAGTACCGCTCCCTTATCGAGACTCCGACGATGCGCGTGTAGATCGTGCCGTAGCGGAACTGGTATTGCGCGGCGACGCAGGCGATCAGCAGCGCCACGAGCGCGAGTTGAGCGGCCGGAACTGCCAGTGCGACGACGGAGGCGGGGAGGAGCGGTTGCCGCCGTCGGTAGGCCCATCGCGTTGTCAGCGCCAGCAGGATCGGCGCCGTGAGCGCGATCAGGTACCGAGCGTGCTCGGTCGACTCGTCGTACGCGCCTGCGGCGGACGTCGGGAAGAACGTGAAGCCGGCACGGCTCCGCCCGAGCAGGTCTCCCAGCGGCGGCCCGAGCAGCAGGATCGCGGTGGCGACGATCACCGCGCATGGGATCGCGCAAAGCCATGCCGCGGTTGCGGCGTCCGGCGCGCTGCGCGCTGTTGCGCGCGTGTTCCCCCGATGCGAGGCGACCGCCGCCTCGGAGGCGGCGCTTGCCATGGACGGACTCTAGAGTCGGCGAGCCCGAAAGGAAAGCGACAAGCGATCTCGCTACAGCCGCTCGATCGCGACAGGCGTGCCGGCGGTCGTGACGCCGTCACCGGCGGGGACGAACGCGAGCGCGTCGGCGGCGGCCAGCGACGCCGTCACGTGCGAACCCTGAGCGCCGGTCGGCGTCGCCCGCAGCGTCCCGTCACGGGCGTCCAGGCGCACGCGTACGGCCTGGGTGCGCCCGCGCCGCTTCACGTCCTCGGTCAGGGTCGCCTGCTCGTGCGGCGGCAGCGGCTCGGCGCCCTGCAGCGCTCGCAGCGCCGGACGCACGAACAGCGCGAACGTGACAAAGCTGGAGACGGGGTTGCCGGGCAGGCCGAAGACGAGCTGTGCGTCGCGCGTGCCGAACCACGTCGGCTTGCCGGGCTGCAGGTCGACACGCCAGAAGCGCTCCGAGACGCCGAGCGCCACGAGTGCCGGCTTGACATGGTCGTGCGGTCCGACCGAGACGCCGCCGGAGACGACCACGACGTCTGCGTCGTCGAGTGCGGTCGCGAGCGCGGCCTGCGTCGCCTCGCGCGTGTCGCGGACAGCCGTCGCGGTGACGACCTCGGCGCCCTCCTGCGCGGCGAGCGTGGCGAGCATGACCGCGTTCGAGTTGTGAATCTCGCCGGGTCCAAGCGGGCTGCCGGGGGGACGCAGCTCGTCGCCGGTGGACAGGACCGCGACGCGCGGCCGGCGCGCGCACGACAGCATGCCGGCGCCAGCGCCGACGGCGACGCTCAGGGCGCCCGCGCCGAGGACCGTCCCGGCGGTCAGCACGACGTTGCCGGCGCGCAGGTCCTCGCCTGCGAGGCGGACGTGCTGGCCAGGTGCGACGGTGGCCATCGGCCTCACGCGGCCGTCGCCCTCATGCACCTGCTCGACTGGCACGACCGCGTCGGCGCCCGCCGGCATCGCGGCGCCGGTCGAGATGCGGACCGCCTCACCCGCGGCGAGCGTCCTTGACGCTGGACTGCCCGCGCGCGACTCGTCCACGATCCACAGCTCCCCGCTGGACGCATCACTGCGCACAGCGAAGCCGTCCATGGCCGAATTGTTGAAGTGGGGGACGTCCGCGGCGGCGATCAGATTTGCCGCAAGGATTCGGCCGGCCGCATCCTCAATGCTGACGGGCTCCGCTGCCAGCGGCGCGCATCTGGACGCCACCTCCGCGCGGGCGGCTTCGATCGACAGCAGCTCGGTCGGCACGCGTCCATTCTGTCCATCCGCGGGTGCAGGTGTCGGGACCCGCTGGTATAGACAGCGGGATGACGGATCAGGAGACACCACGCCCGAATCGGCCCATGCCCGTGGAGCGAGCCGAGGCCGAGCTGCTCGCCGGCCGCGCGCAGGCGGTCGCGAAGGGCTGGCTGCTGACGCTGCTCGAGCGCGCGCCGCTCGACGCCGTCGCATCGATCCCCGCCGCCGCCCTCGCCGCCGAGGGGCCGGCCGTCTGCGCCGCCTTCGCCCGTGCGCTGGGCAACGACGCCGAGCTGGACCGCCTCCGCCCCGCCGGCGACCTCGCCCCGCTCGTCCAGCGCATCGGCGCACTCACGGGCGCGCACGCCGCCGCCGACCTGCTCGCTGCCGTGGATGCGCTGCGCGCTTGCCTGTGGGCCGCCGCCGTCGACGCCCGCGGCACCCGCGCCGACGATCTCGCCCCGCTCGCCGAGCGGCTCGCCGAGGTCGCGCTCGTCGCCGG
>DATFPW010000046.1:0-17435 GCA_035264605.1 Conexibacter sp. | reverse complement strand
CCTCGCGCTCCTCGCGCGCGGTCGGCGCGGGCGGCGGTCTGGCCGTCTCGGGCGGCACGACCGCGTCGAGCGCGAGCGCCGACTCGCTCGCGACGCCGCCCCACGCCTCGAGCACGACGACGGCCTCCAGCAGGTCCTGCGCCGGCCGTCCGAGGCGCGCGTGCACGATCCCGCCGGCCTGCTCGCCGGTCAGCGACGGTCTCATGCGGCGGCCGCGAGCTCGTGGCCGGTCAGCTCGGCCAGCAGCGTGCGGTAGCCGGCGACGCACGCGCGCTGCGTGTAGCGATCCCGCACGCGCCTGTACCCCCGCCGCCCGAGCCGCTCGGCGAAGCCGGGGTTGCGCAGCAGCGTCGCGACGCCGGTCGCGAGCCGCGCGACGTCGCCGGAGGGCACGACGACCCCGCAGCCGCGCAGCACCTCCGGCACGCCGCCGACACCCGTCGAGACGACCGGCCGCCCCTGCGCCATCGCCTCCAGCACGGCCATCGGCAGCCCCTCGGAGATGCTCGTCATCAGCACCACGTCGGCTTCGCGCATGACCTTCAGCGGCTCTCTCGTCGTGCCCATGAAGCGGAAGCGGTCGCCGAGCCCGAGCCGCACGCGCAGCTCCTCGCAGGCGGCCGCGTAGCGCTCCTGCCCTCTCGTCGGCGGGCCCCAGTACTCGAAGCGCGCGCCAGGCAACTGGCGCGTCACGGCGGCGGCGACGTGCAGCATCGTCTGGACGTCCTTCAGCGGATCGATCCGCCCGACGGTCACGACCGTGCCGTTGCGCGGCGGCGGCGTCAGGTCCCCGGACGGTTCGATGCCGTTGGGGATCACGCGGATGCGCTCGGGCGGGACGCCGAGCTTGCGCTCCCAGTGCGCGTTGGCGCTCGTCACCGGCGAGACCACGTCGGCGGACGCGTACGCCGCGAGGCTCAGGCCGCGCCCGAGCCGGGTCGCGACGAACCTCTCGGCGGGGCCCGCAGGGCTGCGAGCGGCGGCAAGATACGCCTCGCGCACGTAGACGCCGTGCTCGGTCAGCAGCAGCGGCGTGCCGTGCAGGCAGCGGTGCACGAGCGCGGGGACCGCCGCCCAACCGGCGGCGGTGGTGTGCAGCAGGTCGACGTGCGGCGTCGCGACGGCGGCCGTGCGCGCGATCCAGTAGAGCTGTTGGTACAGCCTCGCCGCGTCGACGGCGTCGAGCTCCGGCGTGGCGCCCATCTCGGGGTGGGACTCCTCGAGCACCTCGCGCAGCGCTTCCAGGAACGGCCGCCAGGCGTGCAGCGAGCGGAACGTCGCGCGCAGCTCGCCGGGGTGGCGGCGACACCACACGAGCGCGTCGAGCAGCGCCTCGTGGTCGGGGCGCCAGCCGATCAGCGTGCGCACCAACTCCGCCGGCAGCGATGGGCGCCCGCCCTGCAGGCGGTCGCGCACCCAGCGCCGCCGCGGCAGCTGCTCGCCCCACACCTCGATGCGACCCGCGAGCGAGACGTGGGGCGGCAGCTCGAACAGCTCTCGTGGCCGGCGACCGCCCGCGTGGATGGGAAGGACATGCCACGCGAACTCCGGAAGGCCGCCGACCACGAGATGACACCACGAACTGACCCCACCGACGGCGTATGGATAAGTGGCCTCGGTCGTCAGCAGGATCGAGGGCGCGCTCACGCAACGCCCTCGAAATCGTCGCTCGAGCGCGCAGCTGGACGCTCGCCTTCGGCGTTGGGCAGCAGCGTCTCGAGCCGCCCGCGCAGCTCGCGCGCGCCCCGCTCCAGCTCGCGACAGGCGTCGACGAGCCCGTCGCGCAGCAGCATGCACTCGGTCAGGACCTCCCACGGCTCGTCCGCGTCGAGGCCTCCTTCCCCGTGCGGCGCCGAGAGCATCGCCCGCACCCGCTCGTTCACGGGCGGATCCGCACGCTCGCGCGCCACCTTGAGACGCGCGTTCTCCTCACGCAGCAGCGTGACCTCGCGCTCGAGCCGTTCGGCTGCCTCGCCCGACGCCGCGTCCTCCGCGGCCCCGGCACCGTGCAGCCACCCCCGCAGCCGAGACGCCCCCATCCTGGTGGTCCCCATCGCTCCCCCGAGCAACTGTCGTCGTAATGACCTGGCGCGAGCAGTCTGGCGAGCCGCACCACCGATCCCAATGGGTCGCCTTGCTCATCCTCACGTTCAACGAATTGAACGCGGCGGAGCAACCGAATTATGGGTTGCCGCGTAGTGGCGCGGTCTGAAACTACGGATGCTAGAGTCGGGCCTACCGTCAATCCGAATATCGGGGCGACGGTGGGCTTGAAGGGCGTGACCACAACGTGGGAGGGACGTTGACCGGTTCGCGAGGCCCTGGGCGCACAAGACGTGCGCCGAGCGGGGGAAATGAACAGAAGCAGCAGCACGCGCGCGGCGACGCCGCGCCGGCAGACGCACGCCCATGCGCCGTGCTCGCGGACGTGCGGCCGGTCGCGCGCCTCGCGATGCGCCGCGCGTTCGAGCGCGAGGGCGTCGCGGTCGTCGCCGAGGTGGTCGAGGCGACCGGTGCAGTGCGCGCGGCGCAGGCTTGGCGCCCGGACATCTGCCTGCTGGACGCCCGGCTCCCGGGGGCGATCGCCGCTGTCCGTCAGATCAGCGCCTCGGCGCCGACGACACGCGTCATCGCCCTGCTCGAGACGAGCGACGAAGCCCTGCTCGTCGAGTCGCTGCGCGCCGGGGCCGCCGGATGCCTCTACCGCGAGACCGGCCCGGAGGCGCTGGGCCGCGCCGTGCGCGCCACGCTCGACGGCGAGGCGCCGCTCCCGCGGGGGGCGGCGAGACGCGTGATCGAAGAGCTGCGGGTGCGCGCGAGCGAGCGACGTGTCCGCACCGTCGCCGGCGCGTGGATCCGCCTCTCGCGGCGCGAGTCGCAGGTGCTCGAGCTGCTGCGCCAGCAGCTGACGACCGGCGAGATCGCCGAGCAGCTCGGCATCTCCGCCGTCACGGTGCGGCGCCACGTCTCCGGCACGATGCGGCGCCTCGGCGCGCACGACCGGGCCACCGCACTTCGGCTCGCCGCCGGACACGTGATCGCCGAGCCAGCGTAAGCCACCGGGGACGATCGGAGATCGCATGCCGCAGCTCATCGCCGTGCTCGTCGACGCTCACCCGCTGTTCCGCACCGGCCTGCGTCAGCTGCTGGAGGACGACGACATCGCCGTCGCCGGCGAGGCGGGGACCGCAGAAGCGGGCGTGCGCCTCGTCGAGCTGCACCGGCCGGATGTGGCGATCGTGGACCCCGACACGCCGTCGGCGTCCGGTCTGCGGCAGCTCCACGGGATCCGCCTGATGCAGGAGCACGCGCCGGAAACGCAGCTGCTCTTGCTCGCGCGCGCGAACGCCGCCCACGACGCCGCCGACGTCGTCCGCCTGGGCGGTTCCTGCTACCTGTCGAAAAACGCTCCGACCGAGACGATCCTCGCGGGCGTGCGCGCCGCCGCCGCCGGCGAGACGCTGCTCGCGCCGACGGCCGCCACCGCGCTCGTGCGGCGGCTGCGCGCGATCGGCGCCGGCGAAGGCCCGGCGCCGGACTCGGTGCTGACCGAGCGAGAGCAGGAGGTCCTGCGCCTGATCGCCGCGGGAATGGACAATGACGAGATCGCCCGTGAGCTGTTCATCAGCCGGCACACGGTCAAGAACCACACCTCGAACATCCTGCTCAAGCTCGACGTCACCAACCGCGTGCAGGCGGCGGTGCGGGCCACGCAGGAAGCGATGATCTAAGGCGGCCGGTGCCCCGCGCGGTCAGGCGCCCGCGGCGATCAGCGACAACTCGGCCGGTCGCAGAAAGACATGCAGCTCGCCGTCGGCGATGCCGGCGAGCGCGCCCTTCTTCATCCGCACGCGCGCGCCGGTGCAGTCGAGCACGGCCTGCGCGACGTCGGGGTTGTGCGCGACAATCAGCACGTGCTCGCCGAAGCCGGCCGCAACGCGTTCGGGGTCGAAGCGACCGCCGCCCAGCTCGGGCGCCAGCTGCACCTCGAGCCCGAGCGACTCGCAGGCCAGCACCGCCGTGTCCCGCGCGCGCACGCGCGGGCTGGCGAGGCACGCGTCGAGCGGGACGCCGAGCGCGGCGAGCGCCGCCCCGGCCGCACGCGCCTGCGCCCGGCCCTTCTCCGTCAGGGGCCGCTCGGCGTCGGGCCGTCCGCCCGGGTCCTCCGCGTCCGCGTGCCGCAGCAGCCAGATCATCGGGCGGTGGCCGCGGCCGCCTCGGCGGTCAGCTGGGCGCGGCGCGCCGGCTCCTGGAACGGCGCCGGGTCGCGCAGGTAAGCGGCGATCACGTCGAGCTCGCGGTCGCTCGCGGCGCCGCGCAGCGCCTCGACGCTGCGGTCGTCGAGCACGAGCAGCGAGACGAGCCGCACGCCCGCGGCGTCGGCACGGCGGCGCGCCTCGGCGCCGCGCTCGAGGAAGACGACGACGGCCTCGGTGCGCACGTCCTCGACGCCGCGGCGCCCCAGCTCCAGCTCCAGCTGGCGCAGCGCGATCTCCTTCGAGTCGAAGCCGGTCACGAGGTCGTCGACGAGCGCGACGCGATCGCCCGAGCGGAAGTCCCCCTCGACGAGGCGGTGGCTGCCATACGACTCCGCCACCGCGCCGTCCCCGAGATCCTCGACGCGGCGCACGCCCGGCAGCTTGCGCGTGTAGCCCAGCGGCAAGCCGAGCTTGTAGGCGAAGCCGGCCGCGAACGGCACGCCGGCGGCTGCGAGCCCGACGAGCTGCGTCGCCTCCGGCAGCTCCTCGCGCACGAGCTCCGCGCCCGCGTCGACGAGGAAGCGGAACAGCTCGGGATCGGCCGGCGCGTCGCGGAAGTTGACGTAGAAGGGACTCCAGGCGCCGGACATCAGCTCCCACCCGTCGGGCCGGTCGCGCAGCCACGTGCGGATCACGCCGGCGCCGTAGAGGCGGCGCACCAGCTCGCCGGCCAGCTCCTGCTTGCGTGCGTCCCAGCTCACGGCGCGAGCGTATCGCGCGCGGCGCGTGCGAGGAGGAGCGCACGTCGCGCATCGCGTCTGCGTGGCAGCATCCGCGCCGTGCTGTGGATCGTGCTGACGGTGATCGTCGCGACCGCTGTCGGTGTCGCCGTCGAGCGGCGCGACAACGCCCGCGCGCACACCGCCCGGCTCGTGCTGCTGCAGGCGATGCTGTGGGTGATCGTGCCGTTCGTCGCCTACGTGAACATCGCGCGCGCGCATCTGTCGGTCGATGCGACGCTCTCGCTCGCGGTCGCCGCGGCCTCGATCGTCGTCGCCGGCACGATCATGTGGCGCCTCGGGCGCGGGCCGTTCGCGCTTCCGGACGCGTCGGTCGGCGCGGGGATCGTCTCGACGATCCAATCGAACACCGCCTACTTCGGGTTGCCGCTGATCGCTGCGCTGTTCTCGCACGCCGAGCTGTCGCAGGCGGTCGTTTACGACGGGCTCGTCTCGCTGCCGATGTTCGTGATCGGCAGCTACAGCGTCGGCGCGCGACTGGGCCACGCGCGCGAGGGCGGCGTGCGCGAGCAGCTGCGCACGGGACTGCTGCGCAACCCGGTGCTGTGGGCGGTGATCGCAGGGCTGCTCGTGCCGGAGGCGTGGGCGCCGGAAGCGCTCGTGACGCCCTCCCACGTGGCGATCTACGCGCTGCTGCCGCTCGGCTTCTTCGTCGTCGGCGTCACGCTCGGCGATGAGGCGAAGGACGGCACGCTGGGGGTCCCGCCGCCGCTGACGCCGCCGATCGCCGCGGTCGTGCTGCTGCGGATGGCGTTCGTCCCGCTCGTGCTGTTCGTCGTCGGGCTGACGCTGATCGACGTGCCGGCCCCGTTCTACGTGATGGCCGCCATGCCCGTCGGCGTCAACACCGTGCTCGTCGGCCATGCGACCGGGCTCGACCTGCGGCTGACGTCATCGGCGATCGCGTGGACGACGGTCGTCGCGCTCGTCGGGATCGCAGTGCTGACGCTCGTGCGTGCCGTCATCTGATCGCTGGACCTGCCACGAAGCACGGCCCGCGTCCCACACACCGACGGCCCGCCCGTCGAGCAGCGGATCGAGGAATGCACCCACCTCGGCGTGCGCGTGCGTTGCATCGACCGGAAGGCCAACCTCGCGGGCCATCTGCGCATACGGGATCGTCCATTCGCGAGGCGGTGGCGGCAGCTCGTCCGGGATCGTCGTTCTGCGCGAGCGCTCGAACGTCGTGCTGAGCGCATGCCGGAGCCGCCCGGCGTGCGGTGAGGCATGGCGGGCTATCAAGACGAGGTCGACGAGGTCCTTGACGCGAGTGCTCTGGCGCCCCTCGCTGCCGTACGTGGACGTGTACGCGTGCACCTTCTCCGCGATGTGCTGCTCGATCGCGATCACGGCGAGCGGTGGAAGCACGACGCCGGCGAACGCGAGCGACCCCTCCACCGAGATGATGTCGGGTGCAAGCGCCGGCGCTTCGACGAGGCCTACGTCGAGCGGGAACTGCTCGAACTCGCGCCCCGCCAGCTCGCTGGTGACGCGATAGCGGACTGCGTGAAAGCCCACGACTCGCTCAAGCGCCGGGGTGCGACGTACGCGGAAGCCAAAGAAGTCGCCGGGGTCGCGTGCCGCCGCGGTCGTCAGGTCGCGCGTGACTGTCGCTTCGTCATCGTCGCGTGCGAGGTCGATGTCCTTCGTCATGCGCGTCCGCAGCCCGAGACGCAGCTCGAGCGCGAAGGCTCCCTTCAGCACCCACTCGGCCGGCGATGCAGCCAGGCGGGCGAGGAAGCGCTCGAACGCGACGCGCTTGCGCAGACGCATCAGCGCTACGCCGGTCGCGTCGACCTCGTTGCGCAGGCGCTGCTCAAGCGCCATGCGCATCGCATCGGAGTCGGCGTATCTCATCGGGCGGCTGCTTGGTCGATGGCGACACGAACCAGGCTGGCGACACGCTCACCACGTCTGTCGACCTCTGCCTGGAGCTGTTCGGCGTCGAGGAGCCCGTGATCGAGCGCCTGGCGGACCGCCAGCTCGATCTGCTCCGTCGCGGTGCCCGCCGTCGCGGCGTCTGCGATCGTGCGTGCCGGAGCCGTGGCTTGGATGCCTTCGATCGTCACGACGTCCTCCGGTTGCCACGGAGTGCCCGTCGTGTGGATGACGACGCCGACCGGCGGCTTGATCCCTCGATCCGCTCGAGCGACGAGCAGGTGCACCGCGTTCGGGAGGACGTCGGAGAGGCCGTGCAGCTCGAGCGCGCTCTCGTGCGAGACGAGGGCGCGGTCCGCACCGACGGCCATCCACTTCGCGCGGACCTCCTCCCTGCCGGATCCGGGGAACCCGGTCAGCCGATACAGCCCGCTCCGCACGCGCTCGTAGCGACCCGAGCGCACGTGATGAGCCAGCAGCTGCCGACTGAAGCCGTACTCGCGCGCCTGCCCGCTCGTGAAGTAGCCGTCCTGGCTGTAGGCGCGTCGGTGAAGCGCCGTGGGGTTCGGAATGCCGTCAGTCATACGTAAAGCATAGCTTGTCGAAATTCTGACAGGTATAGGTGGTGGGAAACACGGGTGGGCTGGCCGAAAGCCCGATCGGTAGGTGCTTCTCGGCCCAGCGGCCAAGAACCGCCGCGCGCTTCTCCTCCCTCTGGCGATACCGGGACCGCCGCGGCTGCCGCACCCTCAATGCATGGACTTCCTCCCGCCCGCGCCGCACGCCGAGACAGGACCGCTTCTGCTCACGGGGGCGACCGGCTTCCTCGGGATGGAGCTGCTCGCGCGCTACCTCGAGCGGACCGGCCGGACGGTCTACGCACTCGTGCGGGCGCGCGACGACGCCGAGGCGCAGGCCCGCCTGCGCGCCGCCGTCACCCGGGTGGTCGACGCGCCGGGGCGCTTCGACCACCGCCTGCTGGCGATCCGCGGGGACGTGGCGCTGCCCGGGCTCGGCCTCTCGCGCAGCCGCCGCCTCGCGCTCGCCGAATCGGTCACGGAGATCGTCCACTCGGCCGCGTCCGTCTCCTTCACCTTGCCGCTGGAGGAGGCGCGCGAGATCAACGTCGAGGGCACGCGGCGGATGCTCCAGCTGGCGGAGCTGTGCACGGCGCACGGCAGCCTGCGCCGCTTCGCGTACGTCTCGACCGCGTACGTCGCCGGCGACGCGACCGGCACGTTCGGCGAGGACGACCACGACGTCGGGCAGAGCTTCCGCAACACCTACGAGCGCACGAAGTGGGAGGCGGAGCGGCTCGTGCGCGCACACGCCGAGCGGCTGCCCGTGCAGATCTTCCGCCCGAGCATCGTCGTCGGCGAGCAGGAGACCGGCTGGACGGCCGCCTTCAACGTCATCTACGCGCCGCTTCGCGCGTTCGCGAAGGGCGCCTCCGTTCCGCTGATCCCGGGCCGGCGCTCGGCGCCGGTCGACGTCGTGCCGGTCGACTACGTCGCCGACGCGATCGTCGCGCTGTCGAGCCGCGAGGACGGCGCGGGCCTGACGTACAGCCTCGCGGCCGGGCCGCAGGCGAGCAGCGTCGGTGAGCTGGTGTCGCTGTCGGCGCGGACGTTCGAGCGCCGGCGCCCGCTGATCGTGCCGCCTGCGCTGTACAGCCGGACGATCCATCCGCTCGCGCTGCGGCGCAGCAGCGGGGCGCGGCGCACGTGGCTGCGACAGGCGCCCGTCTTCTTCCCCTACTTCGCGCTGGGTGTCCGCCACGACACGACGCGCACCCGAGAGGCGCTGGCGGCGGATGGGCTCGGACCCCCGCCGCTGGCGACCTACTTCGATCGCCTCGTCGACTTCGCAGAGGCAGCGAGATGGGGCCGCCGGACCCTGTCTCGCGTCGATGCTGCGGGCGCGGTGCGAGGTCGGGCGGCGTTGGCGGCGCCGCCCGCTCCGCTCCGTGGCGTCGAGGCCCTGCGGCCGGGATGAGCGACGGCGGCCCGCCGCCCACGAACCGCGGTCGCGTCGCGCTCGTGTTGCCGGGCGGCGGCGCCCGTGGCGCCTACGAGGTCGGTGCGCTGTCGGTGCTGCTGCCCGCGCTGGAGGCGCGCGGCGAGCGCGTCTCGCTCGTCTGCGAGGCCGACGTCGCCGACGTCGCCGACGTCGAGCGCTGGCCTCACCCGCATCGCCGGCGCGGCCGATCGGCGGACAGAGCGGTTCGCCGAGCTCGCCGCCGCGTCGCGCTGACAGCGCGCGTCAGGAGGCCGTCGCGTAGACGTCGGCTGGCGTGACGAGGCGGATGCGATCGGGCTCATTCTCGGCGAGCTGCCGCATGCGGTCTGTGAAGCCGCCGCGCGAGAAGAACCAGTGGCGCCGAACCTGCTCCGCGCCCGGTACCGCCGCCTCCAACTCGGTCAGGAGCGTCTCCTCGCCGTAGTCGAGCGGGGCGTTCGTCCACTTGCAGCTGCCGGTCGCGACGACCTCGCGCCCGGCTCCAACCGCGACGACGTCGAGCTCGCGCTCCTCCGTCTGCCGCGACGTCACGCGCACCTTGCCCCACCACGCGCCGACGTCGTGCGCGTCCGGTTCGTGGCGCCGTACATGTTCCCGGCAGACCCGTTCCCAGCAGGGACGCGAGACGAACGCGTCGAGCTGTGGGAGCACCGTCGTGCGCAGGTGCCGCTCGGCGTCCGCGCGCGTTCGAAGGCGCGATCGGTACGGCTCGACGAAGCGGAAGGAGAAGTCGAGGAAGCCGTCGCGGATCGCATAGCTCGTGCGCTTCGATCTCGGGCTCGCGGTCACGGGCCGGCGCTGCTCGACGAGCTGCAGGCGCTCCAGCACCGCAAGGTGCTGGTGCGTCTGTCCCGTGTCGAGCCCCGTCAGCGCCGCGATCTGGCTGTTGCGCGCGGCGCCGCGTGCGATCGCCTGGAGCACCGAGAAGTACTGCCCCGGGTCGCGCAGCTCCTGGCGCAGGAGCAGGTCGGACTCCTCGTGCAGAAAGCCGTCATGGTGCAGGACGTTGCGAAGGATGTTGTCGGCGAGCGGGCGGTCGTCGGTGAAGCGCGCGAGGTAGTAGGGCATGCCGCCGCAGACGGCGAACGTGCGCAGGCGGTCCTCCGGCGAATAGCCGGGCGTGAACAGGGCGGCCGCATGGTGGTCGAACGGCGTCAGCTGGAGCTGGCCGTCGCGCCGCCCGTACATCGCGCCCGCGAGCACGTCGTCGCGGAAGAACGAGACCTCGCTGCCGGCGATCACGAGCACGAGCGGGAGCGTGCGGCCTGTTCTGCGCCACCACGTGTTGAGCAGTGTCGCGAGCTCGCGCTGCCGCATGGCGAGGAACTGGAACTCGTCGAGCACGACGATCGTGCGCTCGCCGCTCGACGCGAAGCTGGCGATCGCCGCCAGCGCCGCCCGCCAGCTCGTGAGCGGCTGCTGCGCGAGCAGCTCGTCCCCGCCGGCGAGCGCCAGCTCCTCCGAGAGGTTGCGCAGTTGGACCGGCTCGGTCGTGTCGGTCGCCTCGAAATACAGCGCGCGCCGGCCCTCGGCGAAGCGCGTCAGCAGCTCTGTCTTGCCGACGCGCCGCCGCCCCCACAGGACGAAGAAGCGCGCGTCACGCGCGCCCCACAGGTCCTCCAGCGCGGCCAACTCGTCGGTGCGGTTGAGGAACTCCACCGCACCGACGGTAGCAGAAGATTATAGATCAATCTATAATAGCTTGATCTATAATGTCTTATCGCCTATCTGCGGTGCCGTCTGCCGTGTCTTCTGTGTCTCGGCGCAGGTCTGCCGAGCGTCAGTCTGACCTTCGTCCCGTCGGCGCGAACGGCGCCGGCCTTCGGCTTCGACTTCCTCACGACGAGTCTGCCGGCTCGGGCGCCTCTCGGCTTCTTTACTCTGCCGACCCTGCAATGCGCCGCTCTCAAAGCGCGCTTCGCTCTTCTGAGCGACTTGCCCTTGAGTCTCGGGACCTTGCACTGCACGAGCGTCCACGTCGCGGTCGCGGGCGAGGGATCGGCGACGATCGCGTGCGGCGACAGCGCGCGCACGGCCAACGTGTGTCTCCCCCCGCCCACCGTGACGGTCGCCGGGCTCGCGCACGCGGCGAAGGCACCGCCGTCGAGCTGGCACTCGAAGCCGCCGGCGATCGGGGCGTCCGAGCGCGCGAACGAGAACGTCGCTCTGCTCGACGAGGTCGAGCTTCTCGGACCACCGGTGATGGCGGTGTCCGGCTGGCGGATCTCGTCAAGCGCGGCAGCCGCGTCGATCCGCCCACCCGTCGTCGTCCTGCCGGCGAGCGCGGCGACCGGATGAACGGTCGCCAACAGCGCCGAGCGCACCTGCGCCACAGAGGCGGACGGGTTGAGCGAGAACAGCAGCGCCGCGGAACCGGTGACGTGCGGCGCGGCCATCGAGGTGCCGTCGAGGAAGCCGTACGTCGGCGGCGTGCTGAGCGGCGCTCCGCACGCGAGCTCGAGGTCGTCGAGCCACACCCCGTCGGAAGCGGTCGTCGTGCTGGCAGCCGTGTACTCGAAGCGGACTCTCACCGTCGTGCCCGCAAGCCCGCTTACCGGCACGGTGCTGAAGCCGGTCATCGACGTGCCCGAGGTGCTTCTCGTCACCGTGAAGTCAACCGGGCTGCCCACGCTCGGTATCAGGTGATATTCGAACTGGCCGTCTGCTCCGAGCGCCAGGAAGCGCCTCCCGCTCAGCGTGCATGAGCCCGAGCCGGCGGGAACTGCCACGCCGGTCGTCAGCGTCGTCTGATGGAAGGAGAGCGCTCCGGGCGTCGCGCTTGGCGAGTCGGTCATGCCGAAGGACGTGAGCGGGCCGTCGCCGACGCCGGCCCGCCCGAACCCGCTGCCCCCCATGGTCCACTTCGTGCCGATGTCGTTCGTCTCGAAGTCCTCCGTGAACAACGTGCTCGTGACCGGGAACGTGCTGAGGATCTCCGTACCGGGCGCACCGACGTCGACCGACGCGGCGCCGAAGTTGGAGAAGCCGGCGAGGCCGTCGGCCTGATTCAGCGCGGCGACGCAGAGGATGTTGTCGAGCGGATAGGAGCAGGGGAACGTCGGGATGACGTCGTTGTCGTCACCGACTCCGTCTCTTCTGATCGGGTCCTCGCCGTTGCCGGCGGAGATGACGAACAGCACCTGCGGGTTGGCGGCCAGCGCTGCCTGCACAGCCGGGTTGGCCGTCGTGCCGCCGAGCGACATGTTCGCCGCGCGCGCGCCGTGCGCGCCCGCGTAGTTGATCGCGAGGATCTGAGACGTCGAGGGGCAGCTGGGGTGGCAGACGCGCAGCGGCATGATCCGCACGTCCTGCGCGACGCCGCTGATGCCGATCCCGTTGTTGCCGGCCGCGCCGATCGTGCCCGCGGTGTGCACGCCGTGGCCGCCGTCGTCCACGTCGTCGTCCGTCGGGTCGCCATCCGTCGTCGGTGCTCTAGCGCTGTTGCCGACAAAGTCAGCGCCGTGGGAGTCGTCGACGATGCCGTTGCCGTCGTCATCGGCCCCGTTCTGCGGGTCGGCAGGGTTGCTCCACGCGACCGGCGCCAGGTCCGGGGCGTCGAAGCGGTAGCCCGAGTCGATGTCCGCGACGACGATCGCGGCCGAGCCGCGCGTGCGGTCCCAGGCGGCGAGCGCGTTGACGTCGACGCCGGGAAGCGCGCCGCTGAAGCCGTCGATGTTCGCGCCGACGTTCTGAAGCCCCCACAGCTGGTTGAAGAGCGGGTCGTTCGTCGTCGCGTGCGGGGCGTCGTACGTGTCGCGCGTCGCCGTCTGCACGTTCGGGTCCTCGCGCAAAGCGGCGATCGCCTCCGCGACGCTCTGCCCCGGCTGGGGGCGCAGCAGCTGGAACCGCGGGTCGCCGAGCGTGCTGACGAAGCCGGCATCCGCGTCGTCGCGCGCCGCCAGCCGCTCCTCTCGCGTGACGCCCGGCTTCCACACGACGATCACGTGGCCGGGCACCGCGCCGGTAGTCGCGGGCGGTGCCGGCGGCCCACCGTTCGCCGGCTCCTCCTGCGCGGCAAGCGCGCCAGACGGAAGCGCGAGCGCGGCAAGGCCGAGCAGCACGGCGCAGGCGATGCGGACGGACGAGATGCGAACGGGCACGGGGGATCTCCCGGGTCGACGGCGGGGGGCGCAGGGGCAGGCTATTGCATCGACACTCCGCCGCTCCGCCAATACGACAGTTGTCGTAGAGCGGACCTCTGACACCACCGGCGCGAATCAGAAACGCGCTCGTCTAACCTCGGTGGATGCGAATCGAGCGGATGGTCAAACTCCTCCTCCTCGCCCTCGCCGGCCTGGCGCTCGCAGCGCCCGCCGTCGTGCAGGCCGAGCCGGTCAACCAGTTCAACTTCCAGGTCACGAACATCAAGCCGGGCGGGCGCTTCACGCTCCTGTTCCACGCGACCACGTTCGACACCACCGGCGGCGTGCCCCCGACGCCGACGGCCAACTACCTGCGCCTCCCGAAGGGCGCCACGCTGCGCAGAGAGTTCCTGAACAGAAGATGGTTCTGCGACGGCCCCAAGCTGCGCACGGACATCGACACGATGGACTTCAGCGGCACGCCGTTCACGAAGCGCGTCCAGAACCTCAAGCCGTTCATCAGAAACCTCGCGCGCCACGCCAGAAGCGCGCGTGCGAAGAAGGCGCTCGCGAACGCGCAGACGTGCGACCGCGCGCGCATCGGCAGTGGCACCGTGAGAGTCGACGCGCGCGGCTTCTCGGAGAAGCTCGACCAGCTGATACGCGGCACGTTCGTGGTCTTCTTCAGCAAGGCGACGGAGCCGGGCGCGGTGGCGGGCTTCACCGTCCTCGGCGCGGCCGACGAGGACCAGGAGATCGTCAAGCGCAGAACGTTCGAGGTGCTCACGGGAGTGCACGTGGCGTTGAACGCGAACTTCGTCAACGACCCGACGCCGGACGGCCTCTACGGCTACAAGCTCAACCTGCCGCCCGGCGACGTCAACGGCATCAGAGTCAGCCTCGCCGAGATCAACGTGACGACGAGCGGCCTCACGCTGCTCAAGGGCACGTGCCTGAAGCAGAACGCGAGAGGCAGATGCGTGAAGCGACAGAGAAGATCGCTCTTCTGGTTCACGATCCCGCCGTGCCCGGCCTCCGGCAAGTTCAGCTTCCAGGAGTTCTTCGGCTACGAGCCGCCGATACCGAGCACGACGAACACCGTGCAGTTCGCCTGCCCGAAGTTCATCCAGTAGCGGGCGGGTCCACGCGTGTCGGGGAGGAGGCTGTGGGAGATCCCGCGGCCTCCTCTTCGCGGTGGCGCGGCGCACGTCGGTTCCCGGCCAATTCGTAGGAGGTGAAGGTCTCAAAGGCTTGACACTCCTTTTTTTGGTAGGTAGACTAAGTAGTTCCACGGGGGCCCGCAGGCTCTGTGCATCGACACAGCGCCGCGAACTCTGCGCTGGGCAAGTCCCTCGCGCCCCCGACGATGAGAGGGGGGCCTTCACTTGATTAATCGCCCCGGGCGGTCAGTTGGCGTTCTCGAGCCGCCTCCCAGCGATCCACGCGCGTGCCCGACGATGACTGCTCGGCTCCAGGATCGCGGTCGACTCTCTCATCAAAACTGGAGAAGCCATGCACACCAACAGCAAAGCGCTGATGGTCGGACTCGCTGCTGCGATGCTTATGGCATTCGCGGTCGGTAGCGCGTCTGCCAGGAACTTCAGCACCAGCAACCAGCAGATAAGATCAACCTTCAGAAGCATCGAATTCTCCGCCGAAGGCCTCGGCACCGACAGGTGCGACCTGACGCTCGAAGGCAGTTTCCACGGAAGGACCATGGCCAAGGTCCCCAACTCACTAATCGGCTACATCACCAGAGTCAGCACAGCAAACTGCACGCTCACCACCTCGATACTAAGCCTTCCCTGGCATATGAGGTACGTGAGCTTTACCGGAACCCTACCCAACATAACCTTAGAGTCCATCAAGATACCCTTCTTCTTCCTCTGGGGTACTCTCGGCTTTCTCTGCCTAGCCGAACCCGCAATTGAATTCTACTTCCTGCGCGAAGCGGCCGGTCGGTTCATAGGTGTAGACGCCATAGCCCTTCTTAGCTTCCCAACGAGGAGCGGCGGTGGCTTTGGATGCCCCTCGTCCACTGGCAGCTTCAGGGCGCCGAACAACGGCACGTTGACCCTACTAGGCACCTCCAATGCAATAACTGTGACTCTAATATAGGCCGCTCCAGCAAATGCCGCCGATCCACCTTGCCCACGCAGGGTGGATCGGTGCGTTGCGCTCAGTGCGACGCGATGCGCGGGAGGATCCGGTCGAGCCATCTCGGCACGTGCCAGGTGCGCTCGCCGAACAGGCGGATCAGCGCCGGCAGCAGGATCAAGCGCACGATCGTCGCATCGAGCAGCACCGCGACCGTCAGGCCGACGCCGAACTGGCGGATGTTCGAGACCGGCGAGGCCGCGAACGAAAGGAAGACCGCGGCCATGATGAACGCCGCGCCGGTGATGATCGTGCCGGTCTTCTCCAGGCCGTAGTGGATTGCGCCCTCGGTCGTGCCGGTGCGCTCGCGGCCCTCGAGCAGGCGCGTGATCAGGAACACCTCGTAGTCGATCGCCAGCCCGAAGATGATCGCGAACAGGCCTGAGAGCGCGATCGCGTCGAGATAGCCGGGGCCGCCGAGCAGCGGCGCGTCGCCCTGGAAGCAGATCACCAGCACGCCGACGGCCGCGCCGACGGTCACGAGGTTCAGGATCACCGCGCAGAACGCCAGCACCGGCGAGCGGAACAGCACGAGCAGCACGAGGAACGTGATCAGCGAGAGCGCCACGACGAGATACGGGAAGCGCGAGGTGGTGTTCGTGTCGAAGTCGTTGAGCAGCACGGCCGGGCCGCCGACGACCGCCGTCGTCGCATCCATCTGGCGCGCGGTGATCGCGGTCTCGCGCCGCAGCTCTCTCGCCATGTCGACGCTGGCCGCGTCGAATGGACCGGCGCTGCCGATCACGACGACGCGCGCCGTGCCGCCGCCGCCCGCGACGTTGGTCACGAAGCCGGCGTTGGACTGGATCTGCGGGTCGGCGCCCTGGATCGCCGCCAGCACGAAGTAGCCGGAGCCGACCGCTTTGCTGACGTCGGTGCCGCCCTGCCGCAGCGCCGCCTGCTGCTGGTCGGCCTGCGCGCGCACGCGCACGACGCCGCCGAGGATCCGCTTCACGCCGTCGTCGAGCTGCGTGGTGCCGCCGACGGCCGCTTGCAGCCCGTCCGCGAGCGCCCGCGCGCCGTCGTTGCCGTTGGGCCCGTTCAGCAGCAGCTGCGAGCCTGCGTCGAGCTGGGTCAGGCCGCTGCTGAGCTGGTCGGTGCCTCTTGCGAGCCGCTGCGCGCCGTTGGAGGCGCGACCGAGGCCGTCGGCGAGTCTGCCGGTGGCGTCCTCGAACTGCGAGAGCGCTCTCTGGAGGCGCACGGTGCCTCTCGCAAGCGTGCGCGCGGCGAGCGCGTTCGCGGTCTGGTCGGTCGCGGCGGCGGACAGGTTCGACAGGGTCGTGTTGAGCTGCGTGAGCGCGTCGTTCGTCGCCGCGAGCGCCCGCTGCACGTTCGGGTCGGCCGCGACGGCGGGATTGGTGCTGTTGGCGGAGCCCAGCGAGCGCAACACCGACGTCATGCTCGACGACGCGTCGTTGAGCGGGTCGAACAGCTTCCGGTTGACCGTACGGTCGGCGGCGGTCAGCGAGTCGCTCAGCACGTCCACGTTCTGCACGAGTCGTCTCACCTGGGGCTGCGCTCTCACGAGCGCGCGGTTCAGGCGAGTGGACCCGCTGCTCGCTTGCTCGATCCCGTCGGCGAGCGCATGGGTGGCGGGCGCCGCGCGCCGCGCGCCGGCGGCGAGCTGCCCGGTGCCGCCGGCGAGCTGGTCGATCCCGACGACGAGCTGACTCGCGCCGGTCGCACCGGCGGCGAGCCCGTCGCGCAGTTGCGACGTGCCGGCGCTCGCGCCTCTCAGGCCGTTCTCCAGCCGAGCGAGCAGCCCGCCGATGCTGAGTGCCTGCGTCGTCGCTCTGCGCAGCTGTCTCGTGCTGTTCAGCAGGACGGCCGGGCCGAGCACGGACTCGACGCCCGGGAGTCTGCTGACGCGCTCCTGGAAGTCGTCGAGCGCTTGCAGCCGCTCGGTCGTCGTGATCGGCCCGCGCGTCTGGAAGTCGACCTCGAACGGCGCCGCGAAGCCGGCCCCGCGCAATCTCTGGAAGCGCTCGAAGCTGACGCGCGCCGGGTTGTCGGGCGGCAGGTTCGCGAGGTTCGGCGGTCCGGTGTCCATCGCGAGCACGGGGACCGACAGCAGCAGCAGTGGCAGCAGCACGAAGAAGGCGGCCGCGCCTGGGCGCTTGAGCGCGCGCTCGGCGATCGCGACCCACGGGCTCGCGCCGCGCGCGCCGCCGAACTGCCAGCGGTTCACGCCCGTGCCGAGCAGCGCCAGCCCCGCGGGCATCGCGAACAGCGCGACGAGCACCGCGAGGCCGGCCAGCACGGCGAACAGCAGGCTGACCTCGCCGAGGCTGGCATAGATC
>DATFPW010000045.1:0-16462 GCA_035264605.1 Conexibacter sp. | reverse complement strand
GTCTGCGAGGACGCGCAGCCGTGCCTCGCGGTCACGACGACCGACCGCGTGGCGGCGCTGCTCGCGATCCGTGAGCGCACCGGCTGGCCGGAGACGGTCGTCGCGTTCGGCGGCCAGGCGCCCACAGGAGAGCCCGTGCTCGACGCCGCCGAGGCGATCGCGAGCGCCGAGCCCGCCGAAGCCGCGCCGTGCGGGCCGGAGGACCCCGCCCTGCTGCAGTACACATCCGGCAGCACGGGCCGTCCGAAGGCCGTCGTCCATCTGCACCGCGGACTGCTTGCGCTGCCAGAGGGCTTCGGCCGCCGGCTCGCACTGACCGAGGACGACCTCTGCTACTCGGCCGCCAAGCTGTCGTTCGGCTACGGCTTCGGCAACTCGCTGCTGTTCCCGCTGGCGGCCGGCGCGAGCGCGCTGTTGCGCGCCGAGCCGACGGAGCCGGTCGGCGTGCTCGAGACGATCGCCGCGCGGCGCCCGACCGTCTTCTTCGGCGGACCGTCGCTCTACACGGCGCTGCTCGCCGTCCAGGATCCGCGCGATCCGCACGACACGTCGAGCCTGCGCCTCTGCGTCTCGGCCGGCGAGGCGCTCGAAGCGGGCCTCTTCCGCCGCTGGCAGGCCGTCTTCGGCCTGCCGATCCTCGACGGCCTCGGCTCGACCGAGTGCCTGCACATCTTCGCCTCCGGCGACCCGTCCGACGAGCTGCGCCCCGGCTCGCTCGGGACGGTCGTCGCGCCGTACGAGCTGCGCCTGCTCGACGACCACGGCGCCGAGGTCGACCCGGGCCGTCCCGGCCACGTGCACGTGCGCGGGCCGGCGAACGGCGTCGGCTACTGGGGACGACCTGAGGCGACCGAGGCGACGATGCGCGACGGCTGGACCCGCACCGGCGACCTGATGCGGCGCGCCGAGGACGGCTCGCTCGTCTTCGTCGGGCGCAGCGACGACGTCTTCAAGGTGCGCGGGATGAAGATCGCGCCGCTGGAGATCGAGGCCTGCCTCGCCGCGCATCCCGCCGTCGCGGAGTGCGCCGTGAGCCCGGTCGTCGATCGCAACGGCCTCACGATCGCGTGCGCGTGGGTGCGCGTGGCGCCGACGGAGGAGCCGGGGCGCGAGCTCTCGCGCGCGCTGAAGGCACACGCCCGCGCGCAGCTGTCGTCGCACAAGGTCCCCCGTCTCGTGCGCTTCATCGACGCACTCCCCCGCACCGAGACGGGAAAGCTCAACCGCCGCGGCGTCGCAGCGCTCGCCGCATCGACCACCACGGAGGGAAGGACCATGCTCGTGAGACCGATCGAGGACAGCGCGCCCGCGCCGCTGGAGGCACGCGGCCTCTCGCGCCGCTTCCAGCAGGGCGCGACGGAGATCCGCGCCGTCGACGGCGTCGACCTGACCGTCGCGACGGGCGAGCTGGTCGCGATCATGGGCCCCTCGGGCTCGGGCAAGTCGACGCTCCTGCACCTGCTCGGCGGAATCGACCAGCCGGACGCTGGCGAGATCCGCCTCGAGGGCCGCGACATCTCCGCGCTCGCGCCGCAGGAGCTGGCACTCGTGCGCCGCCGTCGGCTCGGCTTCCTGTTGCAGTTCTTCAGCCTGCTGCCGACGCTCACGGCACTCGAGAACGTCGCCTTCCCGCTGCTGCTCGACGGCGTGCCCGACGCGAACCGGCGCGCGCAGCTGGCGCTCCAGCACGTCGAGATGGACGCGCGGGCGGCGCATCGCCCGTCGCAGCTGTCGGGTGGCGAGCAGCAGCGCGTCGCGCTCGCGCGCGCGCTCGTGATCGAGCCGGCGATCATCCTCGCGGACGAGCCGACCGGCAACCTCGACTCGGTCAGCGGACGCGAGATCCTCGCACTGCTGCGCGACGCGGCCGACAGCGGTCAGAGCGTCGTGATCGTCACGCACGACCCGATGGCCGCCGAGCACGCCGACCGCATCGTGCGGATGGCGGACGGGCGCATGTCGGAGCTCGACGGCGAGCCGGCCGGAATGCAGCAGGCATGAGGATCCCCTCGCCGGCGCACGCGCGCAGGAGCGCACGCGCGCAGCTCGTCGCGACCTGGACGGTCTTCCGGCTCGTGAACCTGCGCCAGCTGACGAGGCGGCGCAGGCGCGCGGCGCTGACGCTGGCGGGGATCGCCGCCGCCGTCAGCCTCGTCGTCGCGATCACGGTCGTCAACGCAGCCGTCCGTGGGACGGTGCGCGACACCGCCGTCGGGCTCGCCGGCGTCGCGCAGCTTGAAGCGCGCCCGTTCGGCGCGCCGTCGCTCGCACCGGCCGCGCTGCGCAGGACTAGGGCCGCGCCGGGCATCGGCGAGGCCGTGCCGTCGACGCAGCAGATCACGCGCATGGAGCACGGCAGCGCCGGCTCGCGCGTGCTCGTCGCGGGCATGCCGCCGAGCGCCACCGCGCTCTTCCCCGACGGCTTCGGCGACGCAACGCCGGCGATCCTCCACCCCGACCCCGGCACCGTCGTGCTCTCGCCGCACCTCGCCGAGACGCTCGGCGCGCGCGCCGGCGATGCGGTGACTGTCGCGACGCCGACGGGGACGAGACGGCTGTTCGTCGGCGCGGTGCTGCCGAACGGCGTGCTGTCGAGCGTCAACGGCGGGGACCTCGCGCTGACCGGGCTCGCCGACTCGCAGCGCCTGTTCGACCGGCCAGGGAAGGTCGACCGCCTCTACGTCACGGCCGCCAGCGGCCAGTCGGTGGAAGCACTGCAGAGGCACCTCAGACGCACGCTCTACGGTAAGGCGATCGTCGGCGACCCGGGCGCAAGCGCGGCGCCGTTCGAGCACACCTTCGACGGGATCTCGACGGCGACACAGCAGATACGCGCCGTCTCGCTGATCGTGGCGCTGTTCCTCGTGCTCAACACGATGGCGATGTCACTCGCTGAGCGGCGCGCGGACCTCGCGCTGCTGGTGACCGGCGGGACGCAGCGCGGGCCGATCCTGGCCGCGTTCGTGACCGAGGCGGCACTCGTGGGGCTGGCCGGCGGGGCGCTCGGGACGGCCGTCGGCTTCCTGCTCGCCCAGCGCCTCGTCGAACAAGCCACGACCGTATACGAGAGCGTGCTGCCGATCACGTCCGCGGGTGCGGTGCACCTGACCGCCCGCCAGGCGCTGCTCGGCGTGCTGAGCGGCGCGGGCGTGGCGATGGCCGGCGCCGCCTTCGTCGCGCGCCACGTCGTGCGCCTGACGCCGATCGAGGCGCTTGCGCCGGCGGCGCCCTACGCCGTCTCCGCCAAGAGCCGAGGCCTGCGGTCCGGCCGGCTCGCACTCGGCGGCCTCGCCGCGACGACCTGCGCCGCGCTGATCGTGGCGTTCGCGCCAGTCGGGTCGCACCCCGAGCAACTCGGGCTCGCGCTGATGCTGACCCTCGCAGGCGCGCTGCTGCTGCTGCCGTTCCTCGTCGACGCGCTCACCGCCGGGAGCCGCCGCGCCTGGCCGGCGCTGTTCGGCATGCGCGGGCGGCTGGCGGCGGACGGGCTCGTCCGCGCGCCCAGCCGCACGACCGTCGCCGCGGGCGCGCTCGGCCTGACGATCGCGCTCGTGGTCGCGAGCGCGAGCGGGCTCGGCTCCTTCCGCCAGGAGGTGAACCGCGCCGCCACGTCGTGGTACGCCGCGCCGCTGTACGTGCGCGCGAACGGCGAGGGACTGCTCGCCTCCGACCAGCCGCTGCCGGTGGCGCTGCGCAGGCGCCTGGCCGCGATCGAGGGCGTGCGCGCCGCGTACCCGATACGCGCGGCGCTGCTCGAGCGCAGGAACCAGCAGGTCGCGATACTCGCGTTCCCGATAGCGCAGGCGGCGCGCCACGGCGACCAGCTGACGGGTGACGTGCCGGTGAGGGATCCGCGTCTCGTGGCGGCGGTCGGCCGCGGCCAGGTCGTCGCCTCGCGCCTGACGGCGCGGCGGCACAGGCTCCACACGGGCTCGATACTGCACGTCTCGGTCGCCGGGACCGACCACCGCTTCCGCGTCGCCGGCACGTTCAACGACCTCGCCTCGACCGACGCCGTCTACCTCGAGCACAGCATCTACGCGCGTCTGTCCGAAGACGAGGACGCCGACCGCTTTGCGCTGATGCTTGATCCGGGTGCGAACCGCGCCGTGATCGCCGCACGCGTGCAGCGCTTCCTCGACGACAACGGCTTGCCCGGGACGGTCGCGACGAGAGCCAAGATGGAGAGCTACGTGCTCGACCTCGTCAACGGCCTCTTCTCGCTCGCCGGCGGCGCGCAGCTGGCCGCCCTGCTGATCGCGGCGATGGTTGTGCTCAACACGATGCTGACGGTCACGTTCGAGCGCCGCCGCGAGCTGGGCCTGCAGCGGATGCTCGGCATGACGGGCAGACAGCAGGCCAGCACCGTCGTACTGGAGGCGGTCGCGATGTCGGCCGTCGGCGCGGCGCTGGCGGTGTTGCTCGGACTCGTGCTCGGCGCGCTGATGACGATCGGGATCGAGAACCAGCTGGCCTGGCACGTCGGCTTCCACCCGGCGATCGGCGAGACGGTCGCAGCGGTGCTCGTCGCGATCGGGATCGGCGCGGCGGCGGCCTGCTACCCGAGCTGGCTCGCGACGCGTTCGCCGCTGATGGAGCTGTTGCGGGTCGAGTGAGCGCCGCGCGGGCACAACACAACCCGCCCGCCCCGCGAGGGAAGCAGGCTGAGCCCATAGACCCGCGGCTGCTCCTCCGGCCCAGGTGCGGCCGTCACGGCCGCACGCTCGACGGCGGTACGCACTACGACCTGCATCAGCAGCGTCGCAAGCGATGCTGCGATGCAGCGCCGCACGCCGCCGCCGAACGGCGCGAAGGCGTAGGGCGCCGGCTTGTCTCCCAGGAACCGCTCCGGTCGAAACGCGAGCGGCTCCTCCCAGACCTCGGAGCTGCGTTGCGCGACTGCGCACACAGCGCTCACAGACATACCCGGCGGGATCCGGTGGGAGCCCAGCTCGACTGGCACAGTGGTCGTGCGCAGTACGTCGAGGATCGGCGGGCGCAGGCGCAGCGTCTCTCGCACGACCGCGTCGAGGTAGTCGGTCCGGCCTCCGGCAAGCTCGGCGCTCAGGCGCTCGCACACCTGCGGTGAGCGTGAGATCCGCTCGAGCGCCCAGGAGAGCGCAGCCGCCGTCGTTTCGTGCCCGGCGAGGACGAGCCCGACGAGCTGATCACGGATCTCGGCGTCCGCGAGCGGCCTGCCCAACTCGTCGCGCGCAGCCACGAGCACGGACAGCACGTCGTCGCACTCCTGGCCGTCGTCCGGCGCCGCGCGCCGCAGCGCGATCTGCCTGAGCAGCAGCCGGTTAACGGTGTCGCGCCGGCGCTTCAGGGGGCCGCCCGGGTTCAGGCGCCCGCCGCGTCTCCAGAGCGTCGGGAACAGGAGCATCAACGCAAGCCGCGGGTCGTCTCTGCGCCCGACCTCGTCACGCAGGAGTGCAAAGTCAAACGGATCCATCGTGCCCAACGCAAGCCGGCAGATCACCTCAAGCGCGATCCGGCGCGTTGCCGGAAGGGACGCCACCGGCTCATTCCTGGGGAGTCGGGCAAGCTCTACCTCCGTCACGCGTGTCATCCGCTCACTCCAACGGGCGGCCAGGCCGCCGTGGAAAGCAGACAGGAGCGTGCGGCGCTGGCGACGGTGCGTCGCCCCCGTCGCGAACATCATCGCCTTCTCGCCCATGATCGGCGCGATCGGCGAGCTGTCCGGCCCATCGGGGAAGCGCTCCGGAGCCTGCGTGAGGATCGCGTGGACGTCGTCCGGGTCAACCGCTGCGACGACCGTACCGAGGAGTGGCAGCCGCATGGTGAAGACAGGACCGTATCGTTGGACGCACGCTTCGACGTACGTGAGCGGTTCACGTTGGTAACGAATGATCTGCCACGCCCGAGGCTGCATAGGGCCAGGCGGGAGCGGTGCAAGCAGCGACATCAATCCCCCCTCGTGCCGAACTCCGGGCCTCAATGGCTTGATGCATTATACCCAAAAAGGGTTGGTTGTCTACACAATTAAAGTGCAACGCGGCCCACCTCGGTGTCGGGTCCCAAACTTGAACCGTGCTGCACAGCCATTAGCCAGAACAGCGGGAAGTCACTCGTCGCCGCTGACAGGCATGCTCGTTGCGTCGCTTTGGCGAGCGCAGCGGATCACGCGATGGCCAGTGCTGACACGTCGCGATCGGCGCGGCGGCGCCTACTACCCGAGCTGACTCGCGCCGCTGATGGAGCTGTTGCGGGTGGAGTGAGCGCCGCGCTCGCCGGGCCGCGGGCGCAGCACGACGCGCCCGCCGCGCGACGGCAGCAACGCGAGCCCGTAGAGCCGCGACCGCTCCTCTGGGCCGTCTGCCGCAGTCACCGTCATGCGTTCGACGACGAGCCGCACGACCGTCTTCATCAGCAGCGTCGTCAGCGAGGCCGCGACGCAGCGCCGCACGCCGCCGCCGTAAGGCGTGAACGCGTAGGGCGCCGGTCTGTCGCCGAGGAACCGCTCCGGCTTGAACGCGAGCGGGTCCTCCCACACATCGGGGTTGCGCTGCGTGACCGCGCACATCGCGCTCACCACGAGGCCCGTCGGGACGGTGTACCCGCCGAGCTCGATCGGCTCGGTGGCGGTACGCGGCGCATCGAGTATCGGCGAGCGCACGCGCAGCGTCTCCTGCACGACCGCCTCGAGGTAGGTGTCGTCGCCGGCGGCCAGTTCCGCCTCCAGTCGCTCGCGCACGCGGGGCACGCGCGAGAGTCGCTCGAACGGCCACACGAGCCCGGCGGACGTGATTTCGTGCCCGAGGATCACGAGCCCGACGAGCTGGTCGCGGATCTCGAGGTCGCTGAGCGGCTCGCCGTGCGCGTCCTGCGAGCCGACCAGCAATGACAGCACGTCATCGCGCTCGTCGAGCTGGCCGACGAGCGCCCGCCGCCGCGCGATCTCGTCGAACAGCAGGCGGTTGAGCGTGTCGCGTCTGCGCCGCATCGCTCCGCCAGGATTGAGCCGGCCCGGACGGTCCCAGAGCGTCGGTGCGATCAGCATCATCGCGAGCCGCGGGTCATCGCTGCGGCCCACTTCTTCGCGCATCGTCGCGTAGTCGCGCGGATCGACCTCGCCGATCACCGTCCGGCAGATCGCCCCGAACGCGATCCGCCGCGCCGCCGGCAGCAGCGCGATCGGCTCGCCCATCGGCAGTGTCGCGATCTCCTCCTCGGCGATGCGTTCCAGCGCAGCGCCCCAGCGCGCGGCGATCCCACCGCTGTAGACACCGAGCATCGTCTTGCGCTGATGCCGATGCGCCTCACCCGTGACGAACATCGTCGCGTGCTCGCCGACCATCGGCGTGAGCGGCGACTGCCCCTGCGCCCTCGGGAAGCGCTCGGGCGCCTCCGTGAGGATCGTCTTCACGTCCGCCGGATCGACCGCCGCGACGGACGTGCCGAGGAACGGCAGCCGCATCGTGAAGACGGGCCCGTAGCGCCTCGCGCACGCTTCGACGTACGCGAGCGGTTCGCGCTGGTAACGAAGCATCTGCCACGCCTGCGGGCGTCCGGGCCCAGGCGGGAGCGGTCCAAACGGCGACGACATCGATCCCCTCAATGCGCCAGGTTTTGGCGCCTCGATGACTTGCCTTATTGTACCGCCGCGACAGTCGATGGAGCGCCCTAGGCAGAAAGCCAAGCGGCGGGCGACGCTCGCCGTGCTCGCCGTCCTCATCGCGCTGTGCGCGGCCACGCCGACGCACGCGTACGTCTATGGCACCCAGGGAGTGGGCAACGGCGGCCCGATCGTTCGCGCGAACCTCGACGGCAGCGGCTTCAGACCGCGCTTCGTCACGCAGGCCGGTTCGTTCGGCATCGCGCTGGACGCGGAGCACCTCTACTTCACCGGCGACGCCGACCACCCCGGCACCATCGGCCGTGCGAACCTCGACGGCACAGGCGTCGAGCGGGCGTTCGTCAGAGCCGGGGCGGGCCGGGGCGCGCTCGCCGTCGACGGGGCGCACGTCTACTGGACCGACCAGATCGGCACCACGCCGACGATCGGGCGCGCGAACCTTGACGGCAGCGGCGTGGATCGTGCCTTCCTCGCCCTTCCCGCAGCCGCGTCCGCACTCGCCGTCGACGGCGCGCACCTCTACTGGGGCAGCTGGCACACCATCGGCCGGGCGAATCTGGACGGCTCCGCTGCAGATCCGGGCTTCGTGCCGGCGTCGGCGCTCAACGGACTCGCCGTGGGCGGGGCGCACATCTACTGGACCAACCTCGGCGGGAGACTCGGGTCCCCGGGGACGATCGGCCGGGCGAACCTCGACGGCACCGGCGTCGACCAGCGTTTCATCACGGGCGCGCGCAGCCCGGCCGGCGTCGCCGTCGACGGCACCCACGTCTATTGGAGCAACGTCGCCGGCACGATCGGCCGTGCCGATCTCGACGGCTCGAGTGTCGACCAGCAGTTCATGGCGGTTGGTGCGGACGACATCGCCGTCGACGCGCTCGGCCCGAGACCGGCACCGGTGACAGGCGTGTACATCAACTGCCAGAACCGCCTGACCGCCACCGGCGTCCCCTCCGACGCGCTCGTCCCGCTGCAACATCCGAGGAGGTGCGTCGTCTTCGGCCAGCCGGAGAGCATCGCCACGCTCTACCCGCTCGGCGACGTGCGCTGGAGCGGATGGGGCGACGCGACGGCAACCGCGAAGGCGATCTGGCACAACCCCTCACCGCGGGAGGGACCTCCGAGTCCGATACGCGTCAAGGCGTATCGCATCCGCCTCGGCTGCGCGGGCCGGCGCTTTTACACGCGGGTGGCGGTGCCAGGCCGGACTCGGCCCATCGTGCTTCGCCTCAGCGAGGCATGCAAGCTTCCGCCTCGTTGACACCCGCTCACGAACGCGGGCTGTCGCCGTCACCGCCCCGACGATCCGCTGCCCGCCGCCTCGACCGCCGCGCGGACAAGCCCGGTGGCTGCGTGACGCCGAGGGCCTGATCGCCGCTTGTGACAAGGGCGCCGGGCTACGGACAGGGCGGGATTCGAACCCGCGATGGAGTTTGACCCCCATACTCGCTTAGCAGGCGAGTGCCTTCAGCCACTCGGCCACCTGTCCCGTGGGAGATCGCCAGTCTAGAGGCTTGCGGCCGCAAGCGTGCGGGCGGGTGACCGCGCTCCGACGTCCGTGACACGCACGCGCGCCCCGCCGCCCGGCTAGCATCGGAGCCGCCGCGCGTCACGGAGGGGTGGCAGAGCGGTTGAATGCACCGGTCTTGAAAACCGGCATGGGCCGTGAGGTCCATCGAGGGTTCGAATCCCTCCCCCTCCGCCATTTGCTCGAAGTTCGAACCCGACCCCACAAAAACCGGGGTCGGGTTCTTTGTTCGGTGGGCTCGTCCCTGTGTCGGGCAGTCCGACCGCTTCGCGGCCAGGTCTGCGGGCCAGAGGACGACTAGGAGCGGCGCTCCGTTCAGACCTGTTGCTGCTGGGCAGCCGGGCTTGGCGCAAGGAGGCCCGCGAGTACGCCGAGAGCTCCCGAGACGAGCGGAAACACGACGTCGGTCGGCTTGTCATCGAAGATGAGCACGAACAGGCCCGCCGTGCCACCGATGAGCAGGAACACGAACGCTCCCACCACCATGATCCAAAGTGCGCCCAGCGTCTTCGTCGGTGGGGGCCCGAGGCTCCGCACCTGCCGGATGGCGACTTGCGCCTTCGCCTGCTCGGCAGCCGGAAGGTCTTGGAAGGCACTAATCAGCTCATCGGCGCTCATATTTCCTCCTGGCCGGGTTCTCGACCGCAAAACTCTACATATCCGGAAACTGAGCAGTCAAGGGTTTTTGAGCATCCTAGGGCCCGGGCATTTCGGTCGCTCTGCCCGGGGTCGGCGATCGCCTCTGCTGCTTACGCCGAGCGGCCCGGGCGCCCGCCCGCCTGTGTCGCGCACGCGACACTTCCAGCGTCGCGCGGTAAGCGGAAGCGCCGCCCCGCAGACCGCAGGATGGATGCATCGAAACGGCGAGCCACAAGGGCCCGCCCAGAAGCCCAGGAGGCTCTCATGCGTTCCATCCGCACCACCATCCGTCGTCGTCCGTCCGCCGGAGTCGTGCTTGCAATCGTCGCGCTGTTCGTCGCGCTCGGCGGCAGCTCGTATGCAGCCGTCAGCGTGCTGCCGAAAGCCAGCGTCGGCACGCCGCAGCTCAAGCAGAGCGCGGTCAACAGCAAGAAGGTCCAGGACGGCTCGCTGCTCGTGAAGGACTTCAAGCAGGGCGAGCTGCCCGCCGGCCCGCAGGGGCCCCAGGGCACCCAGGGCGAGCAAGGCCCCCAGGGCCCGCAAGGCCCTCAGGGCCCGTCCGGCCCGCAGGGCGGCCCCGGGATCTCCGGCTTCCAGATCGTCGACGGTCCCTCGATCAGCGTCGACCCCGGCAGAACCTCGGATCAGTCGGTCACCTGCCCCGCCGGCAAGAAGGCGATCAGCGGCGGCTACGAGACCGGCAGCTCCTCCGGCGTGACGCTCAACCGCACCAGCCCGCTCACGACCACCTCCTGGTACGTGCGCATCACGAACAACACCGGCGTCAGCAAGACCTGGAACCCCCAGGCCGTGTGCGTGAACGTCGCTCCCTGACGCAGAGCGACAGGCACTGCCACACCGACTGGCCCACGAGCGCCCGGCCCCGTGCCGGGCGCTCGCGCGTGTGCGGCCCGGCACCGTCCGACCCCGTCTTCATCCTTCCGCGGCATGAGCTGGCACCAGCGCCGCCTCGCCGCATTTGACCTGGAGACGACGGGAATCGACAGCGAGTCGGACCGCATCGTCACGGCCGCCGTGAGCGTCGTCGGGGACGGCCTCCCGCCGGTCTTCCACGCGTGGCTGCTCGACCCCGGGATCGAGATCCCGGCGGGCGCCTCCGCCGTCCACGGGATCACGACCGAGCGCGCCCGCGCGGAAGGCCGCCCGCCGCTCGAAGCAGTCGAGCAGATCGTCGCGACGCTCGCCGAGCAGCTGCTGCAAGGCGTCCCGGTCATCGCCTTCAACGCCCGCTTCGACCTCACCTGCCTCGACCGCGAGGCGCGCCGGCACGGCATAGCGCCGCTGATAGACCGCGTCGGCCCCGACGGGATGCTCGTCGTCGACCCCTACGTGCTCGACAAGCAGGTCGACCGCTTCCGCAAGGGCAAGCGCACGCTCGGCGCCGTCTGCGCGCACTACAACGTCCCGCTCGACGAGGCGCACGCCTCCCACGCCGACGCGCTCGCCGCCGCACGCGTCGCCTGGCGACTCGGGCAAGCGTTCGAGGAGCTGAGCACGCTCGACCTCCCCACCCTGCACGGCCAGCAGATCAGATGGGCCGCCGAGCAAGCCGCCTCATTCGAGGACTACCTGCGCCGCAACGGCAGAGACGAGCGGATCGAGTCAGCCTGGCCGATCGTCCCGCTCCGCGCACCGGCGCCACAGCCCGAGACCGCACCCCCGCTCGCCGCATAGCCCAGCCAGCTCGGGCGCGCCAGACGCGCACGGAGCCGCGTCGACCACGGCTGCCGACAGGCCCGCGGCGCGAGCTTGGACTGCGAGGCGTCTGTTAGCGCCTCGCAGGGCAAGACTCGGCGCCGCGTGCCTGCCACGGCATCCCGTCAGGCAGCGGCTCGCACCGAAGAGACGAACTCCACCAGCAGCCGCTCGACCGTCTCCGGCGCATCCGCAAACGGCCAGTGCCCGCTCGCCGACAGGATGTGCACATCCGCCGACGGGAACGCCTCCCGCTGGCGCTCCGCATACGACGACGGCAGGTAGGCATCGTGCTCGCCCCACACCACCAGCGCCGGGATGTCCTTCGACGCCATGAACGCCGCGAACTCGGTCGCGGCCGCGCCGGGGTCGTCGGTCGCGCGGTAGAGCTCCAGCACCGCTCTGCGCGTGCGCTTGCTGTAGTGGACGCGGTCGAGGAACTCCGCCGGCAGCCCGCGCGGCTCCTGCCGCGGCAGCATGCGCCGCAGCACCGCCGGGTGCGAGATCGCCTGGAACAGCTCGCCCACCACCGGCCGGCGCCAGATGCGCGCGAGTCTGTGCCATCTGTAGCCGGGCAGGATCCCCGTGTCGATCAGCGTCACGCTCGCGACCGCGTCGATGTTCATCGCCGCCCACACGAGCCCGATCGGCCCGCCGAAGTCGTGGATCGCGAGGTGCACGCGCTCGATGCCGAGCACGCCGAGCGCCTCCTGCAGGAAGCCGGCGTACGTCGGCACGTCGTGGACGAAGCCGGCCGGGGCGAACGTCTCGCCGAAGTCCGGCAGGTCGAGCGCGACCGCGCGCACGCCGGCCGCCCCGAGCGCACCGACCAGCCGCTCCCAGTCGTCGCACGAGCCGGGGTTGCCGTGCACGAACACGACCGCCTCGCTCGCGTCGGCCGGGCCGGCCTGCAGCAGCCGCGGCTGCGTGCCGCCGGCGCGGATGCGCGTGCGCGTCACCGCCGCTGCGGGCGCGAATCCCGACGCGGCGCTCACGCCGCCACCTGCTCCCGCTCGACCTCCCGGCTCGCGACAGGCGGAGCCGGCTCGGCACCGCCGCCGCGCCGCAACGCATACCGCGTGTTGACGAGGATCGCGCGCGGGACCGTCGTCGCGAGCATCCGCACGGGGCCGATGCGACGCGAGCCGAACGCGTCGAAGCGCACGGCCAGCTCCTCGTCGCGCGCGGTCGCGGAGAACAGCATCCGCTCGCTCGGGTCGAGCTTCCGACCGGTGGCGTACTGGACCATCATGCGCGCGTGACCGTGGAGGCCGCGCGCGTGCCGCTTGCGGTAGCGCTCCAGACCGGCCTCGAGCGGCTCGCCGCGCAGCAGCGCCGGGGTGACGCTGTCCGCCAGCCACTCGCCCGACTGGAACGCGAAGCCGCAGCCGACGCCCCACAGCGGGTCGATCGCGAGCGCCGCGTCGCCGACGAGCGCCAGGCCCGGCGCGACCGGGCGTCGCAGCTTGTTCGTCATGTCGAGCTTGCCCTCGATCCGGTCGATGAGTCTGGACTCGCGGATCGGGGGCGCCTCCGGCACGTCGGCGACCCACTTCATGAGCGCAGCCTCGGGGTCGCGTCTGAACTCGGGCAGGCGGTCCTTGGTCCCCATCGCGGCGTAGAAGACGAGGCCGGAGTCGGTCGGGAAGGCGGCCGCAAACTGCGGGTCGAGCATCCAGATCGTCCCGTCCGGCGAGCGCTCCGGCGGCGGTCCTTCGAAGTAGCCGCCGTAGGCGAAGCGCCCGTGCGGGGTCGTCTTCACCGGCACTCTGGCGAGGTCGGCGATGCGCGAGTCGCGCCCGTCGGCGCCGATCGTCAGGCGCGCGCGCAGGCGCGTCTCGGTGCCCGACGTGCCGCGCACGACGACGCCCGCGACGGTGTCGCCGACTCCGCGCAGCAACTCGTGCGCCGTCTGCCCGAGCAGCAGGTCGACGCCGGGCGCCGCGGCGGCCGTCTCGCGCAGGAGCGGGTCGAGCAGCTCGCGGCGCAGGTTCACGCCGGCAACGCTGCGGTCCTTCGGCGCCTCGATCCAGCCCCATCTCGTCCACGCGCGGAAGTAGGGGCGCGTGCCGCCGGCATCTTCGATCGCTCTGAGCAAGTCGAGCCGCTCGAGCGCCGGCACGGCCGAGGACTGGATGAAGTGGCTGCAGATGCGCTTGTAGGCCTTGGGATCGCGCTGCTTCTCGACGAGCGCGACGCGCGCGCCCGCACGGCCGAGGAGGATGGCGGTCGTGCAGCCGGCGAGGCTGGCGCCGACGATCACCGCGTCGTAGTCCGCCCCAGCGGAGATGATCCCGTTTCCATGCTTCGAGTCCTGCATCTCGACCCCCTGCGTCGTGGTCGGGCTTATGATCGTTCGTCCCGTACTATACGAAGCGAATGGTGAAACGCAAGCCGATCCGTCTCACGCAGACCTCCTACGCGGTGCTCGCTCTGTTCGAGCACGTCGGCGAGGCGACCTCATATGACCTCAAGCAGGCGATCGAGGTCTCGATCGAGAACTTCTGGCAGGTCCCGCACACGACCGCCTACGACGAGCCGGCGCGACTCGCAGCCGGCGGCTATCTGACTGTGCGTCAGGAGCCCGGCGGCCGCCGCCGCAAGCTCTACTCGCTGACCGATCTCGGCCGCGAAGCGCTGCGCGCCTGGACCGTCGAGCCCGTCACGACGCCCCCGCAGCTGCGCGACGAGCTGATGCTGAAGGTCTTCGCCGGCGCCGATCCGTTCCCGATGATCCCGGCGCGCCGCGCCTGGCACGAGGCAAAGCTCGCCGAGCTCGAGGGCCTGCTCGCGCTCGTGCGCGAGGCCGACGGGCCGGAGGGTCCAGGGCAGACGCTCGTCGCCGGCATCGCCTACCACCGCAAGATGCTCGAAGTGCTCGAGCAGCTTGCACCCTCGTCCAGCGCTGGGCCTGACGCGAACCACCCCCGCTGAAAGCGTGGGTTCTGGCGCAATGGCGTTCTGAATTCCGACCCCGCGGTTGGTCCTCCGCGCCTGTCGAAACCGGCTGCTCGGAACAGCCCCGAGTTCCCAATGGGCATGGGAAGAAACACCACGATCGGCGTGGTTTTCAGTTCCCATTCATTGCTCCAAAAACTTGCTCGTACCCAAAAAACTCCTACCATTGCCATACCGTTGACGTGCCTGGGACGTGCGACAGTTGGCGAGCGCCGATGCGACGTTCCGCCCCCTCTGCCACCGAGCTCCGCATCGCCGCCGGGCTGCGGCGGCGGGACCCAGACGCGGTTCGCGCTCTTTACGCGGAGTACGGACCCGGCGCACTGGCGCTCCTCCACGACGCGATCCGCGATCGCGGCGCCGTCGAGGACGTCTATCAGCAGGTGCTGCTCGAGGCCTGGCAGCGCGGCCGCTCGTTCGATCCCGCGCGCGCCTCGTTGCGCACCTGGCTCGCGACGATCGCCCGCTCGCGCGCGATCGACCATCTGCGACGTCGCATTCCCGAGCCGTACGACCTGACCGGCACGTACGCCGACGGACGCGAGTTCAGCACCGCGTCCTCCGAGCCGGTCGCACAGCTGGTCGACCGCGTGATGCTGGAGCAGTCGATGGACCGGCTGACGCCCGAGGAGTCCGAGGTCGTGCGACTGCGCTGGCACCTCGGCCTCAGCCAGCAGCAGATCTCCGCGCACACGGGCGTCCCCTTGGGAACGGTCAAGTCGCGTACCGCGAGCGCGCTGCGGCGCCTGCGGGTGATGCTGGAGGAGGAGCGCACGCCGCTCTAACTGCGGGAGCGGCGTGCCTCTGACGTCGCGCGAAGGCGGCCGGTTCCGGCCGCCGAAGCGCAAAATCTCCCTATGCGTTCGCGAAGTGCTCCGCGTTCTTCTGGGCGTAGTCGGCCCACTGCTCCGGGAGGAGATCCTCCGGGAAGACCGCGTCGACCGGGCATGCCTCGACGCACGCGTCGCAGTCGATGCACTCCTCCGGGTCGATGAACAGCTGCTTGGCGGCGTCGAAGCCGTCCTCGTCAGGCGTCGGGTGGATGCAGTCCACCGGGCAGACCTCCACACACGAAGAGTCCTTCTGCCCGATGCACGGCTCGGCGATGACGTAGGCCATGGCGTTTACGCGGCGGCAGCGAAGCGCTGCGCGACGACGTCCCAGTCGACGACGTTGAACCACGCCTCGATGTAAGCCGGGCGGAGGTTCTGGTACTTGAGGTAGTACGCGTGCTCCCACACGTCGACGCCGAGCAGCGGCGTCTTGCCCTGGGAGATCGGGTTGTCCTGGTTGGGCGAGCCCTCGACGGCGAGCTTGCCACCGTCGAGCACGAGCCACGACCAGCCGGAGCCGAACTGGCCGAGCCCTCTCGCTCTGATCGCGGCCTTCAGCTCGTCGAACGAGCCGAACGCGCTGTCGATCGCGGCTGCGAGGTCGCCGCTGGGCGCGCCGCCGCCGCTGGGCGACATGCTCGTCCAGAAGAGCGCGTGGTTGTAGTGGCCGCCGGCGTTGTTGCGGACGACCGTGCGGATGTTCTCCGGCAGGCTGTCGAGGCTCTTGAGAACCTCTTCGACCGGCGTGTCGGCCCACTGCGTGCCCTCGAGCGCCTCGTTGGCTCTGCTCACGTAGGTCGCGTGGTGCTTGTCGTGGTGGAACCGCATCGTGTCGGCGTCGATGTGCGGCTCGAGCGCGTCGTACGCGTATGGCAGGTCCGGCAGCTCGTAGGCCATGCGGTCGCCCTTTCGCTTCGGCTTGGGATTAGACAGTCAGTACTGTTCAAACCAACGATACCCGAGCGGCGTCCGGGGCACTGCCCGGGTCACCGCTCTTCACGCCCCTTCCCACCACGCCATGGACGCGAACGTCGGCCCCGCCCTCGCTGAGCTGCCCGCCACCCGCCGGGCGCTGCTGATTGCGCTGCGCAAGCGCGGCGAGGCACGGGCGGAGGAGCTCGCCGAGCAGCTCGACGTGACGGTCAGCGCGGTGCGCCAGCACCTGCAGGGACTCGCCGCCGCCGACCT
>DATFPW010000044.1:0-50292 GCA_035264605.1 Conexibacter sp. | reverse complement strand
TCATGCAGTTCGTCGCCGACGTCAACCGCAACAGCGACGGCTCGCTCCAGATCATGTACGGGATCGGCGGCGAGGCGGACCTCACCGAGCGGACGCTCGACCACCTCACCGGCTACGAGGGTGCGCGGCCGGTGCGGATCGGCAACGGCGCCTTTTGTCAGCGCCAGAACGACGTCTACGGCGCCGTGCTCGACTCCGTCTACCTGCACACGAAGCACGGGGGGCGACTGCCGCAGCGACTTTGGCCGGTGCTGGAAGACCAGGTCAGAGGTGCGATCGCCGTCTGGCAGGAGCCCGACCAGGGAATCTGGGAGGCGCGCGGCGCGCCGCAGCACTACGTCTCCTCGAAGCTGATGTGCTGGGTCGCGCTCGACCGCGGGGCGCGGCTGGCGGAGATCCACGGCGAGCCGGGCCTGGCCGGGCAATGGCAGGAGATCGCCGACGAGATCAAGCGGGACATCCTCAGACACGGCGTGCGCGAGGACGGCGTCTTCCGCCAGCACTACGACAGCGACGCGCTCGACGCCTCGACGCTGCTGGTGCCGATCGTGCGCTTCCTGCCGCCCGGCGACAGACGCGTCGTGGCCACGGTCAAGACGATCGCGAAAGACCTGACTGACCACGGCTTCGTGCTGCGCTACCGCGTGGAGGAGACCGACGACGGCCTGCACGGCGAGGAGGGCACGTTCCTGATCTGCTCCTTCTGGCTCGTCGCCGCGCTCGAGGAGATCGGTGAGCATCGCCGCGCGAAGACGCTGCTGGAGAAGCTTCTCGCGCACGCCTCGCCGCTGCTGCTGTTCGCCGAGGAGCTCGACTGCGCCTCCGGTCGCCAGCTCGGCAACTATCCCCAGGCCTTCACGCACCTCGCCCTCATCAACGCGGTCATGCACGTGATCGAGGGCGAAGGCGAGATCTAGGGCACGTGCACGAACTTGAGCGCCCAGGCGTCATTCGACCAGGTTGTGGATTGACACGGCTCCCGAGCGCGGGCTAAGGTCGCTGGCTCGCACTTGGCGCAGGCGTCGGGGGACGCATGTCGCACTGCGCCGCACTCAACAAGGGGGGAAGTACATGCCTCGCATGAGGTACATCGCCGCACTCGCGTGCGCGCTGTTCGCCGTCTTCGCGCTCGCCGCGACAGCCGGAGCCACGATCACCACGAGAACCGTCGAATACGGCCCGTGGACGATTCCGGCCGGCAACGGCGACCCGCATGATCATGACAACGCGGGCATGATCTCCAACGAAATAAGGACGAACATCACCAGGCCGTGCACCGGCTGCAAGCTGATCGCGATCGACCCGGAAATGGTCGACGCCTCGACCGGCGCCGAAGTGAACGTCAACACCGGCCCGATGCTGCACCACTTCCTGTTCGCGGCGTCGAACAGGACGGACAACACCTGCAACGGCTCGGGCTCCGGTGCGCTCGGCCAGCGCTTCTTCGCCTCCGGCAACGAGCGCACGGCGATAGACATCGAAAGACTCGCGTACGGCTACGAAGTCGAAGCGAACGACAGGTGGTCGATGGCCGTCGACCTGATGAACTGGTCGACCGAATCCAGAAGAGTGAAGATCAAGGTCACGTACAAGTACGCAACGGGCAGCGACGCGACGAGCCGCACGAACCTCAGGCCGTGGTGGCTCGACGTCGACGGTTGCTCGTTCGACTCGCTGATAGAAGCGCCGGTCGGCTTCAGCGACACGCACAGAGAAATAAGAGCGCCGTCAGCCGGCAGGCTGATCGCCGCGGCGGGTCACATCCACGACCACGGCGTCAGCGTCGAACTCACGAACCAGAGCAGAAGCGAAGCGCTGATCTGCAACTCGGTCGCGACAAGCGGCGGAACGCCGGCCTACATCTCGCCTGAAGGCCGCAGAAGCATCTCCTCGATGAGCACGTGCATCGGCACGCCGGTCGCAGAAATATCGAGCGGCAACACGCTGAGACTGCACGTCAAGTACGAAGTGCCAGCGACGCATATCGCAATCGACGACGCGATGGGCATCATGATCGCGTTCGTCGCACCGTAGGGCCAGGAGCGATTACACGCCGAGCTTGACCAGGTCGCGCGCTGGGTCGATCTCCCAGCGCGCGGCCAGCTCGGTGCGGATCACTCTCCGAGGGAGAGCTGAAGGCTTTGTTGTGCGACAACGAACGGGTCGTAGTGATCGCGCGGCGGACGGGCGGCGCGGATCTGCTCGTGCACGTGTCTCATCGTGGGGGCCGCCAGATAGAAACGGCCGCGCCGCTCGCCGACCGGCTCCAACAGCCCAGCGTCGACCATCGCCTTCAGGTCTCGGCTGGCCGACAGCTCGGAGATCGATTCGCCGGCCGTCGTCTCCGCGACCCGACGGTAAGAGCCATTGCGGAGACGAAACCCCTGGGCCGCTTCAATCAGCCCCCCGACTGCTCGCTCGGGCAGTCGGTGACGCTCGGTGAGCTCCGCCGATGCTCGCCACAGCGCTTCGATCTCCTCGACCCGGCGCAGGTGAGTCCTCGCTTGTCGGTAGTGAGCGGTAAGGCAGAAGCGCACCCATGGCCGGGCGCTGTGCTGAGGGTTCCAGCCCCCTTGGCCGACCTCCGCGAGGACGTCGTAGTACGCCTGTGTATTGCGTCCCAGGTACTCCTCGATGCTGGAGAACACCGGTGCCATGATCTGCTCTCGTGCGAGCACGAGCGTCTGCAAGGCACGACCCATGCGGCCATTCCCGTCACGGAAGGGATGAACCATCACGAGGTTGAGATGGGCCATGGCGGCGCGAACCAGCACGGGCCCGCGGTCGGCCGCGAGCTGATCGAGGAGCGCGTCGACGAGCGCGGGAACCTCGTCGGCATCTGGGCCCTCGTACACGATCTCCCCGGTCTCCTCCCGGCGGACTCCGATGTAGCCAGGACGCCAGTGACCCGGGCTCTTTCCCAGATCGTGCTTGAGCATCATGAAGTGAAGGGCCTTCAACAGCCCCTCATCGACGTGCGCGTCTGAGTCTTTTGCGACCTGCAGGACATAGGTCATCGCGTCGCGATAGCCGAGCAGAGCGAGGCGTGTCTCGTCGTTCGTCCCCAAGGTCGGCTCGTCGTCGACGACGGCGGCGACATCGTCGAGACTGGCGTGATACCCCTCGATGCTGTTCGAGCCTTGAACTGCGCGGGCAAGCGTCATCCGCCGCAGGTTGGACACCCATCGTCGCGGCGCCGCAACGCGGTGGCGCATCTGCGCTCGCAGCTCGTCGATCAGGCGGAGCACCGCGTGCTCGAGCTCGTCGAGATCGGGAGATTCGAAGACTGGAGGATTCATGATAGATACATTCTATCAAGATCAGCAATGATGGATTGATAGAAATCAACCATCACCCCGTTGGTGGGACGCCCCTAGCCGCGTGTCTTCACGAGATCGCGCCTGGCGTCGATCGACCAGCGCGCGGCCAGCTCGGCCAGCTCGGCGTCGAGCTGCCAGCGGTCCGGCAGCGCGGGACCGTCGTGGTCGGGTGCGGCGCCCTTCAGGAGCATCGAGCCGGTGTTGTCGCCGATCGCGCGCAGCTCAGCGACCTCCTCGTCGGTGAGGAGGACCTTCTCCGGCAGCGCGGCAAGCTCGGCGCGCTTGTCCTCGACCGGGCGCGCGTCGGCGCCGGCCTCCTGCAGCAGCGTCGGAGCGACGCACCGCACCGGCGCGTGCGCGAGGTTCCACTGGCAGGCCAGCTGGAGCAGCGTGAGGCCGTGGCGCTCGGCGATCGGGTGCATCCGCTCGATCCGCTCCAGGCCCGCCTCGATCCAGCCCTTTGGCCGAAAGGCGCGATGGTCGCGCGGGCCGAGCGTCCCAGGGTCGCGCAGGTCGCCACCGAACAGCCCGCCGTAGTCCACGACGCGCGTGACGAGCTTCACGCCGTGGCGCTCAGCCGCGGGCAGCACCAGCTCGCCCGGCCACGGCTCGAGCGGGTTGAGGATGATCATCGCCCAGTCGATGCGGTCGCCGAAGCGCTCGAAGCAGTCGATCAGGTCGAGCGTGAAGCCGTTCGCCGGCCCGGGCGCGACGCCGATCAGGTCGGTCAGGCCGGCGTCGCGGAGCCGTGCCATCCCGTCCCACACCGCCTCGCTCGTGTAACCGACGCGGTCGGGGTTGTGCAGCAGCAGCAGGTCGAAGCTGTCGACGCCGCAGCGCTCCAGCGAGGCTTCGGTCGCGCGGCGCAGGTAGCTCGCGTAGTCATCGGGACCGCGCAGCGCCGGATCGGTGAAGCGCGGGAAGCCCTTCGCCCCCTGGCGCTCGCCGTCGTAGAAGTCATGCCCGACGGCTCCGACGAGCACGTAGTCGTCACGTGGCAGGTCGGCGACCGCGCGGCCGAGCATGCGGTCGGCGTCGCCGGCGCCGTACGCGTCCGCCGTGATCGCGGTGCGGATCGACGCGTCGGGCGTCAGCAGCGCCAGCAGCCGCTCGTCGTCGAGCGGCTCGCCGAAGTGCATGAAGCGTCCGCCGCTCCAGGTCCCGACCGCCGTCTGCGTGGGGTGCGCCATGCCGCGAACGATACGACAGCGTCAGCGCAGCAGCTCGGTCGCGCGCGCTTCGGCGATCGTTGCGCGCAGCGTCTCGCGCGCGCCGTATCTCGGGCGCCATCTCAGCTCGCGCTCGGCCTTCGTCGTGTCCATCACGACCGGCACGCGCAGCGCGTTGATCCACTGCGCCTTCTCCGGCACGAACGGCAGGCGGCCGGCCAGCTCGGCGGCGGCGTCGACGGCCAGGTCCGGGACCGGGATCGCGTACCAGCCGAGGTCGTCGGCGAGGTCGTGCATCGTCAGCGTGCCGGGACCGGCGAGGTTGTAGACGCCCGGCTTGCCGCGCCCGAGCACTGCGGCGCGCAGCGCGCTCGCGACGTCGTCGTGGTGCACGAGCTGGAACGAGACGCCGTTGTCGGGGATCACCGGCTTCAGCACCGGTGCCGCGTCGAGCAGCCGCCACACGGCAGCCGGCATCCGCTCACCGAGCTGCACGTAGGGGATCGACTGGATCAGCATCAGCGCGTCCGGTCCGGCGACGATGCACGGCCGGAAGGTGTAGACGGCAGTCGCGCTGCCGCGCGTGACGTCGCCGAGCAGCTTCTCGACCTCCGCTTTCTCGGCTGAGTAGGCGTGCGCGCCGGTGCCACGCGGCGGCACGTCCTCGCTCAGCAGCGGCGGGTTTCCGGGGTGGAAGCCGTAGGCGGCGACCGACGACGTGTAGACGAGCCGCGGCACGCCCGCCGCGACGGTCGCGGCGAAGACGTTGCGCGAGCCCACCAAGTTCACGCGATGGCCCTCGTCGCCGCCGGCGCCCATGATCGCGAAGGCGAGGTGGACGACCGCGTCGGCGCCCGCGACCAGCTCGTCGACGGCGTCGCGGTCGAGCACGTCGCCTCGCAGGTACGTCGTCTTGCGCCAGCCCTCGGCAGTCGGGTCGAGCTCGCGGCGCGCCATCGCGCGGATCGCTCTCACCTCTCTGCTGCGCTCCAGTGCGCGCACGAACGCGCGACCGATGTCGCCGGTGGGGCCGGTGACGGCGACCGTGATGCCTTCGGCGGCGGCCGCTGTGGCGTTCGCGCCGGCTCTCGCGCTTGCCGCCGCGCGTGGTCTTCTGCGGCTGACTCTCGCTCTCGCTGTCGCGCCCGCAGCGGCCATGCTCACGCCTCCGCCGGTGCCTCGACCGCTGCGTAGCCCGGGTCGCCCGGCAGCAGCACGCGCGCGACCTCGCCCTCGAGCACGACGCGCGGCTCGACCGGGTCCACCGGGCGCCCGCGCGCATGCTCCACGAGCGCATGCGCATGCGGGAATGCGGCCAGCTGCTCAAGATGTTTGATCGTCGGGAAGACGAGCATCAGCTCGCCCGCGGCGTGCGCGTCGAGCGCGCCCTGCGGCGTGCTCCAGCGCCAGTCGACGCACTCGCCGCCGTCGATCTGCGGCGCCGTCTCATCCGACACGTGAGAGAGGAAGAACCACGTGTCGAAGCGGATCTTCACGACCGCCGGCGTGATCCAGCGCGAGAACGGCACGAGCTCGGCCGGATCGGCGATTGCGATGCCGGCCTCCTCCTCGACCTCGCGCACGCCCGCTGCGCGCAGCGCTGCCTCGCCCTCGCCGTCGGCCGCATCCACGGCGCCTCCGGGGAAGACCCACGCGCCGCCCATGAAGCGCGAGGCGGGGTTGCGCTGCACCAGCAGCACCTCCAGCCCGCGGTCCTCGCCGCGCAGGACGATCACGCTCGTGGCGAGGCGCGGCGTCGTGACCGCGCCCGTGTTGAGCTCCTCGCCGGGTCCGGGCTGCGCGGGATCCATCTGCGTCTCACACTAGTACAGCCGTCTGGCGTTGAGGCGCGGTACCGTTCCGGACATGAGCGCGACACAAACGACGCAGAAATGGATCTGCGAGTCCTGCGGATTCATCTACGACCCGGTCGACGGCGATCCCGACGGCGGGATCCCACCCGGAACAGCGTTCGAGGACATCCCCGAGACCTGGTTCTGTCCGGTCTGCGGCGCGCGCAAGCGCGACTTCGTCCCGCACGAGGACTGAGCGCGCTCCCGGCTCCGCGTCCAGGGACGCGGGGCGCAGCGAAAGCCGGACGGGCGACGACGGCGAGGAGTAGCCGTCAGCTGCGCTCGCGTGTGCGCCTCGCCCGAGCGCGGCGTGCGCGCGGCAGCAGAGCCGCCCCGAGCAGCAGGATGAGCGCCAGTGCGCTCGTGGCGATCCCGGCGCGCAGGCCGGGCACCCGGTAGCTCCACACGATCTCGTGCTGCCCGGCGTCGACGACGACCCCGCGCAGCACGGCGTCGACCCGCACCGGCGTGGTCGGATGGCCGTCGACCTGCACGCTCCAGCCGTCCAGCAGCTGGTCGCCGAGCACCACGATCCCGCGCCTGTCGAGCGTCGCCCTCAACGTGACGTGCGCGTTGCGCTCCGCGACGATCGCGGCGGTGCCACGCGCGCCCTGTGCGCCGGCGAGCCCGGCTTCGCTCGGTTGATCCGATTCGACGACGACCGCGCGGCGCGCATCGAAGCCGCTGTCCACGAGTGCCGCACGCGCGCTCGCGGCATCGGGCACCGAGACGATCGCGGGCGCGACAAACGCGCGTGGGGTGGCGCGCGGGTTCTCGAAGATCGTCGCATCGCGCCCGCTGTAGACGCGTCTCAGCGGTTCCAGCGCCGGGTCGGGTGCGGTCGGAGGGGTGGTCCCCGGAGCCGCCAGGATGAAGCGCGCGCCGAGTGCGCCGGTCACCTGGACCGTGGCCGGGGTTATCCCGCCAATCGTCGTCGGCAGCCACGCGACCTGACCTGGCGTGGCCTCGCGCCACAGCGCGAGGAAGTCCTTCGTCGGGAACGGTGGGTTGTAGCCGCGCACGTCGGCGAGTCCGAAGCGGATCGACTGCTCCGGCGGCAGCGCGAGCTCGACGCCGACGAAGCGGCCCTCGGCGCGGTGCTCCTGGAGGTAGGCGATCGCCGGCGTGCGGGGCGGCGTGACACGGTCGCCCGGCGCCATCGGGTTGTAGCGGTTCGCGAAGTGCAGCATGTCGAGCGCGGCGAGCAGCACGAGCGTCGTCGCGACCGCCGTCGCCCACCCGGGGCGGCGGCGCAGCGCGAGCAGCGCCGCCGTCACGCCAAGCGTGAACAGCAGGAACCAGGCGATCGTCGTCAGCTCGATCACGCCGCGGCGGTGGAAGTCTCTGCCGGTGAGGAAGTGCTCGACGGTGTGGCCGACGTCGCCGGGGCCGACGTGCGCGAGCGCCGCGGCGATCAGCGCGACGCCGATCCCTGCGAGCGCCACCGCGAGTTGTCGCCCACGCTCCTGAGGTCGCTCCAGCACTGCCTGCAACCCAAAAGCGGCCAGCACAGCGATGGCGAGCTCGAAGACGAAGTGCAGGCGCTGGTTCTCCACGAGCTGGAGCGCCGGCAGATGGGTGACGAGCCACCACAGGCCGGGCGCGTGCAGCGCGATCGCGAGGCCGAGGCCGCCGAGGATCAGGAACGGCGCCTGGCGGCGCAGCGCGGCGCGGTTGGTGAGCCCGATCGCGGCGAGCAGGAGCGCGACGACGCCGGCGTAGAACGTGCGCTCCTCATAGTTGAGGTTGATCGAGTGGAGCGGCGAGTCGGCGGTCTCGAGGCCGCTTGGTCGTCCCCACCAGTCGGGGAACAGCGGCGTGCGGATCATCCCGAACGGCATGCGGTCGAGACCGGGCAGCGAGTACTCGCCGTGGCCGCTCCTGCGCGCGAGTGTCCCGACGGTCCCATGGCTCGAGACGATCTCCGGGATCAGCAGCACGGCGATCAGGCCGATGCCGACGACGAGGCTGCCGAGCGTCAGCCCCAGTGTCTTGAGGCGCTCGGGAGGCGCGCGTTCGCGCGCGAACGCGGCGCGCAGCAGCGCGTACACGCCGGCGGCGACGAGCACGTGCACCTGCGTGCCGGGATGGCCGCCGCCGAGCGCGGCGGCCGTGACGCACGCAAGGCCGATTGCGCTGCCGATCCCGCCGCTGCCGCGGGCCAGGCGCTCGACGAGCCACAGCATCCACGGCAGCATCACGACGACGGCCGGCACGGCTTCCGGCATCAGCCACATGATGTTCATCGAGCAGAAGCCGAAAGCGATGCCGGCCAGCAGGCCGGGCAGGAACCCGAGGCGCAGCTCGCGTGCGAGCAGGTAGGTCCCGAACGCGGCGGCCCACAGCTTGAGCGCAGCGACGACGCCGAACGCGTAGGTGAAAGGGAGAACCCAAAGCGGCAGGCTGAACGGCGAGAAGAGGCCGGTCTGCGGGTTGGAGATGAGGGGGATGCCGGTGAGCACGTGCGGATCCCAGGCGGGGAACGTTCCCGTACGCAGCAGCTCCCGCATCAGCTCGTGCCACGGGCGCACCACCAGCGGCACGTCCGCCAGCAGGTAGTTTTCGAAGCTCGCGACGTCGTGCGGTTGCAACGACTGCCACGGCGGGACCTTGTAGAGGACCGCGTCCGGCGAGAAGACCTTGGCGCCGAGCAGCACCGGCCAGAGGTAGACGAGCACCAGCAGCGCAAACAGCAGGGCTGCGCTGAGCGTCGGATGCTCGACCAGTGCCGACGGCATGCGGATGCCGTCGCGCGGACGCGTCTGGGTCCCCCGTCCCATGGCGGCGCATGCTCTCACACCCGAACTGCTGGTCGGTGCGGCTGGTTGACACCAACCAGCGTTCGTGTCAACTTAAGCGACGCAGTCCGTCAAGGCGACGCCGGAGGAGACATGGGCACCGTTGCTGTCGAAGAGGACCTGAATCCCGCCACGTGGCGCGACGGCAAGCGCTACGCCTGGCTGCTTGGCCTGATCGTCCCGTCGTTGCCGTTCATCGCCTGGTTCTGGGTCGAGCTGACCGGCCTGGGCGTCTTCTGGTGGTTCGGCCCGATCCTCGTCTTCGGGATCTTCTCGATCCTCGACGTGATCGTCGGGATGGACGCGGAGAACCCGCCCGACAGCATCATCAAGTGGCTCGAGCAGGACCGGTACTACCGCTGGTGCACGTACGCCTTCATCCCCGTGCAGTACGCGGGGCTCGTGTTCGCCTGCTGGCTGTGGTCCCACGGCGACCTTTCGACCGTGGACAAGATCGGCCTCGCCTTCACGATGGCGATGGTCAGCGGGATCGCGATCAACACCGCCCACGAGCTCGGGCACAAGCGCGCGTCGATGGAGCGCTGGCTGTCGAAGGTCGCGCTCGCGCAGAGCGGCTACGGCCACTTCTTCATCGAGCACAACCGCGGCCACCACGTGCGCGTCGCGACGCCGGACGATCCGGCCAGCTCGCGCCTCGGCGAGAGCTTCTGGGCGTTCCTGCCGCGGACGCTCGCCGGCTCCCTGCGCTCCTCGTGGGAGCTGGAGCGCGAGCGTCTCGGGCGCAGCGGACGCTCGGTTTGGACCTACGAGAACGACATCCTCAACGCGTGGGCGATGACGCTCGGCCTGTACGTCGTGCTGATCGCCGTCTTCGGCTGGGTCGTCCTCCCGTACCTGCTGATCCAGTCGTTCGTCGGCGCGTCGCTGCTGGAGGTCGTCAACTACCTCGAGCACTACGGGCTGCTGCGCCAGAAGCGCGAGGACGGCCGCTTCGAGCGGACCGCGCCCGAGCACTCGTGGAACTCGAACAACGTCGCCTCGAACGTGCTGCTCTACCACTTGCAGCGCCACAGCGACCACCACGCGAACCCGACGCGCCGCTACCAGGCGCTGCGCCACATGGACGGTGCGCCGCAGCTGCCGACCGGCTACGCCGGGATGATCGTGCTGGCGCTGTTCCCGCCGGTGTGGCGACGGGTGATGGATCGCCGCCTGCTGGAGCACTACGGCGGCGACGTCGAGCGCGCGAACATCCAGCCGCGGGCGCGCAAGCGGATGCGGAAGCGCTACGGCAGCGGGGGCGGCGCGGGAGCGGTCGCCTGATGGCGGCGTACGTGTGCCCGGCCTGCGGCTACGTCTACGACGAGGCGAAGGGCCACCCGCGCGAGGGCTTCCCGACCGGCACGCCGTGGTCGGAGGTGCCAGACGACTGGGCCTGTCCGGACTGCGGCGTGCGCGACAAGGTCGACTTCGAGCCGGTCGAGGACTGACGGTGTCGCCCGCGCCGGCTGCCACCATGGAGGCGATGACCTCCACCCGCGAGCCGTCGCGAACGCGTCGTCCCTATGCCGTCGCCGCACGCCAGCTGCTGCGCGACACGCTGTTCGACGCGGCGCGCGACGAGCTGCAGCAGCGTGCCTGGGCGGACATCACGATGGCCGACATCGCCAGCGCGGCCGGCGTCTCGCGCCAGACGCTCTACAAGGAGTTCGGCACGCGCGACGAGTTCTCCGCGGCGTTCGTGATCCGCGAGGGCGAGCGCTTCCTCGACGCCGTCGAGCAGGCCGTGCGCGAGCACCTCGACGACCCGTCCGCGGCCGTCGCCGCCGCGCTCGAGGTCTTCCTCGTAACGGCCGGCGAGGACCCGCTGATGCGGATCCTGCTGAGCGACGACGGCACCGGCGGGATGCTGCCGCTCGTGACGACGCAGTCGATGCCGGTCGTGACGTGGGCCAGCGCGCGCATCGCCGCCGTCATGCGCGACGGCTGGCCGAGTGCGAGCGAGCACGACGCGCAGCTGCTCGCCGAGACGCTCGTGCGGCTGGCGATCTCGTATGTGACGGTGCCGAAGGGATCGCCGCAGGCAACCGCCGCCGACGCCGCCGCCCTGCTCGGGCCGTACATCGAGCGGGCGCTCAGCGGCGGCGACGCCTGAGCGTTCGAGCGGGGGCACGCTCCGGCCCGCTGCTCTAGACTCGCCGGCCGGCGAAGATCCACTTACCGGTAAAGAGGGGTCGATGCGGACAGTGAGAAGTGCGACGCGCCGCGCAGCGGCGACGATCGCCACGGCGGCGCTGGTCGCGTGTGGCGGGCTGGGACTCGCCGCGGCGCAGGCGGCCGCCTCCTCGGACCTGCGGCTCACGCTCACGCCGCCGGCCGAGCTGGTCGTCGGCTCGCAGGGGAGCTTCACGCTCGTCGTTGACAGCTTCGGACCCGACGCGACGAGCGCCACAACCACGGTGACCGACGCGCTGCCGCCAGGCCTCGCGCCGGTCGCGGCGAGCGGCACCGGCTGGAGCTGCGCGCTTGCGCAGGTCGTCACCTGCACAACCAGTGCCCCACTTGCCCCGGGCGCCGCGCTGCCGGCGATCACGCTCACGGTCGCGGCGAGCTCGGCCGCGCTGCCGGGCGTGACCGCCGCCGCGAGCGTCGCCAACGCGGACGACCCCAACCCGGCCAACGACGGCGCCAGCAGCTTCGTGACGGTGCGCACCGCCCACGACGTGGCCGTGGCGGTCGACCCGGTCGGTTCCTTCCAGGCCGGCGCCGACGAGCAGATCCGGGTCAATGTGACGAACGCCGGGACGCAGCCGACGCTCGGCCCCACGACGGTCGAGAACACGCTGCCGCCGAACGTCGCGTTCATCTCCGCGGACGGCGATGGCTGGTCGTGCGCGCTCGTCGCGGGCGCGCCGGGCCACCTCGGCTGCACGACGATGACGACTGTTGCGGGCCGCCTGCCGTTCGCTCGCATCACCGTGCACGTGCGGCCGACGCTCGACGTGTGGCCGTCGTTCGTCGACACCTCGACCGTCACCTCCCCCGGCGACGAGTTCCTCGCCAACAACGTCTCAAGCGCGACCGTGAGAATGAGCGGTCAAGGACCGCCCGACCTCGCTGTGCACATGAGCGGCAGCAGTCTGCTCACCGTCGGGACCAGAGCGCACGTGAATCTCTACCTCACCAGGACCGGCGCGACGCCGACGGGCACGACGACGGTCGCGATGACGTTGCCGCCTAGTCTGCGTCCGCTCTCCGTGCACGGCGCTGGCTGGACGTGCGCGCTCGGTCAGAGCGTCACGTGCACACGCAGCGGGACGAGCATCGACTCGGTCTCGGTGACCGTCCAGGTCACGCCTGCGGCTGTGCCGTCCGCCACGGTGAGCGGCACGGTCCACAACGATGGCGACCGGAACTCGGCCAACGACGCCGAGAGTAGGACGTTCCCGGCGCGTGCGCCCTCGCTCGAGCGCATGAACGTGAGACCGCGCTGGCGCGGCGGTCGCGGGCCGCGCGCGCTGGGCGGCGTCACCGTCGCGGTCGGCTTCCCGCAGGCGAGGATCACCGCCCGCTGCGTCGCCGGCTGCCGCCACCGCAGCCCGCTGCTCGGGAGCGCCGTCGTCGGCAGAACGGGACGCCCGCTGCGGCTGTCCTTCAGACGCCCGCTCGTCGTGCACCGCGGGGTCGTGCTCGCGATCGTCGAGCGCGTCCCCGGCAGCACGTCGCGCACGCAGCGGTACGCGCTCGTGCGCAACGGCCGGGTCGGCTGGCATCTGAGACCGCTCAGACGCTGACCGCTGGCGCGGCGCCGCTCACAGCCAGCGGTCGAGCGGGAGCGTCGCGCCGGCGGCGGCGAGCAGGGACGGATCGGCGCGGAGAAGCGCGGGGAGGACCGAGACTTCGACCTCCCCGAGCCGCGCGATCGTCGCCCGGTTGTCTTCCTCCATCGCGGTTGGCGCCTCTGGCCACGGCGTCATGACGACGCCGGCGACCAAAAGTCCGACCGCGCGTGCAGCCGCGAGCGTCAGCAGCGTGTGGTTGATCGTCCCGAGCCCGGGTCGGGCGACCACTACGAGCGGCAGCGCCACATCCCGCGCGAAGTCGCGCACGAGGTAGTCGGGCGCGAGCGGGACGAGCAGCCCGCCGACGCCCTCCGCGATCACGACGTCGGCCTCCGCCGCGCGCCCGGCGAAGGCGGCTCGCAGCGCTGCCGGGTCGAGCGGTGCGCCCGCGAGCGCGGCGGCGAGGTGAGGGGAGACGGGCGGGCCGAAGCGGGCGGGCGCGACGTCCTCGGGGCGCATGCCCGCGGCGCCGCCGAGCAGTGCGTCGTCGGGCGGCCAGTCGGGATCGACTGGTTCATCGGTACCGGTCAACGCCGGTTTGAACGCCGCGACGCGCTCGCCGCCGTGACGCAGCGCCGCGAGGATCGACGCGGCGACGACGGTCTTGCCGACGCCCGTGTCGGTGCCGGTGACGAACAGCCCTCTCATGCCGTGCCGACGATCGCGCTGCGGGAAGGCGCTGCGGCTACGCCGCGCGCTCGAGGTCGCCGTTCGCCTCGCCGTCGAACAGGCGGTTGCGGGGCGGTGGCGGGGCGTCGTCCTCGAACGGGCGAGCGCCGCGAGCGGCCGGCCGGTCCTCGTCCCAATGCGCAGCCGGCTCCGGTTCGGCCTCGAGCAGCTTCGCCGCCGGCGGCGCCGTGACCGGTGGCTGCAGGTCCTCCGGCCGCATGCCGGCGCCGCGCACCGCCTGCGCGAGCGTGCGGGCCGCCTCGCGCAGCTCGCCCTTGCCGTGCGTCGCCATCACGGCGAGGCGCAGCCGCGAGCTGCCGACCGGCACCGTCGGCGGGCGGATCCCCTGCGCGAAGACGCCGCGCTCCAGCGCCAGCTCGCAGGCGCGCATCGTCGCCTTTGCGTCGCCGAGCACGAGCGGGACGATCGGCGTGCGGTCCTCCTCGCCCAGCGCGAAGCCCTCCTCGGCGAGTGCTGAGCGCAGCTCGCGCACGTTGCACTGCAGCTTCTCGACGCGGCGCGGCTCCGCCTCCAGCAGCGAGAGCGCGGCCAGCGCGCCGGCGATCGCCGGCGGCGGCGGAGCGGTCGAGAAGACGAACGAGCGGGCGGCGTTCGTGAGGTACTTCGCCATCCGCTGGTCGCAGGCGGCGTAGGCGCCGTAGGAGCCGAGCGCCTTGCCGAGCGTGCCGACGATCACGTCGACGCCGTCCTCGACGCCCGCCTCCGCCACCGCGCCGCGGCCGCCCGGGCCCATCGTGCCGGTGCCATGGGCTTCGTCGACCATCAGCCGCACGTCGTAGCGGCCGGCCAGCTCGACGAGGTCCACCAAAGGCGCGACGTCGCCGTCCATCGAGAAGACGCCGTCCGTCACGATCAGCGCGCCACGTGAGCCGGCCTGCTGCAGGCCCCACTCCAGGTGCTCGACGTCGGCGTGGTCGTAGACGAACACGTCAGCGCGCGAGAGCCGGCAGCCGTCGACGATCGAGGCGTGGTTGAGCTCGTCGGAGAAGACGACCTCGCCGCTGCGCGCGAGCGCCGAGACGACGCCGGTGTTCGCGAGGTAGCCGGAGCCGAACAGCAGCGCGGCCTGGCGGCGCTCAAAGGAGGCGAGCCGCTCCTCGAGCCGACGATGGATCGTCATCGTGCCGGATACGAGGCGCGAGGCACCGGCACCCACTCCCCAGCGCATCGCCGCCTCGGCGGCCGCCTCGCGGACGGCCGGCTGGTCGGCGAGGCCGAGGTAGTTGTTCGAACAGAGCAGCAGGACGGGCTTGCCGTCGAGCACGACGCGCGGCCCCTGCGGACCGCTGACGAGACGGGTGCGGCGCGCGAGCCCCAGCTGCTCCAGCTCGTCCAGTCGTGCCTCGATCTCGATCATCGCCGCGCCGCTGCCTCCCGAGTCGGTCGTCCCTTGCCGGTGTTCGGCGCCCCGTCGGGACGCGGCGGAATCACGCGCTTGCTCTCGAATCTCAGCTGCGTCGCCGGATCCCACAATCTGATCTCGATCGCGTCGGACGGCGTCGCGGTGTCGAGATGCATCTCGACGACGTCGGGCGTCTCGCCCTCCAGCCAGCCGGAGCGGTTGTCCGGGCGCGGGTTGGCGCCGTTATCGGGCTGGCGCGCGACGTTGAGGCCCTGCTCCTCGAACATCGCGCGATCCTGCTCAGGCGTGTTGCCGAGCGTCGTGAGGAAGTTGCCCATCATCACGCCGTTGATGCCGGCGCGGACGGCCATCCGCTGCAGGTCGCCGATGTTCTCGACGCGCCCGCCGCAGAGGCGGAAGAGCGCCTCCGGGAGGATCAGGCGGAAGATCGCGATCCACTTGACCGCCTCCCACGGATCCATGTAGTCGCGGTCGCCGAACTTCGTGCCGGGGCGCGGGTTGAGCAGGTTGATCGGCACGCTCGTCGGGTTGATCTCGGCGAGCTGGAAGGCCATCTCGACGCGCTGCTCGCGCGACTCGCCGAGGTTGAGGATCCCGCCGACGCACGTCTCGAGGCCGGCCTCCTTGACCGCGTCGATCGTGCGCAGCCGGCCCTCGTAGCGGACGGTCGAGGAGACCTCCGGGTAGTAGGACTCGGCCGTCTCGACGTTGTGGTGCACGCGCTGGACGCCGGCCTCCTTGAGCGCTCTCGCACGCGCGGGAGACATGTGCCCGATTGATGCGCAGCGCTTGAGGTTCGTGTGCTCGGCGACGAGCCGTGTGCCCTCCAGGACCTTCTCGAAGTCGCGCTTGGAGAGGCCCTGGCCCTGGGTGACCATGCAGAAGCGGTGCGCCCCGGCGGCTTCGGCCGCGCGCGCATGCTCGAGGATCTGCTCGGGCTCCATCATCGCGTGCAGCGGCGTGTCCGCCTCGGCGTAGCGCGACTGCGCGCAGAAACCGCAGTCCTCGGCGCACCCGCCCGACTTCGCGTTGACGAGCGAGCACATGTCGGTCGACGTGTCGAAGCGCTCGACACGGGCCTTCCATGCGCGCTCGATCAACGCCTCGATCTCGGCGTGCTCCTCCAGATCGCCGAGGCGCAGCGCTTCCTCACGAGTGATCAACGACGGCATGGGGGCGGCAACCTCCGAGGCAGGATCGGGTCACGATAGGGCCGCAGCCGGACGACTCCGGGCGCGGCGTGCAGGGAGAAAGGGTGACACACCACCTATCTGTGCCGCGTGGCTGGCGCTCAGCAACCCCGCCATTCGGGCGGGCGCTTAGGTAGAAAACAGCGGGTTGACCCTGAACCTGATCATCGCAGCGCCCTGGGGTGTATGGCTGTCGAGCGACTTCCGCGTCTCCGACATCCGCGGTGGTCGGGTCGCGCCGCGCCACGACCATTGGTCCCCGAAGCATGTGACCGTGACGACGACCGACGGCGCGTTCGTCGTTACATACGCAGGCGTGGCGGAGGTGCGCGCTACCGTGCCCGAACTCGGGCGCGGAGTCATTCCCAAAGGTGATCCACGGGCTCCTGGCCGGGTGATGATGATCCCCGTCGCGGAGTGGCTGACCTGGATCCTCTACGGCGAGGGCCGGACGATCGACGAGGCGGTTGAGCACATCGCGTCAGAGGCTGGGAGAGTGCGCGAGCTACGCACGCGACACCACGCGTTCAACGGGGTCGCGATCGCGTCCGGCGGGGTGTGGGCGTTTCAGATCGCCAACCTCGACGATCGGCCAAAGGAGGACTTCGCAGCACTCGCGTGGGCGCGTCGACCACCTCTGAAGCAGTACTGGGTGAGGGCGGTTCACATCGACAGCGGTGCGAATGCGCTCGGCGCCGGCTTTGGGTCCGGAATCGCCGCCGTCTCTAAGGCCGACGCGCGCCTCATGGCGCGGATCTCCGGGTGCAAGCCGCGCGATCCGCACGACTACATGAACATCCTGGCGGGTGTGAATGCGCGGGCCGCGGCGGCCGACCGAAGTCAGAGCGTCAGTCCGGCTTGCCATGTGCTCTACCTTGATCCGCACGCTCGGCCTCAGGACCCGGGGAGCCAATCTGAGATCTATGGCAACGGTCAGATCCCGCCGGACGACTTCGTGCCGGCAATCCTCGGCAATCTCTTCGGAATCGATCTTTACAGCGTCACGCGCGATCTGTTGATGCGGTCCTCGGATTGACCGCCGCTGACGTGTGCGTTCAGCAACCCCGCCACTCAGGCGCGCGCTTCTCACCGAACGCCCGGAGCCCCTCGCGCAGGTCCTCGGACTCGAACGCGGTGCGGCGGTCGGCGTCGAGCGCCGCGGCGACGCCGGCGTCGAGCGCGCCTGCGGCCGCGACCAGCTCGCGGATGCCGGCCTTGTTGCCGCGCAGCGACAGCGGCGCGTTGCCGGCGATCTCCTGCGCGAGCGCCAGGGCCGCCCCGGGCAGCGCCTCCGCCTCCACCACCGAGTTCACGAGCCCCCAGCGCTCCGCCGTCGCCGCATCGATGCGCCGCCCGGTCAGGAACAGCTCGCGCGTGCGCGCGCCGCCGATCGTCGTGAGGAAGCGGTTCAGGCCGGCCGTCGCGTAGACGACGCCGAGCTTCGCCGGCGGCATCCCCAGCTGCACGGTGTCGGCGGCGATCCGCAGGTCGCACGCGATCGCCAGCTCCAGGCCGCCGCCGATCGTCGCGCCGTTCAACGCCGCGAGAACGGGATATGGGTACGCCTCGATCGCGGCGAGTGCGGCCGGGAACGGATGCCCCGCCTCGGCCCCGTCGTCATACCCCTCGCGCATCAGCTCGCCGATGTCGTAACCGGCACAGAACGCCCGGCCCTCGCCGGTCAGCACGACGCAGCGGGCGTCGAGCGACGCCAGCGCCGCCATCAGCTGCTCCAGCAGTGCGCGATCCAGCGCACCGCGCTTCTCGGGGTTGGAGATCGTCAGGAGCGCGACGCCGGGCGCCGGCTCCTCGACATGGACGGTCCCCACGGACTACTCGAGCACGACGAGTGTGTCGCCCTCGGAGACGGCCTGGCCCTCCTCGCAGCGGATCTCCTTCACGACCCCGGGATCCTCCGCCTCGACGGGCATCTCCATCTTCATCGACTCGAGGATGACGACGGTGTCGCCCTCGTCGACCGAGTCGCCGATCGACACCTCGACTCTCCAGACGGTGCCGGTGATGTGGGCCTCGACGTCAGGCAACGCTCGACCTCCAAATCGCTTGCCACAGGGTGAGGGCGCCGCAGCCGGGCCCGCGGATCGCCAGAATAGCCGCCGCTCCCGATGGCCCCCGACACTGCCGTCATCGTCACCGCCCACAACGAGGCGGACCGCCTGCCGGCGACGCTCCAAGCGCTCGCCGCCGCGTTCCCGGGCGCGCGCATCCTCGTCGCCGACGACGGCTCGACAGACGGCGGCGCCGAGGTGGCGAGCGCACACGGCGCCGAGGTCGTGCGCTCCGAGCGGAACATCGGGAAGGGGGGAGTCGCCACGCTCGCCGCGCAGCGGCTGCTGCCACTCGCCGAAGGACCCGAGCCGCGGCCGGTGATCCTGCTGTGCGACGGCGACCTCGCCACCAGCGCCGACCAGCTCGCGCGCCTTGTCGAGGAGGTGCGTGAGGGCCGTGCCGACGTCGCCGTAGCAGCGTTCGCGAGACGCGTCGGCGGCGGCTTCGGCTGGGCGCTCGGATTCGCGCGCTGGGCGATCCGCAAGCGCTGTGGCTACGAGGCCGGGGCGCCGATCTCCGGCCAGCGCGCGCTGCGCGCCGAGGTGCTCCCGGCGGTCGTGCCGTTCGCGCCGCGCTTCGGAATGGAGATCGGCATGACGATCGATGCGGTGCGCGCCGGCTTCCGCGTCATCGAGCTCGAGCTGCCCCTGACGCATCGCGCAACCGGCAAGACGCTCGGCGGCTTCCTGCACCGTGGGCGCCAGCTGGCGGATTTCCTTGTCGCGTACCGCCAGCGGGGATAGCCCGTCTCAGCGGCGGCGCTGCACCTGCCACCACGCGAGCAGCAGCAGCGGAACCATGACGACGACGATGATGACGATGGGCCACATGGAGGCAGCATCTCACGATGCGCGGCTCGACGTGACCGGGCATCGAGCGCGACGCTCACGGCGCGACTTAACGCCGGTGCGAGGCAAAGATTCCGCCAGCGCGGGTAAGCTCTCGGCCGATGGCCGACGAGCAGCTCGCCCCCATGAAGGCGCAGGTCTACAAGGACCCGCGCCCTGCCGAGTACTTCGACAGATTCCACAAGCGCGTGCGCGAGCACGAGCCGAACTGGGTCTACGAGCTCGTCCGCGTCATCACGGTCCTCTACGGGCTGATCTTCTTCCGCATGCGCTGCATCGGGTCGGACAACGTGCCGGCGAGCGGCAGAGTGATCCTCGCGCCGAACCACTTCTCGTTCATGGATCACTTCTTCACCGGCGCGTTCACCCGCCGCCGCGTGAACTTCATGGCGAAGTCGCAGCTGTTCTCGAAGCCGATGGAGTGGATCTACTCGCCGGGCGGCGTGTTCCCGGTGCGGCGCGGCCACTACGACGACGACGCGTTCATCTCCGCGCAGGCGATCCTCGACCGCAATGGCGCGATCGTCATGTACTGCGAGGGCGGGCGTTCCCGTAGCGGCAGAGTCAGCGACCGCGCGCGGCCCGGCATCGGCCGGCTTGCCCTGGAGTCCGGCACGCCGGTCGTGCCGATCGCGATCTATGGCTCCCAGCGCGTGCGCAACTGGAAGAAGCTGCAGTTCCCGAAGGTGCTCGTGCAGTACGGCGAGCCGCTCGTCTTCCCGCAGGTCGCGAATCCGTCGCGCGAGCAGCAGCAGGCGGCCGCGGACGAGATCCTCGGCGCGATCAAGAACCTCTACGCCGATCTCGAGCAGCTCGGCGAGAAGCAGGTCCGTCGCCGCGTGCGCGCTGCGCGCCGCGGAGGCGCACCGGCCAGCCCCGCCGGCGCGTAAGCCGTAGGTCGCACCCGAGCGGCGCCTTGCGATTGCCCGGCGCCATAAGCTGACGCGCCGATGGACGCCGTCGCTCTGCTCCGCCCTCACCTACTCGACGGCCGCGTCGTCGCGCTTGGCGGCGGGGGAGACAGCCTGCGCCCATCGCTCGACGCACTCGGTGCCGCGACCTCGTCGCTGCCGGCGAGGCCCGACGAGCAGACGTTGACGGGCGCCGCCGACCCGCGAACCGATGTCCTCGTCCACGACCTGCGGCCCGCGTTTGCCGACGGCGCTGGAGACGCAGTGCTGCGCGCCACGCTCGACCTCGCGTGGATCACCGTACGCGCCGTCGCCAACGCCGCGTTCATCCCGGACGCGCGCGGCGGCAAGATCACGCTGATCGCGCCGCGCCCCGCCGATGGAGACGTCTCCGCGGCGGGCGTGCGTGCCGCCGCCGAGAACCTCGCCCGCACGCTCTCGATCGAGTGGGCGCGCCACGGCATCACGACCGTCGCGATCGCCCCAGGCGAGGACACGGCCGAGGAGGAGATCGAGGCACTCGTCGCCTTCCTCGCCTCACCCGCCGGTGACTACTGGTCTGGCTGTCGCCTGTCGCTCGGCGAGCTGGCGCTCACAGCGTGAGCCGCTCCCAGGCCGCCTCGCGGCCCGGCACGTCGTAGCCGAACGCGTCAGGGTCGGTACCCAGCGCCTCGGCCGCCTCGAGCGCGATCCGCTGCACCACGACCGTCAGCGGGAAGACCGACAGCTGCTCGCCCAGCTCGTGCGCGGCGATGCGGTGGACCGTCGCGCCGCCCGCCTCGACCACGCGCGCCACCTCCTCCAAGCGCTCCGCTCCGGGCCCGCCACCGTCGAGGCACACGAGCGTGTCGCGCGCGTCGAGCGCGACGGCTGGGCCGTGCAGCAGCTGCTCGGCCATCAATCCCTCTGCCGCGAGCCGCGCAGTCTCGCGCACCTTCAGCGCGCCCTCCGCGGCGGTCCATGCGTTCGCACCGGCGCCGGCGTACTCGAGCAGGCGCTCGGGGACCGCGACCCCGCGGTTCGGCCGCTCCAGCTCGGCGGCGACTGCGTCGGGGATCGCCTGCAGGTCACCCAGCTGTGCGCCCAGCTCCGTCGCAAGCTGGGCGAGCCGCAGCAGGGCGCCGAGGTGGCTCGCCGTGTACGCCGACGATCTCTCGCGCTCGACCGTCGGCAGGTCGACGTCCGGTTGGTCGATCCCGCCGATCGCGAGCGTCGTGACGCCCGCGGCGCGTGCTTGGTCGCGCAGCTCGGCGCTGTATCGCTTGATGCCGGTGTGGCTGAGCAGTACGAGTGCATCGCCGGGTTGCGGTGTGACGCCGCCGACCGCCGCGTCCATCGGCTGGATCGCCCACGCCTCGACGCCGGCTGCACGCAGCATCCACGCGCCGTGGTTGGCGGCGTGCCAGCTCGTCCCGGTGCCGGCCAGCAGGACGCGCTTGCCGGCGAGCAGCTCGGCCGCCCGCGCCGACGGCGCGGCGTCGCCGAGCAGGCGCCGCAGCTCCTCCGGCTGGCGCGCCATCGTGGCGCGCATCGCGCTGGAGCTCACGCCTGCCGCTCGCCTGCGATCTCGATCTGCAATGGAGACTGCGGGGCGGCCTCGTGGTCGACCTGCAGCGTCGTGTGACGCAGCTCGAAGCGCGTGAGCAGTTCCTGCTGGAGCATGCGCCGCAGCTCGTGGCAGTCCGAGCCGGCTCGCACCACGATGTGCGCGGACAGCGCCGGGAAGCCCGACGTCACCTCCCACACGTGCAGGTCATGCACCTCGACGACGCCCGGCTGCGCGGCGAGCGTGCGGCCGATCTGCTCCGGGTCGAGGCCCTCGGGCGCAGCCTCCAGGAAGACGCGTCCCGACGCGACGATCAGCCGCGTTCCGGCGTACAGCATCGATGCTGCGACGAGCAGGGACGCGAGCGCGTCGGCCTGCACGAAGCCGGTCGCGAGGATGATCCCGCCCGCGATCGCCGTTGCGATGAACGCGAACAGGTCGGTGAGGATGTGCTGGAAGCTGCCCTCGACGTTGAGGCTCTCGCGGCTTGCGCCGGCCAGCACGAACGTCGCCGCCAGGTTCACGACGATCCCCACGCAGGCGACGATCACGACGATCGCGCCCTCGACGTCGGGTGGCGAGACGAGCCGCTGGATCGCCTCGAACACGATCCACAGTGCGAGCAGCACGAGCGTGATCCCGTTCGCCTGCGCGCTGAGGATCTCGACGCGCCCGAAGCCGTACGTCATCGCCCCGCGCGGCGGCCGTCTCGCGATCCTCAATGCGATGAGCGCGAGTGCGAGCGCGGCCGCGTCGGTGAGCATGTGCGCGGCGTCCGACAGCAGCGCGAGCGAGGAGGCGAGGATGCCGGCGACGAGCTCGGCGCCCATGAAGGAGACGATCAGCACGAGCGCGATCGTCAGTGCGCGGGCATCGGTGCCCGCGCGCACGTGGCTGTGACCGCCGGGTCCGTGCGCGTGTCCGTCGTGGGCGTGGTCGTGCGCGTGTGTCATCTGCCGCAATCGTACGCCGCACCGCGTCGCGCGACGCTCCTCGCGTATCGTGCGGGCCATGAACGATCGCCACCTGCACTGCCTCGTCGAGATCCCGAAGGGCTCGCGCAACAAGTACGAGTGGGACGAGCAACTGCAGGCGATCAAGTTCGATCGCTTCCTCTTCTCGTCCGTCGTCTATCCGACCGATTACGGGTTCATCCCGCAGACGCTGGGGGAGGACGGCGACCCGCTCGACGCGATGGTCACCGTCTCCGAGCCGACGTTCCCCGGCTGCGTGATCCCCGTCAAGCCGATCGCGCTGTTCAAGATGCGCGACGACAAGGGCGTCGACGACAAGGTCCTGTGCGTGCCGCTCGAGGATCCGAACTGGAACACGATCAACGAGCTCGACGACCTTCCGCAGCAGCTGCGGGACGAGATCTCCCACTTCTTCTCGATCTACAAGACGCCCGAGGGGAAGGTCGTGAAGGTCGACGGCTGGTACTCGCGCGAGGACGCGATCCGCGTGATCGACGAGTCGCACGAGCGCTGGCGCGAGCAGCAGCCGACGATCGACGGGCACGTGCTCGAGCGGGGATGAGCGCGGCGGGAACCTCGCTCGCCGCACTGCGGGCGCAGTTTCCCGTCCTGGACCGCATCGCCTATCTGAACGCCGGCACGAACGGGCCGATTCCGCGCGAGGCGATCGTCGCCGCGCGCGTGCAGCTGGAGCGTGAGCTGGCGGACGGCCGGGCGGGCATGCGCCACTTCGAGCGCCGCGCACAGCTTGCCGAGGAGCTGCGCGCCGGCTACGCGGCGCGTGTCGGCTGCGCGCCCGCCGACCTCGCGCTGACGACCTCCACGACCGAGGGGATCGCGCGCGTGCTGCTCGCGCTCGACCTCCGCGCCGGCGACGAGATCGTCACGAGCGACGAGGAGCACCCCGGCGTGCTCGGTCCGCTCGCCGCGCAACGGGCGCGGGGGGTGGAGGTGCGGTGCGTACCGTGGGCGGATGTGGCAGAGGCGGTCGGTCCGCGCACGCGCGTCGTCGTCAGCTCGCACGTCAGCTGGCGCAGCGGGCGGTTCGCCCCGGCCGCGCTGGCATCGCTGGACGTCCCCGTGCTGCTCGACGGCGCACAGGGCGCGGGCGCCGTGCCGGTCGGCGTCGCCGCGCTCGGCTGCGACGCCTATGCGGCGGCCGGCCAGAAGTGGCTGTGCGGTCCGGAGGGGACGGGACTGCTGTACGTCGCGCCCGCGCTGCGTGAGCGCATGCGCCCGCCCGCGCCCGGCTACGTGAACTTGGAGGAGCCGGGGCTGGGCCTCGACGCGGCGCCGTGGGGGGACGCGCGCTCCTACGACACGCCGGCGCTGCCGGCCGCCTCGCTCGCCCAGGCCGGCGCCGCACTGGACGTGCTCGAAGACGCAGGCTGGGACCTCGCCCACACCCATGCGACCGACCTTGCAGCGATTGCCGCTGACGCGCTGCGCGAACACGGCCGCGAGGTGCTGGAGCGCGACCGCACGACGCTCGTCACGTGGCACGAGCCCGACGCACCTGCCGCCGTCGAGCGCCTCGCCGAGGCCGGCGTCGTCGTCCGCTCGCTGCCCGGCGAGGAACTCGTGCGCGCCTCCTTCGGCGGCTGGAGTAACGAGGACGACCTCGACCGACTGCTCGCCGCATTGCCACGCTGAGCTGGCACAACGCCACAGAGGCGCTGTTGCCGCTCGCCCGTCGGCAAACTACGCTTTGTGCGATGGCGAGCACCAGTGGCGTTTTCCATGCCGCCGGTCTAACACCGCATTCGCCGCTCTCAGCGAGCTGAGGGAGGTGCTCCGGGCGGGCGCCGGGGCCGACTGCCCGCCCGGAGCGATGCGGTGGCGTTATCTCGTCAGCCGGTCGATGACCAGCAGTGCGAGCATCACGCACATGGCCAGCACCAAAGTGGTGTTTGCCATATCCCTCCTCTCCTCGTATGGGGGCCGCCGGTCGGCCCCGTGCCGCCGGCTCCCGAAGAGGAGGACTCACCGCCAATCCAGCGTGACAGCCCACCTGTTACAACACTCGCGCGCTTCGTAACAATTCAGCGCAATTGTAAATTCTCTGCGCAGGTCTCCCCAATTTCACGCGTAATCATCCGAGCCCCCGCCTAGTCTCCCGCGCGTCAACAAAACGGCCGGGGCGCTGCTGGCACAGCGCCCCGGCCTCGCACAGGAGGCCTAGCTCCCATGCCACGCCAGCGTACTTCGTCCCGCACGCACTCCGCGCATGCGGTCACCTTCGGCGCCGCGGTGCGCGAGCTGCGCGCCTGCCGCGCGATGTCCCAGGAGGAGCTCGGCTTCCGCGCCAAGCTCCACCGCAACTACGTCGGCGCGCTCGAGCGCGGCGAGATCAACCCCACCTTCAAGACGCTCCGCACGCTCGCCGACGGGCTCGACGTCGACCTCTCCTCGCTGATCCGGCTCTACGAGGAGCGCGAGGAGGATCGAGCGTGCGGCGCGCATCGATCGCGCGCGCCCGTCACGGCGCGTCGCCTCGTCTCATGAGCCGCCCGCCCGGGCCCGCGGCGCACGTTCATAACGTGCGCCGCGGTAGCCAAGCGCTATCGCTCAGGTCGTCATGCCGGTGAACTGGCCACCGGTGATGTTCAGCGTCTGCCCGTGCACGTAGTTCGACCATGGCGAGCAGAGGAAGAAGACGCCGCCGGCGGCCTCCTCGGGCGTGCCGGGTCGCCCCAGCGGGATCAGCATCGCGGCCATCCCGCGCAGCTGGTCGGGGATCCCGAGCTGAATTCTCTCCCCGCCGATCTCGGCGACGTTCGACTCGTCCTTCGAGGCGGTCAGGCGCGTCTCGATGTAGCCGAAGGCGACCGCGTTCACGTTCACCTTGAACTGGCCCCACTCCTTCGCGAGCGTCTTCGTGAGGCCGACGACGCCGGCTTTTCCGGAGGAGTAGTTCGCCTGGCCGGCGTTGCCCATCGTGCCGGAGATCGAGGAGACGTTGACGATCTTGCGGAAGACCTCCTGCCCCGCCTCGCGCTCCTTCTTGGCAGGCTCGCGGAGGTGCGGCGCTGCGGCGCGGATCACTCTGAACGGCACGATCAGGTGGATGTCCAGCATCTTCTGGAACCACTCGTCGCTCATCTTGTGGATCGGCGCGTCGAGCGTGTAGCCGGCGTTGTTGACGATGATGTCGATCCGGCCCCAGGCGTCGATCGCCGTCTGGATCAGCTTGTCGGCGGCGTCGCCCTGCGTGAGGTCCCCGGCGAAGACGGTCGTCTCGCCCTGGATCTCCGACGCCGTCTGCTGCGCGACGTCGCCGTCGAGGTCGTTGATCACGACCTTCGCGCCCTGCGAGGCGAGCAGCTCGGCGGTGGCGCGGCCGATGCCGCGCGCGCTGCCGGTGACGATCGCGACCTTGTCGTCGAGAACTCCCATGCACTTCTCCTTGGTGACGGATACGGGGTGATGCGAAAGGCGTTGCAGAGGCGGACTCTAGGGGCTCAGATGAACGTGGGCGTCAGCTCGTGGGCAGTCGGAGCGCCCGCGCCCGCCGCCTCACAGCCCGAGCGTCTTGCCAAGGATCTCGCGCATGATCTCGTCGGTACCGCCGCCGATCGGGCCGAGCCGCAGGTCGCGCACCGCGCGCTCGATGCCAGCGTCGACGAGGTAGCCGTAGCCGCCGTGGATCTGCAGGCACGTGTCGGCGGCGTCGTAGGCGGCCCGCTGCGTCGCGAGCTTCGCCATCGTCACCTCCTGCACCGCGTTCATCCCGGCGAGGTGCATGCGCAGCGCGTTGTAGGTGATTGCGCGACCGGTCTCGAGCGCGACGGCGACCTCGGCCAGCTTGTGGCGGATCGCCTGGTGCTTGCCGATCGGCCGGCCGAACGCCTCGCGCTCCTTCGCGTAGGCGAGCGTGCGCTCGAAGACGACCTCCATCGCGCCGACGGCGCCGAGCGCCATCATCACGCGCTCCCACTGGAAGTTGGCCATGATCAGCTTGAAGCCCTCGTGCTCGGCGCCGAGCAGGTTCTCCTCGGGCACGAACACGTCGTCGTACGCGATCAGCGCCGTATCAGAGGCGTGCCAGCCGAGCTTCTCGATCGGCGAGGCCGAGACGCCCTCTCCTCTGTCGACGATCAAGAACGAGATGCCGTGATGGCCGCCCTCCTCGGTCGTCTTCACGGCGGTCACGATGAAGTCAGCGCGCACGCCGTTCGTGATGAACATCTTCGAGCCGTTGACGACGAAGCCGCCCTCGACCCGCCGCGCCCGCGTCTTGATGCCGGCGACGTCGGAGCCGGCGTCGGGCTCGGTGATTCCGAGTGCCGCGACCTTCTCGCCGCGGATGCCCGGCACGAGGTAGCGCTCGTGCTGGTCGGGCGTGCCGAACTTCCACACCGGCGGCAGCGCGATGCCGGTGTGCGCGCCGATCCCGGCGCCGAGCCCGCCCGAGCCGCAGCGGGCAAGCTCCTGCGCCCACACGGCGGCCGCCAGCGGATCGCCGCCGCCGCCCAGCTCTCTCGGGAACTTCAGCCCGACGTAGCCCTGCTCGGCGACGCGCGGGATGACCCAGTCGGCGAACCACCGGGCCTCCTCCCACTCGGCGGCGTGCGGCGCCAGCTCGGACTCGACGAACGCCCGCATCTGCAGCCGCAGCCGCTCGTACTCCTCCGTGAACGGCGGCAGCGGCCGGGCCGGGGCGGCGGCCCCGATCCCGGCGCGGTCGGCCAGATGCGAGCTGTCGAGGGCGGTGCTCACCGCGGCGTGCCGGGAGGCGCGTCCTTGGCCGACAGGCCGTCGGCGGTGCGACCGTCGCGGCCCACATAGCCGCCCTTGGCCCCGACGATCACGTAGATCGCGTCGCCCTCGCCGACGTTCTTGATCGAGCGCACGGTCGGCGCGTCGACGCGCGCGAGGCCGCCGGCGCCGAGCTCGTGCGTCGTGCCGTCGCCGAACGTGATCGCGATCCGGCCGCGGTGCACGAAGTACAGCTCCTCCTGCTCGTCGTGGTAGTGGCCGTTCGTCTCATAGCCGGGCGGCATCACGACGGCGTTGGCGCCGAGCTCCTTGACGTCGAGCCCCTTGCGGATCTTGCGGAAGCCGTAGCCCTCGCCGAGCAGTTCCAGGTCCCCGACGGCGTAGCCGGGACCGTTGACGATCTCACCCATGTCCAGTCCTCCTAGAGCCCGTACGAGCGGCCGATGACGTCGAGCATGATCTCGTCGGTGCCCGCGCCGATCCGGTTCAGGCGCATGTCGCGCCAGACGCGCTCGACGCCGTACTCCTTCATGTAGCCGGCGCCGCCGTGGATCTGGATGCACTCGTCGGCGACCTCGACGGCGATCCGCGCGGCGTGCAGCTTCGCCATCGAGATCTCGCGCACCGGGTACTCGCCGTTCGCCACGCGCCAGGCGGTCACGTACGTCATCTGCCGCGCCGACTCGATCTTCGTCGCCATCTCGGCGAACTTGTGGCGGATCACCTGGAACTTGCCGATCTGGCGGCCGAACGCGGTGCGCTCCAGCGCGTACTGGAGCGTGCGCTCCATGCAGCGCTGCGCGCCCGCGACGCAGCCGGCGGCACCGATCAGGCGCTCGCCCTGGAGCTCCCACATGATGTGGTAGAAGCCCTTGCCGATCTGGCCGAGCACCGCCGACTCCGGCACGCGCACGTCCTGGAACGCCAGCAGCGCCGTGTCGGAGGCGTGCATGCCGAGCTTCTCGAGCTTCTTCTCGCGGATCACGCCGGGCGCATCCATCGGCACGAGGAAGAGCGTGAAGCCGTCATAGCCGGCGTCCGGGTCGGTCTTCGTCACGAGCACGATCACATCGGCGCGGTGGCCGTTCGTGATGTAGGTCTTCGAGCCGTTGATCACGTACTCGTCGCCGTCCTTGACCGCGCGCGTCTTGATGCCGGCGACGTCGGAGCCGGCGTCCGGCTCGGTGATGCCGAGGCAGAGGATCTTCTTGCCGGCGACCGCGGGCACGACCCACTCCTGCTTCTGCTCCTCGGTGCCGAACTTGAGGATCGGCGGCATCGCCATGTCGGTGTGGACCGCGACGCCCATCGAGAGGCCGCCGGACAGCGAGCCGCCCATCTCCTCGGCAAGCACGAGGCTCGAGAAGTAGTCGCCGCCCTGGCCGCCGTACTGCTCCGGCACGTGCAGACCGAGGAAGCCGAGCTCGCCCATGCGGTGGAAGACCGAGTCCGGGAAGGTCGTCTCCTCCCACTCCTCGGCGTGCGGCGCGAGCTCCTTCGCGACGAAGCGGGAGAGCGACTCGCGCAGGCGGTCGTGGTCCTCGTTGAAGATGAAGTGCTTGCGCTGGGAGCCGAAGTCCGGCTTCAGCACGTCTGCGGTGGCGGCCATGCGGTGACGTCTCCTCGTGCGCGGGGCTGGCTGGCCAGCAAGGCTGGCAAAAGTAGACAGTAGTGCTTCCCACTTTCCGCTGCACCCGGTAGCGTGCGCACCATGGCCTACGACACCCTGCGCTACGACGTCGCCGGCGGTGTGGCGACGATCGCGCTCGATCAGCCCGACACTCGCAACGCGCTCTCCGACGCGCTCTTCACCGACCTGCAGGCTGCGTTCGAGGCGGCCCGCGACGACGACGCGGTGCGCTGCGTCGTGCTCACCTCCACGCACGACAGAGTCTTCAGCTCGGGCGCGAACCTCGCCGGCTTCGCAACCGACGTGCCGCTCGTGCACAAGCACTTCGGCATCGAGCGCTTCCCCGTGCTCTTCACGACGATCGGCCAGCTCGGCAAGCCGTCGATCTGCGCGGCCAACGGGCACGTCCTCGCCGGCGCGCTCGGGATCGCGCTCGCGTGCGACCTGATCGTCGCGAAGGAGGGCGTGACGTTCGGGACGCCGGAGATCAACGTCGGTGCGTTCCCGTTCATGATCATGGCGCTGATCTACCGCAACCTCGGGCGCAAGAAGACGAACGAGCTGCTGCTGCTCGGCGACCGCATCGACGCGCACGAGGCCGAGCGGATCGGGCTGGTCAACAAGGTCGTCGCGGCGGACGAGTTCGATGCGGCGGTGCAGGACTGGGCGACGCGCCTCGCGTCCAAGTCGCCGGTGCTGATGAAGCTCGGCAAGGACGCGATCTATCGCCAGCAGGACATGGCCTACGAGGACGCCCTCGACTTCCTGCGCTCGCAGCTGACGATCGCGTTCTCGACCGACGACATCGTCGAGGGCGTCAGAGCGTTCTTCGAAAGACGGGAGCCGCAATGGACGGGTCGGTAGACGCACGGGTGGGCGGGACCGAGTCTCTCCTGCGACCGCTCGTCGAGGAGCTGACCGCGCGCCGCGAGAAGGCGCTGCTCGGCGGCGGGCAAGAGAAGATCGACAAGCAGCACGCAGCCGACAAGCTGACCGCCCGTGAGCGGCTCGCGCTGCTGATCGACGAGGGCACCTTCACCGAGCTGGGCATCCACGCCGGCATCCACTTCGCCGTGCGCGGGCTGGAGGGCAAGGAGGCGCCGGCCGACGGCGTCATCACCGGCTACGGCAAGGTCGACGGCCGCATGGTCGCCGTCTGCGCCTACGACTTCACCGTCATGGCGGGCTCGATGGGCATGTCCGGCGAGACGAAGGTCACGCGCCTGCGCGACCTCGCGCTGACGAAGCGGATCCCCTTCATCTGGTTGCTCGACTCGGCCGGCGCGCGCATCCAGGAGGCGGTCGGCTCGATGTTCGCCGGCTCCGGCTTCCTGTTCCGCGAGGAGGTGGTGATGAGCGGCGTGATCCCGCAGGTCGCCGCGCTCATGGGGCCCTGCGCTGCCGGGACCGCGTACATCCCCGGCCTCGCCGACTTCGTGCCGATGGTCAAGGGCCGCGGCTCGATGGCGCTCGCCGGCCCGCACCTCGTGCGCGCCGCGATCGGCGAGGACGTCACGCAGGAGGAGCTCGGTGGCTCGCGCGTGCACTGCCGCAAGTCGGGCGTCGGCGACCTCGAAGTCAAGGACGACGAGGAGTGCATCGAGCGGATCAAGCAGTACCTCTCGTTCATGCCGCAGCACTGCGAGGAGAAGCCGCCGCTCCGGCCGGTCTCGGACCCGATCGACCGCCGCGAGGAGTCGCTGCTCGACGTGCTGCCGGAGTCCAACCGCAAGCCGTACGACATGTACGAGGTGATCAGACGGATCGTCGACGACGGCGAGTACTTCGATCTCAAGCCGCAGTGGGCGAAGACGATCATCACCTGCTTCGCGCGCTTCGGCGGGCGGCCGTGCGGGATCGTCGCCAACCAGCCCAAGCAGCTCGGCGGGATCCTCGACAACGACTCCGCCGACAAGGCCGCGCGCTTCGTCAACCTCTGCAACGCCTTCGACATCCCGCTGCTGTTCCTGCAGGACGTGCCCGGCTTCATGGTCGGCTCGAAGGTGGAGGAGGCCGGCATCATCCGCCACGGCGCGAAGATGCTCTACGCGGTCGCGAACGCGACGGTGCCGAAGATCACGATCGTGATCCGCAAGGCCTACGGCGCTGGCTACTACGTGATGAACGGCAAGGCGTACGAGCCCGACCTGATCGTCGCCTGGCCGAGCGCCGAGATCAGCGTGATGGGCGCCGAGGGCGCCGTCGAGATCGTCATGCGCAGACAGGTCGAGGAGGCCGACGACCCGGCGGCGATGAAGGCCCAGCTGATCGAGGCCTACAGAAGACTGATCGACGTCTACGTGCCCGCGAGAAGCGCGCTGATCGACGACGTGATCGACCCGCGCGACACGCGTCCGATCATCTGCCGCACGCTCGAGATGGCCGAGGGCAAGCGCGTCGAGCGACCCTGGAAACGACACGGCGTCGTGCCGGTATGACGCCGTCAGCGCCTGTGCGCGAGTGCCTGCACGGCGATGACGGGACGATCCTCCCGCAGGTAGCTGTGCACTGCGACCGTCGTGCCGCGCACCCGCGCGGCACGACGTACCGTCACGGCGAGGGAGGAAGGGCGGCAGTCGAAGTCGACGCCCCACTCCAGTTCGCGCAGCTTGCCGTCGAGGATGGTGTCCCAGTCGTAGTGGCGACGTCGGCTGCTCCGCGGTGGCAGCTCGGCGATGACCCTCATGAGCGCGTCGGCGCCACGTCGCGGGCAAGCCGCTGGGGTTCGACACCGAGCGTGTCGGCTATCGCCTGCACGTACCGACGCGGTATAGGGCGCTTCCCGAGCGCCCACCGGGAGACGCTGCTCGGATGGAGGTTCAGCTTCTCGGCGAGCCATGCCTGCTTGTGCCCCGTATCGGCCAATATGACGGCCAGGGCGGTTCTCCGCTCCCTCATGCCGCTGGACACTAGCCCGTCTACAGAAGCGGGCTCAAGCATTTCGGCACGAAAAATTGCCACTTTTCAGTCGGTCACCTCCTCGCGGTGGTCAATGATCAATAAACCCTCAGTATTGGAAATTGACTTCATCCAAAAAGTCGGTATCTCGAAAATTCCATCGTCAAGGGGAGAAACGCGGTCGTGAGCCTCGAAGACCCCGTCATCATCACCAACTCCATCTCCGGCGTCGTCGCCAATCGCGACCAGTGCCCGGGGATCCCGTATACGCCTGAGGAGTACGCGGCCGAGGCGCGCCGTGCGGTCGACGAGGGCGCGTCGATGATCCACATCCACGCGCGCAGACCGGACGGCACACCGTCCTACGAGGTCGAGGACTTCCGCGCGATCACGCAGGCCGTCCTCGCCGAGGTCGACGACGTGATCGTCAACTTCTCGACCGGTGCGATCGGCATCTCGCTGGAGAAGCGGATCGAGTACCTGCGCGAGCTGCGGCCGGACATCGCCGCTTTGAACATGGGCTCGATGAACTACGCGAAGTACTCCGCCAGACGCAGAGACTTCGTCTTCTCGACCGTCTTCGAGAACAGCTTCGAGACGATCACGACGCTGCTGGAGGCGATGAACGAGCTCGGCATCAAGCCCGAGCACGAGTGCTTCGACACCGGCCATATCGCGAACCTCGACCCGCTGATCGACAAGGGACTGCTGAGAGAGCCGCTGCAGATCTCGTGCGTCATGGGCGTGACGGGAGGCGTGCGGCCGAACGCGCGCAACCTCGCGCACATGGCCGAGAACATCCCCGGCGGACCCGACGGCCCCAACAACTGGGGCGTGATCGGCATCTCGCGAGACCAGTGGATGCTGATCGCCGCCTCGCTCGTGCTTGGCGGCAACGTCCGCGCCGGCGTCGAGGACAACTTCTATCTGCCTGACGGCACGATGGCGCGGTCGAATGGCGACCTGATCGCGAAGGCGCGCCAGCTTGCCGAGGACGTCGGCCGTCGCCCGGCGACGGTCGCGGAGGCGCGCACGATGCTCGGCACGCCGCGCCGCGCGGTCGCCGGCGTGGAGCCGAAGGCGGCTGCGGCGTGAGCGCCTCGCCTGCCGCGGGTCCGCTCGCCGGCCTCAAGGTCCTCGACCTCTCACGGCTGCTGCCCGGCGGCTTCTGCTCGCTGCTGCTCGCCGACCTCGGCGCCGAGGTGCTGAAGGTCGAGGACACCGGCATGGGCGACTACGTCCGCTGGTCGCCACCGTATGTCGAGGGCGCGGAGGACTCCGCCAGATCGGCGCTGTTCCTCAGCCTGAACCGCAACAAGCGCTCGATCCGCATCGACCTCAAGTCCGATGCCGGCAAGGACGTGCTGCTGCGCCTCGCGCGCGAGCACGACGTGCTGCTGGAGTCGTTCCGCCCTGGCGTGCTCGACCGGCTCGGCGTCGGCTACGAGCGGCTGAAGGCAGAGAACCCCGGCCTCGTGTACTGCGCGATCACCGGCTATGGCCAGAACGGTCCCAAGCGCCACGCGGCCGGCCACGACATGAACTACCTCGCGCTCGGCGGCCTGCTCGGCCTCACCGGCGAGCCGGGCGGCGCGCCGGTCCAGGCGGCCGGCCAGATCGCAGATGTCGGTGGCGGAGCGTTGATGGCAGCTGTGGGCATCCTCGCCGCGCTGCGCGAGCGCGAGCGCTCCGGCCTCGGTCAGGTCGTCGACGTCTCGATGTTCGACGGCGCGCTGTCGTTCCTCGCGATGATCGCCGCGCAGACGCTCGCCGACGGCGTGACGCCGCAGCGCGGCCTGCTCCCGCTCTCGGGCCAGTTCGCCTGCTATCGCCCGTACGAGTGCAAGGACGGCGGTTGGGTTGCCTGCGGCGCGCTGGAGCCGAAGTTCTGGCAGGCGTGGTGTCGCGGCGCCGGTCGCGAGGACCTGATCGAGCAGCAGTTCGCCGCGCCCGGCTCCGACGGCCATCGCGCCGTCGAGGAGGCGTTCCGCTCGCGCACGCGCGCCGAGTGGGAGGCGTTCGCCGCCGACCACGACTGCTGCGTCGAGCCGGTGCTCGACATGCCTGAGGCGCTGGAGTCCGAGCTGGTGAGAGCGCGGGAGATGGTCGTGGAGCTGGACCAGCCCGGTGCGCAGGCGCCAGTGAAGCTGCTCGGCCTGCCGATCAAGCTCGACCGCACGCCAGGCGACCCGTCGCGCGCACCCGGCCCCGCGCTTGGCGAGCACACCGACGAGGTGCTCGCGGCCGTCGGCTACGGCACGGACGAGATCGCGGCGATGAAGGAGTCGGGCGCCGTGGCCGGTCCGGCCGGGGCTCCACAGGGATCGTTCCTTGGCGGCTGAGCCGCGCACGAAGCCGGCCCTGCCGTCGGCCTCGGCCCGCCCCGACGGCATGCTCAAGATGAGCGAGCTGGCTGAGCGCTCGGGCGTCAGCGCCGGCACGATCAAGCACTACCTGCGCGAGGGCGTGCTCGGCGGCGACGACGAGATCCGCCGCACGAGCCGCAACATGGCGTGGTACCCGCCCGACTTCGTCGAGCGCATCCGGCTCGTGAAACGGCTGCAGGAGGAGCGCTTCATGCCGCTGCGCGTGATCGGACAGCTGCTGCGCGACGACCCCCAGCGCGTCGAGGCGCTGATCGAGCTGGAGGACCGCATCCTCGAGCGCGCGGCGGCGGTCGCCGGCGAGCGCACGCGCACCTCGCGCCGCGCCGTCGAGCAGGCCTACGACGTCCCGCGCAACGTGCTGGAGCGACTGGAGCAGCTCGACGTGCTGACGCCGAACGGCCGCGGCTACGACGCCGAGGACGTGAAGATCATCGAGGCGATTTCGCGCTTCCGCGCCGGCGGCTACGACGAGGCGATCGGCTTCACCGTCTACGACACGCTGCGCTACCGCGAGGCGCTCGCGCCGCTGGTGGCGGAGGAGGTGCGCGTCCTGCTCGGCCGGCTCGCCGGCTCCGTCGACGAGGACCGCGCGGTCGAGATCATCGCCTCCGGCGCCGAGCCGCTCGAGGACCTGATCGCCGCGATGCACTCCAAGCTCCTGCTCGCCGCGCTGCGCAGCGAGCGCGAGCAGCGGCGGGGCTGACGCCTCGGCGTTCGGCGATGAGGGTCGACCCGTCCGATGTGCGAGCGGCCGACGCCGATCGGGAGGCTGTCGCCGACATCCTGCGCGCCCAGTGCGCGGCGGGCCGGCTCGACGTGTCCGAGCTCGAAGAGCGCCTGTCGGCGGCGCTGGACGCGAGAACGCTCGGCGAGCTCGATCGCCTGCTGGCCGACTTCCCCGAAGGACGGTCCCCGGACCGTGTCGCTGCGCCGGCGAGGGCGGCGCAAGCGGGAGGGGCGCCCCACACGGTGGGCCTCCCGGGGCTCCGCCGTTTTCACTACGTGGACGTCTTCGCCACGGACCGGGCGACGATGTTCGCCGAGGCGCTGGAGCGCGTCGTCCCCGCGATGGTGCGCGGCGGCTACGACGTCGTGAGCCGGGACGAGCCGCGGCTGCTCGTCTTCGAGATTCGCGAGCGCCCCGCGTGGGTCCCGCTCGTCTGCGTCCTCGGGTTTCCCATCGGCCTGATCGCCTTGGCCTACAAGGACACGCAGCGCATCGTCGTCACCTTCGACGAGCTGGCTCCCGATCGCACCCGCATCACGGTCGCAGGGATCGCTCGCCGGCCGGTGCGCAAGGCGTTTGCGGAGCTCGGCGACTGACGCGACTCCTCGCTGCATCAGCTGCGAGTCGCTACACGGCGAGTCTTCGCGCGGACTCGCGGACGAGGGAGATCACTCAGGCCAGTCGGCCCGCAGTTGCCTCAGGTAGCCGGGGGGATACACGCCGGAGAGCACCCCGCTTGTGCGCTCGATTGCGGCTGCCCGGTCGACGGCGGTGCTTCTGCTGCAGTCGTCGGTGCCGTTGTTGCATCTGGCGCGGGGCGGCGCCTCTTTCGCATGCTGTGGTCGGATTCTCGGCATCGGGAACAGCTTTGCACGCGCTCTCAAATCGACGACCGGCTCACCACACCGCCGTGTGCTCCTCCATCACGCCCCAGCCCTCCGCAAGCGCGAGCGGACCGCTGTGGCCCGGCAGCACGCCGCTGAAGCTGCCGAACGGCTGGCGGTAGGCGCTGCGCACGAGCAGCAGGTTCTCGCTGCGCTGGCGGACGGCCTCGCTCGCGAAGCGCAGGTCGACGCCGTCGTCGGTCTCGACGGCGCTGAGGTCATCCGCGAACTGCGCTGCCGGGCCGACCTCGGCGGGCACGCCGCCGAGCCACACGGTCCGCTCGCTCTCGCGCGGGGGATCGTTTATGCCGGCGACGAGGTTCCAGGCGAGCGTGCGGCCGTCGTCCGCGCGGCCGACGCCGGCGCTCCAGCGCCATGCCGTGTTGCGCGCGTGGTAGCCGGCGCTGTCGTCGATCACGGCGAATGCGTCGACCTCTCGCACCACGCCGTTGAGCACGACCGTCCCGTGTGCGCGCACGCCGCCCTGCTTGCGCGTCCACGCGTACGCGCTGCCATTCGGGCAGATCGTCTCGACGCCGTCGACCTCGTCGAGCGCCAGGTCGATCTCCACGCCGTCGTCGACCACCAGCACGCGGCCCGGTCGGTCGAGCCCGAGTCGCACGCCGCCACCCGAGCGCCGTGTTCTCTCATGCAGGCGCTGCGTCGCGCGATCCCAGACGGCCCAGAACGACTGCCGCCCAGGCCCGACGCGCGCGTGCCCGACGCACAGCATGAGGTCCGGCCCGTAGACGCCCACATAGCGCCAGCGCTTCAGCGGTCGCGATCCGCGCCAGGCCGGCATGCGCACCGGCGGCAGCGGCAGGCGGTCGAACGCGGCGGGGCGGATGATGCCGTAGGGCCCGCGATGCGCTGGAATTGGGGCGTTCGAGGGACGGGCGGGCGGCATGCGCGGGCGCGGTATGCTTGCTGACCGGTTGACTGACCAGTCAATCTGTCCTGCCTTGGAGACCGACCACCGCATGCGCGCCGCGGCGATCCAGATGAACTCTACCGGGGATCGCCCCCGCAATCGCGCCACCGCCGACCGCCTGGTGCGCGCGGCCGCGACGGACGGCGCGACGCTCGTCGTGCTGCCGGAGAAGTGGAACGTGCTCGGCACGCCCGAGCAGCTGGCCGCCGGCGCGGAGCCGCTCGACGGCCCCTCGACCACCTGGGCGCGCGACATCGCCCGGGAGCTCCAGATCGACCTGATCGCCGGCTCGATCGTCGAGCAACGGACAGGCCATCCCAAGCACTTCAACACGAGCGTCCACGTCGGCCCAGACGGCGAGCTGCGCGGCGTCTACCGCAAGCTGCACCTGTTCGACGTCGAGGTCGCCGGCACGGTCTACCGCGAGTCGGACGGCGAGGACCCGGGAGAGGAGGTCGTCACGACGGCGCTGCACGACGGCACCGTTCTCGGCATGGCCGTCTGCTACGACCTGCGCTTCCCCGAGCTGTTTCGGATCCTGACGCTGCGCGGCGCGCGCGTGCTCGCGCTGCCGTCCGCCTTCACGCTCGCGACGACGCGCGACCACTGGGAGGTGCTCCTGCGCGCCCGCGCGATCGAGGACCAGTGCTTCGTCGTCGCCGCCAACCAGATCGGGGAGCACATGCCTGGCAAGGTCTCCGGCGGGCGCTCGATGGTCGTCGACTCGTGGGGGACGGTGCTCGCGACGGCACCCGACGACGAGGGCTACGCGCTCGCCGAGCTCGACTTCAGCCGCCAAGACGCGATCCGCACCAGACTGCCCGCGCTCGCGCACCGGCGTCCGCAGGCGTACGCGTGGCCGGACGTCACGTTGGAGGCGGCAGCCTGATGGCGCGCACGAACGCCGAGCCCGCCGTCGACAAGCGGCGCATGATCCTCGACGCGGCCGTGCGCGTGTTCGCGCGCACGGGCTTTCACACCTGCCGCGTGTCCGACATCGCCGACGAGGCGGGCGTCGCCTACGGCCTCGTCTACCACTACTTCGACTCGAAGGACCAGATTCTCGACACGCTCTTCCTGGAGCGCTGGGACATCCTCCTGCGCGCGATCCAGGAGGTCGACGGGGAGGAGATCCCGCCGCGCGAGAAGCTCTACGCGATCACGTCCTTCATCGTCGACTCCTACCGCCACGACCCGGACCTGATGAAGGTGATCATCGTCGAGGTCACGCGTGCCGCGAACACGTTCGGCCGCACGCACCTGGCGCACATCCGCCAGGCATATGTGGGGATCGCCGCGATCGTCGAGAGAGCGCAGAGAGCCGGCACTTTCCGCGCCGACATCACGCCGGATTTCGCCGCGCTCGCCTTCTACGGCGCGGTCGAGCAGGTGCTGACCGGTTGGATCTTCGCGTTGCTCCCGACGGGGGATCGGGAATACGACCAAGCCAAGAACCACATCGTCGAGACGATCTGCGGTGGGTTGGATCGCGTGGAGCGATCGTGACCACCGCCGGGAGAGCTGATTGAATGCCGGAGCTGATGGCTGAAAGCGACCTTGTGAAGCGACTCGTCTGGTCTGGCCTGCTCGCCGGGATCGGCGCGCTTGCCAGCATCGCGACGCAGCGGCTCGCGACGATGATCTGGGTGCGTGCGTTCGGCGAGGAGCCGCCGGAATGACGGACGCCGTCGACGCCGCCGCGAACAACGGCCAGCCGACGGTCGAGCATGCCGCGCTGGCGGCCGAGACCGGGGCTCCCGTCGCCGCCGTCGCCCCCGCGCCTTCTCCCGCCGACGAGCGCCCCGAGCTCGTCGTCGGAGCCGCCTTTGCCGGCGGTCTCGTCCTCGCCCTCTTCCTTAAGCGCCTTGCCCGCTGACGACACACAGGCCACGACGCTCGCCGAGACGGTCACGCAGGTGTCCGAGCGTGCTTCGCTGCTCATACGCGAGGAGATCGAGCTGGCGAAGGCCGAGATGTCGGCGAAGGCGCGTAAGCTCGCGACCGGCGCCATCGTCGGCATCGTCGCAGGCGTCTTCTTCATCACGGCACTCTTCTTCCTGCTCAACTCGGCCGCCTGGGGCGCCTACCTGATCTTCGGCGGGACGGCCTACTGGGCCGGCTTCATGATCGTCGCGGGGGTCCTGTTCCTGCTCGGCGCGCTCGCCGGCGGCCTCGCCTACCGGGCACTGCGCAAGGGCACGCCGCCGACGCCGACGATGGCGATCGACGAGGCGAAGAAGATCCGCGAGACCGTCACCGCCACGGAGGTCGCCTCCTGATGCCCCCGACTCGCACGCCAGAGCAGATCCGCGCCTCGATCGAGCAGAACCGCAAGGAGCTCGGCACTTCGATCGAGGTGCTGCGCAGAGAGGTGACGGCGCTGACCGACTGGCGCCAGCAGCTGCGCGACCACAGAAGAGAAGCGCTGATCGCCGCCGCGGTCGCCGGCTTCGTGATCGGCGGCGGCATCGCCGGTGTCACCGGCGTGCTGTTCGGTCGCCGCAAGCGCCGCCGGCGCTGATCTGAGCGCTGGCGGGGTCGTCCCGCCGCATCGCCGTTCGCTGGTGCTCCGTTCGTGGCGCGCGTTGCGTGCGCGACGCCGTCCGTGGGCAGCGAGGGGAAGGGTTCGAGCGTGGGTCCGCGCACATCTGCGGGCCGCGATGGGCACATCTCGCTGAAGTGTCCTGCCCTGGCCTTGCTGGGGCGGGTCAGGACAGGACGCTTCGGCCGGCGCGCTTGGCGTGGGCGGCCAATCGCGCAGATGCTCGCGCGCTCTGCGCCGGCTCCGTGTAAGACCGGCGAGGTTGGTGCCGGCGCTCTCTCTCCCTCGATGGCATCGAGCGAAGGCTTGTCCCATCGGCCGCGCCGGGACCGAGCGCGCGGCAGCGACCCTGCGGCGGGCAGGCGAACCGCGCCATCGCGCGGTTCGCCTGCCCGCACCAAGCTCAGGCCAAGAACTTCGACGAGATCCCGCCGACGCCCAGGAGTCCCGGCCCGACGTGCGTCCCGATCACGGGGCCGACCTCCGAGACGAAGCAGGGGTCGGTGCCGAACATCTCGCGGCCGCGCTCGACGAGTCTCGCCGCTTCGTCGGGTGCCTGGATGTGCTGGATGACCCACGCGTCGGCGCCGTCGTCGCAGCGCGTGCGCAGATATTCGACCATTCGCTCGAACGCGCGGCCCGACGTGCGGACCCGTTCGATCGGCGTGATCTCGGCCTCGAGCGTCAGGATCGGCTTGATCTTCAGCGCCGAGCCGAGGTATGCCTGCGCGGCGCCGATGCGTCCGCCGCGGCGCAGGTACTCGAGCGTGTCGACCGCGAACCACATCGTCAGCGCGGCGCGTGCCTCCCGCGCGTGAGCGACGACCTCGTCCGCGTTCGAGCCGCGCGCGGCGGCCGCGTGCGCGGCGAGCACGACGAGGCCCTGCCCACCGCAGGCGCTCTGCGAGTCGATCACCTGGATGCGCTCGCCGCCGCGGCCGAGCAGCTGCTCGCGCGCCTGCTCGGCTGAGGCGAACGTTCCCGAGATCGCACCGGAGAGGTGGATCGAGACGATGTCCTGCCCTTGCTCCAGCAGCGGCTCGTAGACGGCGAGGAAGTCGCCGATCGACGGCTGTGAGGTCGTCGGCAGCTGCTTCGCGGTGCGCAGGTGACCGTAGTAGGCGTCGAAATCCGGCAGATCGGACTCGCGGTCCTCGCGCCCGTCCCAGTGAACGTAGAGGCTCACCTCGTGAATCCCGCGTGCGGCGACGAGCTGACGGGGGAGGTAGTGGCACGTGTCCGTGACGACGGCGACCGAGCCCATCGCGAGCACACTAGCGATGCACCCCGCCGCAGGGGCCACTACAGTGCCGGGCCGTGCGACGCGCCCTGACCATTGCCTTCATGCTCACCGTTCTTGCGGCGCCGAGCGCATGGGCGCGCGATCCGATCGTGCCGCTGCAGGACATCCATCGCGGGATGACGTGCACCGCCCGCACGGTCGTCCAGGGCACGACGATCAGCGACTTCGACGTCGAGGTGCTCGACGTTCTCGCCGACACGGACGGCAGCGGACCGCGCATCCTCGTGCGCGTGTCGGGGCCCGCGGTCGACCGCACGGGCATCGCCGAGGGCTTCTCCGGCTCGCCTGTCTACTGCACCGGCCCCGACGGCACGATCGGCAACGCCGGCGCGATCTCCGCGACGATCGGCCAGTACGGAGCGGACGTCGGGCTCGTGACGCCGATCGAGCTGATGCTGGGGCTGCCGGTCGATCCTCCCGTCAAGACGCGCGTCGCGCCGAAACTGCTGCACGCCGCCAGACCGCTCGCCTCGCCGCTCGTGATCGCAGGACTGTCACCGTCGCTCGGCCATCTCCTCGAGCACGTCGCGCGGGCGCAGGGTCGCTCGATCGTCGCGGCCCCGGCCGGACCGCTCGGCACGTTCCCGCCACAGGAGCTGGTGCCCGGCGCATCGCTCGCCGCCACGCTCTCCAGCGGCGCCGTCACGGCTGGGGCCGTCGGCACGGTCACGTATCGCGACGGAACGACCGTGTATGGCTTCGGTCATGGCTTCGACGCCGCCGGCCGGCGCGCGCTGCAGCTCGCCGACGCCTACGTGTTCACGGTCGTCGGCAACCCGCTCGACACGCAGGACGCGGTCTCGTACAAGCTCGCCGCGCCGGGTCATCCGCTCGGCGTCCTCACGAACGACGCGCCCGCCGGCGTCGTCGGGACGCTCGGCGGCAGACCGCGGACGGTCCCGCTCACGGTCACCGTGCGCGACCTCGACCGCGGCACGAAGCTGCAACAGCGCACGAGTATCGTCGACGAGAGCGCGCTCGAGAACCCGTCCGGTACGGACCTGCTGTCGGCGATCGCGCCGCTCGCCGTCGCGCAGGGCATCACGACTGCGTTCAACGGCTCGCCCTCGCGCGAGAGCGGCGTGCTGTGCCTGCGCGTGAGACTGCGCGAGAGCAAGAAGCCGCTGCACTTCTGCAACCGCTACGTGGTCAACGGCTCGACGGGCCTCGACCAGCCGGCTCCGCTCGCCTTCCTGGCGGGCATCGAGGTCCAGCGCGCGCTCTCGATCATCGGCAAGGCGCGCTTTGCGACGCTGCATGTCGAGCGCGTCTCGGCCGGCATCGACGTCGAGCGCGGCGCCGCGATGGCGCACATCCTCTCCGTCAGCGCCCCGCGCAAGGTGCGCCCGGGTCAGAGAGTGCGCGTCGCGATGCGCGTGCGCGTCGACCACGGACCGATCCGCACACTGCATCCCGTCGTGCGGATCCCCCATGACGCCTTCGGCGGGCCGCAGCTGCTGAGCTTCCGCGGCAGCAGCATCGACATCCCGAACGCCGACACGCAGAACATCGTGATGGTGCTCCTGCAGCTCCTCGGCGGCCTGCCGAGCAGCGGGACCGGCGCCGAGCAGCTGCAGCAGGTGATCAGCCGCTTCGAGCGGATCGAGCGCTATGACGGCGTCAAGGCGCGGCTCGGCTTCGACAGCTGGCGCGTCTACCGCGATCCCGCGCTGCGGATCGACGGCAGCGCCTCGACCCCGGTCCGCGTCGTCGGCACGAAGCGCAGAGCGCCGCGCGGCGGGGGCGGCGGCCTCGGGCAGATCTTCGCCGAGCTGTTCAGCTGAGCGGCGCGCTCGCGCTCAGCTGAACTGCGCGACTGCGCTCAGCCGAGCCGATTCTCGATCGACAGCGGCGCCTGCGCCGTCTCGGCGATCGGCTCGTCCGCGTCCTCTGGCTGCTCGACGCCGAGCAGCTCCGCCAGCTCGCCGCTCTCGTACATCTCGGCGACGATGTCGGCCCCGCCGACGAGCTCGCCGTTGACGAACAGCTGCGGGATCGTCGGCCAGTTGGACAGCGCCGACAGCTCCTGGCGGATGCGCGGATCGGGCAGGATGTCGACCGCCGCGAACGGCGCCTCGAGCGTCTGGAGCGCGCCGGCTGTGCGGGCGGAAAAGCCGCACATCGGTTGCTCGGGCGTCCCCTTCATGAAAAGGATCACGGGGTTCGACTTGATCGCGTCCTCGATCGCGTCGCGGAGGGGGTTCTGCGTCTCGTCGCTCACGGTGGGGTCCTCATTCGGCCTTGGTCTGCAGGGACAGGGCGTGGATGCTGCCGCCGAGCTCGCCGTCGAACACGTCGTAGACGAGACGGTGCTGGGCGATCCGCGACAAGCCGGCGAACGCGGGCGCGACCACGACGGCCTCGAAGTGGTGGCCGTCATCGCCGTGGACTTCGGCTCGCGCGCCGGGAATGCCGGCCTCGATGCGTGCTTTGAGCTCTTCCTTGGTTGCCATCGCGCCCTAGGGTAGCGCTGTGGACGGGTCGCTACACTGAATGAAGTAATGCAGCCCGACGCGACGGAGACCACCCGATGATCACGCTCACCGACAAAGGCGCCGAGAAGGTCCGCGAGTTCCTCTCCTCCCAGGGGAGCGAGGTCGAGACGGCGGGATTGCGCGTCGGTGTGCGCGGCGGCGGCTGCTCGGGCTTCCAGTACGCGCTCGCGTTCGACCAGCAGCGCGACGGCGACCAGGTCTTCGAGCAGCAGGGCATCCGCCTGCTCGTGGACGGGCCGAGCCTGCCGTACGTCGAGGGCTCCACGATCGACTACGTCGACGACCTCCAGGGCGCCGGCTTCAAGGTCGAGAACCCGAATGTGATCGCGGCCTGCGGCTGCGGCTCCTCGTTCCGCGTGGCCGACGAGCAAGAGGTCTCCGCGGTCTAGAGGTCGCTCATGGCTTTGCGAGGCGGCCGTGCCAGACGCGGCGCTTCGTCGAGGATCTGGCGCTTCTGTGCAGCACGTAGCGCTTGTAGGTGTCGACTGTCTTGACCTTGAAGCGGTAGCTGAAGGTCGGTTCCAACCCGTCCGGGTACTGCACGTATCCGCTCCCGCTGGTCTCGGCGTCGCCGACGGCGAACGCAAACCGGATCGAGTAGCGGAAGCGGTTGACGAAACCGGCACGCACAAACGGATCCGACGCCATCCACGAGCGCCGGACGTGTCGGTCGATCGCCAGTCCGGCTGCTTCCTCCGCGGTGTCTCGCCACAGGCGCTCCACATAGTCGAACGACGCGACGGGACCGAACGTGCTGTCGCTCGGTTCGCCTTCGCCCGAGGGACCGACTGGCTGCGTCAGATGCCAGGCGGACACGTGCCAGAAGTAGCGAAAGCCCGGCACGAGGTCGGTTGCCGCCGCTGCGCGGTCCTGGCCGAAGGTGTCCGTCCGCCAGCCCGCGAACAGGAAGCCGCCGCCGGGGAAGTAGGTCTCGCTGCGGGTGGCGGTCTCGACACTGTCGACGACGTCGCCCGGGTCAGCAGTCCACGTCAGGACAAGCGGTCCGCCGCTGTCGTAGACCTTCGCGCCGGGCGCGGGCGAGGCGGGTGTCGTAGTCGCCCGGGCCGGCGCGCTGCCGACGACCGCCCATTGCACGCACGCGAGCACGAGCACGGTGGAGATCGAGAGCCTCCGGCATGGCTGCGTGCGTGCGCCGACCGCCATCGTGCACCGATGCTACGGCAGCCCATCGCGCCGCTCCAGGAACTGGGGTCTCGCTAGGTCGGCTCGTTGTCCAGCGAGTGCCAGAGATACCGGCACGCCAGCGTCCGCTGCGGGCGCCACGGCTCGGCGATCTCCGCCAGCTCGGCCGGGTTCGGCATCGCGGGCAGCTCGTAGGCGCGCTCGACGGCGCGTCTGATGCCGAGATCGCCGACGGGCAGGACGTCGGGGCGGCCGAGGTGGAACATCAGGAACATGTCGGCCGTCCACTGGCCGAGGCCTTTGACGGCGACGAGCTCGGCCGCGACCTCCTCGTCGGGCATCTCGTCGAGACGATCGAGCTCCAGCTCGCCGCTGACGACGTGCTCGGCGAGCGAGCGCAGGTAGGACGCCTTGGCTCTCGACAAGCCGGCCTGGACGCGCAGCTCGTCGAGGTCGTCGGCGATCAGCTCCTCGGGCGTCGGGGTGCGGCCGCCGTAGCGCTCGGTCACGCGCCCGTAGATCGTGCGCGCCGCTTTGGTGGAGAGTTGCTGGCCGACGATCGCGCGCAAGAGCGCGCCGTAGTGGTCGTCGGGGCGTCCGGCACGCGCCTCGCCCAGCCCATCCGGCCCGACGGCGTCGATCAATGCGCCGAGGATCGGGTCCGCCGCTCGCAGGTAGGTCTCGGCGCTCACGCGGGGCCATGTTACGCGGACTGTGGCGGCGGGGCCGTGGATTGCGGAGAAAGACCGCAGACCACGCTAGGATCACGCGCGTATGCGCGTTGCCTTGGTTTCGCCGTACTCGTGGACGTACCCCGGTGGCGTCACGCGCCACATCGAGGCGCTCGCCGAGCGCTTCTTCGCCGAGGGGCACGAGGTCCGCGTGCTGGCGCCCTACGATCCCGACGATCGCCTCTCCGCCGTGCTCCATCGCGGCGCGGCGCCGCAGCGCCGCCCGCTGCCCGACTACGTGATTCCGCTCGGGCGCACGATCGGCTTCCCGGCCAATGGCGCGGTGTCGAATCTCTCCTCGCGCGCCGCTGGCCTCAGCCAGATGCGGCACGAGCTGCGCACCGGCGGCTTCGACGTCGTCCACCTGCACGAGCCGGTCGTGCCGATCCTGTGCTGGGACGCATGCGTTTCGACGCGCCTGCCGCTCGTCGGCACGTTCCACTGCTACTCGACGAACCGCCTCACGAACAACGTCGCGAACGTGCTTGGCGCGCGCCGCATGTTCAACCACCTGCACGTGCGCATCGCCGTCTCCGAGGCGGCTGCCTGGACGGCGCAGCGCTTCTTCGGCGGGCGCTACCGGATTGTCCCGAACGGCGTGGCCGTGCCAGAGCAACGCACGCCGCGCGCGATCGACGCTGACGGGCCGCTGCGGCTCGCGTTCGTCGGCCAGGCGGTCGAGCGCAAAGGCCTGCCGGTGCTGCTGCGCGCGTTCGAGGCGCTGCGCGACCACGACGTGCCCGTCGAGCTGACGGTCGTCGGCGCCAACCGCGACGAGGTGCAGCCGATGCTGCTCGACGATCGCGGCGTGACGGTCCTGGGCCGCGTCGACGACGCCGAGAAGCAGCGCGTGCTCGAGTCGGCCGACCTGCTGTGCGCCCCGTCGCTCGGCGGCGAGAGCTTCGGCATGGTGCTGACGGAGGGCTTCGCGGCCGGTACGCCCGTCGTCGCCTCCGACATCGCCGGTTACCGCGACGTCGTGCGCAACGGCGTCGACGGGCTGCTCGTGCCACGCGGCGATGCGACCGCGCTCGCCGAGACGCTGCTCGAGCTGTGGCTCGCGCCGGAGCGGCGCGTGGCGATGGGGGAGGCGGCTGCCGAGCGGGCGGAGCGCTACGCCTGGCCGCACGTCGCGCGCGAGGTCTTGGACGCCTATGAGGACGCGATCGCCACGCCTGCGCCGCAGGGCGCGATGCAGCGCGCGGCCGTGCGGATCGGTTCCAAGCCGGCGGACCTCCAGCCCCATGTGCGCCCGCAGCGCCTGCCGAGCCTCGAACCGCCGCCGCCCGCGGGTGCGCGCAAGCCCGCGCTCGTGTTCGCGCGTCGCGCCGCGATGCTCGCGTTCGCCGCGCTCGCGCTCGTCGGCACGGTGCTCGCCTTCCGCCGCATCGGCGTGCACGAGATCGTGCTCGCGCTGCTCGACTCGAGCCCCGCGTGGGTGCTGGTCGGCCTGGGGGTGATGTGCGTCTCGATGGCCGTGCGCGCCGTCGCGTGGCACGCGATCCTGAAGGCGGCGCTCCCGCGCGGGCGCGTGCGCCTGCGCGACGCGATGCAGGGCACCTTCATCGGCGTGCTGATGAGCGCGACGTTGCCGGCGCGCCTCGGCGAGCCCTCGCGCGCGCTCGTCGTCTCGCGCCGCACCGGACGTCCGCGCGAGCATCTGCCGGTTGTCCTTGGGACGATCGTCTCGCAGGCGCTGCTGAACATCCTCGCGCTGATGCTGCTGGGCATCGTCACGTTCTCGACCGTGAGACTGTTCCGCAACCACCACGACGCGCTGATCTTCGCGGCGATCATGCCGCTGCTGCTGCTCGCGCTGGTGCTGCTCGCGCCGCCGTTGCTGAGCGCGGGGCGTCACTCGCGCTTCGCGAAGCTGCGCGAGCTGACCGGCCAGGCGCGCGACGCGCTCGCGCGCGTGCGCGCCGGGCTCGTCGTCTTCCGCGACCCGCGGCTCGGCAGCATGGCGGTCGCCGCGCAGCTGGCGGCCTGGATCCTGCAGTGGCTGTCCTGCTACGTGCTGCTTGTCGCGCTCGGGCTCGACGAGCAGGCCGGCCTCGGCGCCGCTGCGGCCGTCCTGTTCGCGGTCAACGTGACGGCGGTGCTGCCGGCGACGCCGTCGAACCTCGGCATCTTCCAGGCCGCCTGCGTCGTCGTGCTGAGCGGCGGCTACGGCGTCTCCCAGGCGGACGCGCTCGGCTACGGGATCATCCTGCAGGCCGTCGAGATCGCGACCGCCGTCGTGATGGGGATGCCGGCGCTCGTGAAGGAGGGGCTGTCGTGGAAGGACGTGCGCCTGCGCGCCCTCCAGACGGCGCCCGTCGAGCTGCGCGTGCGGCCGCGCGAGGCGGCGGGGCGTCCTGCCGCCGCCTCCGAGGCGTAGCCCCGCGAGCGGCTACGCGGCCGCGAGCGCTGAGGATGCCTCTTGGAAGAGGCCCATCTGCTGTCCGAGCGCCTCGCCGCAGTACGCGCGGATGACGCCGAGCTCCTCGACGATCGTGTTCGCGCGCGCCATCACGCGTGCGAACTCCGGGCTTGCGGCGATCGCGTCGAGCTGGGCGCGCGCGCCGCGCACGAGCATGAAGCCCGTCAATCCGCCGCCGTGCGGTTGGAGCAGGCACGGCTCGAAGCTCTCCACCCGGCCCGCATCCTGTGCCTCCTGCCAGAACGCCACGGTCTCGCCGAACACCTCGAGCGCCTGCTGCTCGCGTCCTCGGACCACCTCGCCCCATCCGATGAACAGCGCGTCGTCAGCCATTGGCTTCTCCTTCGGTTGGTCGCCCGTAGAGCGACGTATGCCCAACCGGAGGCGTCCTGATACCGGTGCGTCAGTCGACGCCGGCTACGTCTGGCGCGCGATCGACCTCCGCCTCGACGGCGCCGTCGGCAGGATCCTCGTCGAGCAGGGTCGGATCGCGGTCGGAGCCGGCGATGATGTCGTCCGGCGCCTTGTCCTTCGGCAGGAAGCCGCTTCTCATGCCGAAGTACACGGCCTGCGGGTGGTGCGCGACGATCGCGACCGTTGACTGCTCGGGCTCGACGGCGTAGCCGCCGGAGAGGCGCATGCCGATCGAGGGCGCATCGAGCAGCGCGAAGACCTTCTCGTGCTCGGACTGGTCCGGGCAGGCGGGGTAGCCCCACGAGTAGCGGCGGCCCTGGTCGAGCTCGATGCCGAGATCGGAGCGGACCTTCGCGTGCAGCCACTCGGCCATGCCCTCGGCCGTCTGCACGCCGAGGCCGTGGACGAACAGCTGCTCGGCGAACTCGCCGTCTCTCTCCAGCTGGGCCATCAGCTCGGTGACCTCGTCGCCGGCGGTGACGACCTGCAGCGCGACGACGTCCTTCTCGCCTGAGCTGAGCGGGCGGTAGAAGTCGGCGAGGCAGATGCGGTCGTGCCGCGGCTGGCGCGGGAAGACGAGCCGGTTGATCTCGCGCTCGTGGTCCTCGGGGTCGAAGATCACGACCTCGTTGCCCTCCGAGACGGCCGGGAAGTAGCCGAGCTTCGCGCGCGGGTGCAGGTATCTCTGCTCGGCCCACATGCGCTCCAGGCGCGGCTGGAAGTTCTCGCTGACGAGCTCTTTCCAGGCGTCGCCCTTCACGCCGCGCCCGCCCCAGTGGAGCTTGAAGAGGACGTGCGTGTCGAGGTGCGGGTAGACCTCGTCGAGCGGCACCTCGACCTCGCGTACGCCCCACCACGGCGGCGCCGGCACGGGCACGTCGGTTCGCGCGGCGCTGCGCACGGAGGCGTCGGTCGTCGGCGGGCCGTCGTCCACGACGACGGGCTTCTCGCGCAGCGTCTGCGCAGCTGCGCGGGTCTTCTCGACGAGCGCGGCGCGCGCCTCGTCGTCGACGAGCTGGTCCATCTTCGCGAGCCCCTCGAACGCGTCCTTGCAGTAGAAGACGCCGGGCTCGTAGACGTCGTCGTCCTCTCTCCCGTGCGGGTAGAGGATGCGCAGCCCGAAGTCGCGGTTGATCGCGGCGCCGCCGATCAGCACCGGGAACGGCAGCGCGCGCTCGTGCAGCTCCTGCACGCACAGCGGCATCTGCTTGGAGGTCGAGACGAGCAGCGCGGAGAGGCCGATCGCGGTCGCTCTGTGCTCCTGCGCGGCGTCGAGGATCGTCGAGATCGGCACCTGCTTGCCGAGGTCGACGACCGTGTAGCCGTTGTTCGTGAGGATCGTGTTGACGAGCGACTTGCCGATGTCGTGCACGTCGCCGAAGACGGTCGCGATCACGACCGTGCCCTTCGTGTAGCCCTCGATGCGGTCGAGGTAGTTCTCCAGCCGTGCGACGGCCTTCTTCATCACCTCGGCGGACTGCAGCACGAAGGGGAGGATCAGCTCGCCCGCGCCGAACTTGTCACCGACCTCCTTCATGGCGGGCAGCAGGACGTCATTCAAGGTGGGGACCGCGCCGATCTTCTCGACCGACTTGTCGATCCAGTCCTCGACGCCGTCCTTCTTGCGCCGCAGGATGTGGAAGTGCAGCGCCTCCTCGGGCTCCATCCCGGCGGTCGGGTCGGCCTTCTCGTCCTCGGCGGACTCGCCCTTCTCCTCGAAGTGCTCGATGAAGCGCTGCGTCGCATCCTCGCGTCTGTTGAAGACGAGGTCGTCGGCGAGGTCCCGCTCGACCTGTGGGATCTCTGAGTAGGGCGTGATGTCGGCGGGGTGGACCATCGCGAGGTCGAGGCCCGCTTCGACGCAGTGGTGCAGGAAGACGGAGTTCAAGACCTCGCGCGCCGCTCTGCCGAAGCCGAACGAGACGTTCGAGACGCCGAGCGAGGTGAGCACGCCCGGCAGCGCCGCCTTGATCTCGCGGATCCCCTCGATCGTCTCGACCGCGGAGTCCTTGAACTCGTCCGAGCCGGTGGCGAGCGTGAACGTGAGCGCGTCGAAGATCAGCGTCTGCGGGTCCATCCCGTGCTCGTCGCAGACGTAGCCGTGGATGCGGCGGGCGACGTCGACCTTGCGCTGGCGCGTCTTCGCCATCGACTCCTCGTCGATCGTCAGCGCGGTCAGCGCGGCGCCGTGCTCGATGCACAGCGGGACGACGTGGTCGAGCTTGTCGCGGCCGGCCTCGAGGTTGACCGAGTTGACGATCGCGCGACCGGGGATCTGCTCCAGCGCAGCCTTCATCACGTCGGGCTCGGTCGAGTCGACCTGGATCGGCGCGGGCAGCGAGAGCGAAACCTTCTTGACGAGCGTCGCCATCTGCTCGGCCTCGTCCTGGCGCTCGGTCAGCGCGACGCACAGGTCGAGCACGTGGGCGCCGCCCTCCACCTGACCCTCGGCGATCTGGAGGAGGCCGTCGTAGTCGTCGGCCAGCAGCAGCGCCTTGGCCTTGCGCGAGCCCTGCGAGTTGACGCGCTCG
>DATFPW010000043.1:0-13916 GCA_035264605.1 Conexibacter sp. | reverse complement strand
AGCAGCTCGGCGCCGTCGACTACATCGACCGCAACGACTTCAAGGGCATGATGCGCAAGGGCGGCGAGTCGCCCGAGGAGGAGAAGGCGCGCTTCAAGGAGTCGCGCCGCTTCTGCAAGGCGGTCGAGGAGAAGCTCGGCGCCGCGCCCGACATCGTCTTCGAGCACGTCGGCAGAGCGACCTTCCCGACCTCGGTGCTGTGCGTCAGACCGTTCGGCAGAGTCGTCATCTGCGGTGCGACGTCGGGCTACCAGCTCGACTTCGACGTGCGTTACCTGTGGATGCGCCAGAAGCAGATCATCGGCTCCCACTTCGCGAACGCGTGGGAGGCGACGAAGGCCAACGAGCTGATCGAGCAGTCGCTCGTGCGCCCGGTGCTGTGGAAGACGATGGGCTTCGAGGGCGTCGCCGTCGCGCACCAGCTGCTGCGCGACAACAAGCACCTCGGCAAGATCGCGATTCTCGTCGGCGCGACCGAGGAGAACCAGGGCAAGACCGCAGACGGCCCGGGGGCGATCCGAGCCGAGGTCGGGGCGTAGACCGCGAAGGCGGTCTGTAGCCCTGCTCGATAGGATCCCGCCCATGGCCGGAGTCGTTCACATCCCCTGGTACGCGACGCTCTTCCGCGGCGACAAGCTCGCCGCGGCCGTGTGCGAGGCCGCCGAGGCCTCGATCCGCTACGGCGCGTCGCAGTACCGCGTCCACCGCTCGCGCGACGACGCGTACAGAATCACGCAGATGGTCTGGTTCGAGTCGAGACTCGACTGGGAGCGCTACTGGGAAGGCCCCGAGATGGTGGCCTTCCGTGCCGAGTGGACGGGCAAGTACCAGGTGCCCGTGATCTACGTGTGGCACGACGAGCTCGTCGCCGACGAGATCGTGCCGACGTCTGCTGAGGCGCCCGTCGCCGAGCAGGCCGCGACCGCCTGAGCGGTCCGCCGCCTACTCGAAGGACCCTTCGGCCCGCAGCGCCAGCTCCAGCTCGAAGCGGCGCTGCGGGTCATCGAGCGCGTCGCCGAACAGCTCGCGCAGACGGCTGAGGCGGTAGCGGACCGTCTGCGGGTGGACGTGGAGCCGCTCCGCGACCGCCTGCAGCCGCCCCTGCTCGGCCAGCCACGCCGCGAGCGTCGCGGTCATCCGGGCGCGCGGGCCTGCCGCCAGTTCTGCAAGCGGCGCGAGGCGCGAGCGCACGAGCTCTTGCGCGAGTCGCCGGTCGCTGCGCAGCAGCAGCGCGGTCGTGTGGTCGGCCGCGTCGAGCACGCCGTGGTCGGGCGCCGCCCCTTCCGCGACCAGCTCCAGCACCGCGCGGGCGCGCGCGAGGCTGAGCGCCGCGTCCCCCCACGCGACCGGCGGTCCGAGCGCCGCGACGTGTCGCGGGCCGACGGCGTGCTGGAGCTTCCCGGGCAGGTCCGCGCGCTGCGGGTCCGGCAGCAGCGCGCAGACGACGTCGCCGACCGTGTCGACGATCGCGTCCGCGGGCAGGCGCGGCACGATCCGCTCGCTCTCCGCTTCCGGGAACGCGAGCGCCGCGAGCGTCGCCGGCAGCCGCCACTGCGCGGTGCGCGCGACCTCCTCGACGTCGAGCGGGTCGGCCGGCGGGTCGCGCAGCAGCAGGCGCGCGAGCCGCTGGCGTTGCGCGCGCCGCTCGCCGGCCGCGGCCGACTGCTCCAAGGCATAGCCCTCGGCCGACTTGGCCGACAGCTCGTCGATGTAGGCGAAGATCGACTCGGCCAGCAGGTAGAGCGTCTCCGGATCGAGCCCGGCTGCGACGCCGCCGGCGGAGAAGCGCCGCCACGCGACGCGCGCGCCGACGCGATACGCCGCGAGCAGCACGTCGAGGCTGCGCCCGGCGCGCACCTCGCCGCGTCCGAGTGCGACGTACACGCGCGAGCGAGGCATCGCGCCGCCCGACTCGATCCCGTCGATGAACTGGCGCAGCGCCTCCTCCACCCCGACGACCAGGCCGCGGCCGAACGGGCCCTCCAGCGGTCGCGCGTAGGCCGGCACCTCGACGCGGATCGCCGCGATGATCTCGCGCGCGAGATCGGGCAGCTGCGGGCGCATCGCCGCGACCGCCGTCGGCGGCAGACGGCGCCACGGGCGCGCTTCGAAGACCTCGGGTGCAGTTTCACTCATTCTTATGCGAAAGCTACAACTTTTTGCGGTCGAGACGTGGAGAATAGACGAGGACAGGCCGCGCTTTGCGTCGTAGAGTGCAAACCCATGACCCGCGCCCATCGCATCTCCAACCTTGTCGCCGTCGCGCTCCCGTTCGTCGTGTTCCTCGGCTCGATCGTGCTGCTGTGGAACGAGGCGGTCGGCTGGACCGACCTGGCGATCTTCGTATTCATGTACGCGATCACCGGCTTCGGCATCACGATCGGGTACCACCGGCTGTTCACGCATCGCGCGTTCGAGACCTCGAAGCCCGTGCGCGTCACGCTCGCGATCCTCGGCTCGATGGCCGTCGAGGGCGACGTCATCACGTGGGTCGCCGACCATCGCAAGCACCACGCCTTTGCCGACGAGGAGGGCGACCCGCACAGCCCGCACGTGGACTTCGAGGACGGCTTCCGCGGCGCGGTCAAGGGTCTTTGGCATGCGCACGTCGGCTGGATGCTCGGGGACAAGACGCATGGGCGGGCCTCGGCGCGCCGCTTCGCGCCCGACCTGATCGACGACAAGGCGATCCGCTGGGTCAGCCGCACGTTCCTCTTCTGGATCGGCGCGACGCTGTTTATCCCCTTCCTGCTCGGCTTCGTCTTGAGCGGTTTCTCGCTCGTCGGCGGCCTGCTGGGACTCGTGTGGGGCGGCTTCGTGCGGATCTTCCTGCTGCACCACATGACGTGGTCGATCAACTCCGTCTGCCACTTCTTCGGCGCGCGGCGCTTCGATACCGACGACGAGTCGCGCAACGTCTTCTGGCTCGCCCTGCCGTCGCTCGGGGAGGCGTGGCACCACAACCACCACGCCTTCCCCACCTCCGCCTTCCACGGCCTGCGCCGGCTCGAGCGACTGGCCGACCCGAGCGGACTCGCGATCGCCGGGATGGAGAAGGTCGGGCTCGTGTGGAACGTCGTGCGCGTGAGCCCCGAGCGCCAGGAGAGCAAGGCGCTCGTCGGGGCGGCCTGACCAACGCCGGTAAGCGGTGCGGGCGCGTGCACCGCTCCGACGCAGCATCTGGCGCGTTCCCTACATTGTCGTTCCCGTGCGTCCCCGTCTGCTGCTCCTGCTCACCGCGCTCGCCGCGTTGCTCGTCCCCGCCGCCCCGGCTGCTGCCGGCGGCCTCGTCGAGCTCGACGGCGCCGTGCTGCGCTACACGGGTGACGACGTCGAGCCGAGCAACGTCACGGTCTTCCACATCGACGGCGTGCTGCGCCTCGACGAGAACGCGGCCCGCATGACGATCGCAGCCGGCAGCCCCTGCACGCTCGACGAGACGGGCTACCGCGTCGAATGCCCCGACACAGGGATCGAGCGGATCGAGGTCAGACTCGGGCTGCTCGGCAGTGACGTGCGCATCCGCGCCGACCTGCCCTCGAAGATCGACGGCGGCCCGGGCGACGACCTGATCGTCGGCGGCCCCTCCGAGGACGCGATCGACGGCGGGCACGGGCAGGACATCGTCGCCGGCGGCTCCGGCGCGGACGTGCTCAGAGGCGGTCCCGACCAGGACCTCGTCACCTACACCGACCGGATCGCGGCCGACGGCACGCTGCTGCCACGCCGCAGCGGCGTGCGCATGCAGATCGGGCGGCCCGACTGGAGCGGCTCTGGCGACGAGCGCGACACGATCGACAACGACGTCGAGCAGCTGCAGGGCGGCGCGGGCGCCGACCGTCTCTCCCTGCGCGACGGGCGCGCAACGCAGGTCGCGTGCGGCGCAGGTCGCGACACGGTCGCCGCCGATCCGCGCGACGTGCTCGACATCGACTGCGACAGCGCGACCGTCGCGCCGCAGCCCGGCGGCGCGCGCCTGACCGTCCCGACGCTGCCGTTCCCCTTCCCCGGCATCAACGACAGCGGTCGCAGCACTATTCGTGTCGAGCCGCTGCTGCCGCTGCAGGGAACCGCGGTCGTGCTGCGCGTCAGCTGCCCCGCCGGCCTCGGCCTGCTGGAGCTCGTCAGAGCGCTGCCGTGCACCGGCCGCGTGCGCTTCACGCGCTCGGACGGCGTCGCGATGGGCATCCAGCGCGTGAGAGTCCCGCGCGGCGGAGGGATCACCCTGCATCTCCCCCTCACCAGCTCGCGCGCGCTCGCGCGCCGCTCCGCCGGCCTCACGCTCGCCGCAACCGCGCTGCCCGACCGCGGGCACGTCACTCGCGCGCTGAAATTCCGCGTCCGCGGCTAGCGGATCAGCCCTGCTCCAAAGGAGCCATGGTCAATCCGGAGTCGCGCAGTTGTTCCCAGTACAGCTCAGCCGGTTCCTGCTGGCCGGTCCAGACGATCGCCTGGCCGCTGCGGTGGATCTGTTCGGCGTAGGCGAAACCGTTGTCGACGTTCACGCCGGGGATGTAGCGCGCGAGCGTGTGTGCGACGTGTTCGAACGTGTTGTGGTCGTCGTTGCGCACGATCACGCGCCAGTGGCCGCCGAGGCCGGAGCCCGGACCCTGCACGCGCGGTCGCTCGATCGTCTGCGTCATCGCTCGCAAGATACCGCTGTCAGAGCGCGTGGCTACGCCGACTGGACGGCCTGTTCGCGCTCGGCGCGCTTGCGCCAGTAGCGTTCGAGACCTTGGTAGATGTGCTCGGGCGGGACGGCCGCCGCGTAAGCGGCCTGCAGGGAGCGGTCGCCCGTCGTGTCGACGCGGGCTTTCACGGCAGCCCCCACCGTCTCGGGTCCTGCGCTCCTCGTCAACTCGGCGAACTCGTGCAGCGAAGCGCGCGTCACCTCCAACTGCTCGTCCACCTCGTCGACGCCGCCGAAGTGCGTGAGGCCGAGACTCGCCGGCTTCCACGCGGCGATCAGGTCAAGCGAGGCGTCCCACGCCTCGACGTCGACGTCCGGTGGCGGGGTCGGCGCAATCGTCACATGGGACGGCGGGATCCGCACGCCTGCCATGTCGCCGACGAACGCGCGGCCGCTGTCCTCATGGAGGTAGCAGACGTGATGGGACGCGTGGCCGGGCGTGTAGGCGACGCGGACGCGACCGACGCCCGCGAGCGAGATCGTCTCGCCGCCCTTCAGCACGTGGACGCGCTCGGCGGGCACCGGCAGGACCTCCCCCCACAGCGCCTTCATGTTGTCCTCGCCGTAGAGACGCCCTGCGCTGGAGAGCAGCTTCGACGGGTCGATCACGTGCGGCGCGCCGCGCTCGTGGACGTAGACGTCGAGGTCGGGCCAGCGCTGCACGAGCGCGCCGGTCGCGCCCGCGTGGTCGAGGTGGATGTGCGTCAGCAGCAGTGCGCGTGGGCGCAGGTCGCCGATCGCGGCGAGCAGGTTCTCCACGCTCGACTCCGGCCCCGGATCCACGAGCACGTCGCCGACACGCCAGCAGCAGATGACCCGGTCGAGTCCCTTGAAGCGGACGTCGATCGGCTGGATATCGGGGTGAGGAACGTGACCTTCCACCTATTTGCACCTTACAATCGAGCCCATGAGCGACGACGCCCGGTCCCCCCACCGCCTGCCTGAGCCCGACCGTCCGTGGATGATGCGGACGTACGCCGGCCATTCGACTGCCGAGAAGTCGAACGAGCTGTACCGCGGCAACCTCGCGAAGGGCCAGACGGGCCTCTCGATCGCCTTCGACCTGCCGACGCAGACCGGCTACGACGCCGACCACGAGCTGGCGCGCGGCGAGGTCGGCAAAGTCGGCGTGCCGGTCGCGCACAAGGGCGACATGAAGGCGCTGCTGCACGACATCCCGCTCGACAAGATGAACACGTCGATGACGATCAACGCGACGGCCGCGTGGCTGCTCGCGCTCTACATCGTCACCGCCGAGGACCAGGGCGTCGGCCCCGAGCAGCTCCAGGGCACGACCCAGAACGACATCATCAAGGAGTACCTCAGCCGCGGCACGTACGCGTTCCCGCCCGGCCCCTCGATGCGGCTGATCGCCGACATGGTCGCCTACACGGTCGAGCGCGTGCCGAAGTGGAACCCGATCAACGTCTGCTCCTACCACCTGCAGGAGGCCGGTGCGACGCCGGTGCAGGAGATCGCGTATGCGATGTCCACGGCGATCGCGGTGCTCGACGCGGTCAGAGAGCGGGTGCCGGCCGAGCAGATGGGCAAGGTCTTCAGCCGCATCTCGTTCTTCGTCAACGCCGGCGTGCGCTTCATCGAGGAGCACGCGAAGCTGCGCGCGATGGGGATCCTGTGGGACGAGCTGGGCCGCTCACGGTATGGCGTCGAGGACCCGAAGCAGCGCCGCTTCCGCTACGGCGTGCAGGTCAACTCCCTGGGCCTCACCGAGGCGCAGCCGGAGAACAACGTCCAGCGGATCGTGCTCGAGGCTTTGGCGGTCACTTTGGGGCGCGACGCGCGCGCCCGCGCCTTGCAGCTCCCGGCCTGGAACGAGGCGTTGGGTCTCCCCCGCCCGTGGGACCAGCAGTGGTCGCTGCGCCTGCAGCAGGTGCTCGCGTACGAGACGGATCTCCTGGAGTACCCGGACATCTTCGAGGGCTCGGTCGTGATGGACGGGCTCGTCGCCGAGCTGCTCGAGGGCGCGCGCGCCGAGATGGCGATCGTCGCCGAGCACGGCGGCGCGGTCGAGGCGGTCCCGTACATGAAGGCCGCGCTGGTCGAGTCGCACCGCGAGCGCATCCGCCGCATCGAGGCTGGCGAGCAGAAGGTCGTCGGGCAGAACGCCTACACCGAGACGGAGCCATCGCCGCTGACGGCCGACGGCGACGGCGGGATCCTCGTCGTGGACCCCGAGGTGGAGCAGCACCAGAAGGATGCTTTGACCGCGTGGCGCGCCGGGCGCGACCAGGCCGCCGTCGATGCCGCGCTGGCCGAGCTCGCGCGCGTCGCGGCGTCGGACGAGAACATCATGGACGCGACCATCGCCGCCGCCCGTGCGGGCGTCACGACGGGCGAGTGGGCGCAGGCGCTGCGCGACGTGTTCGGCTCCTACCGTGGGCCGACCGGCGTCGGCGAGTCGGCCGCGATCGGCAGCGACTCGCTGGAGGAGATCCGCGACGAGGTCGAGCGCGTGAGCGAGCAGCTCGGCCGCCGCCTGAAGATCCTCGTCGGCAAGCCGGGGTTGGACGGCCACTCCAACGGCGCCGAGCAGATCGCCGTAGCCGCACGCGATGCGGGCATGGAGGTCGTCTACGAGGGGATCCGGCTGACGCCCGCGCAGATCGCGGCTTCTGCCTTGCAGGAGGGCGTCCACGTGGTGGGCCTGTCGATCCTTTCCGGGTCGCATCGCGAGCTGATCCCGAGCGTGCTGGATGCCCTGCGGGGCGCGGGCGTCGGCGACGTCCCGGTGATCGTCGGCGGGATCATCCCCGTGGCCGACGAGACGCCGCTGAAGGACGCCGGCGTCGCCGCCGTCTACACGCCGAAGGACTTCGACATCACGCGCATCATGCGCGACGTCGTCGCGCTCGTCGCCGAGCGCAACGGCATCGCCGCGACCGCCTGAGCGACCTGCGCGTATCTGGGTCCCCATGCGGGACCCCAGACCGCACAGCTCCGCGCCGCCCGCCCGGCTAGCGTTCCCCTCGATGACTGACGGCTCCGAGCTCGGCGCACGCCTGCGGGAGAAAGACCTCTCCACGGCCCCAGCCGTCCTGAACCTCGTCGAGAGCCGGGCGCCGGCGGCGCAGGCGGAGATCGCCAAGCTGCTGGCGGCCGTCGCGCCGGCGGCGTTGGGCGGCGAGGCGGCGGGGCACATCGTCGGTGTGACGGGCCCGCCCGGGGCCGGCAAGTCCACGCTGCTCTCGCAGCTCGTTGCCGGCTGGCGCCAGCGCGGCCACTCCGTCGCGGTACTCGCCGTCGACCCCTCCTCCAAGCGCTCCGGCGGCGCGCTGCTCGGCGACCGCGCGCGGATCGAGTACGACCCGTCCGACAGCGCGATCTTCATCCGCTCGATGGCCGCGGGCGACCGCCTCGGCGGCCTCGCGCCCGCCACACGCGCGGCGGCGCACGCGCTCGCAGCGGCGTTCGACGTGGTGGTGATCGAGACGGTCGGCGTCGGGCAGTCGGAGACGGAGGTCGCGGAGGTCGCGGACACGGTGGCGGTCGTCGTGCAGCCGGGCTCCGGCGACGTGCTGCAGTTCCTCAAGAGCGGGATCATGGAGATCCCCGACGTGCTCGTCGTGACGAAGGCGGATCTGGGACAGGTTGCGATCAGCGCGCGGCGCGACCTGCACGCGGCGCTGCGTTCGCTCGGTGCACGCGCGACGCAGGTCGTGGCGGTCAGTTCGCTTGCGCCGCCGCAGGGGATCGACAGACTGCTCGACGCGATCGACGCGCATCGGGATGCGAGCGGCCTCACCGCCCGCCGCCTGCGCGCCCGCCGCCTGCACGCGCTCGCCGACTTCACCGCCGAGCATGGTGCGCGCGGCCTGCGCGCGCTCGGCGGCCGCCGCGCCGCGGAGCGCTGGCTGGAGCAGCAGGACGCCGGGCTCGACGTGCCGGCACTCGAGCACGCGCTGGCCGAGCAGGCGGCGCAGAGCGGCACATGACGAAGCGCGTCACAATCCCCGCCGTGCTCGTCGACCTGCTGATCCTCGTCGCGACGTTCGCGGTCGTGAGCGCCCTCGCGGGCTTGCTCGGCGCCGCGAACCTCGGCACCGCCCTCACGTTCGGCACGATCGCCTTCGCGGCGGTGCTCGTCGGGCTGATGCTCAAGCGCGACTAGGCTGCGCGACCCGGCGCGCCACCCTGGCCACACGGCTAGGGTGCCGGCATGACCGCCGTGCCGCTGCCGCAGGTCGAAGGGGTCACGCACCGCGACGTGCACGCCCGCGGCTTGCGCTTCCACGTCGCGGAGGCCGGACCCGCGGATGCGCCGCCCGTCGTGCTGCTGCACGGCTGGCCGCAGCACTGGTTCATGTGGCGCGACGTGATCCCCGGCCTCGCGACCGACCACCACGTGATCGCGCCCGACCTGCGCGGGCTCGGCTGGAGCGATGCGCCGAAGAACGGCTACCTGAAGCAAGAGCTGGCCGACGACGTGCTGGCCGTGCTGAGCGAGCTGGGCGTCGAGCGCTTCGACCTGATCGGGCACGACTGGGGGGCCTTCGCCGGCTTCCTGATGTGCCTGACCGCGCCTGAGCGCGTCGGCCACTACGTCGGCTGCTCGATCCCGCATCTGTGGCCGCCGCAGGAGCGCCCGAGCCTCAGACGGCTCTTGAACCTCTGGTACCAGGTCGCCCTCGGCTCTCCCGGGCTCGGCGCCGCACTGATGCGCAACGGCCGCTTCAGCGCGCAGGTGCTGCAGGTCGCCCGCTCACACGGCGACTACATGCCGGACGAGCTGGCCGCCTTCGTCGACGTCCTGCGCGAGCCAGAGCACGCCCACGCGACCTCGATGTACTACCGCACGTTCCTCAAGCACGAGCTGCGCCCGCTGATCTCCGGCGCGATGAAGCAGCAGACGCTCATGACGCCGACGCACCTGCTGTGGGGCCGCCGCGACCGGATCCTCCAAGGCTCGAAGGACCACGGCGACCACGAGCGGTACGCGCCGAACATGACGATCGAGTGGGTCGAGAAGACCGGCCACTTCCTGCCCGAGGAGCGACCGGAGCTGGTCGTGCAGCGGGCGCGCGAGCTGTTCGCGCGCTGAGCGATCTCAGCCGCCTCTCACCCTCACGTTCAGCCGGTACTCGGCTGTTCCGCGATCCTCGAAGCGCAGGGCCAGCCGCAACCGACGCGGCAGGTCGTGTCCGAAGCGCACCGCCCAGCGGCCGTCCTCGCGCCGGGCTCGCCTCCGTCATCGCACCATCGACGATCCATCGCGCTGGAGTTGCGCAGAAGCCGCCTGCGCGTCGATAGGGTCCGCCCATGGCCCTCGGCTGCTTCGTCTCCACCGGCCGCTCGATCGAGCAGTCGCTTGCGCGCGTGCAGCGTGCGGAGGAGCTCGGGTACGAGTCGGCGTATGTCACGCACATCTCGGGGCGGGAGTCGCTCACGGTCGTGACCGCGTATGCGATGCGGACGCAGCGGATCCGCATCGGCACGGGCGTCGTGCCGATCTACACGCGCACGCCGGCGACGATGGCGCAAACGGCCGCCACGATCGACGATCTCTCCGATGGCCGCCTCAACCTCGGCCTCGGCGTCTCGCACCGCCCAGTCGTAGAGGGGTGGCACGGACAGACGATCGACAGACCCGTCGCGGAGATGCGCGAGTACGTCGCGATCGTGCGCGCGATTCTGCGCGGCGAGGCGCCACCGTCCACGGGCGAGAAGTGGCGGACCGGCTTCCAGCTGTCCGGCTTCGGGCCGCGTCCCGAGGTTCCGATCTACATGGCCGCCCTCTCCCCCGGCATGCTCCGCCTCGCCGGCGAGATCGCCGACGGCGTGATCCTCTGGCTCTGCACGCCGCCCTACATCAGCGACGTCGTGATCCCGATGGTGCGCGAGGGTCGCGAGCGCGCCGGCAAGACGATGGAGGGCTTCGACATCGTGCCTGCGGTGCCAACCGCGGCCGTCGAGGACCCAGCGGTCGCGCACGCCTCCCTGCGGCGCGAGCTGCTCCCCTACTTCGGTCTCCCCTTCTACCGCGCGATGCTTGAGCGTTCCGGCTTCGACGACGAGATCGCCGCGTTCGACGTGGCTGCCGGAGCCGGTGACGGCGAGGGCATGCAGCAGGCGATCTCGGCGCGCTTCCTCGACACGCTGGCCGCCGTCGGCGACCCCGACGCGGTGCGCGCAGGCATCGCGCGCTATCGCGCCGCCGGCGCTACCTCGCCCTGCGTCGGACCGATCTCGAAGACAGACTTCGATCAGACGCTCACTGCCGCGGCCGGCGCCTGACTCACGCCGCGCCGAAGCGACGGCGCAGCCGATGTCGAATCGGTCGCGCGCTCAGCCCCCGTTCGTGCGCCCGAACCCCGCCACCGCCCGCGGCGACAGCTCGTGCGACTCGATCACGCGGTCGATCAGGCCGTACTCGCGGGCCTGCTCGGCGGTGAAGTAGCGGTCGCGGTCCATGTCGTCGTGGACTCTCTCGACGCTCTTGCCGGTGTGGTGGGCGTAGATCTCGTCGAGGTGGCGGCGCAGCTCGAGCGTCTCTCTCGCATGGATCTCGATGTCGCTCGCCTGGCCCTGGAAGCCTCCAAGTGGCTGGTGGATCAGGATCCGCGCGTTCGGCAGCGCCATCCGCTTGCCCTTCGCGCCGCCGGTCAGGAGCAGCGAGCCCATCGACATCGCGACGCCGAAGCAGATCGTGCGCACGTCGGGCTTGATGAAGCGCATCGTGTCGTAGATCGCGAGGCCGGAGTACACGACGCCGCCCGGCGAGTTGATGTACAGCGAGATGTCCTTTTCCGGATCCTCGGACTCGAGGTGCAGCAGCTGCGCCACGATGAGGTTGGCGATCTGGTCGTCGACGGCGGTGCCGAGGAAGACGATCCGCTCGTTGAGCAGGCGCGAGTAGATGTCGAACGAGCGCTCGCCGCGCGGGCTCTGCTCGACGACCATCGGAACGAGTGGCATGGCGGTATCCTTTCGACAACTTCCTGGTTGTCACATCACTATAGCAACCATATGGTTGTCAAAGGAGCCCGCCATGCGCACGCGCCGTGAGATCGAGATCGAGGCGACCCCCGAGGAGGTCTGGGAGGCCCTCGCGACCGAGGAAGGCCGCGAGGAGTGGCTCGAGGACGCGCCCGAGCGGGAGATCCACGTCGAGGCGGCCGACCCGCCGCACCGGCTCGTCTGGTGGTGGTGGAGCGACGACCAGCCGGCGACGCGCGTCGAGCTGCTCGTCGTCGCCGCCCCGGCCGGCGCTCGCGTCGTGGTGGTCGAGTCCGAGCCGTCGTTCCCGCTCGCGACCCTGGCGGCGCGCTTCACGCTCGCGTACGCCTGATGAGCGACGCGATCGGGCCCGTCTTCGCGGCGCTCGCCGACCCGACGCGCCGTCACGTCGTCGAGACGCTCGTGCGCGACGGCTCGACGAGCGTGCCAGCGCTCAGTTCCGCCCTGCCGATCAGCCGCCAGGCGATCGCCAAGCACCTCGCGGCGCTGGGTGACGCAGGGCTGATCGAGCGGGCGCCCGACGGCGCCGGGCGCGAGGTGCACTACCGGCTGAGAGCCGGAGCGCTGCGCCCCGCGAGCGCATGGCTGGACGAGACGGCGGCTGCGTGGGACGACCGACTCGTACGGCTCAAGAAGACGGTCGAGGGCTGAGCGCTCGCTCGATCGCCGTGCGGAACTCGTCGATCCCGAACGCGCCCTCGAGCCGCGCGGCGACGCGGCCGTCTCTGTCGATGACGAACAGCCACGGCTCGCTCGTGAGCCCGTAGGCCCGCAGCTGCGGGCGCAGCCCCTTCGAGGGGTCGTTGTCGACGTACACCTCGTTGTGGATGAACGCCACTCTGTCGCCATAAGCTGTCTCGAGCTGCACAGCCTCGTCTACGACCGGGCCGCACACGCGCGATCTGCACAACGCCGGCGTCGCGAACAGCAGCGCGACCGGTCTTCTACCGATCACGTCAGCGAGGTCCTCGTGCAGGCTGTCGGGCGGCACGCGCGTGTCGATCTTCGAGACGTCGCCACCGACCGAGGCCGGCGTCGGCGTATGCACGCGCGGCGCGGTATCGCCGACCGCCGGCACCGGCGAATCCCTGCGCGCCGTGACCGTCGCCGCGCCGCCGAGCAGCTCCTCGCCCGAGCGGGTCACGACCAGCAGCAGCCATCTGCCGGGACCCGGCAGCTCGACGTCGGCGTGGTAGACGCCCTTCACGTCGTCACCGGCAGCGGTCTCGCTACGGAAGGCCGGACGCACCTCCAGCGAGTCCGCCGGAGCGAGGAACGGCCCGATCGCCCGCCCGCGCTCGTTGCGCGCCACATAGACGGCGGTGTTGCCGTAGATCAGCGTGCCGTCGTGCTCGATCAGACCGAACGCGACGCGATTGCGGCCTGGCACGTAGTCGGTCGTCGCGAGCGCGACCTCCGGACCGCCGCCGTAGAGCGAGTTCGCCAGCTGGCGCAGCGTGCGCCCTCTCGTCGCGGGAAAGTCGGCGCGCGTCGGATGAGCAGCCTGCGCCACGTCGGCCGTGGGCGGAGGCGGCGTCGCGTTGGGCGAGGATGCCCCGCCGCCGTCCTTCCCGGCCCCCCCGCACCCGGCTGCTGGGATCGCTGCTGCAGCGCAGACGAGCGTGAGAAGCGCGGTGGGGATCGGCAGACGGGGCATCGAAACTGAGAGGACGCCGCCCGGCGCCCGCTTCTTCCCGCAGGCTACGCGCTCGCGCACGCGGATGCGCTCATCGGGTCATTGCGGCCACGGCTCACCGTCGCGATCGAACAGTCCCGCAGCCGTCAGCAGATCCTCCGGCACGTTGACGTTGAAGAACGGCAGCTCGTCGTCGAGGTCGAGCACATACGGCTCCAGCGCAGCCACCGTCTCGCTAAGTGACGGCAGCGGATCGGACCGCAGCGCGGCCGCAAGCGAGGGATACGCGGCCGGCGCATAGCGCGCGAGCAGCGGTTGCAGCCGCCCACCTGCGCGCGGGACGACGGCCGGGGCGCCGCCGGCGTCGGCGTGTACGAGCTGCTCGACGAACTCGGGGTCCAGGAACGGCAGATCCACCGCGCTGACGAGGATCTCGCGTGCAAGCCCGTCGATGCCGGCAGCAGCACCCGCGCCCTCCAGCGCGTGCACGATCCCGGCGAGCGGGTGTCGCGGCTCAGCCGGCTCGAGCCAGATCGGCACGCCCGGCAGCGGCGGCAGCGCCGTGCCCTGCTTGGCGACGACGACGACCTCCGCCAGCACCGCCTGCAGTGCGCG
>DATFPW010000042.1:0-17125 GCA_035264605.1 Conexibacter sp. | reverse complement strand
GACCATCCGCAGACGGCGAGATGGCTGCCGGTCACGAACGTGATCCGCGGGACCGACGGCGCCGGCTTCGTGTTCGACCAGCGCTCGTTCACGAAGATGCTGCGCGATGTCGGACTGCTGACCCACATCGAGGACGGCGAGCCGTTCACCAACCAGCGCATGATCGGCCTGGTGCGCTTCGACGGCAAGAAGATGAGCAAGCACCTGCGCAACACCGTCGAGCTGAAGCAGATGCTCGAGGAAGTCGGCGCGGACACGCTGCGCGTCGCGATGCTCTACGCCGCCGCGCCGAAGAACGACTTCCACTGGACCGACGAGCCGATCAGGTACTGCGCCGAGTTCCTTACGCAGCTGTGGGACTGGGCCGCGCCGCGGCTGGAACGGTGGCAGGAGCTCGACCAGGTCGCGCGCGAGCGGATCGACGGCGGGACGAGACTGCGTCGCAAGCTCACGACCTGGTGCGACATGGCGCAGCGCAACGTGACGCGAGCACTCGACGCGATAGAGATGAAGCACGCGGTCGAGGGCGTGATCGCGCTGTTCGACAAGCTGCGCGAGTTCGAGCGCAGAGCCAACGTGGCGGCCAGCGCCGACGGACAGGCCGGGCTGGATCCGCTCGACGAGGCCGCGCTGCTGATCGCCCTGCGTCAGCTCGTGCGGTTGCTGGCGCCGATGGCGCCGCACCTCGCCGAGGAGCTGTGGTCGCTGTGCGGCGAGGAGCGCCTGCTGGCGACGCTGCCATGGCCCGAGCCGGTGCCGCGCACGACGGCGCCGCAGCGCGCAGCTGCACGCTGACGTCTCCCCGCCGCCGGCCACGATAGACTCGCGCGGTTCTTATGGGGTCCTGGGCATCGGCAGCCGCCGAGGCCGGGGCCCCGAAGCATGCCGGAGCGCCCCGACGCGCGCCGGGATGTTCAACGGAAACCCCCGGAGGATCCTGTCTTGTCCAGCTTCCTGATTGACCACGGCGTCGTCGTCGCGCTCGTCTGCGCGGCCTGTGCGCTGGTCTACGGCGCGCTGACGGTGCGCTCGCTGCTGGCGCTCTCACCCGGCAACGAGAAGATGGTCTCGATCTCGTCGGCGGTGCAGGAGGGCGCACGCGCGTATCTCAACCGCCAGTACACGACGATCGCCGTCGTCGGCGTCGTCCTGTTCGTCGCGCTCATCTTCATCCAGGACATCTACGTCGCGATCGGTTTCCTGATCGGCGGCCTGTCCTCCGCGGCGGCGGGCTACATCGGCATGAACGTGTCGGTGCGCTCCAACGCGCGCGTTGCCGAGGCGGCGCGCGACGGCGTGCCGAAGGCATTGACCGTCGCCTTCCGCGGCGGCGCGGTGACGGGCATGCTCGTCGTCGGCCTCGCGCTGACCGGCGTCGCGGCGTACTACGGGATCCTTACGGCATGGGTCGACCAGACGCCGAAGGAGGCGGTCGACGCGCTGATCGGCCTCGGCTTCGGTGGCTCGCTGATCTCCGTCTTCGCGCGCCTCGGCGGCGGCATCTTCACGAAGGGCGCCGACGTCGGCGCCGACCTCGTCGGCAAGATCGAGGCCGGCATCCCCGAGGACGACCCGCGCAACCCGGCCGTGATCGCCGACAACGTCGGCGACAACGTTGGCGACTGCGCCGGCATGGCGGCTGACCTGTTCGAGACGTACGCGGTGACCGCGGTCGCCGTGATGTTGCTCGGCGTGCTGACCTTCAGCCTCGCCGACGCGACTCAGGTCGCGATGTACCCGCTGATCCTCGGCGGCGCCTCGATCATCGCCTCGATCATCGGCACGTTCTTCGTGCGCTCCGCCGCCGGCAACGTCGAGTGGGCCCTCTACAAGGGTCTGATCGTCTCTGGCGTGCTCGCGGCGATCGCGTTCTACCCGATCACGGATTGGCTGATGGACGGCGTCCGCTTCAAGGGCGTGCTGGCCCCCGGTGAGACCCCCGGCGTCAGCGACTTCTACATCTGCTCGCTGATCGGCCTCGGCGTCACGGCGCTGCTGTTCGTGATCACCGACTACTACACCTCGACGCGCTTCGGACCGGTCAGAAAGACCGCGAAGGCGTCGGAGACAGGCCACGCGACGAACATCATCCAGGGACTCGCGCAGGGCTTCCAGGCCACGGCCGCGCCGGCGCTGGTGATCGCCCTCGGCATCCTGTGGGCGAACGACCTCGCCGGCATCTACGGCATCGGCGTCGCGGTGATGGCGCAGCTGTCGCTGACCGGCCTGATCGTCGCGCTCGACGCGTTCGGCCCGATCACGGACAACGCCGGCGGCATCGCCGAGATGGCGGAGCTGCCCGAGGAGGTCCGCGCCGTGACCGACCCGCTCGACGCGGTCGGCAACACGACAAAGGCCGTCACCAAGGGCTACGCCATCGGCTCGGCCGCGCTCGCCGCGCTCGTGCTGTTTGCGGCGTTCAAGCTGGAGGTCAACGCCGCCCTGATCAAGAACGGCGACGACGTCATCACGTTCGTGCTCGACGATCCGGCCGTCCTGATCGGCCTGTTGATCGGCGGCATGATGGTCTACCTGTTCGCCGCGCTCTCGATGGAGGCCGTCGGCCGCGCCGGCGGCGCCGTCGTCGAGGAGGTGCGTCGCCAGTTCCGCGAGCACCCCGGGATCATGGACGGCACCGAGCTGCCGGAGTACGGCCAGTGCGTCGACATCGTCACGAGATCGGCACAGCGCGAGATGATCATCCCGTCGCTGATTCCGATCGTCGTCACGCTGATCGTCGGCCTGATCTCGACCGAGGCGCTCGGCGGCCTGCTGATCGGCGTGATCGTCGTCGGCCTCTTCATGGCCATCTCGATGACCGCCGGCGGCGGTGCGTGGGACAACGCCAAGAAGCTGATCGAGGACGGCGCGTTCGGCGGCAAGGGCTCCGTCGCCCACGCCGCGTCGATCACCGGCGACACGGTCGGCGATCCCTACAAGGACACCGCCGGCCCGGCGATCAACCCGATGATCAAGGTCGCGAACATCGTCGCGCTCCTGATCATTCCGCTGATCACCTGAGTCTCAGCCGCATCTGAAGGAGTTGTTCGACGGGCGGTCCTTTGGGGCCGCCCGTTGTGCGTTCTGGGGTGTGTTTCGGCGCTGTCGGTACGCCGGTGCGCGGCCGTGCTCTCTCGCGAGACCCTCACGTGAACTGGGGTCGGCGCTTCGCGGCGTTCGTGGACGCCGCAGGGGGTCTCGCGAGGGACACGCCGCGCCCGGCTGATCGGCAGTGGCGGACTCGCACCCGATTTGCAACGTTGCTGCGCAGGGCTGCGACAAGTGCATGCAGGCACTCCCTGTGAGGGCGCGATCTGCCGCAAAGCCGGGCTTTCATGGCCATAGCCTGGAGTTGTGGTTGCGGTCGCACCGCCTCCAGAACTGCCGGGGACGTCAGTCCCGGCCGGGGCTTCGGCCCTGAGAAAGGAGGTGAGAGCCATCGAGCTCACCGTAACCATGGTGCTGCTGATCGTGATCCTCTGGATCACGCGCCGGTAGCGCCGTCCGGCGCCCCCTGTGCGGGGGTGCCGGACTCCTTTAACGAGGAGAGCCCGGAGTCTGTGCGCCTCCGGGCTCTCGGAAGGTGAGCATCGCGCTCGCCGTAACCGCGTTCGATAGTAGCGCGTCGAGGGGCGGAGGGGGAGGCGCCGCACGCAGTGCCCGGTCTCGGGGGCTGGGTGCGAGATGATGGGCCCATGCGCGCGCGCTCGTGGGTGGTGACCGTGGCGGCCGGCCTCGTGCTGGCGGACGCGTCGATCGTCACGTTGGCGCTGCCGGAGCTGCTGAGAGCGCTCGACACGACGGTCGAGGGCGTGGCGGCGGTGATCGCCGTCTATACGGGTGTTCTGGCGCTGACGCTGCTGCCGGCCGAGCGGGTGGTGCGCCGGCTCGGCGCGGCACGCGTGGGCGCGATCGGCTTCGCGCTGTTCGCGCTGGCATCGGTCGCGTGTGCGGCGGCGGACACGCTCACCGCGCTGCTCGTCGCACGCGCTGTCCAGGCGCTCGCGGGTGCGCTGGGCCTGGTCGCAGCGTTCGACCTGATCCGGGGCGGCACGCAGGCCGGCCGGCGCCATTGGCTCGGCGCCGCAGTACTCGCGAGCGCGGTCGGTCCGGCGCTTGGTGGGGCGCTCACGCAGGCGTTCGACTGGCGCGCGATCTTCGTGGCGCAGATCCCGATCGCCGCCGCCGGGGCGCTCGCCGCACTGCGTGACACGCCTGAGCCGGCGCTCACGCCGATCGTCGAGGACCTGCACGAGCCGCGCGGCTCGCGGCTCGCCGATGCGCTCGCCCTGGCGCTCGTGTCGGCCGCGCTCACGGCCGTCCTGTTCGGGCTCGTGCTGCTGTTGATCGCCGGCTGGGCGGTCGAGCCGCTCGCCGCGGCGGCCACGGTGACCGTCCTGCCGCTCGCCGCCATCGGCGGCTCGCGGATCCACGGCGCGCCGCACGCCCGCGCACTCGCGGGCTGCCTGCTCGTCGGCGGCGGCGTGCTCGCGCTCGCGTGGCTGCCGAGCGCGTCGGTGGCGTGGACGTTCGCGCCCCAGGCGCTTGCGGGGACCGGAATGGGGATGGCGCTGCCGGCGTTCGCGGGCGAGCTGCTGCCCGAGCGCACGACGCGCGAGGCGGCGAGGCTGCTGACGATCCGCCACGTCGGCATCGCGCTCGTGCTGATCGCGCTCGCGCCGCTGATCGCTCACCGGCTCGACGTCGTCACCGAGCGCGCGCAGGAGCAGGGCGTCGCGCTCGTGCTCGATGCGAAGCTGCCACCGCAGGACAAGCTCACACTTGCACCGGCGCTGCTCGGCGGCGTCGAAGCGGAGCGTCCGCGGGCAGGCCTGGAGCAGGCGCTTGCCGACAACGGCCGCGGTTACACGGGGGAGGAGCGCACGACCTACGACCAGATGGCCCAGCGCGCCGACGACGTGCTCGTCAGCGCCGTCGGTGACGCCTTCCGCATCGCGTTCGTGATCGCGGGCGGGCTTGCGCTGCTCGGAGCGGTCGCGTTGGCAGTCGGGGCGCCGAAGGGCGACCGGATGGGGCCGATGGCGGGACTGCTGACGCTTGCGCTTGTCGCGACGATCGGCCTTCCGGTTGCGTATGCCGCGATGCACTCGCAAGACGAACCACAGCAAGTCGTTATCCAAGATCCCTGCAAAGACCGGCAGTTGCCCAGCACGGGCGGGCTCACCGGCTTCCTGCAGGACCGCGCGCTGGAGGCGCTCGACACGGCTGCCTGCCGCTACGGCAGCAGCCGCGAGGAGCTCGTGCTCGCGCTCGCGGACGATCAGGCCGCGAAGCGCTTCGAGCAGCGCCACGGCGTCGATCCCAGCTCGGTCGGCGGCTTGCTGCAGGGGCTGATCGACCCGTGAGGCCACGGGCGCAGCCGCCCGGCCGCGCCGCCACGTAGCATCCGCAACCGATCAGCCCTGATGGCCCAACGTCGCCTCCACGGCCTCGAGCGTGTGCTCGGGGTCAACGCTCTCTTCTCGACCGCCTACGGCAACGTCGGCTCGTCGATCTACTACGCGCTCGGCCTGGTCGCGAGCTTCGCGCTCGGCCTGACGCCGGTCGTGTTCGTGATCGCGGGGGTGATCTTCTACCTCACCGCCGCGACCTACTCGGAGGCGACGGCGATGTTCCCGGAGGCGGGCGGCTCGTCGAGCTTCGCGCGCCATGCCTTCAACGAGTTCTGGTCCTTCTTCGCCGCCTGGGGCCAGATGCTCAACTACGTCATCACGATCTCGATCTCGGCGTTCTTCGTGCCGCACTACATCGGGTCGCTGTTCTGGGAACCGCTGCGGCACGGGCCGGGCGATGTGATCGGCGGGATCGTCGTCGTGGTCGTGCTGGCGGTCATCAACGTCTTCGGCGTCAAGGAGGCCGCGCGGCTCAACATCCTGCTCGCGGTGACCGACTTCGCCACGCAACTGCTGCTCGTGCTGCTGGGGATCGTGCTCGTGTTCTCGCCGCAGGTGCTGATCGACAACGTCCATCTCGGGCTTGCGCCGAGCTGGAAGGACTTCGCGATCGCGATCCCGGTCGCGATGATCGCCTACACCGGTATCGAGACGATCTCGAACATGGCCGAGGAGGCCAGAGACGAGGCGACCACGATCCCGCGTGCGATCAACCGCGTCGTGATCGCCGTCTTCGCAATTTACGCGCTGCTGCCGGCCGTCGCCCTGAGCGCGCTGCCGGTCACGCAGAACGCCAACGGCGAGTACCAGACGCTGCTCGGACTGCCGGAGGACCAGGGCGGCTTCGCCGGCGACCCGGTGCTCGGGATCGTCAAGAGCTTCGACCTCGGCCCCTTCCAGGGCATCGGCGAGCTGTACGTCGGCCTGCTGGCGGCGACGATCCTCTTCATCGCGACGAACGCCGGCATCATCGGCGTCTCGCGGCTCGTCTACTCGATGGGCATCCACCGCCAGGTGCCCGACCGTCTGCGACAGCTGCACCCGAAGTTCCGCACCCCGTGGCTGGGGATCCTGATCTTCTCGGGGATCGCGTGCGTGGCGATGATCCCGGGCCAGGCGGCCTTCCTCGGCAACATGTACGCGTTCGGCGCGATGCTGTCGTTCACGATCGCGCATGCGGCCGTCGTGCGGCTGCGCATCAAGCTGCCCGACCATGAGCGGCCCTATACGGGGCCGGGCACGCTGCGCGTCGCAGGGCTGCCGCTGCCGCTGTTCGCGCTCGTCGGCGGGCTCGGCACGGGGCTCGCATGGATCACGGTGACGGCGCTGCACGTCGACGTCGCGCTCGCGGGCATGGGCTGGCTCGCGTTCGGGATCGTGCTGTACGTCATCTACCGCCGCCGTCACGGGCTCGACCTCACGACCACGACGCAGGTCGCCGTGCCGAAGCCGGTCGTCGACCACGAGGCCGAGTACGAGGCGGTCCTCGTCGCGTTCGAAGAGCGCGAATTCGAGCCGGACGTGCTCGCCACCGCGACCCGCATGGCGGCGCGCCGCAGACGTGGTATCCACGTGCTCGTGACGATCGTCGTCCCTGCCACCAGCCCGATCAACGCCGCGCTGCCGGAGCAGGAGCTGGCCGCGCAGGAGATCATCGAGCAGGCGAAGGTGCAGTGCGGCCGGCGCGTGACCGGCCACTGGCAGAAGGTGCGCGCCGGGCAGGCAGGACGCGCGATCGTCGACGAGGCGCGCGAGATCGGCGCGCGCGCGATCGTGATGCCGCTGCCCGAGCGCTCCGGCGGCGGCTCGATCTTCGGCCGCACGCTCGAGACCGTGCTGGCCGAGCGGCCCTGCCGCGTCATCATCGAGTCGGTCAAGGGCCGCCGTGTCGCGCCGGTCGAGCCGGCCTCGGTCGCCTGAGCTCCACGATGCCCGATCCGCGCCAGCTCCACCGTTCGACGACCCGCGTGCTGTCGCTCGCGATGATCGTGATCGGCGTGCTGCTCGTCGTGCGCACGCTCGCCGCCGGCGGCGGAGGGCTGGCGCTCGGACTGATCCTCGGCGTGCTGTTCGTCGCCGCCGGCGGAGCGCGGATCTACCTGCAGACCCGTCAGGAGCGCGGCTCGTGAATCCCCGCACGCTGAGTGCCCGCGCACTGTTCGGGCTCGTCTACACGATGTCCATCAGCTCGGTGTACTTCGCGCTGGGCGTCGTAGCGCAGCGGGCGCTGGGGCTGACGCCGATCGTCTTCCTGGTCGCCGGCGTGTTCTTCGCGCTGGCGTCGATGACCTATGTGGAGGGCGCGGCGCTGCACCGCGAGCGCGGTGGCTCCTCGGTCTTCGCCCGCTATGCCTTCAACGAGCTGATCAGCTTCGTCGCCGGCTGGGCGATCCTGCTCGACTACGCGATCCTGCTGGCCGTCACCGCCTTCACGGCGACGAACTACCTGGCCGAGTTCTCCGAACCGCTCGGCGACGGAGCGCTCGAGATCGTCGTCGCGATCGCGATCATCGCGGTCGTCGCGCTGATCAACATCCGCGGCGTGAGCGTGCGGGCGCTGCGGCGCGGGCTGATCGTCGCGCTGGCGGACATCGCGGTGCAGCTGCTCGTGATCGTGCTGGGGCTGGCGCTCCTGCTGCACCCGGGCGCGATCGTCGACACGATCCACCTCGGCAGCTCCCCGACGTGGGACGACACGATCTACGCGCTGACGATCGCGACGATCGCCTTCACCGGCCTGGAGGCGGCCGCGAGCCTCGCGGGGGAGACGGAGACGACCCGCACCGGCCTGCGCCGCCTCGTGGGACCGGGCGTGGGGGCGATCCTCATCGTCTACGTCGGGATCGCGATCGTGGGCGTCAGCGCGCTTCCCATCGCGGGCGGTCCCGACGCCTTCGGCACGCGCGACGTCGAGGCGCCGCTGCTGTCGGTCGTCGACGCGTTCACGCAGCGCTGGCTCGCGGACGTGCTGCGCGCAGCCGTCGCGGTCACCGCCGTGATCGGCCTGCTGGCGGCGGCGAACTCGTCCATGCTCGGCATCTCGCGCCTCGCCTACGGGCTCGCGACGAATCGGCAGATCCCCAGCGCGCTCGGGCGGCTGCACCCGACGCGCGGCACGCCGTACGTCCTGATCGGCCTCGCGGCGCTGGTCGCGGCAGCACTCACGATCCCGGCCGACCTCGACTTCCTCGTCGGCATCTACGCGTTTGGCGCGATGCTGGCGTTCACGATCGCCCACCTGTCGATCATCCGTCTTCGCTATCGCGAGCCCGACCGCGAGCGCCCGTATCGCGTCCCGCTCTCGATCAGAGTGCGCGGAGGATCGCTGCCGCTCCCTGCGGTGCTCGGTGCGTTCTTGTCAGGCGCTGGCTGGGTGACGGTGCTCGTGCTGCACGAAGGCGCGCGCTACGTCGGCCTCGGCTGGCTGCTCGGCGGCCTCGTGCTGTACGTCACCTACCGCCGCAGCGATGGCAATCCACTGCTCAAGCGCGTCACGATCCCCGAACGCGCGCTGCGCCGGGAGCCGACGCGCGCCGACTTCGGCTCGGTGCTCGTGCCGATCTTCGGCAAGCCGCTGGACGACGACATCATGCAGACGGCCGGACGGCTCGCCGGCGAGGTGCGCGACGAGCTCGACGAGGAGGGCGCGACGATCGAGGCGATCTGGGTCTTCGAGGTGCCGATGTCGCTGCCGATCGACGCGCGCCTGCCCGAGCCGCAGGTCAAGCGCGCACAGGAGGCGCTGCGGCGCGCGAAGGCGGTCGGGGAGGAGTACGAGGGGGTCCACGTCGCGACCGCGATGGTGCGTGCCCGGCGCGCCGGAGAGGCGATCGTGCGGGAGGCGAGACGGCGCGGCGTGGAGGCGATCGTGCTGGCGGCGGAGGAGCCGTCGCGCGTGCGCGGCGGGGCACTGTTCGGCGGTACGAGCGGCCCGCTCGACAACTACGTCGGCGAGGTCACGAAGCACGTCTTGCGCAAGGCGGCCTGTCGCGTGATCCTGACCGCGCCGGCGGCCGAACCGCGTGCTGCGACGCCGGTCAGGGTGCCCGCCGAGGACGGCGCGCGGTCGCCGCAGGCGCCGCGGTAACCTCCCGCACATGTTCATCCTGGTCGTAGGCGCCGGCCGCGTCGGCTCCGCCGTCGCCAAGCGCGCATTGCAAGCGGGCCACGAGGTGTCGGTGCTCGACGAGGACCCGCTCTCGCACGAGCAGCTCGACAAGGACCTCTCGGAGACCTGGGAGGACGCTGGCGGCCGCTACACCGTCGGCACCGCGCTCGAGGTCGATGCGCTGATCGAGGCGGGGATCGAGCAGGCCGATGTGTTCATCGCCTCGACGAACGGGGACAACACGAATCTGGTGATCGCGCAGATCGCACAGCGCCGCTTCAACGTCCCGCGCGTCGTCGTGCGCGTGCTCGATCCGGGGCGCGCTGCCTGGTACGCCGAGCAGGGCCTGCACACGATCTGCCCGACGCAGCACGCAATCGACCTGGTCGAGAGAGCCGCGCTGGACCCCGCGGTATGAGAGGGACGTTGCCGTGTACGTGATCGTCGTCGGTGCCGGGAAGGTCGGCTGGAACCTCGCGCGCGAGCTGCTCGCGAAGGACCACGAGGTGACGCTGATCGAGTCTGAGCGTCGCAAGTACCTGATCGTCGAGCAGGAGCTCGAGCACGCCGTCCAGTACGGCGACGCGACGGAGCTGTGGGTGCTCGAGCGCGCCGGCATCCAGCGCGCCGACCTCGTGATCGCCGTCACCGGCGACGACGAGGACAACATGCTGATCTGCCAGATGGCCAAGGAGAAGTACCTCTGCCAGCGGATCGTCGCGCGCGTCAACAACCCGCGGAATCTGCAGCACTTCAAGCTGCTGGGGATCCGCCCGGCCGTGTCCGCGACCGACCTGATCCTGCGCCTGATCGAGCACGAGGTGCCGCAGTACGGGCTCGTGCAGCTGCTCGCGCTCGAGGGCGAGCGGCTGGAGATCATCGAGCTGGAGGTCGTCGCCGGCGCTCCCGCCGCCGGTAAGCGGGTCGATGAGGTCCCACTGCCCGAAGGCAGCCTGATCATCTCAGTGCTGCGTGGCGGGGCCGGCTTCGTGCCGAAGTCGGACACCGTGATCGAGGCTGGCGACGAGGTCTTGTTGATCCTCGATCCGGGCCTCGAGTCGGCGATCACGCCGCAGTTCACGCGCAACGGCGCGGGTCCCGGTTCCTAGATCGGGGTAGGAGGAGGCTCGATGGCGGATCGTCATGTCGCGCATCTGCTGATCGGCGGCGGTCTCGCGAGCGCGAACTGCGCGCGGTGGCTGCGCGAGTCGGGCGCGGAGGGCGAGATCCTGCTCGTCGGACGCGAGCCCGAGCCGCCCTACAACCGCCCGCCGTGCTCGAAGGGCTACCTGCAGGGTCACGAGTCCCGCGATGACACGTACTTCCGCCCGAACGAGTGGTGGGGGGAGCAGCGGATCGACCTGCGCACGCGCACGAGCGCGATGAAGCTCGACACGGCCGCCAGAGAGGCGACGCTGTCCTCCAAGGAGACGGTGTCATATGACAGCGCGCTGCTTGCGACCGGGGCGAACGTGCGCCGGCTGAACGTCGACGGCGCCGAGCTGGAGGGCATCCACTACCTGCGCGCGCTCGGCAACGCCGACACGATCCGCGCCGACGCGGACGGCAAGAAGGTCGTGCTGATCGGCGGCTCCTACATCGGCTGCGAGGTGGCGGCGTCACTGGTTGCGGCCGACCACGCCTCGTGCGAGATCGTGATGCAGGAGGCGATCACGCTCTCGCGCGGCTTCGGCGAGACGGCCGGCCGCTGGTTCCAGGAGCGCTTGGAGGAGCACGGGATCGTCGTGCACGGGGAGGACGAGCTGGAGCGCTTCGAGGGCGCCGACGGGCGCGTCACGCACGTCGTCACGAAGGGCGGCAAGCGGCTGGAGGCCGAATGCGTCGTGATCGGCGCCGGCGTGATGCCGGACACGATGCTGGCGAGAGCGGCGGGACTGGAGTTGGATGCCGAGCGCGGGGGCGTGCTGTGCGACTCCCAGCTGCGCACAAGCGCGCCGGGAGTGTGGGCGGCCGGCGACGTCGCCTCCTACCAGAGCCGCCCGAACGGCCGCCGCATTCGCGTCGAGCACTGGGATGTCGCCTTCAACCACGGAAAAACCGTGGCGCTGAACATGCTCGGCCAGGAGGGCGAGCACGATGTCGTGCCGTACTTCTTCTCCGACCTCGCCGACTGGGCGTCGTTGGAGTACGTCGGGCCCGCGGCCTCGTGGGACCGCGAGATCGTGCGCGGATCGCTGGAGGAGGGGAAGTTCAGCGTCTGGTATCTCGCCGATGGCCGCGTCGAGGGCGCGCTGTCGGTTGGACGCTCCGACGACCTCGAACACGCACGCCGGCTGATCTCCCAGCGCAGCGAGCTCGGCGAGCGCGCCGACGCGCTCGGAGACCTCGGCAGCGACCTCTCCGCGCTGTAGCTCGATGAGCTCGGCCGAGCAGGCGCGCGAGCAGATCGCGCAGATCGCCGTCACGCTGCGCACGTTCGTGCACGCTTCCGGGGCGCTGGAGGCGACGCTGCTGCTCGATCAGGGCTCCGACGTGCCGCCGCTCGTCGTCGAGTGTCCGGCCGTCGGGCCGGTCCTGCTGGGTGAGGGGGAGGAGGTCGTGCAGCTCGACGCCGATCGGCTCGCGGCGCAGCCGCTGCCGCTGCCGCTGGTGCGTGAACTGCCGCCGTTCGAGGTCGACGCCGTGCGCGCGGAGATCACGGCGCCGCTCGGAGGGATCGAGCACCAGGCGCGCGCGGTGCGCGAGCTGGTGGAGCTGTTTCCCGGCCGCAGCGTGCTGGCGACGGTGTTCGCCACCACCGACCCTGAGACGCCGTTGCAGATCGCCGCTCGCAGCGACGATCCGATCGTGCTCGCGCTCGGCGAGGAGCAGTACGAGATGGCCGCCGGCTGGCCGGTGTGACGTCGCGCGCAGGTCGCCGCTCGCGGCGAACGGAGCGCGAAACTAGAAACTGACGCTGCCGTCCGGGTGAATCGTCCAGTGGGGGTTGTGGGCGACCTCCCACGGGTGGCCGTCCGGGTCGATGAAGAGGCCGGAGTAGCCGCCCCAGAAGGTCTTGGCGCCATGGCGCGGGATCTGGGCGCCTGCGGCCTCCGCCTGGGCGATCACGGCGTCGACCTCCTCCGGTGAGCCGACGTTGTGCGCGAGCGTCACGCCGCCCCAGCCGCCGGGATCCGCGGTGATGCCGCTGTCGGCGGCGAGCTTCTCCCGACTCCACAGCGCGACGATCATCCCGCCGGCCTGGAAGAACATGACGTCGTCGTCGGGCGAGGTGCCGCTCCAGCCGAGCGCCTCGTAAAAGGCCCGGGCGCGCGAGAGGTCTGCGACCCCGAGCGTCACGAGGCTGAGGCGCTGCTCCACGCAAGCATCCTCCCACGACTCGCGGCGTCGAAACGGTGTTTTGCGCACCGGTCATCGCAAGCGACCCCTCGCGCGACGTCAGAACCGCAGAAGGCTCTATCCTGAGCGGCGAATCCTTGCGGGATCGTCTAACGGCAAGACACTCGGTTCTGGTCCGAGGAATTGGGGTTCGAATCCCTGTCCCGCAGCTTCCGCCGTTATGGGCTCCTCCGAGGCGCAGGATGCCCCACCTCCCCTGCCACAGGAGACCTCGTGCGTCCTTCGCCTGCTCTCGTGATTTCGCTGCTCGCGCTCTTCGTCGCGCTCGGTGGCACCAGCTACGCCGTCACCCAGCTTCCGCGCAACATCGGTCGGAGGGCAGTTCGTCGGCGCGATCGGTGCTCCCTCCACGAGCGAGCTGGCCGAGACGCCGCCTGACACGAGCACCTACGGACTGTCGGCTCCGGGCGTCGCGATGGCGCGGACGGTCGACGCGACGCTTGAGAATCCGTGCACCGATCCGGGGCAGTCCTTATGGTCGACCAGCTGTCGATCGACGTGATCGCCTTCAGATAGGCCACGAGCGGATCCTGCGCGCCTCCGACGTCTGCGGCGGAACCGTTCAGTCGGCCACGTAGACCATCACCGGCTCGCGCCGCCCGCGGAGGTTGACCTCCCCGTGGCGTCGCAGGCCGTTGACGGTGCCTGTAGCCGCGAGTGCCGTGTAGGTACTACCCGAGACGAACAGCCGTCCCTCCGCGTCGCGGCCGAGCCCTTGCAGGCGTGCCGCGACGTTTGTCGCGTCGCCGACGGCGGCGTACTCGACGCGCCGCTCGGAACCGACGAGGCCCGACATCACGAGGCCGGTGTTGAGGCCGATCCCGGCGTCGAGCGAGGCATCGGCGAGGCGCTCCTCCATCAGCCAGGCGTTGAAGCGGGGAAGCGCATCGTCGAGGATCTCGCGCGCGGCGGCGAGCGCGCGCGCGGCGTGATCTTGCTGCGGAAGCGGTGCGCCGAAGACGGCCATCACGCCGTCGCCCTGGTAGGAGACGACCGTGCCCCCATACGCGAAGACGGCGGCTGAGATGGCCTCGAGGTAGCGGTTGAGCACGGCGATGACTTGCTCGGCCTCGAGCCGCTCCGAGAGCGTGGTGAAGCCGCGCAGGTCGCAGAAGAGGACAGTCGCCTCCAGTCGTCGGCTCTCCAGCCGAGGGGCCGCGTCGCCCTCGGGCAGCAACTCGGCGGCGACCTTCGGTGGGACGAAGCGCTCGAACGTCGTGCGCAGGCGCTGTCGCGCGCGAACCTCAAAGACGTAGGTGATGGCGACCGCGCCGACGGTGCCGAGCGCGAGCGCGAGCAAGGGCGCCGCGACGGGCACGATCGTGCCGGCGTTGAACGCCAGCTGTGCGCCGCCGAGCAATACGATCGTGCCGATGAGGCCGGCGCCGAGCGCCTGCGCGAGCGCGCGGCTCGGGGAGCCCGCGAGTGGAGCGAAGAGGCCGGCGGCGAGCACGAGCAGGATCGCGACGAAGGTGGAGGCGTCCTGCAGCGGGTAGCCATCGAGGACTGTTTGGATGGCGTTGGCATGGATCTCGGGGCCGGGCATGAGGGCGTCGCCGGCTGGTGTCGGATGAGCGTCGTGCAGCGCCGTCGCGGTGGCGCCGACGACGACGATCCTGTCTCGCACGCTCGCGGGGTCGAAGCTTCCCTGGGCGACGTCGATAAACGGGATCTCGTCGATCGTGCCGGGCGGACCCGCGAAGTCGATTGGGTGACCGCCGGCGTCGGGCTCTCCACCGCCGGCCAGTACCGAGATCGCCGGCAGCCCGTCCACTTGGGCGTCAACGCGTCGCCACACCCCATCGTCGTCTACTGGGAGCAGCGTCGAGCCGATGCGCGTCTGGCCTCGCTCCAGACGCTTGACGCCAAGCACCGCGGGAGTTCCATCTCGGAACACCTCGACCGTGCCGAGTACGACGCGCCGGTCGTCGAGCGCACGCAGGAGTGCGAGGTCCCCCGTGCGGCTTTTTGGGTCGGAGAACTGCACGTCATAGGTGACGGTGCGTGCGCCAGCGGCGAGCAGAGCGTCAATAGCGCGGGCGTGCAGCGTGCGGCGGAGCGGATAGCCGTAGTTCGCCGTCGTGTCCTCGTCGATGCCCACGACCACCACATGTGGGGTGGAACGGGTGCCGCGCGCGTGATAGCGCTCGTCGACCAAGTCCCGCTCGAAGCCGGCGAGCGTGCCGGTGGCGACGAGCAGCCCGGCCAAGCCGGCCGCCAGCGGTCCCACGACGAGGGCGCGCGCGAGGCGGGCTGGGGGGCGCCGCGGCATGCGCGGAAGTGTCGCGCATTCGACACGTTCTGCGCCAACTCTGCGACAGTCCGGTGGCGCCGGTCACGCAAGACTCCCTCTCGATGCCTTCTCGCCATCGCACCGTCCTGTTTCGCGTCGTCGGCACGCTCGTGCTGCTCGGGCTCATCGCCGTGGGTGCGACCGGGGTCGTGCACGGAGCGGCGGGGGAGAGCATCCAGACGGTTGCGGGCAGCGGGACCGGTGGGTTCGGGGGCGACGGCGGCCCCGCGACGAGCGCGCTGCTGACGAGTCCCTCGGACGTCGTGGCGCTCGACGCCGGCGGGTATCTGATCGCCGACACGTCGAACCATCGGATCCGTCGGGTCGAGGTGGACGGGACGGTCAGGACGTTGGCTGGCGCGGGCCCCGCGGCCGGCGCCCCGGGAGCGTTCGGCGGCGATGGGCTTGCTGCCACCGATTCGACTGTGCGCCTGAACCAGCCGCGCGGGGCTTCGCCGCTCACGGGCGGCGGCTTCTTGATCGCCGACACCGGCAACAACCGGATCCGCCGCGTGGACGACGGCGTCATCACGACCGTCGCCGGCAGCGGTCAGACGGGCTTCGGCGGGGACGGCGACGGCGCCCAGATCGCGTCGCTCGACCAGCCTGCGGGCGTCGCGGCGCTGCCTGCCGTCGTCGGCGCGGGCGGAGGCGGGTTCCTGATCGCCGACACGGGCAACAACCGCATTCGCCGCGTGTCCTCCAGCGGCATCATCACGACCGTCGCCGGCACCGGGACGGCGGCGTTCACCGGCGACGGTGGACCGGCGACGTCCGCTGCGCTGAATGCGCCCACCAGCGTGGCGCCCCTCGCAGGCGGGGGATTCCTGATCGCCGACACGGGCAACAATCGCATCCGCCGCGTCGACGTCGACGGGACGATCCGCACCGTCGCGGGCGGCGGACCTGCCGGGTTCGGCGGGGACGGCGGCCCTGCCGGCAAGGCGCTGCTGAGAGCACCCGAGGGCGTCAGGGCGCTGGCCGACGGCTCGATCGCGATCGCCGACACGGGCAACGAGCGCGTGCGGCTCGTCAGCGCGGACGGGACGATCCGCACGCTCGTGGGCACCGGCACGGCGGGCTTCTCCGGAGACGGCGGGGATCCGGCGCTCGCGCAGCTGTCGCATCCGCGGGCGGTCGCACAGGACGGCACGCGGCTGCTGATCGCGGACACGTCGAACAATCGCGTCCGCGCAGTGGGGCAGCGCGCGACACCGCCGGACGACTCGCTCGATCCGACGCCGCCGCTCGGCATCTCGCCGCCGGTGCTCGGCAAGAGCGTCGTCGCCAAGCCGCGCTCCGGCACCGTGCTCGTGCGCGTGCCGGGCGCCGACAGATTCGTGCGGCTGGAGACAATCGCGAACCTGCCGATGGGCAGCGAGCTCGACGTCGGCGACGGGAGCGTCGTCGTCTTCTTCGCGACGAGTCCAACCGGCAAGCGGGCGAAAGGGATCGCCACCGGCGGACGCTTCGTCGTCGACCAGCCGGCGGAGTACGACCTCGGTCAGCGGCCGGGCGAGCTGGCGCTGTCTGGTCCGATGTGGGGTTGCGGCGCCTCGCCGCGCACACAGGTCAGAGATGCGTCGGCCGCCGTCGCGCCAGCCGTCGCCGCGGCCGCGAGCGGGCTTCGCGCCCACGCGAGCGGTCGCGCGAAGCACGGCCGCAGACTCAAGGTGCGGGCGCGCGGACGCATCCGCACGCGCGGTCGCTACGGCGCCGCCACGGTGCGCGGGACGCGCTGGTCGACCGTCGACCGCTGCGCCTCGCATCCGCGCCCTGGCACGCTCGTCGTCGTCTCGAAGGGGCTCGTCGCGGTGCGCTCGTTCGCGCTGGCGAGAACGGTGCTCGTGCCCGCGGGCGCGCGCTTCCTCGCGCCTGCGAGACGCCCGTAGCCACCTGGTGGCTGAAGCGTCCTGACTTGGCCCTGCAGGAGAAGGCCAGGACAGGACG
>DATFPW010000041.1:0-8867 GCA_035264605.1 Conexibacter sp. | reverse complement strand
CTGACGCGCTGCGCCGCCCGACCCCGCCCGCTACTTCCCCCGCGCCGCTCTCAGCTCCCGCTTCGGCAACACCTCGACGACCACGTAGCGTCCGTCCTGCCGCCGCTCGACGAACCCCATCTTGCTCAGCCGGTCGAGCGTCACCGGGCAGCGCTTGCAGCGCGGCCGCGACTTGCAGCACTTCTTCTTCGGCTTGAGCTCGACGCCCGGGGTGAGTCGCTTCTTCGCCATCCACCCACGAAGCTAGCGGCTGGGACGGCTCCGCGAAGCCCCCGCGGCGCCTGGCGGCGGGCGACGCTGCGCGGATGCGTCGTCCTCAGTCCTTGCAATAGCGCTGCTATTGCTGCGTCCCTGCGTCCTCGCCCCGCTTGGTCGCCCATCCGCCAGCCGCTCGCGCGGGCTTCGCGGAGCCGTCCTATCTGCGCATCAGCGGTTCGAGCCGCTGCAGCACCTCGAAGTAGCGCACGGGCGCGATCCGCGTCAGCACCGACAGGAAGCCGGCATCCGGTCCGACGAGGATCCGCTGCTTGCCGCGCTCGACGGCCGTGTGGATGATCTCCGCCGCCTTGTCGGGGGAGGTTCGCGCGACTCTTCTGAAGTCGCGCTTGAGCACGTCGTGATCTCTGTTGCCGCGGTCGTCGACGTGGAAGCGCGCGTGCTCGACGATGTTCGTGTTGACGCCGCCGGGATGCACGGCGATTGCCGTCACGCCCGTCTCGCGCAGCTCGGCGCGCAGCGACTCCGTGTAGCCACGCACCGCGAACTTCGACGCGCAGTAGGCGCTCTGTGTCGGGAAGCCGATCAAGCCGAAGACGCTCGAGACGTTCACGATCGCGCCGCTGTCCTGCTCCAGCAGGATCGGCAGGAACGCGCGCGTCCCGTGGATGACGCCCCACATGTTCACGTCGATCACCCACTCGTCGTCCTCATGGGCGGCGTCGGCGGCCGTCTGCGAGACGGTCACGCCGGCATTGTTGAAGACCATCCCGATCGGCGCGGGCGCCCAGTCCTTCACCGCCGCTGCGAATGCCATCTGTCCGCCGCGGTCGCGCACGTCGAGTCTGCGCACGAGCGTCGGACCATCGATCGTGGAGGCCGTCTCCTGCAGGTCGTCCTCGTTCCAGTCGCAGATCGCGACGGGCGAGCCGTGACGTGCGAGCCGCTGGGCCATCGCGCGGCCCATGCCGGACCCCGCGCCGGTGATCACGGCCGTGCGGCCGGAGACGATCGTTCCTCTTGCCATTCGTGTCAGCTCCTGAGATGCGCTTCGAGAGGGGCGGGACCATGCCACGCCCCGGCCGTCCCATGCGCCGGTGCGTGCGCAAGAGTGTCCGCATGGGCGGGCACCGGCGGTCCTTCGTGTGGGCATGCGTCACGGCGAGCGCATGTGCGATGGGGTTCGCGACGGCGGGCTGTGGACAGCAGCTCGCGACGAGCACCGCCTCGGCGACGATCGCCCGATCGAGACCGGCCAGACGGTCCAGACCGGCCACGGTCCACCTCACGATCGAGGCGAACGGCGACCTGCTGATCCACTCGCCCGTCTGGCAGCGCGCCCAGCAGCTCGCCGGCGGGAGCGGCTACGACTTCGCGCCGCTGCTGCGCTACCTCAAGCCGTATGTGGCAAGCGCCGACCTGGCGATCTGCCACGTCGAGACGCCGATGACGTCAGCGCCGCCGACCGGCTATCCCGTCTTCAACGCCCCGCCGGCGCTCGCCCGCGCGATCCGGCAGACCGGCTGGGACGTCTGCGACACCGCCTCCAACCACTCGCTCGACCAGGGCCAGGCGGGTATCGCGTCCACTGCTGCTGCGCTCGACCGCGCGCACATCCGCCACACCGGCTCGTTCGCGCGACCGGCCGGGCGGCGCCGCACACTGATCGTGCGCGTCAAAGGGGTGCGTGTCGCCTTCCTCGCCTACGCCGAGATGACGAACGGGATCCCGCTGCCGCACCCGTGGTCGGTCAACCTCGCGCATGCCGACCGCATCCTCGCCGACGCGCGCCGCGCCCGACGGCGCGGCGCGCAGGTCGTGATCGTCAACCTGCACTGGGGGACCGAGGACGTCTCAGCCCCCGACGCGTTCCAGCGCCAGCTTGCGAATCGCCTCACGCGCTCGCGCGCAATCACCGCGGTCGTCGGCCAGCACGTCCACGTCGTGCAGCCGATCGCGCGCGTCAACGGCCGGATCGTCGTCTTCGGCGAGGGCAACCTGCTGTCCAACCAGACGCCCGCCTGTTGCGCGCCCGGCTCGCAGGACGGGCTGCTCGCGCTGCTGCGCATCGACGTCACCGGCGACCGCGCGCGGCTGCGCCGCGTCCGTTACGTGCCGGTGTGGGTGCGCCATCCCGACTACGCCGTGCTGCCGATAGGTGACGCGCTGCGCCGCGGGCTCGCCGATCCGGCAGAGTTGCGCGCCTCCTACGCACGCACCGTCGGAGTCGCGGGGCGCGGGCGAGGCATCAGGCCGCTGCCCGCGCGCTTGCCGTGAGCCGTGGCGCTACCCGATGGAGGGCGCGCTTTCCTGCCCGCTGGGCGGCGCCAGTCCTCTCGGCTGCTGTGGTCTGATCTCCACGAGCACGACGTCGAAGAAGGTGGTCGCATTCTGCAGCTCCGGGTTCGTCGTGAAGCCCAAGCTCGGCGGGATGACTATCTGGCGCCGGCCGCTGACTCTCATGCCGGGGATGCCCTGCCACCAGCCGTCGATCACGACGTTCTTTTCGACCTGCGTTTCGAACGGTCTTCTTCTGTGCCACGACTCTTCGAGCGGTCTTCCGGTGACCCAGTTCGTGGCTATGAATTCGAAGATGCCGCTGTCGCCGGCTCTGATCGCGGGGCCGACGCCCTTTCTGATGTCTCTGACGATCAGCTGATCGACTCTGGCACCGGGGTGCGGGCCCGGGTTTCTCGGCTTCGCTTCCCGCGTGATGTAGTGCAGGATTCTCTGGGCGGGAGCGGTTTGCGTCGTCGACGTACCGCTCGTCGCGGCCTGATCGCCGTCCGAAGACGAGTTCGAGTCACCACCGCAGCCGACGATCACCAGCGTGACCGCGATCGCGGCACAGCAGAGCAGAACGCGCATCCCCCGATTTCCCCCAATCCGGCCTGTTGCCTCGATGCCTACTCGAGCGAACCTACCTGAGCGCGCAAGCCGGATGCGCAGGTTGTGTCAGCGAAAGCGCCCTGGCTCCCACAGCGGCTCGTCGCCCTCGACCGCGCCGCGGCTGAGGATGAAGAGCAGGTCGGAGAGGCGGTTGAGGTAGCGCACGACCTCCTCGCCGAGATCCTCCTCGCCGCACGCGATCGCCGCGCGCTCGGCGCGCCGGCAGACCGTGCGGCAGACGTGCAACTGCGCGGCCGCCGGCGAGCCGCCGGGGATCACGAACGATCTCAGTGCGGGCAGCTCGCCGTTGACCTCGTCGCAACGCTCCTCCAGCCATCTCGTCTGCTCGGTGCTCACGCGCAGGCGCGTTCTGTCGCCGCCGTGCGGGACGGCGATGTCGGCACCGACGTCGAACAGGTCGTTCTGCACGTGCTGGAGCCACGGCACGTAGCGCTCCGGCATGCCCGCGCTCGCGAGCGCGACGCCGAGATGGGCGTTGAGCTCGTCGACTGTCCCATACGCCTCGATTCGCGGATGGGTCTTCGATACGCGGCTCATGTCGCCGAGGTGCGTCTGGCCTCTATCGCCGTGGCGCGTGTAGATGCGGGTGAGGTTGACGGTCATCCCTCCGCAGTCTACGAGGTGATCCGTCAGCTTCCGCGCTAGCATCCGCGGCGTTCATAGGTCGGTGGCGATGGGAAGTCCGGTGTGAATCCGGCGCGGACCCGCCACTGTCATCGGGGACGCTCGCCGCACGCGCAGCTCGACTGCGCAGCCACTGGGAGGCACCGCCTCACGGGAAGGCGCGGAGGGTAGGCCCGAGAGCCAGGAGACCAGGCCCCGACCGCACGTTCCACATACGCCCTCGCGGAAAGGGGTGGTTGCATATGCCTCGCAGGTTCATCGGCTCCCTCGTCGGAGCGCTCGCCGTGGCGAGCCTTCTGGCACCTGTCGCACATGCCGGCTCGCCGGCCAAGGTCTCGGTACGCGCCGAGGCGCCCGGGAGAACGCTCGTCGACGCGACGATCACGACGACGCGCACAGCCGTCGTCAAGGACAGAAACCCCGCCCACAGATGCACCGGCACGAGCGCCGCAGGCGCACTCGAGCAGGCGACTGCCAGCAGCTGGGACGGCACCTGGTTCGACGGCCTCGGCTACGCGGTCGACGCGATCGACGGCGTCAGAGCGCCTGCCGACTTCAGCGCATACTGGACGCTGTGGGTCAACGGCAGATCGTCGCTGACGGGCCTCTGCGACACCGAACTGAAGCCGGGCGATGACGTGCTCGAGTTCCTCTGCACCTCCACGCCGGACTTCTCCAGCTGCACGAACCTGCCGCTCGACCTGCAGGTGATCCGTCCGCGCGGCGGCAAGTTCGACGTGAAGGTCACCCTGCTGAAGGGCGACGGGACGAGCACGCCGGTCAAGGGCGCGACCGTCCAGGGCGGCGAGCAGCCGGTCAGAACCGCTGCCGACGGCAGCGCGACCGTCAAGCTGCTCGACGGCCAGTCGACGCTGCGCGCCACGCACGCTGGGGACGTCCCATCCGGCCGGCTGCACTGCCGCCACGGCGCGCACGGCTCCGGCTGTGGAAGCCGCGACCGCACGCCGCCTGAGCTGACGGTCAAGGCGATCGCCAACGGCCAGACGTTCACGAGCGACAAGGCTCCGCGCGTGCTGCGCGGCGGCGCGGTCGATCCCGAGGGCGCCGGCGTCGCGTTCCGCCTGACGCGTCGCGCCGACGGGGCCTGCACGGCGTTCGACGGCGACCGCTCGCGCTTCCGTCCGTGTGGCAGAAGAGGCGCCCCGCTCGTCGACGCCGGCGACGGCCCGCGCTGGTCGTACCTGCTGCCGGCCCGACTCGAGCCGGGCCGCTACCGCCTCGTCGTGTACTCGATGGATGACGCCGGCAACCGCCGGACGGTGCGCCTCGGCTTCACGGTGGAGGCCTAGTCGAGTGGGGCGTCCGCGTCCTCGGCTGCTCGCGCTCGTCGCGCTTGCGCTCCTGCCCGCCGCCGGCCTTGCCGGCTGCGGACTCGGCGCGGGCGAGAGCGACACCGGAGCGCGCGTGCTCGTCACGCGCGACTTCGGCACGAGACAGCTGGGGGCGCGGATCGCCCAGGACCTGCCGTCCTCTGAGACGGCGCTGCGGCTGACCGAACGCAACTTCGACGTCAAGACGCGCTACGGCGGCGGCTTCGTGCAGTCGATCGGCGGGCTCGCCGGCGGTCGCGAGGACGGCCGCCCGGTCGACTGGTTCTTCTACGTCAACGGCATCGAGAGCGAGGTCGGCTCGGCCGAGGTGCAGCTCCACGACGGCGACCGCATCTGGTGGGATCGCCACGACTGGGGTGCGACGCCGCACGTCCCGGCCGTCGTCGGCTCGTTCCCCGAGCCGTTCGCGCACGGGGCGGAGGGGAAGCGCTATCCCGTCGTGCTCGAGTGCGCCGACGACTCCGACGATGCCTGCAAGACCGTCTCGGAGAGACTCGGCGCGGTCGGCGCGATCGCCGCCCGTCAGGCGCTCGGGACCGGGGTCGGAGCGAGAACGGTGCGCGTGCTCGTGGGCCGCTGGCGTGAGCTGCGAGCCGATCAGGCGCTCGCGCAGATCGACCGTGGGCCCGCCGCGAGCGGCGTCTTCGCGCACTTCATCGACGACGGGAGAGCGCTCGAGCTGTTCGACGCCAAGGGCGACCCGATCAGCGAGATCCATGAGGGGGCCGGGCTCGTCGCCGCCACGCGCTTCGAGCAGCAGGCGCCGACGTGGGCGATCACCGGAACGGACGCGGTCGGCGTCATGGCCGCCGCGCGTGCGCTCGACGAGCGCACGCTGCAGCGCCGCTTCGCGATCGCGATCGCGGCCGCTGGTTCCCGCGGGCAGGTGTATCCGCTTCCGACGGTGCAGTGATGCCGATGCGTCGCAGCGCCAGTCCGCTCCACGCCGTGCGCGCGGCGGTCGGCTGCGCGCTGTGCGCCGTGCTCGCGCTGCCGGCGCTGATGTTCGACAGCCCGGTCGTGCTCGGCGCGGTCGTGGTCGCAGCGCTCGCGGTGGGAGGCGTCGCCGGCGTCGCACCTCAGCTGCGCCGCGCGCTGCTGTTCGCGCTGCCGTTCGCGCTCGTGATCGCGCTGCTCAACCCGCTCGTCACGCGCAACGGCCTGACCGTGATCGCGCGGTTCGGCGAGGTGCCGGTGCTCGGCCGCGTCGACGTGACGCTCGAGGCGCTCGTCTACGGCGCGGTGCTCGGCCTGCGCGCGCTCGCGCTGATCCTCTGCTGCGCGCTGTACGCGGCGGTCGTCGACCCCGATGAGGTCCTGCGGCTCTTCCGTCGCGTCTCGTTCCGCTCCGCGCTCACCGCGACACTCGCGACGCGGATGGTGCCCGTGCTCCAGCGCGACGGCCGTCGCATGGCGGATGCGCAGCGCTGTCGCCCGGGAGCGCCGCCGTCGCGCGTCGCGCTCATGCGCGCCGTCGCAGCGGGCGCGCTCGACCGCGCGGTGGACGTCGCCGCTGCGCTGGAGGTGCGCGGCTACGGCGCCGCCCGCCGTCCGCCGCGCGTGCGCGCGCCGTGGTCGCGCCACGACGTCGCGTTCGCCGCCGTCGCGGCCGCGCTGCTCGCGCTGACGCTCGGGGCGTGGCTCGTGGACGTCGCCGCGTTCGACACGTACCCGCTCGTCCACGGCGACTGGAGCGCCGGCACATGGGCGCTCGCGGCCGCGCTCGTGCTGCTGCCGCTTGTCCCGTTCCTCGATCGGCGTGGGATCGAGCCGCGCGCGGTCGCGATGCAGGCGGCGTGGGGGCGGCGATGAGCCTGCTCGCGCTGGAGCGACTCACGTACGCCTACCCCGGTGCGAGCGGGCCGGCGCTCGACGACGTCACGCTCCACGTCGAGGAAGGGGAGCTGATCGTGCTCGCCGGCCGCTCCGGCAGCGGCAAGTCGACGTTGCTGCGGCTCGCGAGCGGGCTGGTGCCGCACGTCCACGGCGGGACCGTCAGCGGCGAGGCCCACGTCGCCGGCATGGACGTGCGCGACCACGGACCGGGCGAGCTGGCCGCGGTCACCGGCTCGCTGTTCCAGGACCCGGAGACACAGGTCGTGATGGGGACGGTGCGCAACGAGCTCGCGTTCCCGCTCGAGAATCGCGGCGAGTCGCCGGCGGCGATCGCGCGCGGGGTCGAGGAGGCATCGCTGGCACTCGGGATCGCGCACCTGCTGGAGCGCCCGACGCACGCGCTGAGCGGTGGCGAGCTGCAGCGGGTCGCGCTCGCGGCCGCGCTCGTCGGCCGTCCGCAGCTCGTGCTGCTCGACGAGCCGACCTCGCAGCTCGACCCGGTCGCCGGCGACGAGCTGATCGGCCTGCTGCGCCGCCTGAACGAGGAGTGGGGGACGACAGTCCTGCTCGCCGAGCACCGGTTGGAGCGCTGCCTCACGGCCGCCGACCGGGTGCTGGCGATGGCGGACGGTCGAGTGGTGTGCGATGCGGATCCTTCGGCGTTCCTCGCGTGGGCGCACGACGAAGCGCCCGCTCTGGAGACGCCCGGAGCCCGTCTGCTCGCTACTGCCGGTCTCGGGCCGGCGCCGGTCGGCGTGAAGCAGGCGCGGGCTGTGCTCCGCGCGAACGGCGCGCTCCCGCCGGACGACGCCGGAACGGCGGGCATCGAGAGGGAGAGAACCCGAGCGGGGCGTCCAGCCTTCGAAGTGTCCGGTCCTAGGCCCGTGTTGCCGGGCCGGGGCAGGACGCTTTCCAGCGGACCGGCCCTGAAGCTCCGCGGCGTCTGGGTCGAGCCCAAGGGGCAGCCGGCGATCCTGCGGGGTGTCGATCTGTCGATCGCTCCGGGCGAACGCGTTGCGCTGATGGGGCGCAACGGCGCGGGCAAGTCGACGCTGCTGCGGCATGTCGCCGGGCTCCAGCAGCCGACGCGCGGCAAGATCGCCGCCGGCGGCCGCGTCGCGCTGTTGCTGCAGAACCCGAACGACTACCTGGTGCATGAGCGGGTTGCGGAGGAGACGTCGATGGAGGCGCTCGAAGCGGTCGGTCTGGCTTCGTTCGCCGACCGCCATCCGCGTGACCTGTCCGGTGGCGAGCGGCAGCGGCTGGCGCTGGCGATCGTGCTGGGCGGGGACCCGGCCGACGCACCTGCGCTGCTGTGCCTCGACGAGCCGACGCGCGGGATGGACCGCGCCCACAAGGCCGACCTCGCCGTCCTGCTCGGCCGCCTCGCTGCGACCGGCACCGCCCTGCTCGTCGCCACGCACGATCCGGAGTTCGCCGCCGCGGTCAGCGACCGCGTCGTCCTGCTGGCCGACGGTGCGCCGATCGCCGACTGCTCGGCGGCCGAGGTGCTGTCCGGCGGCTGGTACTTCGCGACCGAGACGGCGCGCATCCTGCGCGGCGCCGGCGGCGCGCTCGACCCCGACGCCGGCGCCGCGCTCGTGCGGCTGCAGCTCGCGGCCTCGGCGCGCAAGCCGGCCAGCGGCCCGCCCACCCGTCCCCATCCCACGGAGGTCCGCCACCGATGAGCTGGCAACTCGCTTCCTTCCTGCTGCTCGCGCTCGCGCTCGTCGGCGGCTTCGCCTGGTACGAGCGCTCGCACCCGTCCGCGCGTGTGCTCGCGCTGGTCGGCACGCTCGCGGCGCTCGCAGTGCTCGGCCGGATCGCGTTCGCGCCGGTGCCGAACGTCAAGCCGACGACGGACATCGTGCTGCTCGCCGGCTACGTGTTCGGGGGCGCGCCGGGCTTCGCGGTCGGCGCGATCGCCGC
>DATFPW010000040.1:0-45678 GCA_035264605.1 Conexibacter sp. | reverse complement strand
GCGTTCGGCCACCTCCGAGGCAATAAAGTGGTCCTTCGTCGTGGGATCCGACCGGGAGGCGGCGCTGATGACCATTCGCATGGCGTCGAGCGAGCTGAGGAAGCGGCAGGCCCTGCAGGACCTCGCGCCCGCCGATGCCGCACACCTCGAGGCGCTGGTCGGGGCGGCGCAGCGCGACGGGCGCTACGCACGCGTCGCCGGGATCTACGGCGCCCCTCCGCCCTTCTACGGCATCCACCACGAGCCCGGCTTCCTTCCCTGGAACCGCGCGTATCTGTACATGTTCGAGCGCGACGTGCTGGACACCGACGCGACAGGCGTCACACAGCCGGTGTGGAACTGGATCGCGCAGCCTGAGATCCCCGGCCCCTACCAGCTCCGCGACGGCCGCTCCACCCCGCTCACCGCGCGCGCCGCCGAGGTGATGCCGAACGCGGAGACGGCGCGCGAGGTCCCCGGCCCGCGGCGCGAGCCCGGCGGCACCTTGGGCGGCGCGCTGCCCAGCGCCGCCGACCTCGCGCGCGTGCTCGCGCTCGAGGACCCGGTCACCTTCGCCGCGGCGCTGGAGCAGCTCAGCAACGTCGTGCACGTATGGGTCGGCGGGTACATGGGGCGCATCTCCCACGCCGCGTTCGACCCGCTGTTCTGGGCGCACCGCGCGATGGTCGACGCGATCTGGTGGTGCTGGCAGCAGGATCACCCCGACGCACGCCTGCCCGAGCGCGAGCTGCCGCCGTTTGAGCTCACGAGCGACGACGTCCATGACGCCGAGGCGCTCGGCTACGAGTACGGAGACGTCGTCCTCGCGCAGACGACCCTGCAGCACCAGCGCGAGCCGCAGCCGGAGCGGCTCGCCGGCGCGCACAACGACCGCGCCGCAGAGGACGACGCGCTCGGCTTCGCGCACTACGCGACCACCTTCGCGGAGATCATCGCCTCGCCCCACACCGAGCCGCCGCTGACGATCGGCATCTTCGGCTCGTGGGGAATGGGCAAGTCGACCCTGCTCGGCCAGATCGTCAGACAGATCACCGACACTCAGGACGACGAGCGGCCCGAGAAGGGCGGGACCGACAACGCCGAACGGCCTCCGTTCGTGCACGTGGTGCCGTTCAACGCGTGGGACTACAACGCCGAGGAGGCGATCTGGCCAGCGCTCGTACGCACCGTGATGGACAAGATCGACCGCGAGATCCCATGGACGCGGTGGCGCAGATTCCGGACGCTCTTCACGCGCAACGTCAGGCGCGAGTGGCGTCGCAATCGCGAGCGGATCCTCGTGACGGGCGTGCTGCTGCTCGCGGCGGCTGTGTTCGCCGTGATCGGCCTCGATCTCAGCCCGGCGGCCGCCGTCAGCGGCTTTCTCGTGCTCGGCGTGGGCGGCGTGCTCAAGGTCGCGAGCGACACGGCGGCGGCGCCGTCGAGCAAGTGGCTCGCCTCGCTGTTCGCGAGCCGCGGGTACGGCGCTCGCCTGCCCCAGCTGGAGGACATCCGCGAGGATCTCGAGTTCCTCGAGGACCGGCTGCGCAACGAGGACGGTCGCAACCGGCGCGTCCTGATCCTGATCGACGACCTCGACCGTTGCGAGCCCGCGCAGGCCGTGCAGGTCCTCCAGGCGGTGAACCGGCTGCTGGACCGCGGCAGCTTCATCGTCTGCATGGGGATCGACGCCCGCATCGTCACGGCGGCGATCCAGGAGCACTACGGCGGCCTGCTGGAGAAGGCCGGCGCCACCGGGTATGAGTACCTCGACAAAATCGTCCAGATTCCCTTCCGGATCCCCGATCCGACCCCCACGGCACTCGGGGCGTTCCTCGCCGCGCATCTCCCGAGCGAGCCGCCGATGCCGGCGAGGATCGAGCTGCAGCCGATCGTCAGGACATCGTCGTCGAGCCTGTCGCTGACCGTGGGCTCGAACGTCGCGGACAGCACGCCGACGAGCTACAGCGCCGCATCCGGCACGTACGCCACGCCGCACTCCCAGCTCGACGTCGTCGGCGCAAGACTCGGCGAGCGGGTCGCCTTCACACGCGAGGAGATCAAGGCGTTCGAAGATTTGAGCGCGTACCTGAATCCGAACCCGCGCAAGCTCAAGCGCGTGATCAACGTCTATCGCCTCGTGCGCACGCTCGCCGAGTCGAAGGCCCGCGTGCCGGAGCTGCGCGACGACGCTCGCGTCGTGATCGACGACCCGGCGGCGACGATCCGCTGGCTCGTGCTTAGCTCGCAGTGGCCGTACACGGCGCGCGCGGTCGTCACCGAGGGCTACCGGCGGGAGCGGGAGTGCAAGGGTGCGGACCGTGCCGACGACGCGGGACCATCGCTGGCGGAGCTGCTCGCGGACGCCGATGGTCCGCAGCTCGCCGTCGGCCAGGAGCGCTACGACGGCAGCCGCGAGCAGCTCGAGGACTTCGCTCGCACCTGCGAGCTGCGCTGGAGCGCGCTGCGCGTGATCTGCTCGTACACGGTCAACTTCAACCCGGCGGTCGACGACGAGGTTCGGCGGCAGCCGCTGTCCGCAGCTGCACCGGACTGACACGCCAGACGTCGACCGGCCGGCGCAGGACCGGGTTGTGGACCTGGCGCTCGACCCGCATGCCGAGCTTGCGCGCGACCGCCTGCGAGCGCGCGTTGTCGGGATGGACGATCGCGATCAGCTCCGGGAAGCCGAGCGTCTCGAAGGCGTGGTCGCGCGCGGCGAGCGCCGCCTCCGTCGCGAGCCCGCGCCCCCACGCGCTGCGGGCGAGGCGCCAGCCGATCTCCGGCCGCTCGGCGAGCGCCGGCAGGTAGGCCGGGTAGGCGACACCGGCGAAGCCGATCAGCGCGCCTGCATCATCCGCCTGGCGCGACTCGAGCGCGAATGGGCCGAAGCCATGCTGCTTCCAATGCTCGACGAACATCGGAAGAAAGGCGGCCAGCGCGACCTCCGTCACCGGGCGGTTGAGGTAGCGCGTGACCTCGGGGTCGCGGTTGATCGCCGTCATCGGCGCGTCGTCCTCGTCGCGCCAGCGGCGCAGCAGCAGCCGCCCCGTGTGCAGCTCGTCGGTCGTGCTCACTGCAGGAGCGGCGGCAGCCGGCCGCCGTCAGCGGTCGCCTTCACGCCGAAGCTGCCGCGCTCGCCGGCGAGCGCGAAGACGACCGCCGCGCGGCCGATCGGGTCGTCGAGGTCATCGACGCTGGAGAGCTCGTGGTCCTTGAACCACTCGATCTGCGAGGTCTCGGCATCGGTCGTCTCGACGCCGACGACCGGAAGATCCTGCGCGCGCAGCCCGCGCATGAGGCCGTCCTCGAAGGCATCGACGGCGCTCGCGTCCTCACCGTCGAGCTGCGGAGTGTTGCGAACGATCACGACGCCGTCGGCGCCGTTCAGCGTGCCGCTGCCCTGCTGCAGCAGGTCACGCCGCACGAGGCGCAGCAGCCGTCCCCCCTGCGTGAACTGGATGCCGACGCGCGTCGCGAACGGGTGCAGCAGGCCGGGGTCCTGGGCAAGCTGTTCGTATCGCGTGCCGCGCGCGGCGGCAGCCAGCTCCTCGAGCTGGAGCGGCTCGCGAATCACCGAGACCGACGTCAGGCGGGCGCCTGAGCCCTGGAGCGCGTCCTTCGTCAGGTTCCACATGCGGTCCGACGGCCCGCCCAGCTCGATCAGAGCGATTCGCCGGCCTGCGAGCCGGCCGCCCACGAGCGCCGGGTAGGCATCGGCCTCGAACTGCTGGCGCTCCTGAAGCTGAGCGCGCGCATCGTCGCGCTCCCCCTGCGCGTCGCGCACGTCGTCGCGCAAGGAGGCGCGCACGTCCTGCTCAGCGCTGGAGACCAGGCCCTTGTCGCCGATCGCGACGCCGAGCAGCAGCCCGATCACGAGCGACAGGAAGACGGCGACGAGCGACAGAGCGTGGTAGCGGAAGTTCAGCATCGCGGGGAGCGTGTCAGGTGGAGCTTGCGCGTGCCTAAGCGTCGATGCCGAGCAGCACCTGCAGCTTGAGCCACAGCAGGTCGGCGACGTCGTGCAGTCCAGGCGTCAGCAGGATCACGGCGACGAGCGCGAGGATCCCCGTGAGCGCGAGCAGTCCGATCGGCGCCACGCCCGGCCGCGGCTTGTAGAGGCGGCTCACGCCCTTCGCGTCGACGAGGATCTCTCCCACGCGCAGGCGTGTGAGGAACGTCGACGCCATCCCCCGGCGGTTCTTGTCGAGGAACTCGACGAGGTTGAAGTGCGAGCCGACGGAGACGAGCAGCTCGGCGCCCTTCTCGGCGGCGATCAGCATCGCGATGTCCTGGCTCGTGCCCGGTGCCGGCACGATCTTGTGCTCGAGGCCGAGCTGCTCCAGGTACTCGCGCCCGGGCGCGCGGCCGTCGGGATAGGCGTGCACGACGAGCTCGGCGCCGCAGCGCAGCGTCGCCTCGGCGGCCGAGTCCATGTCGCCGACGATCATGTCCGGCTTGAAGCCTTCCTGCAGCAGCGCGTCGGCTCCGCCGTCGACGCCGACGAGGACCGGCCGCAGGTCGCGGATGTACGGTCTCAGCGCCTTGATGTCGCGCTTGTGGTCGACGCCGCGCACGACGATCAGCACCGGGCGGTCGCGGAAGTCGGTGTCGAATCTCGGCAGGTCGATTCGCCCGGCGAGCAGGTCGCGCTCCTCCAGCATGTACTGGACGGTGTTGTGCGCGAACGCCTCCAGCGCCTCGCCGATCTCCGCGCGGCGCTGATCCGTCTCGGCCTGGATCCGCTCGGCTTCGAGCAACTCCCCGGATGCGACACGCTCGCCGCGGCACCACACCTCCCCACCTCTGAGGATGACCGGATCGCCGTCGTGCAAGCGCTCGAAGAGGCCGTCGCCGGGAACGTCGACCAGTGCGATGCCGGCCTGGGCGACGAGCAGCGGTCCCATGTTCGGGTAGCTGCCCGTGGAGGACGGCGAGCAGTTGACGACGCCGGCGACCCCGCAGGCGACGAGATCTTCACCCGAGACGCGGTCGAGGTCGCGATGGTCGATGATCGCGACGTCGCCCGGCCGCAGCCGCTTCACGAGGTGCTTGGTGCGCTTCCCGAGCCGCGCGATCCCAGCCACCTCGCGCGCCGGCGCTTGGGGAGGCGACGTGGCGGTGGTTGAGGGAGGGACGGCCACGAAGCCGTTGATTCTACGGGGCCGTTCGGCTGGGCCCAAGCGCCTTGGGCCCAGCGCTGCTGCGGGCGGCCTACGGCAGGTTCACGGCGTCTGCCGTGGCCGTGCTCATCCCGCCGTCCAGCGGAAGGCTGGCGACTGCTCTGAGCGCCAGGTTCTGGTGCTTGGTGACGTACCAGTAGTGAATGAAGTACGGGACGACGAGGAGGGCACCGGGGAACCACAGCAGGAAGGCGGCGGTGGGGTTGATCTGCTGCTCTCTCGGAACACCGCTCAGGCGCTGGGCGCGCTTGATCCGCTGGCCGTAGTTGTAGACCGACAGGAACGGCGGAATGATCACTGCGCCGCCGATCAGGATCGCGACGACCGACATCGCGGGGCTCGACGAGGCGAGGCTCTGATCGTCTCTCTCGGCGCCGATGTCCTTCAGCTCGTCGTTGACGAAGTAGTACCAGCAGGGTGCGTAGATCCCCAGCGTCACGACCGTGAGGAAGAACCCCATCCAGAAGCTGCGGATCTTGCCGGTGGCCCCTGGGCCGATGTCCACCTCTTGCGCCATCGCGTTCCTTTCAGATTCCTGCGAACGCGACGCTATTCGACGGCGAGTGCAAATGCCCTGGTCCGTTCAGGCGGCCTTCAGCAGCTCTCTCGCGTGACGGCGCGCAGCTCTGTCGGTCTCGTCCGCGCCGAGCATGCGGACGAGCTCGGCGACGACGGCATCTCTTCTGAGCTGGGTGACGGTCGTGATCGCGGTCTCGCCGCTGCCGTCCTTCTCGATCCGGAAGTGGCGATCAGCGTGCGCGGCGACCTGCGGGAGGTGGGTGATGCAGAGGACCTGACGATCGGTCGCGAGCCCGTGCAGCTGCGCGCCGACGGCGTTGGCGGTGTGGCCGCCGATGCCCGCGTCGACCTCGTCGAACACCAGCAGGCGGGCGGCGGCGTCGACGTCCGCGTTTGCGACGCCGAGCAGCGCGAGCATCACGCGAGAGAGCTCGCCGCCTGAGGCGACCTCGCGCAGCGGGCCAGCAGGGACGCCGGGGTTCGCGGCGATCAGCAGCTCGACGGCGTCGGCGCCGGTCGGGCCCGGCTCGTCGCGCGGGGAGATCTCGACCTCGAAGCGCGCGTCGGGCATCGCCAGCTCGGCGAGCCGCCCGCGCACGGCCTCGGCGAGCGCCGGTGCGGCCGCCGCGCGCGTGTCGTGCAGCTCGCGGGCCACCGTGTCCAACCGCTCGCGCGCTGCCTCCAGCGCGTCGGTCGTCTCCTGCAGCGCGGCCTCCGCGCCCGCCAGCTCGTCGCGGCGCGCGCGGCACTCGTCCGCGTGGGCGAGCACGGCCGCGATCCTGCCGCCGTGCTTGCGCTCCAGCCGTGCGAAGGTCTCGAGCCGCTGCTCCACGATCTCCAGGCGGCCGGGCTCTCCCTCGACCCCGTCGAGATAGCGATGCAGCTCGACGGCGACGTCGTCCGCCTCGATCGCGAGCGCGCGCACGCGCTCGGCGAGCCCGTCGAGCTGCGGGTCGACGCCGGCGACCGCGTCGAACTGACGGCCGGCCGTGGCGAGCAGCTCGCCCGCGCCCCCCTCGCCGTGGGCCGGCGCGATCGCCTCCGAGCCCGCCGCCGCGGCGATGCGCAGTGCCTCCAGGTGACGCAACCGCTCTCGCTCCGCGGTCAGCTGCGCCTGCTCGGCTTCGCTCGGGTCGGCCTCCTCGATCTCCCGCAGCTCGAACTGAAGCAGGTCGAGCTCGCGTTCGCGCGCGCCGTCGAGCGCGCCCAGCTCCTCGGCACGGCGCAGGCAGGCGCGCACGTCGGCATGCGCAGCGGCGGCCGCCGCGCGGCGCGCGCGCTGCTCGGGCCCGCAGAAGCCGTCGAGCACCTCCAGCTGCGCGGAAGCGAGCATCAGGCGGCGGTGCTCGTGCTGGCCGTAGAAGGCGAGCAGCTCGCCACCGATCTCGCGCAGCTCCCCGACCGTCGCCGCGCGACCGCCCAGGTATGCGCGCGTGCGGCCATCAGCCCACACGCGCCGCGCGAGCACGAGCTCGTCGGCGTCCGCCGGCAACCGCTCGCCAAGCAACTCGCGGGTGCGTGCATCGAGCGCGAAGATCCCCTCGACATACGCCTCCTCAGCACCAGGGCGCACGATCCCGCTGCGCGCTCTGCCGCCGAGCAGCAGGTCGAGCGCGTGCGCGAGCATCGTCTTGCCGGCGCCGGTCTCGCCCGTCAAGACGTTGAGGCCGAAGCCGAGCCGCAGCTCGGCGCGCTCGATCAGCAGCAGGTTCTCGACTCGCAGCTCATGAAGCATGCGAACAAGTGTTCTGCTCCCACCGGACGGATCCTGCCCGTCGGTGGCTACACCCCGTTCGCGAGGCGACCGAACTTCTCGCGCAGGCGGTGGTAGAAGCTCGCGCCCGGCACCTGCGCGAGCGTGCCGACGCCATCCTTGAAGCGTGCACTGACGCGTCCTCCCGGGGCCAGCTCGCACATCGGGCGGCCGTCGATGCTCACGTCGACCGGTTCCTCCTGCGAGCGGCTGCGCACGGCGATCGCGTCCTGCGGGGCGACGACAAGCGCGCGCGCCGTCAGCGAGTGGGGCGCTATGAACGAGACGGCGAGCCCTTCCACGCCCCACGCCATCACCGGCCCGCCGTTGGCAAGGTTGTAGCCGGTCGATCCGGCCGGCGTGGCGATCACGAGCCCGTCGCAACGGACACGCCCGACCTCCTCGTCGGCGACGTCGAAGGCGAGGTCGGCGACGCGCAGGCCCTGCTTGCGGTGGAACGAAACGTCGTTCATCGCGAGCCACGACTGGTCGCCGGAGGTCACCTCGATCCCCGGCAGTCTCAGCGTGTCGAACTCGCCGCGCAGCGCGAGCTCCACGCCAGCGGTCACACCGTCCGGTTCGACCGTCGCGAGGAAGCCGACCTCGCCGAAGTTGATGCCGAAGACCGGCACGGCCGTGCCGGCGTAGGCGCGCAGGCCGTGGAGGATCGTGCCGTCGCCGCCAAGCGCGATGCAGAGGTCGGCGTCGTGCGGGACCGGCGCGTCGAGCACGAGTCCCTCGCCTGGGGCGAGCGCGTGCTTGCGCGTCTCCTCCGGCGTGAACGAGAGCGTCCACCCGGCTGCGCGCGCAACGTCGACGAGCTTCGCCAGCGCGTCGTGCGTCTCTGTGGGGCGGCGATGCGTGAAGACGGTGGCGACTCTGCTCACGGCTCGACCTTTCGTGCAGCCGCCTCGAGATCGTCGACGGCGCCGGCGCGGCCCGGCTCGGCGAGCCATACGAAGCTCTCTTGGTTGCCCTTCGGCCCGGGCAAGCCCGAGGAGACGTAGCCGAGGACGGCGGCGCCCAGCCTCTGGGCCGCTGCGCCCGCGGCCACGAGCGCAGCGCGGCGCTCGTCCGCATCGCGCACGACACCGCCCTTGCCGACGTTCCCGCGCCCGACCTCGAACTGCGGCTTGACGAGGGCGATGCAGTCGAACCGGTCCGCCGTCGCGGCGAGCACGGCCGGCAGCACCTTCGCGAGCGAGATGAACGAGACGTCGATCACGACGAGGTCGGGCGCGTAGGGCAGCTCGGCCGGGTCGAGCTCACGGGCGTTGCGGCGCTCCAGGACGGTGACCCGCTCGTCGTTGCGGATCCGCCAGCTCAGCTCGCCGTAGGCGACGTCAAGCGCGACGACGTGCGCGGCGCCGCGCTGCAGCAGGCAGTCGGTGAAGCCGCCGGTCGAGGCGCCGACGTCGAGCGCGTGGCGATCTGCGACATCGAGCCCGAACGTGTCAAGCGCGTTCGCGAGCTTGCGCCCCCCACGCGAGACGAACTCCTGCTCGGCGGTGACCGCCACGAGCACGTCGTCGGAGACCAGCTGGCCGGGCTTGTCGGCCCGCCGTCGCTCGTCGCCGAGCAGCACCTCGCCCGCCAGCACGGACGCGGCCGCGCGCGTACGGGAGGCGAAAACCCCCCGCTCGGCCAGCAGCGTGTCGAGTCGCATCTTCGTCGCCATCGCGGGGGAACGCTACCGGCCGGGCCGAGCGAGACCGCTACGAACCGCGGATCGAGTCCTTTGCAGGCGGTCCGTCCAAGGTTGGATCCCTCCCTCGGTCTTGCAACCTGCGACTGAACACAGCGGCACCGAGCAACCCCGCGATCGCGGTCACGATCGTCGCGAACCCCCACCCGTCGTGATCCGTGGCCAGTCGGTCAGCACCGAAGCGGTCCGGACGTCGGTGTCGTCGCCTCGTCATTCGCCGCGATCAACACCGCGGCGAAGCCGTCACGGTGGAGCAGTTCCCGGTCCCGCGCGAGCGCGAGCGCGTCGTCCCGCTCCCACACGTGGACCTGGCGTCCGCCAAACAGAGCGAGGGCGCTGCCAATGCCGCCGAGGAGCGGTCGAGCCGACGTTCCGCGACTGTGAAGCCGAGTTGGTCTGTGAGAGGGACGAATCATGGGCTCCGAGCAGCCTACGGTCGCAGTGAACCGCCCTCAACAGCAAAGAACTGTGACGTTGCGGATCGATCAGCTCTCTGTGCGCGACCTCACACACAAACGTGTCACAAGCCCCCACCATGGATGGCGCAATGACCGCCCTCCGCCCCACCATCTCCCTCCCGACGCACGGCGCGCTTGAGCTGCCGATCGGCATCCTCGCGCTGGTCGCGCCGTTCGCGCTGGGCTTCGGACTTGCGGGCGCGGTCGTCTCGGTCCTGGTCGGCGTCTGCATCGTCGGGCTCGCGCTCGATGCCGCCGAGAAGCCCGCTCAGGTCTCCGCCCACCAGGCGTTCGACTACGGGATCGCATCCGCGGCCGTGCTCGTCGCCATCCCCCTGGCGCTCGTCGGCGACACCGCCGCAGCGCTCTTCCTCGGTGCCGTCGGGATCGCGCAGCTCGCGCTCGACGCCGCCACCCGCTACTCCGCGCGGGCCTCTTAACTTCCCCCACCGATCACAGCAACACCACATAGACACATCTCTCCTCCCTGAGAACGGCTCGCTTCGGCGGGCCGTTCTCTTTTAAGCGGCCTGGACGCTCGTTCGGTCGGGCAGGCTGTCGCCTCAGCCGACTGCGTGCACGGACCGATGCACCTATCGGTCGCCAAATGCCGTCTCGTCCCCTGCTCCTCCTCACCCTCCTCGCCGCGCTGCTGCTGCCGGCCGCTGCCGCGTCCGCCGCCGGCGACGGCACCGTCCAGCTCTCCTCCGACAGCTACAGCGTCCAGGAGAACGCAGGCGCGGCCACGATCACCGTCGTGCGCAGCAACTCCAGCGGCCACGGCGAGGTCCGCTACGGCGTCTGGTACGACCAGTCGGCGCAGCCGAACCTCGAGTACGAGCCGGTCTCCGGCCGCGTCGACTTCGAGGACGGCCAGCGCGAGGCGACCTTCCAGATCCCGATCCACGATGACGGCGACGTGGAGAACAACGAGACCGTCAAGCTCGGCATCTATGGCGCTTATCCGATGCGGCTCGTCGATCCGCAGCGCGCGCGCCTGACGATCGTCGACGGCGACACGATCGCAAGCGACCGCGACCTGCTGAACCCGCTTGGGCTCGCGACCACGGCAACGAACGGCAACCCGCTGCAGGGCGCGCGCTTCTTCGTCGACGAGGAGTGGGGCCTCGCCAACCGCGTCGCGCACTCGCTCAGCCACCGCGATCCCGCAACCGCGGCGAAGCTGCGCGTGATCGCCGATCAGCCGGAGACGAAGCGCTTCGGCAGCTGGACGCCGAACCCGAAGCACGAGATCGCGACGTTCCTGCAGCGCGCGCAGGCGACCGACCCGGGCGCGATCCCGCTGATCAGTACCTACCGCCTCAAGCACCTCGCGTGCGGGCACGTGAGCGACTCTCCAGCCGAGGTGGACGCTTACAAGCGCTGGTACCAGGAGTTCGCGCAGGGGATCGGCAATCACTCCGTCGTGCTGTTCTACGAGATCGACGCGCTGATCACCGCGCCGTGCCTCTCGCACGATGGCCTGAAGGTGCGCATCGACGAGCTGCGCTCCGCGATCGCCACGCTCTCGACGCTCCCCCACGCCGTCGTCTACGTCGACGCCGGCGCGGCGGACGCGCACGACCGCGGCTTCATGGCGCGGATGCTGAGATGGGTCGGCGTCGAGCGGATCCAGGGCTTCTTCACCAACTCCACGCATCAGGACTGGACGAAGAAGGAGATCAAGTACGCGCGCTGGCTCGTGCGCAAGCTCGGCGGCGGGCCGCACTACGTGATCAACACGGCGGCGAACGGACGCGGGCCGTTGATCCCGAAGAGCCGCGTCAAGCACGGCAATTCCTTCCGCTGCAACGCGAGAGGCCGAGGGCTCGGGCCGAGACCGACGTCCGCCGTCCCGGCGCAATACCGCCACCTCGACGGGCTCTTCTGGATCGGCAACCCCGGCCGCTCGGCCGGCAGATGCGCGAACTCCGCCCAGGCGCCGCCGACCGGATCTTTCTGGCTCGGCTACGCGCTCGAGCTGATCGGGAACGCGGACTTTCGCATCACGTAGGGCTTAGAACCCGAAAGCGGGGCGAAAGCTCCATTCGGGAATTCGTCGTGTTGCAGCGGGTATGGCTCGGGCCATGCGTCGCCGACCCAAGCTCTGGCTGCTTGCTGCACTCACGCTGCTCGCACAGCTCGCGCTCGCCGTGAACGCCCTCGCGGCCGGGACTGTGCGCCTCTCCAGCGCCACGTTCAGCGCACACGAGAGCGACCGGGCTGCGACGATCACCGTCGAGCGCAGCGTCACGAACGGCCATGGCGAGGTGCGCTACGCGGTCTGGCAGCACAGCGCCGTCGAGAACGTCGACTACACGCGCGTCAGCGGGCGGCTCGACTTCGCCGACGGCCAGGCGACCGCCTCGTTCGACGTGCCGATCGTGCCCGACGACCTCGTCGAGTCCGACGAGACGGCGAAGGTCGGGATCTATGGCGCCTACCCGCAGAGACTCGACGCGCCGACGCGCGCGACGCTCACGATCGTCGACGACGATGTGGTCGGCGTACGCGATGCGCTCAACCCGCTCGCGCTCGACCCGCCACCGACGGGCGCCAACCCGCTCGAGGGCGCGCGCTTCTACACGAACCCCTCGCGCAACCTCGCGGGCACCGTCATCAAGCAGATCCGACACAGCAAGCCGAAAGCCGCCGCGCTCCTCAGCGTGATCGCCGACCAGCCGGAGACGAAGCGCTTCGGCGCCTTCAACGACCAGCCCGGCGCCGCCGTGGCGCAGCACCTCGCGACGGCGCATCGCGACGATCCCGGCGCCGTCCCGCTGATCGCGACCTACCGTCTCAAGCACGTCAGCTGCGGCGGCTACGCCGACTCGCCGGAGGAGGTCGAGCGTTACAAGCGCTGGTACGAGGCGTTCGCGCACGGCATCGGCAGCCAGCGCGTCGTGCTGTTCTACGAGATCGACGCGCTGATCACGACGAAGTGTCTCTCGCGCGTCGGCCTGCGGCGGCGGATCGACGAGGTGCGCACCGCGATCGGCCTGCTCGCGCCGCTGCCGCACGCGGTCGTCTACGTCGACGCGGGGGCGGGCGATGCGCACAACGAGGCCTACATCGCGCGCCTGCTGCGGCGCGTGGGCGTTGGCCGGATCCAGGGCTTCTTCACCAACTCGACGCACCAGAACTGGACCCGCAGAGAGATCGCCTATGGTCGCAAGCTCGTGCGCCGTCTCGGGGGCAAGCCGCACTACGTCATCAACACGGCCGCGAACGGCCGCGGTCCGCTGATCCCCAAGAGCCGCGTCCGCTTCGGCAACTCGTTCCGCTGCAACGCCCCCGGGCGCGGGCTCGGCCCGAAGCCGACGTCGGTCGTGCCGCCCCGCTTCCGCAACCTCGACGGGCTCTTCTGGATCGGCAACCCGGGCCGCTCCGCGGGGGCCTGCTCGAAGACGCCAAATCCGCCGCCGGCCGGCCAGTTCTGGCTCGACTACGCGATCGAGCTGATCCGCAACGCCGACTACCGCATCCGCTGACGTGCGCCGCCTGCTCCCCTTCCTGCTCGCCCTCGCCGCGACCGCGTCCGCCATGACGGCGACAGCCGGCGCCTCGCCCGGTGCACTCGCGGGCGTGCGCTTCTTCACCGATCCCGGCGGCAACCTCGTCGGCACGGTGATCGAGCAGATCCGCCACCGGCGACCCGATGCCGTCGCGCAGCTGCAGGCGATCGCCGACCAGCCGGAGACGAAGCGCTTCGGGAGCTGGGACGGGGATCCCGTCCGCAGACTCACGCAGTACCTCGCACGGGCCGCCGCGCAGCAGCCCGGCTCGGTGCCGCTCGTCAGCACCTACCGCCTGGAGCACAAGTCGTGCGGCGAGGCCAGCGACGCGCCGGCGGCGATCGAGAGCTACAAGCAGTGGTACCGGCGCTTCGCGCAAGGGCTCGGCTCGCATCGCGTCGTCGTGTTTCTGGAGATCGACGCGCTGATGACCGCGGGCTGCCTCTCGCCGCACGGGCTCGACGTGCGCGCGAAGGAGCTGCGCTCGGCGATCGGCTCGCTCGCGGGCGCGCCCAACGCGATCGTCTACGTCGACGGAGCGGCCGCCGACGTCGGCAACCCCCGCTTCTACGCACGCGTGCTGCGGCGGATCGGCGTCGGGCGGATCGAGGGCGTCTTCACCAACGGCACGCACCAGGACTGGACCTCGAAGGAGATCGCCTACGGCGAGACGCTGGTGCGCAAGATCCCGGGTCTGCGCTACGTCGTCAACACGGCGACGAACGGCCGTGGACCGCTGCGCCCGCACGACCACGTCGCGAACGGCAACACGATCCACTGCAATCCGCCGGGCCGCGGGCTCGGGCCAAGACCCACGACCGCCGTGCCCGCGGCCTATCCGCATCTCGACGCGTTCGTCTGGGTCGGCCAGCCCGGCCGCTCCGCCGGGGCGTGCAGCGCGACGCCGAACCCCCCGCCGAGCGGCACGTTCTGGGTCGACTACGCGCTGTCGCTGGTCGCGAACGCCGACTACCGGATCCGCTGAGGCCTATCCGAGCATCCGCGCCTTCTGGCGGGCGAACTCTTCGTCGGTCAGCACGCCCTGCGCGTGCAGCTCACCGAGCTGGCGCAGCTGCTCGATCATGTCCGGTGCGGGACCGGCCGGAGGTGCGGCAGCGGCCGGTGGCGGCGCCGCAGCGGCGGGTTGCTGTTCGAGCTGTTCCAAGCGCGCTTCCTGCCCCGCCTCGCGTTCCTGGGACTGGGCGCGGCGCTTGCCGGCGACGTAGGCGCCTCCGCCGACGGCGGCGGCGCGCAACAGGGGACGGCGTCGTCCGATTGGCATGTTGCCTCCCCTCAGCCCTGCTCGTCGGGCAGCGCAAGCCCGAGCGCGAGCATGATCTCCGGCGCCGCCGCGATGACGCGCGGACCGCCGACCTGCGGCCCGACGGCGCGCAGCACGCCGAGGATGTCCTCCGGCGTCGCGCCTTCGTCAAGCGCGTTGCCTACCTGCCAGGCATACGAGGCCGGCGGGGCGTCGAGTGCGATCAGCGCCGCGATCTTCACAAGCGCGAACGTGCGCGCGTCCAGGCCGGTGCTCGCGAGCGCCGCCTCGCGCATCCCGAGTGCCTGCTCGAGCATCGTCAGATCGCCCGCGGACAGGCCTGCAAGGGTCTGATGTGTATCCGGTGCAACGACCGTCATGTTCCGTCCTTTCGTTGCTTTGTTCCAACCTAGTGTCTGGCGGTTGTCGTATGGGCCACACCCTGCCGACGCTTGCCGTGCGCGCGAAGCCCGCCCCGTCGTCGTCCACCGCGAAGCCGAGCCCGTCCTTCGTGCGGTCGAGCCGGATCGGCGCCCTGCGCGACCGAGCGGACCGCGATGAGCAGTTCTGTGCGCCGTCATGGAGGTCGCGCTCGATGCGACGCCGCTCGGCCGCACCTGCGATCGATCCGATCGCGCCCTGGGAAGACTGTGCTCGCAGCAAGCTCATCGGCCGGTCCCTCGCGTCCCTCTGACCTGCGATCCTCGCAAGTTCGAACGCTGACCCCATCCGGGTAAACCACGTACTCCAGCTTGGAGTCATCCCTTCCTGTCGATCTCGCTGTTCGCGGTCGACGTCCTGGTCGTCTACGCCCTCGCCGTGCATGGCGGCCACCGCCAGGAGGCCTGGACGCACCGCTCCCCGGCTGCGCGGCGTCTGCGGCCCCTGCTGACTACGAGGGTGCGCCGACCTGGTGCGGCTCGCCGACCGCCGCAAGGATCCGCGCGGCGATCTGCGGACCGGTGAAGCCGACCTCCTCGTGCAGCAGCGCGGGCGCGCCGTGCGTGACATAGCGGTCGGGCAGGCCGACGCGCAGGATGCGCGAGGGCAGGCCGGCGTCGGACAGCGTCTCCCACACGGCTGAGCCGAAGCCGCCCGCGAGCACGCCCTCCTCGACCGTCACGAGCAAATCGTGCTCGGCCATCAGCTGCGCAACGAGCCCGGCGTCGAGCGGCTTCGCGAAGCGCGCGTCGGCGACGGTTGCCGCGATTCCGTGCTCGCGCAGCAGCTCGGCTGCTTCCAACGCCTTGCCGACGCCGCTGCCGTAGCCGAGCAGCGCGACCTTGCCGCCTTCACCGGCCCGCAGGATCTCGCCGGTCCCGATCGGGATCACGCGCGGCGCGTCCGGCAGCGCGATGCCGACCGCCTCGCCGCGCGGGTAGCGCAGGCCGACGGGGCCGTCGTCGTAGGTCAGGGCGGTGTGCAGCATGTGCACGAGATTCGCCTCGTCGCGCGGAGCCATCAGCACGATGTGCGGCAGCGGGCGCAGGTAGGCGATGTCGAACGCGCCGTGGTGCGTCGGGCCGTCGTCGCCGACGAGGCCGGCACGATCCATCGCGAGCACGACGTTCAGTCTCTGCAAGCAGATGTCGTGGACGATCTGGTCGAACGCGCGCTGCAGGAAGGTCGAGTAGATCGCGGCGACCGGCTTGGCGCCCTGCAGCGCGAGGCCGCTCGCGAACAGCAGCGCCTGCTGCTCGGCGATGCCGACGTCGAAATAGCGGTCAGGGAAGGCCTTCTGGAGGATGTCGAGCCCGGTCCCCGTGTTCATCGCGGCCGTTATGCCGAGGACCCGCTCGTCGCGCTCGCACTCGCGCACGAGCGCATCGCCGAAGACCTTCGTGTACTGCGGCGGCTTCGGCGGAGCGGGCGCGCTGCCGGGCGGCGGGACCACCGCGGGCGCGGGCGCGCCGTTGGCGATCGACTTCGGCTTCGCCGCATGCCACTTCTCCATCCCCTCGAGGCCGCCGTCCTCGGCAGGCGCGAAGCCCTTGCCCTTCACCGTCGCGATGTGCACGACGACAGGTCGGTCGGCGGCGAGCGCCTCGCGCAGCGCCTCGCGCAGGTGCGGCACGTCGTGACCGTCGATGACGCCCATATAGGCCCAGTCGAGTTCCTCCCAGAAGAGGCCAGGCGCCCAGAACGCCTTGATGGACTCCTTCAGCTGCGGGCCGAGCCGCTCGAACGCGGCGCCGATCCCGCCCGGCAGCTTCGTCAGGCCGCCCTCGACGCCCTCGCGCGCATGCCAGCCCTTCGGGTTCAGGCGGATGCGGTTGAAGTAGCGCGACAGGGCGCCGACGTTCGGCGAGATCGACATGCCGTTGTCGTTCAGCACCACGACGATCGGCGTGCCGAGCCCGCCGGCCTGATGAACGGCCTCGAACGCGACGCCGCCCGTCATCGCACCGTCGCCGATCACCGCGACGACCTTGCCGTCGGGACCGTTGCCGTGGCGCATCGCCTCCTTGAGCCCGACCGCGTAGCCGATCGAGGTCGAGGCGTGGCCGGCGCCCATGACGTCGTGCTCGGACTCCTCGACCGAGCAGAACGGCGTCAGGCCTCTGTACTTGCGGATCGTCGGGAGCTCGTCGCGGCGGCCGGTGAGGACCTTGTGCGGGTAGGCCTGGTGGCCGACGTCCCAAAGGATCTTGTCGGTCGGCGAGTCGAGCAGCGAGTGCAGCGCGACCGCCAGCTCGCAGGTGCCGAGGTTCGCGCCGAAGTGGCCGCCGATCTCCCCGACCGTGTCGATGATGTGTTCGCGCACCTCGCCCGCGAGCTGGGTCAGCTGCGCGTCGTCGAGGCCGTGGAGATCCTGCGGGCGCTCGATGCGCGGGAGGATCGCCTCGCGGTCGTCGTCGTGGTCGGTGGAGTCGCTCATGAGGTGCGCGTGGCGATGAAGTCGGTGATCTGCTCCAGCTCGGTCGCGCCGCCCGGGGCCGCCCGCTCCAGCGCGGCGGATGCATTGCGATACGACTCCGCGGCCAGCTTGCGCGCCCCGTCGAGTCCGAAGGCGCTCACGTAGGTGCGCTTCCCGAGTCGCTCGTCGCTGCCCTGCGGCTTGCCCAGGCGCTCATCGCTGCCGGTGACGTCGAGTATGTCGTCGACGATTTGGAACAAGACGCCAAGCTCGCTTGCGAAGTCGCGGAACAACTCGATTCTCGCAGGTTCGCCAACGAGCACGAGGCGCAGCGGGCAGACGATCGAGGCGGCGATCAGCTTGCCCGTCTTGAGCACGTGGATCGTGCGCAGCCCCTCCGGCCCGGCCGGCGCGCGTTCGGTCACGTCCAGGTACTGCCCGCCGACCATTCCATTGACGCCCGTCGCGGCGGCCAGCTCGCCGACGGTGGCGAGGATCGCCTCCGGATCGCCCTGCTGGCGCGTCAGCACATGGCGGAACGCTTCCGCGTAGAGCCCGTCGCCGGCGAGGATCGCGACATTCTCACCGAACGCCTTGTGGCAGGTCGGGCGGCCGCGGCGCAGATCGTCGTCATCCATCGCCGGCAGGTCGTCGTGGATCAGCGAGTAGGTGTGGATCAGCTCGAGCGCGGCCGCGAGCGGCAGGACCCGCGCCGGGTCAGCCCCGGCCGCCCGCGCAGCCGCCAGCGCGAGCACCGGGCGGATGCGCTTGCCGCCGGCCAGCAGTGAGTAGCGCATCGCCTCCTCCAGCCCGGCCGCTCCCTCCGCCTCGGGCTCGACGAAACGCAGCCCGGCGAGGTAATCCTCGACCTGCGTGCGCAGGTCTTCGGGGTACCCGACGCTCATCGGGCGGGCGCGTCGCCGCCCGCGGCGTGCGGAGCAGGTGCGTCCGCCGCCGCGCGCACGCGCCGGTCGAGCTCGGTCGCGGCGTCGCCGGCGAGGCGAGCGCACTCCTCGACGAGCCGTGCCGCCTGCTGGGGCTCGAGCTCGCCGCTGCGCAGCTGCGTAGCCGCCTGCTCGAGCTGCTCGGTGAGGTGCTGAAGCGGGTCGATGCCGGTCATGCGGAGGCCTCGCGGCCGTTGGTCACGCTCTTTGCCTGATGCGCGCGCAGGACCGCGGCGAGGATCCCGTTCACGAACCCCGGTGCCTCCGAGCCGCAGTAGGCCTTCGCCGTCTCGACCGCCTCGTCGATCGCGCCCTCGGGCGGGATCGGGTGCTCGCCGGGCGCCTCGCCCGGATGCAGCATCTCCAGCAGCGCCACGCGCAGGATCGAGCGCTCCAGCGGGGCGATCCGCTCGAGCGCCCAGCCCTCGGCGTGATGGCCGATCAACGCATCGAGCTCTGGCTGGCGGGTCAGCGTCGCCTCTGCGAGCGCACGCGTGAAGGGTGCCGCGTCGCGCGGCAGCGTGTCCTCGAGCGGACGTCCGGTGAGGTCGTGCTGGTAGAGCGCGAACACGGCTCTGCGACGCTGCTCGCTGCGACGGGCCACGGGGCGGCTACGCGCGCGAGACGTAGTCGCCCGTGCGGGTGTCGACGCGCACTCTGTCGCCGATGTTCACGAACAGCGGGACGTTGACGTGGGCGCCGGTCTCGAGCGTCGCCGGCTTGGTGCCGCCGCCTGAGGCAGTGTCGCCGCGCAGGCCCGGTTCGGTCTCGGTCACCTCGAGGTCGACCGCGCTCGGGATCTGCAGGTCGGCCGGCTGGTCGTCGATCGACAGCAGCTCGACCTCGTCGTTCGGGCGCGTCCACTTCAGCGGCTCGGCGAGCGTCGCCTCCGGGATCGCGATCTGCTCGAACGACTCGGAGTCCATGAAGTGCGCATCAGTGCCGTCGCTGTAGAGGAACTGCATCTTGCGCACCTCGGTCCGCACCGACCGGAACTTCTCGCCGGCGCGGAACGTGCGGTCGATCACGTTGCCGTCGCTCGTCCGCCGCAGCTTCGTCCGCACGAACGCCCCGCCCTTGCCGGGCTTGACGTGCTGGAACTCGAGGATCTTGAAGATCGTCCCCTCGACGTCGATGTGGTTGCCGTTCTTGAACTGGTTTGTAGAAATCAGATCAATCAGTCCCTTTTACAGGCGAAAAGCGCAGTAGTTGCCGATAGTCCGGGTCGGGAGTGTACTTCGCTCGTCCGAGCGGATCACTCCGACAGCGACACAAGTCGGCCATCGGCGCGAGCAGCCGCACCTAGGCCGCCGTCGAGCGTGACGACCTGGAGGTCGAGCCAGCGTGCCAGTGCGAGATAAGCAGCGTCATATGCCGTCAGTACGGGGCGCAGATCCCACACGGCATCGGCCAGGTCCATCACCGGATACCGGATCACTCGCAGCTCGGTCAGCGCTTCGATGGCCACCGCGGAGCGACGTTCGCTCAGCTCTCCCCGGATCGAGTAGCGCCGCAACGCCGAAAGAACCTCCACGTGGAAGTGCTCGGGAACGTGCAGCTCCGGATGGGGCTCCAGCGCCGCGCGAATCGCACCGGCTTGGGGCCGGGCGAGCAGGAGCTCCACGACCGCGCTGGCGTCGGCGACGATCACGCAGCGCCGCGGCCGCGCTCGGCGGCGAGCGCGTCAGCAGGCGACTCGCTGACCTCGACCGGCTCCCACGTCGCGCTGCGGTCCAGCCACTCGTGCATCGTCGGCCGCACCGACAACGAGCGCAGCTCGGCGAGCAAGTAGTCCGAGAGCGTCATGCCAGAACGTGCCGCACGCACCTTGAGGTCCCGATGCAGCTCGTCCGGGACGTTGCGGATCTGGATCATCGAAGCCATATCCTGATGTTCGCATGTTATTCGCATGCTCACAAGTGTCGCTGACGAATCTACGGCGACAAACGCTCACGCATCGCCAGCCGGCGCGTCGAGGACCGGACGGGTGGCGTCCTCGAGGCCGTGAACGCACGCGTCGAGGCCTCCGCAGGCGCTCCTCCCGCCCATCGTCGCCCTGATCGCGCTGCGCTCGGAAGGACTCGCGGTGCCGCGGCCTCGAGCTTCCCCGGCTGTGGGTGGCGGCATAGCGCGTTCGCGAAAGCCGGCGCGAGGAAGGGCGGCCCACCAGCGCCGCCCTCCTTCATGCGCACACACGGAGCAAGCAACCACTTAACTCCGAAGGGCCATCATCCCCTGGAAAGCGGGGATTTCAATCAGAGCGGCCCGCGACTGACGGGTCGGGGTCAAGCGAATGACGAGTAGGGCCGATACGGTGTACGCAAGCGGACTGTTTTCTGGTGTGTCGCGCTTGAACAGTCAAGACCCGTAGCCTCCAGGCCGACGTGCACGCACTCCCCCGGCTCTGGCGCGAAACGGACTTCCGCTGGCTCTTCCTCAGCCAGACGATTTCCACGACTGGCGACCGCATCGTGCTCGTCGCGTTGGCGCTGCTCGTGATCGAGCGCACCGGCTCGACGACGGACCTCGGCATCGTCGTCGCCGCGCAGACGGCCGCGCTCGTGACGTTTCTGCTGATCGGCGGCGTGTGGGCGGATCGCCTCCCCCGCCACCGGATCATGGTCTCGACCGACCTGATCCGGGCCGCGCTGCACACGCTGCTCGCGATCCTGATCTTCGCCGACGCGCTGGCGATCTGGCAGCTCGTGGTCATCGAGGTCTGCTTCGGTGCGGCGGAGGCGTTCTTCCGCCCCGCCTACAGCGGGCTCGTGCCGCAGACCGTCCCGGAAGACCTGATCCAGGAGGCGAACGCCGCGAACGGCCTCACGCAGACGCTCGCGGAGTTCGCCGGCCCGGCGCTCGCGACCCTGCTCGTGCTGACGCTCGGCACCGGCGCCGCGTTCGCGATCGATGCCGCTACGTTCCTCGTGAGCGCCGGCCTGCTGGCGCTCGTGCGCCCGCGAGAACGCGGCGAACGGGCCCCGCGCAGATCGCTGCTGGCCGAATTGCGGGACGGCTGGCGCGAGGTGCGCTCGCGCACGTGGGTGTGGGTGACGATCGCCGTGTTCGCCTGCCACCTCGTGCTCGGCTTCGCGTCCTACGTCGTGCTCGGGCCGACGGTCGCAGCCGATCGCTATGGCGATTCCGCGCTGTGGGGCTGGCTCGCCGCCAGCATCGGGCTCGGCACGGCCGCCGGCGCCCTGCTCGCGCTGCGCTGGCGACCGGCGCTGCCGCTCTTCACCGGGGTGCTCGCAACCGTCCCGTTCGGGCTTGTGCTGCTCGCGTTCGCGCTCGGGGTTCCGCTCGTGGTGGTGCTGCCATGCGCAGTCGCCGCCGGCATCGGCCTCGCGCTGTTCGGCGTCTGGTGGGAGACCGCGCTCGCCCAGCGGATCCCGCCCGAGGCGCTCTCGCGCGTCGCCTCCTACGACTGGATGGGCTCGTTCGCGCTGCTGCCGCCGGGCCTGGTGCTGATCGGGATCCTCGCCGAGCGCGTCGGCGCCACGACCGTGATGGGGATCGCCGGCGCGTCCGCGTCGCTGTTCGTGCTGCTTGCGCTGTTGCCATCCGAGACCCGCAGGCTCCGTCGGCTGCCGGGAGCTGTCGAGGTGCCGATGCACTCGGGCGTGACGCCGAGCACCTCAGGCGACGTCGTCCCCTGAGGCTCTAAGCCGACTCAGACGACCGTGAGGTCCTTTGGCAGCGTATTGAGTCGCTCGCAGCCGTCGTCGGTCACGACCACGAGGTCCTCGATCCGCACGCCGAGCTCGCCGGGGAGGTAGACGCCCGGCTCGACCGTCACGATGTGACCGGCGACGAGCGTCGCGTCGGACGCTCTCGACAGCCGCGGCGCCTCGTGGATCTCCAGTCCGACCCCGTGCCCGAGCCCGTGGCCGAAGTGCTCCGCGTGTCCCGCCGCGTCGATCACCGCGCGGGCCGCCGCGTCGGCATCGCGGCCGCTCACGCCGGGCCGGACCGCGTCGAGCCCCGCCAGCTGAGCCTGCAGGACCAGTTCGTAGACCTCGCGCGCCCGCGCACCCGGCTCGCCGACGGCGAACGTGCGCGTGCAGTCAGAGCAGTAGCCGTCGAGCTGGGCGCCCCAGTCGATCGTGACGAGGCTGTCGGTTGCGATCTCGGTTTCGCGCGGGACCGCGTGTGGCAGCGCGCCATGCGCGCGGTGAGCGACGATCGTGTCGAAACTCGGCCGCTCGGCACCGAGGCGGCGCATCTCCTGCTCGAGCGCGAGCGCGACCGCACGCTCGCTGCGTCCGGCGAGGCCGTCCTCGAGCGTGCGCTCCAGTGCGGCGTCGGCCAGCGCGGCCGCGGCGCGAATGCGAGCCACCTCGTTCGCGTCCTTCACCGTCCGCAGCCGCTCGACGCCGCCGCCGGCGGGCACGAGCTCGACGCGCGCCGGCAGCGCCTCGCGCAGCCGGTCGAACATGCGCACGGACATGTGCTGGTCCTCGACCCCCAGCCGCAGGTCGCCGGCCGGCAGCGCGGCGACCGCCTCGTCGAGCAGGTCCTGCTCGCCGATCCGGCGCTCGAACCCGTGCACCTGCTGCTCCGCCTGCGAGAGATAGCGGAAGTCCGTCACGAAGCAGCGCAAGTCGCCCAGCCCGACGAGCGCGACGCCGTTGGAGCCGGTGTAGCCGGTGAGGTAGCGGACGTTGACGAGGTTCGTGACCAACAGCGCGTCGAGCTCGCGCTCGTCGATCAGGGCGACCAGGCGGTCCGCGCGCGTCGTCGGCGTGACGCTCACAACGCCACCCCCAGCTCATCGCGCAGGCGCACGAGCGCGTCGCGATAGCCGTCCGGTCCTCTGCCCGCGATCGTTGCGATGCACAGGTCACGGATCACCGAGGCCTGGCGGAAGTCCTCGCGCGCATGGACGTCGGACAGGTGCACCTCGACCGCCGGCAGCGCGGTGATCTCGAGCGCGTCGCGGATCGCGATCGAGTAGTGCGTCCATGCGCCGGGGTTGAGGACCAGGCCGTCGACGGTGTCTTCGAGGCGGTGCAGCTCTTCCACGAACTGCCCCTCGTGGTTGGTCTGGAAGAACTGAACGGCCAGGTCCAGTTCCGCCCCCCAGTCGCTGATGCGCGACTCGAGCTGCATCAGCGTGAGCGTGCCGTAGTGCGTCGCCGGGCGGCGGCCGAGCTGGTCGAGGTTGACCCCGTGCATGACGGCGATGCGGTTGTGCGAGGCGCTCATGTCGCGCTCAGCTCCCGCACTGCGGCGCGCAGGTCGCCGTCCTCGATCTGGCAACCGGGCCGGGCGGCCCCGGGCGCGTCGAGCAGCACGAATGGAACAGCCTCGCCGCTGCGGCGCTTCTTGTCGCGCGCGGTCGCGACGAGCACTGCGTCGGGGTCGACGCCGCCGTCGAGCTGCGTCGGCAGCCCGCGCGCGGCCAGCAGCGCCGCCACCTCGGAGCGCAGCGCATCTTGACCGGACAGCCGCAGCGCCGCCAGCAGGCCGAGCCCGACCGCCTCGCCGTGGCGGTAACGCGAGTAGCCGGTGACCGTCTCGATCGCGTGGCCGACCGTGTGGCCGAGGTTCAGGACCTGCCGCAGGCCCGCATCGCGCTCGTCCATCGCCACGACGGCGAGCTTCGTGCGGGCGCAGGCGAAGATCACGTCGGCGTCGGGGTCGTCGCCGCGGCGCACGCGCTCCCACAGGTCCCCGCCGGCGATCAGCGCGGTCTTCAGCACCTCGGCGTAGCCGGCGGCGGCCTCCTCGGGCGGCAGCGTCGCGAGCGTGTCGACGTCGGCGACGACCGACGACGGCTGGTGGTAGGCGCCGACGTAGTTCTTTCCGTTCGGCAGGTCGACGCCGGTCTTGCCGCCATAGGCGGAGTCGACCTGGGCGACGAGCGTCGTCGGGACCTGCACGATCGGCACACCGCGCTGGTAGGTCGCCGCGACGAAGCCGGCGAGGTCACCGACGACGCCGCCGCCGAGCGCGACGAGGTGGTCGCTCTGCGTCATCCCGCGGTCGGCCAGCTCGATCCACACCCGTTCCGCGGTGCTGAGCGACTTGTGCTGCTCGCCGGCCGGGAACTCGATCCGCGCGGCCAGCTCGCCGAGGCGGTCCGCGTAGCGCGGGCCGACCTGGTCGTCGGTCACGAGGAAGCCCTGGCCGGGGACCGGCGACAGCGACGCGTCGAGCAGCCCGCGGCCGACGAACACCGGGTAGTCGCCGGAGGCGGAGCTGGCCCACAGCAGCCGGGTACGCGATCCCGCCCGCCCAGCCTGCGCCAGCGCGAGGATCGACGGCAGCGCCTCGTCGATCCGCTCGCGGCGGTCGGCCGGCAGCACGACGTCGGCGGCGGCCATGTACAGCGGGCGGCGTCTCAGATACAGGTCGCGGAACTCCTGCGGGTCGCGCGCGAGCGGGCGCCCGCGGCCGGCGGCGCGCTCCCAGGCGACGTTCACGTCCACGTCGAGCAGCACGGTGATGTGGCGTCTGAGCGCATCGCGGATCCGCTCGGAGTGCAGCGCGCCACCGCCGAGCGAGTAGACGCCGCCGTCGGCCCGCTCCAACATCTCCCCCACCAGCTCGGACTCGATCGCGCGGAACGCGTCCTCGCCCTGCTCGGCGAAGCAGCGGTCGATCGGCATGCCGATGTGCTCGGCGATCGTCGCGTCGGCATCGACGACCTGCAGGCCGAACGTCTTCGCCAGACGACGCGCGGCCGTCGTCTTGCCGGCTCCCATGAAGCCGACGAATACGAGCGCGCGACCGACGGGCGGTCGCAGCGGCCCGTCTGCGGTCAGAGGCGGTGCCATCCGATCCGCTCCTCGTAGGCGCGGACGGCCTCGCGGACGTCGTCGATGTGATCGCCGCCGAACTTGCGGCGGTAGGCGTCCGCCAGTACGTAGGCGAGCATCGCTTCGCCGACGACGCCGGCGGCGGGAACCGTGCACGAGTCGGTGCGCTCGCGCAGCGCCTCGGCCGGCTCCTTCGTGTCGATGTCGACGGAGCGCAGCGGCTTCGTGAGCGTCGGGATCGGCTTCATCGCGACTCTGACGACGAGCGGCGTGCCCGTCGTCATGCCGCCCTCGAGGCCGCCCGCGCGATTCGTCTCGCGGTAGAAGCCCCCGTCGTCTCTGTAGAAGATCTCGTCGTGCGCCTGCGAGCCGGGGACGGTCGCGAGGTCGAAGCCGTCGCCGATGCCGACGCCCTTCATCGCCTGGATCGACATCAGCGCCATCGCGATGCGGCCGTCGAGGCGCTCCTCCCACGAAACGTGCGAGCCGAGCCCGGGGACAAGCCCGAACGCGATCACCTCGTAGGTGCCGCCGAGCGACTCGTTTGCCTTGCGCAGCACGTTGATCTCCTGCACCATCGCGGCGCTCGCCTCGGCGTCGAGGCAGCGCACAGGCGACTCGTCGACGTGGTCGAAGTCCTCGACCGTCAGTGGCTTGGACGGCGCGGGCGCGACGACGGACGTGATGCGCGTGACGTGCGAGCGGACCTCGACGCCGAGCGCTCTCAGAAACGCCTTCGCCAGCGCGCCGCCGGCGACCCGCGCGGCTGTCTCACGAGCCGACGCCCGCTCCAGGATGTTGCGCACATCGCCCGTGCGGTACTTCCACGTGCCGACGAGGTCGGCATGACCGGGGCGCGGCAGGTGCACCTCGGGCACGTCCGCCTCGACCGGCCACGGGTTCATCCGCTCTTCCCAGTTGGCGAAGTCTCTGTTGGGGATCTGCAGCGCGACCGGGCCGCCGAGCGTGCGGCCGTGGCGGACGCCTGCGGTCACATCGGCGCGATCTCTCTCGATCTTCATCCGACCGCCGCGGCCATGACCGAGCTGGCGGCGCGCCATGTCCCCGTTGATCGCGTCCTGGTCGAGCTCGAGGCCGGCCGGCAGCCCCTCGACGATGCACGTGAGGCCGGGACCGTGCGACTCGCCGGCGGTGATCAGACGGAGCGCCATGAGGCCGTACAGGTTACGTGCGCGTCGGCCCGCACGCTGCGCCGCGGCCGAGGACTACGGCGCCAGGTCGCCGAGGTGCGCGCCCGCGGCAGTGCGATGCGCCCGCGCCTGGCGCGCGCGATGCGAGGCGTACGGCGCGATGTGCAGCACGCCGGTGCGCGCGATCCAGCGGAACGGCACCCGCTGGCGGTGGCCGTGACGCTGGGCGGAGGTGTGGCCGGACCCGCCGAGCAGCAGTCTCCCGACGCGCGACGTGCGCGCGTAGGCGCGTTGCGCGACTGCCTCCGAGGTCGTCTCGTGGAGCGTGACGCGGACGAGGTCGAGCTCGTACTGGTCCACCGACCCGTCGGCCGCTGTGAAGTCGAGGAATGCCGTCTCTCCGTCGCGCAGCTCGATCGCCTCGCAGTTGCTGCGCGAGGGGACGCACTGGCCCAGGCCTTGGACGTGGACGTCGGTGGAGACGAGGAAGACGGCGGTTCTGCGATCTCTGCGCGTCCCGAGGAAGACGACGATCGGGTTCGTCGCGCTTGGCAGCGGCGTGAGGCGCGGCACGTCTCTGATCGCGCGCAGCTGCTTGCCGGCGTGCCCGAAGCGGACGTCGACCGAGGCGTAGGTGAAGGTCGGCTGCGGCTCGGGTTGCGGCTGGGCGCCTCCGCCAGAGTTGGAGTCGCCCCCGCCGCCGCCGCTCGCGCCGGAGCTGCCCGACCCGCTGTTCGTGGAATCAGTAGTGGCCGTGGCGGTGGTGGCCGTGGCGGCAGACTCGGCCTGCACGTGCTGCTGGCGGAACGGGTTCTTCGCGTGGCCGCGCAACGGCGCATCCGGCTCGTCACCCTGGGCGACGCTCACGACCGGCTCGCCTGGGAGGGCAGCCGCGGAAGCCGCAGCCGCCACCGCGGCGGGCGCGGGCGCGGGCTCGTCCGTCGTGGCGGGGGGCGACTTCGCGAGCAACAGGGGTACGGCGACGAGCGCCGCGACGAGCACCAGCGCGACCGGCCACAGACGCCGCTCGACGAGTTCGTTCCAGATGTTGCGGACAGGTCTCATCTCACCATCGGGGTTGCGGTCGCCACGCCCATCGGGCCGGTCGGAACTGAGCCGTCAGAGGCCGCGCCGCTCGCCGGCTGCGGGCCGGTCGCGGTCGCGCCGTTCGTGAGGCCCTGGCTCGCGGGCAGCAGGTACGTCGTCGCGGCGACGTTCGCCTGGATCCGCGGAAAGCCCTGCGGCGCGGCCGTGAGCGCGATCCCGTCGATCGTCATGAAGCGCCCGTGCACGAGCAGCCGCTGGTTGCGCACGACGAGGAAGCGCTCGAGCCGCCCGATGAAGTCGGACATGCGGAAGAAGTCGCCCGTGAAGGTGAAGCTGAAGGGCATCGTCGGGAAGCCGGCGGCACCGACCGCCGCGCCCGGCGGCAGCGTCGCCGTCGTCGCCTGCGTCGCGGGGGCGCCGGGAGTCGCCGGCGCCGGTGCTGGAGGCGCCGGAGCCGGAGCCGCGCCGCCGCTTCCTTCGCCTCCCTTCAGCTCGCGGAAGTCGATCTGCGAGCCCTGGGCTGCCCGCTCGACCTGCAGGAGCAGCGACGGGACGTTGTCGTCCTCGGGGACGGCGGCTCCGAGGCGCGCGACGGTCGTGTAGGCGCGGTCGTAGCCGCGCTTGGCGGCAAGTCCGGCGGCGGCGTCGGCCTGCGCCTGCGTGAGCGCGCCACGCTGCGCGGTGACGTCGTCGGACAGCTGCGACGCCTCTTGGCGCTGCGGCGCGAGCACGAGGAACCACGCGGCAGCCACGACGAGCGCGGCAACCACGACGGAGATCAGGGTGCGGTCGCGTCCGGTCATCCGTCCCCCCCCGGCTGCTGCGGCGTGGTGCTGGACGCGGTCGCCGGTGCGCTCGACGCGGGCGGCGTCGTCGTGCCGGTGCTGCCCTCGGCGACCGGCGTCGCGCTCGACGTCGGGGCCGTCGTCGGCGGCTGGACCACCGGGATCGGCGCGAAGAAGACGACCGCGTTGAACTGCGGGAAGTTGGTGTGGCCGTGCTGGCAGTCGCCGCCGGCGTTCTTGCTCGAGTCCGCCAGCGAGACGCGCTGGACGTCGTGCAGCAGGCGCAGGCGCGAGACCAGCCGCACGACGCTCTCGTGGTCGACGGTGCAGCCGGTGAGCGTGATCGCGGGGTTCGGGATCGCCGCGCGCAGGCTGCCCGCGCCGCCGGTGTCGCCGCCGGCGATGTTGATGCCCGGCGCGACCGTGCCGGTCACCGAGGTCAGCCACACGTCGTCGGGGATCACCGTCGCGAGGCCGGCGAACGCGCGGTGCCAGTCGAAGCGCGCCGAGCCGAGCTGCCGGACCGTCTCGACGCGCGCGTCCGCCAGCGCCGCGAACTCGCGGTACGGCTTCGTCGCATCGGCCTGCGCCTGCGCGACGGCGAGCTCCTGTCTGACGGATGCGAGCTCCACCTTGCGGTCCTGGATCGTGTTGCCGGTCAGCACGTGCACCGTCACGAGCGCGAGCAGCACGGCGAGGCTGCCGAGCAGGATCGCCACGCCAGGGCTCGAGCCGCTCCCGCCTCCTGCGTCCTCCGGGATCAGGTTGACGGCTCTCACGCGGCCTCAGCCTTCGGCTCGGTGTCGGGCTCAGGCTGGAGCAGCGGGGGCTTGCGCGCCGGCGCCACCTCGATCGCGAGGCCGGCGGCGATGGCGAGGCGGCTCGGCGTGAGGCCCCCGTGCCCGCCGGCACGCGCCTCTTCGACCACGCCGGCGGTGACCGGCAGGCCGATCGCCGTGCCGAGGTGCTCGCAGAAGCCGGGGATCGCGACGGCGGGGCCGGTGAGGATCGCCTGCTCGGCGGCGAGCGCTCCGGCCTGCGCGCGATAGAAGTCGAGCGAGTTGCGCACCTCGTCGGCGATCCGCTGCACGCCCTCCAGCAGCACGCTCCGCGCCTCCTCGACGATCTCGGCCTCGCCGTCGACCTGCTCCAGCGGAATCTCCAGCCCGACGTGCGCAAGCCACTGGCGCGCGTGCTCGAGCGTCAGACCGCGACGCTCGGCGAGCGCCGCGGCGAGCGCCTCGACGCCACCGGGCACCGCGCGCGTGAAGACGCAGGTCGTCCCCTCCGCGAGCGCGAGGTTCGTCATCCCGCCGACGCTCACGTAGAGCGTCGCGCCGGGGCTGCCGTCGTGCAGCGCGCGGATCATCGCAAAGGCGGCGAGGTCGATTCCGACCGGCCGCAGGCCCGCCTTGCGGGCAGCCGCGTGGAAGCGCTCGACGACGTCGCGGCGAGCGGCAACCAAGACGACGCGCGTGCGCGGACCGTCAGCCGTGTCGACGACGCCGAGCGACTGGTGCGCGAGCACCGCCTGGTCGAGCGGCATCGGGATGTGGTCCTGCGCCTGGAAGCGGACGGCCGCCGCGAGCTGCTTGGCGTCGTCGAGCGGCGGCAGGTCGATCGTGCGCACGACGACGCGGTGGGTCGCGAGCCCGAGCCGCACGCGCTTGCCCAGCTTGTGCTCGCGGAACAGCTCGCGCAGCGTCTCGGCGAGTGCCTCGGTGTCGGCGACCTCTCCGTCGCGCAGGATGCCCGGCGAGAGCGGCACGCCGGCCGCGCGCTCGACCGTGACGGTCTCGCCGACGCGCACCTGCGCGGCCGTGACGAAGCCCGGCTCGATGTCGAGGCCGACGACGGTCTTCCCGGCTGTGCGTGCGGATGCCATGAAAAGGGTTACGAGGGCTGTGGAGCGCTCGGGCGGATGCGCTCCAGCCCTACATCGGCGTTTCGGCGGCGCGGGTTGAGTCCCGGCACGGCCGCTGTCACCGGCGCGGGGCGCGGGGCGTCGGCGAGCAGCCCGACGACGATGCACGGGACGACCCAGGCGAGGTAGAGATATGTCCAGTAGTTGCCGGTCAGCTGCAGCCCGAGCAGCACCGCTCCGGCGAGTGCCGCGAGGCGCATCGGATCCGCCGCGAGGGCGGCGTCCCGGCGCACGCGCACGGTCGCGGCAGCCACCAGCGCGAGCACGGCGGCCTGCCCGAGCGGCTGCAGCCACTCGATCCCGAGCAGCGTCCACGGCGAGTGCAGCGTGCGGCGGTCGGCCTGGTAGGCGATCGCGTGGAGCATCTGCCGGGGGGCGTCCGCTCCGCCGAGCGCGATGAGCGCCACGAGCGTTGCCGCTGCCGCGCCTGCCGTCAGTGCGAGGCCGACCACGAGCCGACGCCCGTGCAAGCGTGCGAGCCAGATCGGCAGCAGCGCGAACGGCACGACCTTGAAGCACCCGGCGACGAGGATCGCCGCCACGGACGCGAGCGGGCGGCGCGCGAGCGCGAGCGCCGCCAGCAGCAGCGCGCCGAGCAGCACGTCGCTCGTGCCGGTCGAGACGGTCACGAGCAGCGGCGGCAGCGTGAGCCAGGCGAGCGCGGCGCGCAGACCAGCGGCGCGGGCGGCGTCGTCCGGGCGGTCGAGCTCGCGTCTCGACGCGGACGCGCGACCGGCGATGCGGGCCAGCAGCCAGGCCCCGGCGATCGCGGACAGCGCCGCGACGATCAGCGCGCCGTTCGCGACGTCCCAATCGTCGTGCACCGGCATGGCGATCGCGAGCGGGGCGTAGGCGGCGTAGCTCAGGAGCGGGTAGACGTCGCCGTGGAAGACGTCGCCCGGCATGTGCCCGTACGGCAGCGTGCCGTGGACGAGCAGCGTCCCACCCTCCATCACGGCCTGGGCGACGTCGACGGTGCTGGGAGCGCTGATCGCGATCATCGCGACGCAGGCCGCCGCGACGGCGGCGGTGAGCCGCAGGACCCGCACGCGCTGCGCGTCGCCCCAGGTGGGGGTGAGCACGTCGAGCAGAGGTCGTGCGGGCGCCGGCGCGCGTTGCGGGCCCAATGCGAGCCAGGCGCAGCGACCGGTCAGCCACAGCAGCGACGGCAACGCCGCGAGCGTGCTCGCGACGAGCAGGCGCTCGTTCAGCAGGAGCACGGGGACGACGAGCGCCAGCAGCGCCGCGACGTCGAGGTTGCGGATCCGCCGCAGCGGCACGACGGCCGTCGCGAGCAGGAACGCGAGCGCGGCGATCACGACCACGAGCGGGCGATGCGCGATCGGCGCTCCGTACGGCGCGTCCCGTCCACGCACGTCGGAGAAGCGCTCGACTGTCCCGCGCGGGGTCACGGCGACCTCCGCGACGAGCCGGGCGCCGTGGAAGAAGGTCACCCGGGTCGTCGTGTCGTCGACGGCGCCGACGCGGACGTTCGTCCACCGCTCGCCGCGGGCCAGCGCGGGGCCTGCTCTCGCATCGGCGAGCACGGCGCGCAGCGCGGCGGAGCGCTCGAGCGGATGCGGCGTCGAGCGGGCCGCGCTCAGCGCCGCCCACGCGGCGAGCAGCACGACGAGCGCGACGAGCAGGGCCGACGGACGGCGCACACGGGACGGCATGGAGGCTGCATCGGCGCGCTTCGGGCGCCCCTTGAGCGGTGACGGCCCGTGCGCTGACCGCGATGCAACGCTCAGGCGAACGTCGCCAGGTACCAGTCGACGATCGCCGGGCCGGCGAGTACGGCGACGACCCCGCCGAGTGCGAGGAACGGCCCGAACGGGATCGCGGTCTTGCGGCCCTCCCCCACCCCGCGCCGCGCCATCACGACGACGCCTACGAGCGTGCCGGCGACCAGCGCGACGAGCAGCGCGACGGCGACCTCACGCCCGAGGAACAGGCCGAGCATCCCGGCGAGCTTCACGTCGCCCATCCCCATGCCGCCCGGCCGCGCGAGCGCCGCCAGCAGCAGGAAGCCGCCGGCGGCGGCGCCCGCGATCAGCTGCTCGGGCACGCCGCCCAGGTCGGTCGCAGCACCGATCGCGAGCGCCGCGATCGCGCCGAGCGCGGTCAGCCGGTTCGGGATGATGCGGTGATCGAGGTCGATCAGCGCGATCGGCACGAGCAGCACGACGAGCACGAGCCCGAGCAGCACGTCGTGCAGGCCGTCGTTCGTCAGCACGACGCCGGCCGCGAGCGCCGCCGTCAGCGCCTCGACAAGCGGGTAGCGCACGGAGATCGGCGTGCGGCAGTCGCGGCAGCGGCCCCGGAGGGCGAGCCACGACAACACCGGCACGTTGTCGTACGGGCGCACCGGATGCTCGCAGCCGGGGCAGTGCGAGCCGGGCGTCGCCAGCGACTCGCCACGCGGCAGGCGCCACGCCACGACGTTGAGGAAGGAGCCGACGAGCAGGCCGCCGACGGCCGCGAGCACGACGAGCAGCACGAGCCAAGATTCGACCATCACTGCGCCGAGACCTGCCGGCGCAGCGCCGGATGCGCCGCATGGGTTGACGCAGCACGCGATTGCTACGGGTTTCGGCCGGTGCTGCCGATGATGCCCTCATGCCGGTCAATGAGCAGGGTGGCTTCACGATCGTCGAGGTCCTCGTCGCAGCTCTGGTGCTGGTCGTGGGACTCGGCGCCCTGCTCCAGCTGCTCATCACGGCCGACCACACCATCTCGACGACCCGCCTGCGACAGGTGGAGACCGGCCTGGCGCGCGAGGTCCTGGAGGACTCGCGCGAGCTCGCCTCCACCGAGCTCACGCAGGCCGCAATCGCCTCCGCGCTCCAATCAGCGGTGCCGCAGGCCACGCTTTCGGGCTCGAACCTCGTCGTCACTCGGGCCGTGTCTTCCGGCACTCCGACGAGATTCAACATCTCGTTCAACGTCTGCGATCTGGACGCCCCGGCCGACGGGTACGGCAACCACGGCACGCCTCCCGCGAGCGGCGGAGCCTGGTGCCCCGATGTCGGATCGAACGGCACGCAGGACTCGAACCCGAGCGACTACAAGCGCGTCTCCGTGACCGTCGCGCCGAGCGATCGCAGCACGCCCGTGATCGAGCAGACGATCCTGATCTACAGCCGCCCGGTGAACGGGCCGGCGGTCACCTGTCTCAGCACGTCCGTCACCTGTCCCGGCCCGGATGTCACCGTCACGAGCGGCTCCTCGCTGACCTTCAACGTCAGAACGACGGCGACTGCCGCCCGCATCCAGTGGCTCGTCGACGGCAATCTGCCGCCGAGCCAGCAGATCCCGTCCACTTCCACGGATCCCTATGTGCCGTCCGGCACGTCGTCGTCGTTCACCTGGAACTTCCCGACCGCCGATGGCACCTACGCCATCACTGCGGTGGCCTACGACGCGAACGGCAGCAGTGGGACACGCTCGACCGTCGTCGTCAGCTTGAACCGCCACCCAGTCATCGCGCCGACTTCGTTCAGCGCCGGATGGAACGACCTCCTCGGGGGCGTCGAGACCCAGTGGGTGCCGAGCGTCGATCAGGACGTCCTCTACTACCACGTCTATCGCAAGTACGGCAGCAACGCGCCCCAGCTCGTCGCCACGTGCGGCGCAAGCGGAAACGTCACCGGCACGAGCTGCGCGGACGCGCCCCAGCCGGCCCTCGCGCCGCCGATCCCGTCGGCCCGGCCGAACCCGTGCACGAGCTCCGCCCAGAGCTACACGACCACCGACTACTACTGGGTCGTGGGCGTCGACACCAATCCGAGCACCAGAGCGCCGCGGGAGAGCAGCGCCCAGTCTCCGCAGGTCGACGCCAACCTCTGTGACCATCAGCCGTATGAGCCGTCCAGACTCTCGGGAACGCTCGACAACGGGCAGCTGGCGCTGACCTGGAACGCGCCCTCGCCCGCCGCGCCGGATGGCTGGAACTCGGTCCAGGCGTGGCGCATCTACCGCTGGCCGTCTGACCGCGGGGTGCAGATCCCAGAGGATCGCTACCAGCTCGTCGGCAACTCCCCCGCCGTCACGAGCTACACCGACAGCTCTCCCGATCCGGGCGGCGTGGAGCAGAGCTATTGCGTCACCGCCGTCGACCTCCACCTCAACGAGTCGCCGTGCTCTCCGGTGCTGACTCAATGACCGCGCTCCGCCGACAAGACGGCTTCACGTTGGTCGAGCTGCTCGTAGCGATGACGATATCGCTGGTCGTGTTCGGCGCCACGCTGACGATCCTGGACTCCTACCTGCACCAATCAGCCGCCGCCACCAAGCGATTCGACGCGCAGGACCGGGCGCGGCTCGCCGTCGACCGGATCGTGCGTGACCTTCGCAATGTCTCCAGTCCCCTTGCGACGCCGAAGCTGCTGGAGCGAGCGACTGCCTATGACCTCGTGTTCCAGACCGTCGGCACGCCGAGCGGTGCAAACGTGAGCGGCATCCAGCGGGTGCGGTACTGCGTTCCGCAGGACACGAGCGCCGGGAGCGCGAGCCAGGAGCGCCTGATCGCCCAGACCCAGACGTGGACGACCTCGACGCCCCCTGCCAACCCGTGGACGTCCGATCCGTCGCAGACGATCGCGTGCCCTGACCTGACGTTCGCTCCGGCGGCCGGCAAGCCGGTGTACACGGTCTTCGCCCAAGCGGTCATGAACCGCTATCAGCAGACGTCCAGCTATCCGGTCTTCAGCTTCAACAACGGGCTCGACAGCGACAGCGTCACGGCGACCGACCTCCCCGAGATCTCGACGATCCAGGTCAAGCTGCGCGTGAATCCGACGCCGAGCCTGAGCGGCGCGACGACCCAGATCCAGAGCTCCGCATACCTCCGCAACAAGCAGCACGCCCCGGTCGCGCAGTTCACCTACACCGCGACAGGGAGCGGCGGAGTGATCCTGAACGCGGGCCAGTCGTACAGCCCGGACAACCAGCAGCTGTCCTATGCCTGGGCCTGCACGTCCTCGCCGTGTCCTGCGGCTGGCACGCTGGCGATCGCGTCGAACGGCTTGGTCAGCTGGAGACCGGGCGCCGGCACCTACACCGTGGCGCTCACCGTCACGGACCAGACCGGATTGCAGACGACAACGACTCAGGATGTGACAGTGACATGAGCCTCGAGAAGCTGCCCGGCGACGAGAGCGGCTCGGCGCTCGTCGCCGCGATCCTCATCCTGTTCATCATCCTCGGCTTGGGGATGGCCGTGCTGTCCCAGGCGGACGTGCAGAGTCATCAGACCGGCGTCGAGGCATCGGGCGAGGCGACGTACAACAACGCCGAGGGCGCCCTCGAGGCGCAGGCCCACCTCCTGCAGCAGTCCTGGCCCACCGCCACCACGCCTGCCTGCAACCAGACCTCGGCTTCGAGCAGCTTCTGTCCCGGCACCGCGCTGACGAACAGCTTCAACACCGCGTACACCGGACACCTGTACGCCAATCCTCAGTGGACCACTCGGATCGTCGACGACAGCGGTGGAGCGAGCGCCGACTACTACAGCGATCAGGCCACCTCCACCGCCCCCTCCTACGACGCCAACGGCAACGGCAAGGTGTGGGTCCGAGCCCAGACGGTCATCCAGGGCCAGAAGCGAATCGTCGTCGCGCAGATGGTGCGGCAGACCACGATCGTCCAGCTGCCGCGCAACACGATCACCTCCGGCGGCGCGTTCACCAGCAACCGCGGAAACAAGGTGATCATCGAGACAACGGACGCCGCCCCGGGCTCGCCACTGACCGGGTCAGTGAACGTGCGCTGCGGCAGCTCGACGTCCATACCCGACTACGGCGACCCCTGCGTGGGGTGGGACCCGAGACAGGGACAGCTTGACCCGGCGAGCAGCTACCAAGGGGGCTACGTCGACCCGAACGGTGGCTACTCGGCGGTCTCGCAAAGTGACCTCGCCTCGCTCAAGCAGGCGGCCCAGGCAAACGGCACGTATTACAGCGGCACGTGTCCGACCAGCCTCAGAGGCCTGGTCTATGTGGACAATCCTCCGGGCGGAATCTGCACGTACTTGGGCGGAACGTGGAACATGAGCGGCTCCGCGCCGACGACGACTGACGTCCCCGGCATGATCGTCATGGGCGACGGCTCGCTGGAGTTCAACGGGAACATCAGCTATTTCGGCGTCATCTACATGGTCAACGCGTCGGGCACCACGCCGAGAAGCGGCGCATGCACCGCCTCGGAGCAGAACGGCCCCGTCTTCATGGTGCACGGCACCGGCTCGATCTACGGCTCGATCTTCGTCGACAAATGCGGCACGATCGACGCCGGCAGCAGTGCGTACAACATCATCTTCGATTCCCGCGCGTTCAACGCCGCCACGGCATACGCCCAGCCCAACCTGGCGAAGAACACCTTCCGGATCATTCCGAACAGCTGACGCACACTGCGGGCGAGAGATCCCTTCGGTAGGGATTCGCGAAACCCGCGTGAGCAGCTGGCAGATGCCGGAATCCGACCCGCCGTAGCGCTGAATACCCGCCCGCCGTCACCGGTCGTTTCGCATCTGCCCGACGCGCCGGCGAGCACCTGCGGTACCGCGGCCGCATTGACGGAGAGGATCCGGCAGATCGTTCCGTCCGCGTCGTCCACGTGGACGACGCCGGCCCTCGGGTCGACCGCGACACGCTGCCGGCATCGCGTGCTCCCCGATCGGGAAGCACGTCGCATGTGCAGGCGCCGGTCGCATCGATACCGCCATCGACTACATCCCGATAGCTGCGACGGTGGCCGTCCACCACGCCCCCCGACCATCGCGTCGCGCGACAGGTCCCACACGCGCTTTTCCGGTCCCCTGTCCGTGCACGCGGGTCCGCGTCCCCCCGCGACCGCGTCCTACGTCTTCAGACGCAGACGGGGCGGGCCTTTCGGCCCGCCCCGTATCTGACGCTTTGGTGTGCTTGCTGCGGTGAAGCGGTTGCTACCAGGTGCCCTCGGCGTTGCAGCCGCCGACGCTTCTTCTGTCGCAGGCGCGACTGATGGTGCCATCGGCGTTTCGCGTGATGGTGTACGTCACGTCCTTCTGCGACGTCGCGGTCACCGTGAAGCCGCCGGCCGGCGTGTTGAGGGCCGTCGGCGTTCTGGCCGGGTTCGGAAGCTCTCTGAGCGCCGGCTCGATGACCTGCAGAGCGGCAAGCGAGTTGGCGTAGGCGTTGTTGTCCGTGAAATACGTCTCCTGCGCCGTCTGCATGTTGCGGGCGTAGGACTTGGCGCTGGCGTCGCCTGCCTTGTCCTTCTGGGACAGGAATGACGGGATCGCGATCGCGGCGAGGATGCCGATGATCAGGATCACGACGAGGAGCTCGATGAGCGTAAAGCCTCTCTCGTCGTTGATGCGCTTGCGGATTGCGTGCAGCATTCTTCCTCCTGGAACCGGGGTTGGTCCGTTCGTTCTCCGCCAGATCTGTGGACGGGGGCCGCGCGGGCCGCTCGGCTCTGGCATGCCAGCTATCGGCACCCGGGATATCGGGGTTGAGCCCTATGGACAATTGGTGGACTCCTTGCAAACGCCGAGTCCACGGCGGGCGCGCCAACAGAGCGCCGGGAAATGGGCCTTCGGGTCAGCCGGCGGCCGCGCGCAGGGCCTCGCCGGCCTCCTGCGCGTCGCGTGCGGGGTCGCGCACGCCGCTGCCGCCGCACCACGGGCAGGTGATGCTTCTCTGCTCGCCCCCGAGCCCGGAGATCACCGTGCCGCTGCCGCGGCAGGGATGGCAGATCGTCTCGTCGCGGGTGTCTTCTCTGGCGGCCATGGGTCGGCGCGCGAGGCTAGCGGGTCTGGCGGCAGAGCGCTACGCGCCCGTCGCGACTCCGCCGCCCCCGTGATGCGCATGGACGACCGCGTGCCCCCGTCCGCGCGCGATCAGCCAGCGATTGGCGGGGAAGGCGGCGGCGCCCGCGACCACCAGCGCGAACGCGAGGCTGCCCCAGAAGCGCACGTCGCCGAGGCCGGCGTCCATCGCGCCCGGGATCGCCAGCATGAGCGCGTTGTCGACGACCTCCATGATCGCGATTGAGATCGTGTCGGAGGCGAGCGCGATCGGGACCACGGCCGACAGCGCCAGGCCTGACCTCAGCAGCGGCATGCTCGTCAGGCCGTAGCCGAACAGGAATGCGAGCAGGATCGAGAGCGCGACGGTCGCGAGGTTGCCGAGGCCGACGGCGGTGCCGATCGTCATCCCGAGCACCTCGCCGATCGCGCAGCCGGTGAGGCAGTGGACGGTGGCGCTGAGGGCGATCGCGTTGAGAGACTCGGTCGCGTGGCCGTCCGGGCGGTCGTGGTCGTGGTCGTGGCCGGTCGGTTCCGCGGGCATCGCGGTCACCCTCGCCGCATCAAGCGGGCGACGGCCGCCATCAGCTCGTCGCTGCGGTCCGCGCGCTCGTCGTCCGGTGCGCCCATCACGCAGTGGCGCGCGTGCTCGTCGAGCAGTCCCAGCGCGACCTTGTCGAGCGCCGCCTGGATCGCGGAGATCTGCGTGATGACATCGATGCACCAGCGATCCTCCTCGACCATCCCCTGCACGCCGCGGACCTGGCCCTCGATGCGACGCAGGCGCTTCTGCAGCTGGTCCTTGGTGGCGGTGTAGCCGCGCGTCGGCGGCGCGCTCGCGGTCGTCTCGATGTCACGCATGGAGCGATCCTAACATACCCCCCAAGGGTATTTGCTACGCTCGCTCCATGGCCACCGTCGAGCTTCCGATCGAGGGAATGACGTGCGCCTCGTGCGCGAACCGCGTCGAACGGCGGCTGAACACGCTCGACGGTGTGAGCGCGAGCGTCAACTACGCGCTCGAGCGCGCGACGGTCGACTACGACGCACAGGCCGTGGCGCCTGAACAGCTGCTGGAGGCCGTCGAGGCGGCTGGATACCGCGCGACGCTGCCGTCCGTGCCTGCGGGCGGGCACGACCACATGGCGCAAGAGGCTCCCGACGAAACGGCCGCCCTGCGCCTGCGGCTGCTGATCTCCGCGGCGCTTGCGATCCCGGTCGTGCTGCTGTCGATGATCCCGCCGCTGCAGTTCGACGACTGGCAGTGGATGGCGCTGCAGCTCGCGACGCCGGTCGTCGTGTGGGGCGCCTGGCCGTTCCACCGCGCCGCGTGGGCGAACCTGAAGCACGGCGCGGCGACGATGGACACGCTCGTCTCGCTCGGCGTGCTCGCCGCCTGGCTGTGGTCGCTCTACGCGCTGTTCCTCGGCGACGCCGGCATGACAGGGATGAGAATGAGCTTCGAGCTCGTGCCCGCACGCGGCGGCGGGACGGACGAGATCTACCTCGAGGTCGCCGCCGGGGTGACGGTCTTCATCCTCGCCGGACGCTACTTCGAGGCGCGCGCGAAGCGCCGCGCCGGTGCCGCGCTCCATGCGCTGCTGGAGCTGGGCGCGAAGGACGTCGCGCTGCTGGACGCGGACGGCCGCGAGCGGCGTGTGCCGGTCGAGCGATTGGCCGTCGGCGATCGCTTCGTCGTGCGGCCGGGCGAGAAGATCGCGACCGACGGGGTCGTCGAAGAGGGCGCGTCGGCGATCGACGAGTCGCTGCTGACGGGCGAGTCCGCGCCGGTCGAGAAGCGCGCCGGCGACGCGGTCGCGGGCGCGACGGTCAACGCCGGCGGTCGCCTCGTCGTGCGCGCGACGCGCGTCGGCTCCGACACGGCGCTCGCGCAGATCGCCCGGCTCGTCACGGCCGCGCAGTCGGGCAAGGCACCGGTGCAGCGGCTCGCGGACCGTATCGCCGGGATCTTCGTGCCGATCGTGATCGTCCTGGCGGTCGCGACGCTCGGCTTCTGGCTCGGCAGGGGTGAGAGCGCGGCGTTCGCGTTCACCGCGGCGGTGGCGGTGCTGATCATCGCCTGCCCGTGCGCGCTCGGGCTCGCGACCCCGACCGCGCTGCTCGTCGGCACCGGCCGCGGCGCGCAGCTCGGGCTGCTGATCAAGGGGCCGGAGGTGCTCGAGTCCACGCGCCAGGTCGACACGATCGTGCTCGACAAGACGGGCACCGTGACGAGCGGGCGGATGGCGCTCGTCGACGTCGTCACTGCGGACGCCGTGACGCGCGCAGAGGCGCTGCGGCTTGTCGGTGCGCTGGAGGACGCCTCCGAGCATCCGATCGCCGCGGCGATCGCGCGTGCGGCGCGTACCGAGCTGGGCCTGCTGTGGCAGGTCGAGTCGTTCGCCAACCGCGAGGGGCTCGGCGTCGAGGGCGTCGTCGACGGGCACGCGGTGATTGCCGGCCGCCCGGCGCTGATGGCCAAGCGGGCTCTCGCGATCCCGCCGGAGCTCGACGCGGCACGATGCGAGGCGGAGCAGGCCGGCCGCACCGCGATCCTCGGGGCGTGGGACGGCGCGGTGCGCGCACTGCTCGTCGTGGCGGACACGGTCAAGCCGACGTCGGCCGAGGCGATCGCCTCGCTGCGCGCGCTCGGCCTGCGGCCGGTGCTGCTGACCGGCGACAACGCGGCGACGGCCGCGGCCGTGGCCGAGGAGGTCGGGATCGACGCTGCCGACGTGATCGCCGAGGTCCTCCCGGCCGACAAGGCGGCCGTCGTGCAGCGGCTGCAGGCCGATGGCCGGGTCGTGGCGATGGTCGGCGACGGCGTCAATGACGCACCCGCGCTCGCGCAGGCCGATCTCGGCCTCGCGATCGGGACCGGTACCGACGTGGCGATCGAGGCGTCGGACCTGACGCTCGTCTCCGGCGACCTGCGCTCGGCCGCCGACGCGATCCGCCTCTCGCGCGCGACGCTGCGTACGATCAAGCAGAACCTTGGCTGGGCCTTCGGCTACAACATCGCGGCGCTGCCGCTCGCAGCGGCCGGCCTGCTCAACCCGCTGATCGCCGGTGCGGCGATGGCGTTCTCCTCCGTGTCGGTCGTGCTCAATGCGCTGCGGCTGCGTCGCTTCGGGCGCAGCCGCACGTAGCGCGGCCGCCAAGCTCATTGGGAAGGATTGCCGCATCGCGGCGTCCTGTTGAGGTGAACCCGAGCCTCAGGAGGCGTCCGATGCCCGTACCGATTTACAAGCTCCGCCGTTGGGGCGCGCTCGCCACAGCGCTGCTGCTCGTCAGCGGCGTGCTCGCCGCGTGCGGCGGCGGGTCCGACGACGACTCGTCCTCGTCAGGCGGCGCGACAGCCGCTCAGACCACCGAAGCCGCGGGCGGCGGCGGCGCGGGCGCCACGCTGATCGAGACCGCACAGGAGAGCGGCGGTCTGTCGTTCTCCAGAAGCGACCTGACCGCCCAGGCGGGCAGTGTGACGGTGACGCTCGACAACCCGAGCGGCAACCAGCTCCCGCACGCGATCGAGATCGAGGGCAACGGCGTCGAGGAGGAGACCGACACGATCCAGCCCGGCGGCAGAGACTCGGTCACGGTCGACCTGAGACCCGGCAGATACGAGTTCTACTGCCCCGTCGGGAACCACCGGCAGCAGGGTATGGAGGGCACGCTGACCGTCAGCTGACGTCTCCCCTCTCTTTGAGCTCCGAAGCGCGTCGAGCGGCAAACCGCGTGACCTGCCGCTCGACGCGCGCAAGCGCTGCCAGCTCCTCCTCCAGCCCGCCCGTCGCGTCGACCGGCTCCTCCGACGGTTCGACGCCCTTCGCCCCGACGACGTAGCGCCCGATCGCCAGCGGGTTCGCCATCCCGCGCAATGTCATGCGCGCCTCGGTCTCGCGCCGTCCGGTGCACAGGATGAACCCAACGGTCGGCTGGTCGCACTCGCGCGCGACGAGCTCGTCGACCGCATTGATGTACAGGTTCATCTTGCCGGCGTACTCCGGCTTGAACTCGGTCAGCTTCAGGTCGATCACCACCCACCGCGCTGTCGGGTGGTGGTAGAAGAGCAAGTCGAGTCGCACGCTCGCGCCCTCCCCGAGATCGATCGCTCGTTGCCGACCGGCGTAGAGGAAGCCGTCGCCGAGCGCGTGCATGAAGCGCGTGATGTCGGCGACGAGCGCGTTCTCAAGTGAGCGCTCTCTTCGAGCGTCGGCGGAGGTCACGAAGTCGACGACGAGCGGGTCGCGCAGGAGCAGCGGCGCTTCGCCGTCAGCGTCCCCGGCAGGCAGTGTCTCGTCAAAGTTCGACAGCACCGCTCCCTCGCGCTCGTGCAAACGCGTGTGGATGTGGTGCTCGAGTACGGCTCGGGTCCATTGGCCGGCGCGAGCGGCGTACCAGTCGCGGGTCTGGCGGTCCTTCAGCCGGTCCATCAGGATGACGATGTGCCCCCACGGCAATGCTCCAACACCGTGTTGGAGCATTTCTTCCTCAGGCCACGCACCTGCGAATGCGCGCATGTAACGGAGGTTCGCCAGTGAAAACCCGCGCATGTCTGGGAACGCAGCACGCAGGTCGGCCGACAGTCGCTGCACGATTCTCGAACCGCCGCGTCCTCGTCTGTTTCCATCCGCTTCCTGCCGCCGCAGGATCTCCTTCCCGATGTACCAGTAGGCGCCGATCAGCTCCGCGTTCGCCGCGTGAACGGCCCGAGTGCGCGCGAGGTGGACCCGCGACTTGATGTCGGCGACATGGCGCGGACCCTAGAACTGAACGCAGAGCCGGTCTACAGCACATGCATTGGATCCCTAACGACGCGCTCGCCGCCGCTCGCGTCGCCCCGCCCGCCACTCCGCAAGCGTGCGGTGATGGGCGCTGCGGTAGCAGGTGCGCTTCATCGCGAACGGCGTCGGGGCGCCGCGGTCGGTGAGCAGGATCGCCGGCAGCCACGGCGTGTTCGCCCCGCCCACCGGCTCCTCCGGCAACGGCTTGCCCTCGATCGGGTGCTCTACACGGCCGCCGAACAGCGTCAGGTTGACCGCCCCGGCGACGTCGAGCGCGGCGCTCGGCGACAGCACGCCGCGATAGCGCGCTCGGCGCAGCTCGCTCGCGAGCGCCTGCGACTCGGCGTGATCGCCGACGGCGATCGCCGGATCGAGCCCGCACGCCTCCCACTTGTCGAACGTGGACAGGTCGGCGATCCCATCTGCTGAGACGCGCAGCTGCCACAGGCTGCGGTAGTCCGCCACGCGATCGCGCTCTGTGCGCAGCGACTCGTAGCGCACCCGCTCGGCCCAGGCGCCGTCGCTGGACAGCGCGAGGTACTGCACGAGCGACTCGCCCTCGCGGTGCCAACGGCCGGACTCCTGGCGCAACGTCGTGCCGCCCGCGCCGTACCACAGCGGTGGAATCCCCTGCGCGACGTGCCGGTATGCGACCCAGCGGCCGGCAACCATGGTGGGCTCAGACGTCCAACTGGGCACGCCCACCCCGCGCCAGCGGCAGCAGCTTCGCAGCGGCATGGACCACGTCGGCGTCGATCAGCTCACGCGGCGTTCTTCCCCCGAACTGCTCGCGGGAGCGGTCGAACCAGAAGAGAACTCCATGTCCGGTCATCGAGCTGCGCAGCTCGTAGACGAGCTGGCCGATCAGCACGATGCGGTCCGGATTGCGCTTGATCTGCTCGACGCGGCCCTCGCGCCAGTTGCGCACCGACTTCGTCGTCGCGCCCAGCAGCCGCGCGACCTCGCCGACCGCGACGTTGCGCAGCTCGTCGACGACGAGCTTGGCGGCGACGACCGCGTCGTCGATCGCCTCGTGGTCGAGCTGACGCAGCATCGCCGCGACGACGACGCGCATGATCTTCATCACGTAGCGGACCTTCCATTCGGCGTCGAGCGCGTCCGGGTCCAGCGCGATCTCGGCGCGCAGGTCCTCCAGCGTCAGCAGCAGCTCGACGCCGAGCGCGTGGTCGCGCCAGGCCGGGTTGCGCATGAGCCCGAGGCTTTCGCCGCGCACGCGCTCGAACCACTGGTCGCGCTCGCTGACGCGCCGCTTGCGCGAGACCGTGTCGTTGCGCAGGTCGCGCGTGCTGGGCTCGTCGTAGGGCTTCAGCGCCGCGTCGAGCTCGTGGGCGAGCGCCTCGACGCGCTCACGCAGCCCGTCGCCGGTCGTGGGGGGAGCAGCCAATGCGGACATGGCAGGATGACCTCCAAGTCTATGATCTTTCCCTCCGTGGGAAAGTGCTGCGACCGAGTCTAGCGGGCGCCGCCGCGGATCAGTCGAGCTCGACGCGCATCGCCGCCGCCAGCCCGCCGCCCAGCACGTGCTCCGCGTCGCCGAAGCGGACCGTCAGCGGTCCGCCGAACGGCTGGCGGGCGACGACCTCCAGCGCGTCCCCCAAGCGCACGCCCCGCTCGTCGAGGTAGCGCAGCATCTCGGGATCGGAGTCGGAGATCCGTACGAAGTGACCGCACGCGCCGGGCTCCAGCTCGGCGAGGCGGATCGTGTCCCCCTCGTCCATCACGAGGTCGGCGCTGGGGATCGGATCCCCGTGCGGATCGTGCGTCGGGTTGCCGAGCTTTGCCGCGATGCGCGCCTCGAGGTCCTCCGAGATGACGTGCTCGAGCGCCTCCGCCTCCTCGTGGACGCGGTCCCACGGCACGCCGAGGTGCTCGGACAGGTAGAGCTCCAGCAGGCGGTGGTGACGCAGCACCTCCAGCGCGACCCGCTCCCCCTCCGGCGTCAGCACGACGCCCTTGTAGCGCTCGTGCACGACGAGGCCGCGCTCGGCGAGCTTCTTCAGCATCGCCGAGACCGACGCCGGCGTAACCCGCAGGCGCTCGGCGAGGTCGTTCGTCGAGACGCCGTCCGCGCCGGCGGGACGCCGCTGCAGCGCGTAAATCGCCTTCGCGTAGTCCTCGATCGCCTCGGATGGGCGGTTCGCGTGCACGGCGCCCATCTACATCGCCACCAGCAGCCCCGTCGCGAGCATCAGCGCCATCCCTGCGAGCAGTCCCGCCACGGCCACCGGGTGCAGGATACGACCGTCCTCGTCCCGCAGCGACGGCGCCAGCTGGACGATGACCTGCGCGATCGCGCCCGCCCCGAAGCCGAACAGGAACGCCGCGAGGCTCGCGTTGAAGGCGGCCGCGCCGATCCACGCACCGAGCACCGCCGGGGCACCCGCGATCAGGCCGAGCAGCGCGAGCCGGCGCAGCGACGGGCGCACGTGCGCGATCGGTGCCACGACCGCGAGCCCCTCCGTCGTGTTGTGAATCGCGAAGCCGACGACGAGGAACGCGCCGAGCGCGAGTGCGCCGCCCGCGTAGGCGGCGCCGATCGCGACGCCCTCGCCAAGGTTGTGCAGGCCGATCCCGACCGAGACCAACAGCGCGAGCGCGGCGCCGGACGCTCCCGCCGTCTGCGCCGCGTGGCGGCGCTGCGTCAGCCAGGACGAGACGCCGGACAGCAGCAGGAACGCGACCACCGCCCCCACCGGCACGAGCGCCGCGCCGCCGAACGACTGCGCGCCCTCGCCGGCCAGCTCGAAGCCCTCCAGCGTCGCGTCGATCGCGAGGAACGTCAGCAGCCCGATCGTCAGCGCCATGATCGCGCGCAGCGCGGCCGGCGGGACGCTGCGCAGCCACGGCAGCCACAACATCCCGAGCGCGATCGGGATCACGCCGACGTAGACGCCGAGCAGCGCCATCAGGCCGAAGAAGCTCGCATCGTTCTCGGGCGTCTCGACCGCGACGGCGATCTCGTGCGCGATCGTCCCGCCGGTGGAGGTGAGCAGGACGACCTCGTAGGCCTCCCCCTCGATCCACGGCGCGCGCACGGTGACGGTCGCGCTCTTGAGGCGGCCGATCGGACTGTCGGGGCCGGTGAACTGGACGAACGCGTCGTTCACCTGCGCCTGCGCGATCGCGACGGCGTCGGGCCCGTCGTTACGAACGGTAAGAGCGATCGTCCCCGGCTTCAGGACGGTTCTCTCGATGACGAGCTCCTCCGCCGGCGGGCCGCGCCGGTCGCCGAGGCCGGG
>DATFPW010000039.1:0-9420 GCA_035264605.1 Conexibacter sp. | reverse complement strand
GCCAGCGTGCGCTCGTCGCCGAGGCGCCCGAGCGCGATCTCGTCCGGACCGGCCGCGCCGTGCAGCGCGCGCGACGCGAGCACGAACGGGAACGAGTACTGCGCGTCCTCCAGGGTGCGCGGCGCGGGGTCGCTGAGGAAGATCGCGTTGCCGAGCGCGTGGACGACGATCGTCTCGATCTCCTCCGGCTGGACGTCGTGCTCGGCGAGCAGCTCGCCGAGCGCGTCGGTCGCAGCGTGCGTGTAGCGGCACGCCGAGTAGCGCTTGAAGTACGTCCGCTCGGACTCGTAGGCGCTGCCGAGGCTCGTCACGAACGGGTCCTCGGCCGCGCGCGGAAGGTCGAGCGGGTGCGCGCCGAAGGTGAGCGTGCGCCCGTCGACCGGGTCGCGCTTGAAGTCGAGCTGCGCGAGGCGTGCGGCGGCGACGCCGGTCGTCGCGGCCCAGCCGATCGACTCCTTCACGGCCGGGAGCTGGAAGGCCGAGATCGGCGCGTGCGCCCAGGCGATCTGGAGCGCCTGCGCGACGCCGTCGGCGTCGAGCCCGAGCGCCTTTGCCGCCGCGGCGGCGGCGCCGAGCGCGCCCGCGCTGCCGGTCGTGTGGACCTGGTTGGAGCGGTCCTCTGGCCACAGCAGGTGGGCGACGCGGATCGCGACCTCCGCTCCGGCGATCTGGGCGGCGAGCCAGCCGGCGCCGTCCAGAGCGTCGGGCGCGCAGACGAGCAGCGCCGCGAACACGGAGGAGGCGGGGTGGATGCCGCCGCCGAGGTAGTGGCCGTCCTCCATGTCGAGTGCGCTCGCCGCGACGCCGAGGTGGAAGGCCCGGCCGCCCTCGCCGCCGTCGAGCGCGGCGAAGCGCGCCGCCGTCCGTGCGGCCGGGGTGCGGCCGCCGCGCAGCGTGACGCCGAGCACGTCGCGCAGCGTCAGCTTCGCGTGTGCGCGCGCGCCCGCGGGGACGGCGTCGAGCTGGAGGTCGGCGACCCACGCCGCGGTCCGTCGCACGGTCATCGCGCCACCTCCGCCACGTGGTCGCCCTCGGCGATGATGCCGCCGCCGACGATGCGGGCCCGCAGCCCGCCGCGATGCACGAGCGCGCGCAGCACGCCTGGGCGCGTGATCTGCTCCAGGTATGCGCACGGCTCACACAGCCGCTGCACCTGGACGCGGGCGCCGCCGACCGTCAGCTCGCGTCCCACGAGCGGGTTGAGGTCGATCCCCGTCGTCACGACGTTGCGGCGCGCCTCGGCGGCGGACAGCTCGATCCCTGCCTCGTCGCGCACCGCCGCGAGCGCCTCCTCGGCGATCAGCGTCAGGTGCGCGATCGGCTCCCAGCGCTCGCCCGAGTAGGTGCCGGCGTCGTCGTGGTAGCGGTCGCCGACGAGCCCGCGCCCGGCGACCGCCTCGACCTGCGGCACGCGGTGCGGCAGCTCGCCCGCCGCCGGGCTGACGTAGATCGCGCTCACGGTGCCATGCCCCATCACCAGCCCCCGTACGCGAGCCAGCCGCCGTCGACGGCCAGCCGGCCGCCGTTCAGCGCCGCGGCGCGATCGGAGGCGAGGAAGGCGATCGCCTCGGCGACGTCGGCCGGAGAGCCGAGGCGTCCGGCGGGCGTGCGGCGGACGAGGTCCGCGCGCGTGCCTCCGCGCACCGTCTCGATCATCGCCGTCTCGATGTAGCCGGGATCGACCATCGTGCACACGACGCCGCGCGGGCCCCACTCGCGCGCCAGCACGCGCGTGAGTCCGTCGAGGCCGTGCTTGCTCGTCCCGTACGCGGCGCGCTCGGGCATCCCGAGGTTGCCCCACAGCGAGCCGAGGTTGACGATCGTCCCGCCGCCGGCCGCGAGCAGGTGGGGGAGGGCGGCCTGCGCGCTGAAGAACGCGCCGCTGAGGTTCGTCGCCAGCACGCGGTCCCAGTCCGCCAGCGGCAGCGCAAGGCTGTCGTCGTCGGCGTCGATGCCGGCGTTGTTGACGAGCACGTCGAGCCGGCCGAGCGCGGCGGCGGCGTCGTCGACCGCCTGCTTGGCCTGCCGCGCGTCGGCGACGTCGCCGACGACCGCGACCGCCCCGTCGCCCAGCTCGCGCGCGGCGCGCTCGGCGCGCTCGGCGGAGCGGGAGCTGACGGCGACGGCATAGCCCTCGTCGAGCAACCGCCGCGCGACGGCGAGCCCGATGCCCTGGCTGGCGCCCGTCACGAGCGCGGTGCGGGGAACTGCTGACGTCATGAGCCTCCTCCGGTGGATGCGGCGGCGTGGCCGAGGTAGGCCTGCCGCAGCACGTCGCTGCCGAGCAGCTCCGCGCTGTCGTCGGTGAGCACGATGCGTCCGGTCGCGAGCACGTACGCGCGATCGGATGCCGCCAACGCCACGTTCGCGTTCTGCTCGACCAGCAGCACCGTCGTGCCGCGCGCGTTGATCTCCTCCAGCGCGTCGAAGATGCGCTCGATGATCAGCGGCGCGAGCCCGAGAGTCGGCTCGTCGAGCAGCAGCAGCTTCGGTTGCGACATCAGCCCGCGCCCGATCGCGAGCATCTGCTGCTCACCGCCGGACAGCGAGCCGGCGAGCTGGTCGCCGCGCTCGCGCAGGACCGGGAACAGCTCGTGCACCGCACCGACTTCATGCTGGCTCGCGCGGTGCACGTAGCCGCCCGCCAGCAGGTTGTCGCGCACGCTGAGGCCGGCGAACACGTCGCGGCCCTCGGGCACGTGGACGATCCCGGCGCGCACGATCTCGTCCGGTCGCAGCGTCGTGATGTCGGTCCCGCCGAACACGATCGACCCGGCGGACGGCCGAACCATCCCGGAGATCGCGCGCAGCGTCGTGCTCTTGCCGGCGCCGTTGGCACCGAGCAGCGTCACGACCTCGCCCGCGTGGACGTCGAGCGCGATCGCCTCAACCGCCAACGAGCCGCCGTACCCGGCGCTGACGTCTCGAAGCTCGAGATGCGCCTGAGCCAAGGTATGCCTCCATCACTCGGGGATCGTTCTGAATCGTCGTGGCGTTGCCGCTCGCGATCTGCTCGCCGTGGTCGAGCACGGTGATCTGGTCGCAAATGCCCATCACCAGGGGCATGTCGTGCTCGACGATCAGCAGCGAGACGCCGCGCTCGCCGCGCAGCCGCAGGAGCAGATCGCGCAGGGCGGCGGTCTCCTCCTCGTTCATGCCGGCGGCGGGCTCGTCGAGCAGCAGCAGCGTCGGCTGCGTCGCGAGCGCTCGTGCGATCGCGACGCGGCGCTGGTCGCCGTATGCCAGCTCGGACGCGCGGCGGTGCGCGAGGTGCGCAACGTCGAGGTACGCGAGCAGCTCGTCGGTGCGCGCCTGTGCGGCCCGCTCCTCGGCGCGGACGCGTCGCGTCGCGAGCAGCACCTTCAGCGGGTTGACGCTGAGGTGGGGGCTGCAGCCGATCAGCACGTTCTCGCGCGTGGTCAGCTGTGGGAACAGCCGCGTCGACTGGAACGTGCGCGCGAGCCCGCGCTGCACGGCGCGCTGCTCGTCGCCACCGGCGATCGAATGGCCGCGGAAGGCGATCTCGCCGCGCGTCGGGCGCAGTGCGCCCGCGAGCATGCTGAAGAGCGTGCTCTTGCCGGCGCCGTTCGGCCCGATCACGCCCGTGATGTCGCCTTCGCGCACGTCCAGGTCGACACCGTTGACGGCCGTCAGGCCGCCGAACTCGCGAGTGAGGCCACGGGTCATGAGGAAGTCGCTCATTCCGGCACGAACGGTTGGGCGGCGGGAACGGCGGAGCCGAGGGCGGGACGGTCGATCTCCGCCAGCGGGGCCGGGCCGCGGCGCGGCAGCAGGCCGCCGGGCCGCAGGATCATCACGAGCGTCATGACCGCCCCGACGACGACGAAGCGCGCGGCGGCGGTCGAGCGCAGCAGCTCCGGCACGAGCGTCAGGATCGCCGCGCCGAGCAGCACGCCGCGGATGTTGCCCATGCCGCCGAGGATCACCATCGCGAGCACGAGGATCGACTGGTCCAGCGAGAAGCTGACCGGGCTCACGAACGCCTGCTGGGCGGCGAAGATCGGGCCGACGAGGCCGGCGACCATCGCGCCGATCATGAACGCCAGCAGCTTCATGCGCGTGGTGTCGATGCCCGCCGCGCGGGCGGCCTCCTCGTCCTCGCGGATCGCCTCCCACGCGCGCCCGACGCTGGAGCGCGAGAGGCGTGAGATCGACCACACGACCACGATCCCGACCGCCACGATCAGGTAGTAGTAGCCCGTCACGTCGTCGAGCTGGATGCCGAGGATCGACGCCGGGTCGATGTCATAGATGCCCTGCGGTCCGTTCGTGAGGCCGGTGGCGTTGTTGGCGACGATCTGCACGATCTCGCCGAAGCCGAGCGTCACGATCGCGAGGTAGTCGCCGCGCAGCCGCAGCGTCGGCGCGCCGAAGGCCATCCCGAACAGCCCGGCCACGAGCGCCGCGATCGGCATCACCGCCAGCAGCGGCAGGTGGATGTCGAACTGCGGCGAGGCGAGCAGCGCGTACGTGTAGCTGCCGATCGCGTAGAAGGCGATGTACCCGAGGTCCAGCAGCCCGGCGTAGCCCACGACGACGTTGAGCCCGACCGCGAGGATCATGTAGAGGCCCATGTTGATGCCGATCTGCACGTCGCCGATCGTCATCAGCCCGGAGATCGGCGCGACCAGGATCGCGATCAACATCGCCGCGTCGCAGATGCGCGTGCGGTGACGCCGCAGCAGGCGCCAGGCGGCGGCCGGGGCGGACTCCCGGCGGGGTGTCTCAGCGGGAGATTCGAGCACCGAGCAGTCCTGTCGGCTTGACCGTGAGGATCGCGATGAGGATCAGGAACGCGAACACGTCCTGGTAGTTCGGGCCGATCGCGCCGCCCGTGAGCGATCCCGAGTAGCCGGCGGCGAAGCTCTCCATCAGGCCGAGCAGGAAGCCGCCGAGCACCGCGCCCGGGATGTTGCCGATGCCGCCGATGACGGCGGCCGTGAAGGCCTTGATCGACGGGGTGTAGCCCATCAGGTAGGTGGCGGTGCCGTAGTAGAGCGCGTACATCACGCCCGCGGCGCCGCCGAGCGCCGAGCCGAGGAAGAACACCAGCCCGATCGTGCGATCGGTGCGGATGCCCATCAGTCGCGCCGTGCGGATGTCGTCCGCCGTCGCGCGGATGCCGAGCCCGAAGTGGGTCCGGTGCACGAGCGCGTAGAGGACGACCATCAGGCCCAGCGCTAGCGGCACGACCGTGATCTGGAGCGCGCTCAAGCGCGCCCCGGCGATCACGAGGCCGCCGCCGCTGACGTCGAGCGGGAAGAACTTCGGCGTGCTGCCCGCCACGAGCAGCACGCCGTTCTGGAGGATCAACACAACGCCCAGCGCGGAGATCAGCGGGGCGAGCAGGGGCGCATGGCGCAGCGGCCGGTAGGCGACGCGCTCTACGAGCGTGCCAATCGTCCCGGTGAACGCCATCGCCCCCAGCAGCGCCAGCACCAACAGGCCGATGGTGGCCGTCAGCGCCAGCGTCGACGAGCTGGTGACCCCGACTACGCCGAGGCCCCAGATCGCCGAGTACGCCCCGAGCGTGAACAGGCCCGCGTAGGCGAAGTTGATCAGCTTCAAGACCCCATAGACCATCGTGAAGCTCAGCGCGATCAACGCGTAGATCGCGCCGAGCGTGAGGCCGTTGAACAGCAGGGTCAGGAAGTGCTTCATGGGGCTATGCGTCGTCCCCGGCCCGCGTCACGAGCTCGTAGTCGCCGTCTCTCACCGCGTAGATGAACAGCGGCGCGCCGATCAGCAGGCCCTTCTCGTCCGCTCTCTGCGGACCGAAGAGGCTCTCGAACGTGAGGCCGTGCAGCGCGTCGACGACCTTCGCCGGATCGGTCGTGCCGACCTCCTCCATGGCGGTCAGCAGGAAGCCCGCCTGGTTGTAGCCGTAGACCGAGTAGGGCCCGGGCGCCTCGTGGAACCGCGCCTCGTATGCGTCCGCGAATCTCTGGAGCTCGGGCGAGGAGTCATAGGGCGGGGACTGGAACGTCACGTACGCTCTGCCGACGTTCTTGCCGCAGGCCTTCACGAACGTCGCCTGGTAGAGCTGGTCCGGGCCGAGGAACGGGCCGGTGAAGCCGGCCGCACGCGCCTGGCGGCACAGCAGGCCGCCGACGGTGACGTTGCCGCCGAAGTAGATCCCGTCGGGGTTCTTGCCGAGCACGTCGCTGAGCGCCGCGGTGTAGTCCTTGGAGCTCACGTCGAGCGCGGTGTTGCCGAGCACCTCGACGCCGCGCTCCTCGGCGGCCTTGCCGAACGTCTCGGTGACGCCCTGGCCGAACGAGTCGGAGTCGTTGAACATCACGATCCGCTTCAGCCCGAGGTCGCCGGCGGCGAAGTCCGCCATCGCGCCGCCCTGCAAGTTGTCGTCGGCCGTCAGCTGGAAGACGTTGTCGTAGCCGCGATCCGTGATCGTCGGGTTCGAGGACTCCGTCAGCTGGGGGAGGCCGGCGCGGTGGTACACCGGCTCGGTCGCCAGCGTCACGCCGCTGTTCATGTTCGCGAAGACGGCGTCGGCGCCGTCGGAGATGTGGCGCCGCGCGATCGTGACGCCTTGTTGCGGGTCGCCCGCGTCGTCGAGCGCGATCAGCTTGACCTTCGAGTCCTTCAGGGCACCGGTCAGTCTGTGATCGTCGAGGCCGAGCTTGATGCCGTTCAGCCACGACTGGCCGAACTCGGCGCTCTCGCCGGTCAGGGGCCCGCCCCAACCCAAGGTGATCGTGTCGGTCGACGCGCTGTCGTCCGACTTCGGCCCGCAGGCCGTCAAACCCGTCACGGCGGCCACGCCCAGCACCACCGACATCCACCGCTTCACACGCATGCTCAAGTGCCTCCTCAGGCAGCTCGCTGTCGTTCTGTCATCCGATTGTATAGCTTTTCTATAGGAAAAGTATAGAAATCCGGGAAGCGGTGCATGCAACAGTCTTCGCCTCCCTCCTCCAGGGTGCGCGGGACGACGGTTATTTGTATACAGAAGCACTGCAATATGTGCAAGAAAGTTTTAAGATCTGTATCCAGATCTAGCGCGTCCCGGATGGTCCGGCGTGCTTCGGTGCCGCTGCGGGCACGGGTGAGCACCCCGCATGCGGGAATGCCGGGCCGGGAGAGAGGCGGGGTCAGCCGAGCGCGACGTGGTCGCGCAACCACGACCACATGCGATCGGCGCCGCGGCTGCTCCGGCCGCCGCGCAGCGCGCGCAGGCGGCGCGAGATCGTCACGTCGGCGAGCGGCACGACCGCGAGCTCGCCGGCGCCCAGCTCGCCCGCGACCGCCAGCTCCGACAGCAGCGTGAAGCCGCCCGCGCGCACGATCCGCTTCAGGCTCTCCGTGCTCGCCGCCTCGACGGCCGGCGTCAGCGCGACGCCTCGTTCCGCCAGCGCGTGGTCGGCGACTGCACGGGTGCCCGAGCCGGACTCGCGTGCCGCGTAGGGCTCGGTCGGCAGCTCGCGCGCACGCACGCCGCGGCGGCGCGCCCAGCGATGGGTCGCGGCGACCACCACGACGACGGCGTCCTCGCCGACCAGCAGCGACTCAAACGCGTCCTGCTGCTCGGTGTCGTCCTCGACGAACGCGATCTCGGCGGCGCCCTCGCGCAGCGCCTCGACGGCGCTCACCGAGTTGACGATCGCGACCTGCGGCCGAACGCCCGGCGCCGCCAGGCGGAAGGCCGACAGCCACGTCGGCAGGAGGAACTCGCCGATCGTGTGGCTCGCCGCGGCGCGCACGGCGCCGCCCTTGGCGCGGCTCGACTCCTCGACGCGCGCGAGCGCGACCAACGCGATCTTCGCCTCCGCGTAGACGCGCTCGCCGGCCGGCGTGGGCGTCACGCCGAGGCGGCCGCGCTCCAGCAGCTGGGCGCCCAGCCGCCGCTCCAGCGCCTGGAGCCGCTTCGTCACCGCCGACTGCGTCAGGTGCAGGCTGTCGGCGGCGCCCTGGACCGTGCCGGCCTCGACCGTGCGCACGAATGCGGCGAGGTCGTGCGAGGAAGGGGGGTCCGCTTCGGACATTCCTTCGAGGAATGGTACGCGCGGAGGTCGACTGGTTCCGGCACGGTCCGCGACGGACGCTTGTCGTCCATGGCCCACGCGGACCACTCGCACGCGTACCGGGCGTCCCGGCGCTTCGACGTGGCGCTCGCCCCGGCGGCGCTCGCGCTGGCCGGCATCGTCGGGGCGAGCTTCGCGCTGGCGGCCGTCGTGCCGGCGGCGACGCCCGCGCTCGGCGCGATGGCGCTCGCGATGCTCGCGGCGCCGGCCGTTCGCCGCCTCCCGGGCGCCCTTGCCGTCGCGCGCCTCGCCTCGGGGTCGCTGCTGCGGGCGGGCGTCGCGCTGCTGGGACTGCGGGTCGCGACGGGCGACATCGCCGCGCTCGGCCTCGCCGGCGTGGCGCTGGCGTGCATCACGGTGCTCGTGACGCTGGGCGGCACGGTCTGGGTCGCGCGCCGCCTCCAGGTCCAGCAGGGACTCGCGCTGCTGATCGGCGCCGGCTCGGCGATCTGCGGCGCCTCGGCCATCGCCGCCGTCGCGAGCGCGACCGACGGCGAGGAGGAGGACGTCGGCTACGCCGTCGCGACCGTCACCGTGCTCGGGACCGCGTCGATGCTCGCCGTCCCGCTCGTCGCCACGCTGCTCGGGCTGTCCCCGTGCGATGCGGGCCTGTGGGCCGGCGCCTCGATCCAGGAGGTGGCGGGAGTGGCCGGCGCGGGCGCCGCGATCGGACCGGCCGCGCTGACCGTCGCGACGATCGTCAAGCTCACGCGCGTGCTGCTGCTCGCGCCGGTCGTGGCGCTGCTCGCGAGCGGTCGCGCGGGGCGCGGGGCGGTCTGCATCCCGGGTTTCGTGATCGCGTTCGTCGCGTTCGCGGCGCTGCGTGCCGTCGCGGCGCCCCCCGCGGCGCTGCTCGACGTCGCCGGCGTCGCCTCGGCGGTCCTGCTCGCGACGGGGCTCGCCGGTCTCGGCCTCAAGATCGACGCCGCGGCGCTGCGCGGCGCCGGGGTGCGGCCGTTGCTGCTCGGGCTCGCGGGGGCGCTGCTGGCCGCCGGCTCCTCGTTGCTGGTTGTCCTCGCGGTATAGCCGCCGCCGGCGGCCGCTGCGAGCATCCGACCGCGGGTCTCCATAACATCCGTGATATGCAGGCAAACGGTTCGCTTTCGCTGCTAGGATCGCCCCGCACAACGACCGCTGAATTCCCACTCGCCGTCGGGTGGGAAGCGGGGGACCCAGGACATCGGGGCGAATCGTGCAGTCGCACGTAGCGCCGCTCTTTCGGCGCGAGCCCGTCAGCTAACCCCGTAAGCCGACGAAAGAGGACCGAATGCCACCTGCCGAGGCGCCCCCACGTCCCGCCGCCGCGCCCCGCCGCACCGTCGTCATCCGCGGACAGGTCGCTCCCCCGCCGCGCGTC
>DATFPW010000038.1:0-18200 GCA_035264605.1 Conexibacter sp. | reverse complement strand
GATGTTGATGGAAGCGATCGGCCGCCCCGCCGGCTCCCCTGTCGAGCTGCCGCCGCCGAGCGTGCTCCCCGCCGACGCGATCGCCGACGACGACCTGCAGCTTGCGCTGTACCTCTGCTACGAGCTGCACTACGGCGCGCTCGACGAGGTCGACGACCGGTGGGAGTGGGAGCCCGGCCTGCTCGCGCTGCGCGGCGCACTGGAGCGCGCGTTCGAAGCTTCGCTCGCCGCGGTCGTGCCGTCGCCGCCGCCCGTCGCGCCGGCCGACGTCGGCGCCGCGTTGCAGACACTGGTGGCGGGCGCCGACGCGGAGGCGCCGCCGCTGTCGCGCCGGGTCGAGACGCGCGCGACGCTCGGGCAGGTGCGCGAGCTGCTGATGCACCGCTCCGCCTACCAGCTCAAGGAGGCGGACCCGCACTCGTGGGCGATCCCGCGGCTCAGCGGGCCGCCGAAGGCCGCCCTCGTCGAGGTGCAGATGGACGAGTACGGCGGCGGGAAGGCCGAGCGGATTCACGCCACGCTGTTCGCGAAGGCGATGGCCGCGCTCGGGCTCGACGCCGCCTACGGCGCCTACGTCCACCGCCTGCCGGGCGTCACGCTCGCGACCGTGAACCTGATGTCGCTGCTCGGGCTGCACCGCCGGCTGCGCGGCACGATCGTCGGCCACTTGGCCGCATTCGAGATGACGTCCTCGCTGCCCAACCGCCGCTATGGCAACGGTCTGCGCCGGCTCGGCTGCGACGACGACGCGACCGACTTCTTCGACGAGCACGTCGAGGCCGATGCCGTCCACGAGCAGATCGCCGCGTGGGATCTCGCCGGCGGACTCGCGACCGCGGAGCCGGAGCTGGCCGACGACATCCTGTGGGGCGCGGCCGCGCTGCTCGAGCTGGAGTCGCGCTGGGCGCGCCACCTGCTCGCGGCCTGGGATCGCGGCGCCAGCTCGCTGCTCACGCCCCCGGCGGGCTGAGCCGCCGGCGCCCCGCCTCGACCCCGCTCGGCGCGGCGAAGCCGATCAGCTTGTGCGTCCCGTCGCAGAACGGCCGCGTCTGCGAGCGCCCGCAGCGGCACAGCGCGATCGTGCGCCGGCCCGTCTCGATCACGTTGCCGTCCTGGTCGACGAGCTCGAACGGCCCCCGCAGCAGGTAGGGGCCGTCGCGGTACGGCGTCACGCGCACGGGCACGTCCGCGGGGCGAGGATCGTCCGTCACGTACACCGGACTACCCAGGGCGCCGCGCGGCGAAGCGCGGCACCGCTCGAGCTGCGCCGCCGGACGTCCGCCGACGGCTAGCGCGAGATCGCCTCGACCAGATCGCCGACCTTGTCGTCGGGGATGTTGCGCGCGATGTCGGCCTGGGCGACGATGCCGACGAGGCGTCTGCCGTCGATCACGGGGAGGCGCCGCACTTGGTGCCTCGACATCGTCTGGAGCGCCTCCTCGACCGAGTCGTCGGCGCCGATCGTGACTGTCTTGCCATCGCCCGCGCCCAGCTCGCCGGCGCGAGTGGAGGACGGGTCCTTGCCGGCTGCCAGGACCTTCACGACGATGTCGCGGTCGGTCAGCATCCCCTTCAGGCGGTCGTCCTCGCCGCAGATCGGCAACGCGCCGACGTCGAGGTCGGCGAGGCGTCTGGCAGCATCGAGCACGCTGTCGTTCTCCCCGATGCAGGTGCAGTCGTCGCTCATGATGTCGCGCGCCGTCTTGGTCGCCATGTGAGTCGCCTCCTGAGTTCGTGGTCCTTCCGAGCACCGTCGTCGTTACCCGCTGTGCCGGGCGAGAATCAGGAAGCGTCCGACAAGCGCATCGTCGCTTGGCCGCTCGCCGAGTGACCGTCAGGCAGCTCGCGTCCGGGCGACCGCGAGGCAGCTGCGGTGCGGGACGAGCACCGTGCCGCGCACGACCATGCGCTCGGGCTGAGGGCGCAGCGGCCGGAGTTGGATCGTGCGCACGACCGCGGGCAGGGCGCACTCGATCAGCGCGTGCGCCAGCGGCTCGCCGAGGCAGCGGCGCACGCCGCCGCCGAAGGGCAGGAAGGGGGCCTTGTCGGACACGCCGTCCCCGAAGCGCTCCGGGCTGAAGCGATCCCCGTCCGGGTAGGCCCGCGGGTCGCGGTGCAGCAGCACGATCGGCGCCACCGCGACCACCCCCTCCGGCAGGCGGTGGGCGACGACGTCGAGCGGCTCCGTCAGCCGCCGCGCCACACTGTGCACCGCGGGCCGCACGCGCAACGTCTCGCGCACGAACGCCTCCCGCCACGCCGCGTCCTCCTCGCGCGCGGCAGCGAAGCGCTCGGGCGCGTCCGGCTCACGCGCGACGCGATCCAGCAGCCATGTCAGCGCGGCCGCCGGCGGCTCCTGCCCCGCCATCAGCACCGGGATCAGCTCGTCGACGATCCGGTCGGTCGCGAGCGGCGGATCGGCCCGCAGCATGCAGCTGACGAGGTCGTCCCCATCCACCTCCTCGGCGCGGCGTCGCGCGGTCAACTCGGATGTCAACAGCTCTGCGACCGGCGCGACGCGCCGCGCGAAGAGACGCTCGCCCGCCGCGCCGGCCAGCCCCGCGCCAGGACCCGGTGGCACCGCCGGCGGGTTGCCGGGCGTCCACAGCATCCGGCGGATCCCGAGCACCAGCGCCTGTGCGCGCGTGTCGTCGCGCACGCCGAGCACGAGCCGGACGAACACCTCGTCGCAGAGCGTGCGGACGCGCGGCAGCAGCCGGAACGGGCGGCCGCGCGGCCAGCGCTCGGCGTGCGCTCCGGCGACGCGCGCGATCGCATCGCGCTGCCGAGCGAGCGCCTCGGGCGCAAACGCCGGCGCGAGCCGAGCCCGCGCCGACCGGTGACGCTCCTCGTCGGCGCCCAGCACCGACCGCGGCGAGACCATCTGCACGATCCGTCGCCGGGCCTCCCCCGCGTGCCCCTCCGTCGGGCTCGCCTCGACGATCCGGGCGGCCGCCTCCGGCGCCGCGAGCACGACCATCGGGCCGGCGATTGCGAGCCGCAGCGTGAACGCGTCGCCGTAACGGGCACGCGTCGTCTGCAGAAAGCCGAGCGGATCGCGATGGAACCGCACGCTCTGCGCGACACGCCCGAGATCCGGGCCTGCGGGGAGCTGACGCATCCCGACGAGATACCCGCCCCGGCGCAGCTCAAGCAGCGGGGACCTCGGGCCGCGCGGGGAGTGGGATCGTCAACGCGCGTTTCGAGTTCGCGACTGGCTCTCGCCTCCCGGGGTATGCCCGGAGCGTCATGCGCGCGATGTTCGTCATCTACCTGACTGTGATCGTAATTGGCATAGTCGGTTTTTCGCTGCTTGGCATCTTGGGGCGCTGAGCGACGGTGCGCCGCTTCGTCAAGGACAACGGCCTCTCGCTCGTCTTCGGGCTGCTGTTCGTGCTCGTGCTCGGGTTGCAGTCGATCGCCGGCTGGCACGAATTCAACGCCGAGCAGATCACGCACAGAGAGGACGCCGTCGCCTGGATCTCCTACGTCACCTCGTCGAACTTCGGCGTCGCGGTGCTGGAGAACTGGCAGTCGGAGTACCTCCAGTTCACGCTCTTCATCCTCTTCACGGTGTGGCTGATCCAGCGCGGCTCGCCCGAGTCCAAGGAACCGGGCAAGGAAGGCACGGAGGACGACGAGGAGCAGAAGCTCGGCCGTCACGCCGACGCCGACTCGCCGCTGTGGGCGCGCGTCGGCGGCGTGCGCACGTTCGTCTTCTCGAACTCGCTGCTGCTGCTGATGACGACCCTGTGGATCGCCTCGTGGATCGGCCAGTCGATCACCGGCATGGTCGTCTACAACCAGGACCAGGCGGAGCACGGCGAGGGTGCGATCTCGTGGGGCGAGTACCTCACGCGCGCCGACTTCTGGGAGCGCACGTTGCAGAACTGGCAGTCCGAGCTGCTCGCGGTCGGATCGATGGCGATCTTCGCCGTGTACCTGCGCCAGCGTGGCTCGCCCGAGTCCAAGCCGGTCGGCTCCCCGCACGAGGCGACCGGCGTCGAGGGCTGAGCGGGCGCGTTCGTCCGCTCAGTGTCAGCGCGCGACCATCGCCCACCCGCCAGTCACGTGAACTCGCGCATTCGTTTTCACGCCACTGGGTAAGCGGTTGAGCGGGCGATCGAGACGGCAACGCCGGCTTAGATCGACCGGGGAGACAGGTAGGACCGGCACGCTCGTCAGGCGCCCGCCGCGGACTCCGTACGTGATCGTCATCGCATCGGAGACCGTCATGAGCATTCGCCGCGTCCAACTCAACACGACCTTCGTCCAGCAGTATCTGCAGGGCCGGCGGGCGCTGCTCGCGGGCACGTCGGGACGCAGGCTCAAGCGGGTGCAGCGGCAGGCCGGCGACAAGCGCGCCGTCGAAGCGGTGACCCACGCGATCCGAGGAGGCAAAGCGTGAGCCAGGCACTCGACCACTGCGACCGTGTCGCGCCGGCATCGATCGAGCAGTTGCTCGAGTTGTACGCCCGGACCGGCGACCGCCGCGCTCGCGACCGAGCGTTCGAGCAGGCGATGCCGCTGGCGCGCCGCCTCGCCTGGCGCTACCGCCGCGGCCAGGAGCCGATCGACGATCTCCTGCAGGTCGCCTACGTCGGCCTCGTAGCCGCGATCGACCGCTTCGATCCCGAGCGCGGGACGCGCTTCACGTCGTTCGCCGGACCCACGATCGCGGGTGAGCTGCGTCGCTATTTCCGCAACACCAGCTGGACGGCCCACGTGCCCCGCGGTGTGCAGGAGCACTTCCTCGTCGTGCGTCGCGCGACCGAGGAGCTGACGACGACCCTGGGTCGCTCGCCGCGCGTGAGCGAGCTGGAACACGAGACCGGCCTGGACGCCGAGCAGATCACCGAGGCGCTCCACGCCCACGTCGCCCTGCAGGCGAGATCGCTCGACAGTCCCGTGGGAGACGACGGCGATGGCCTTGCCCTCATCGACGTTCTCGGCGACGACGACGAACACTTCGAGCTGGTCGACCGTCGCGCCGCGATGACATCGCTCCTTCACGAATTGCCCCGGCGCGACCGCGACCTGCTCTCCATGCGCTTCGAGGACGACATGACGCAGAGCGAGATCGCCGCCCGGCTCGGCTGCTCGCAGATGCAGGTCTCCCGCCTCCTGCGCCGCCTTCTCGCCCAACTCGCACGCACCGACGACCCCGCCTCGGCGCATCGGCACGCGCTCACGTGAGCGCTCAGGGTCAGCGGCCTGCGCTGAGCCCTCTCCAGGACTGAACGCCGCCAACCACCGCTGCTACGATGCAAACGTTTGCTGCCACCGGAGCCCGATACGGACGCTCGAGTGCACGTGCGGCGGCTCGCCGGCCGCGTCGCGGTCGTCACCGGCGGCGCGCGCGGGATGGGTCGCAGCCACGCGCTCACGCTCGCCCGCCACGGCGCGCACGTCGTCGTCTGCGACGTCGGCGCCGCCGCCGGGGCGCCCCCCAGCGAGGAGCTGCGCGAGACCGCCCGCCAAGTCGAGGCGCTCGGCGTCGGCTGTCTATCGCTGACCGCCGACGTGCGCGACGCCGCCGCGTTGGAGCGCGTCGCCGCGCGCACGCTGGAGCGCTTCGAGCGCCTCGACGTGCTCGTCGCGAACGCCGGCGTCGTGCGCGCCGCCCCGCTGCTCGAGCTCTCGGAGCAGGCGTGGCGCGAGACGCTCGACGTCGACCTGACCGGCGTCTTCCTCTCGGTCCGCGCCTGCGCGCCCGCGATGGTGGAGCAGCGCCGCGGCCGGATCGTCGTGATCGGCTCCGTCTCCGGGCGCATCGGCCAGCCGCGGCTGGCCGCCTATAACGCGGCCAAGTGGGGCGTGATCGGGCTCGCGAAGGCGGCAGCGATCGAGCTCGCCCCGCACGGCGTGACCGTCAACGTCGTCTGCCCCGGCACGATCGACACGCCGCTCATCCACCACCCCGGCGCGCCGCGCGAGTTCATGCCGGACGCCGAGGACCCGACGATGGAGGACCTGCGCGCGCTGCTCGCCTCGTGGAACCCGATGGGCGTCCCGTGGATCCCGCCGGAGGACGTCTCAGAGGCCGTCGCGTTCCTCGCCGGCGACGACGCGCGCCACATCACGGGCACGACGCTCGACGTCGCCGCCGGCTGGAACGCGCACTACACGGCGTAGGAGGGCTCGGCGAAGCCCGCGTGAGCGGATTCCGCCAAGCCCTCCTTCACGCTCAGTAGGCGGCCGGCTCGGGCTTGAGCTCGAGCCCGGCCTGCTTCGCCTGCAGCAGGATCAGCGCGGCGAAGTCGAGGTCGGTGACGCCGTCATCGATCAGCGCCTGCACGCGGTCGCGCGTCAGCTGCGTGATCGGCATCTCGGCGCCGTGCGAGCGGGCCGCGTCGAGGCCGAGGTCGAGGTCCTTGCGAAGCAGCGCCGGCGTGAACGTCGGCGCCAGCTCGAGCGAGACGAGCGCCGGTGTCTTGTAGCGCGTGAACGGCGAGCCCATCACGCTGTCGTTGAGGAACGACAGGAACTGCGAGCGCTTGACGCCCGACTGCTCCGCCAGCACGACGATCTCCGCGAGCGCCTGGGTAACGATCCCCAGCATCACGTTGTGCGCGATCTTGACCGTGCGCGCCGCGTCGCCCTCGCCGACGTACGTGACGCTCTTGCCCAGCGCTTCGAGGTACGGCCGCGCGCGCTCGTACGACGGCCAGGGCCCGGACACCGCCACCGACGCCTTGCCGGACGCGACGACCGCGGGGTTGCCGCTGATCGGCGCCGCCAGCAGCACCGTGCCCTGTGCCTCCCCGGCGACGCGCACCTCCTGCGAGGCCTCCGCGGAGACGGTCGAGGAGTCGATCAGGATGCCGGGCGCGGCGTCGGCCGCGGTCAGCACGCCGCCCTCGCCGAGCGTCACGGCCTTCAGGTCATCGGACGCCGAGACCATCGTGAAGACGACGTCGCGGTCGGCCAGCTCGGCCGGGCTGCCGACGAGCGTCGCGCCGCGCTCGACGAGCGGCTGCGCCTTCGCCGCGGTGCGGTTCCAGACGGCGAGGTCGGCGCCGGCGTCGAGCAGCCGGCCGGCCAGCTCGAAGCCCATGCGGCCGGTGCCGATCCAGCCGATGCGGAGTCTCGCGTCGGCCGCGCTCATGCGAGGCCCCCGCTCGCGTAGATGACCTGGCCGGTGACCCAGCGCGCGTCGTCGGAGACGACGAACGCGACGACGTCGGCGAGGTCCTCCGGCTGGCCGAGGCGGCGGAGCGCCGTCTGCCCGACGAGGTGCTCGATCAGCTCTCTCGGGATCTGCAGGCCCTCGGTGTCGGTGATGCCGGGCTGCACGGTGTTGACCGTGATGCCGCGCGGGCCGACCTCCTGCGCGAAGCTCTTCGTCAGCGTCTCGGCGGCCGACTTGCTGGCCGCGTACGCGTTCGAGATCGCCATCGGGTTGCGCGTGAGGCCGGTCGAGATCGTCACGATCCGTCCGCCCTCCGTCATCCGCTTGGCCGCTTCGCGGAACGACAGGAAGGCCGCCTTCGCGTTGACCGCGAACGCCCAGTCCCAGTCGTCCTCGGACAGCTCGGCCGTCAGCGCGTAGGGGATCGCGGCCGCGTTCAGCACGAGCGCGTCGAGCCGGCCGCCGAACGCCTCGTCGGTCGCGGCGAAGATGCCGAGCACGTCGTCGCGCTTGGCGAGGTCGGCCTGCACGGCGAGCGCGCGGCCGCCGGCCGCCTCGATCGCGGCGACGACCTCGTCGGCCGCCTGCTTGCGCTCGATGTAGGTGAGCGCGACGGCGAAGCCGTCACGCGCGAGCCGCTTCGCGGTGGCCGCGCCGATGCCGCGCGAGCCGCCGGTCACGATCGCTACGCGCTGGTCTGATGAGGTCACGTCTTGTCGGTCCTTTCGGGGGGTGGGTCCCAGGCGGTCGGTACGCGCCGCCAGATCGTCGTCTCGCGCGGCGCGGCCCACAGCTGCTCGGTGGCCGCCATGTACGGCTCGCGGTACGCGCGCTTGAGCTGCACCTCGAGGAACTCGGTGCGGTCGGCCCACTCCTCGAACAGCATGAAGCGGGCCGGGTCCTCGGGGTCGTCGTAGACCCACATGCGCTCGCAGGTCTGCTCCGCGACGCAGTTGGGCAGGTGGGCGAGCAGCGCCTGCTTGAAGCGCTCGGACTCGCCGGCCTTGATCGTGAACGTCACGACGACGGTGATCGGATCGAGCGGCGGCGTCATCGCGCGGGCGCCTCCGCGTGGATGCGTGCGAGCGCGTCGAGCAGGTAGGGCCGGAAGACCGGGTAGTTCTCGCTCATCGGAAAGTGCCCGATGCCCTTCAGCTCGACGAAGTGCGCGCCGGGGATCTGCTCGGCGGTTGCGCGGCTCAGCTGCGGCGAGGGCACGTAGGCGTACTCGCCGGTCAGCATCACAACCGGGCAGCGGGCGGTGTCGATCTCCCCCAGACGCTCGCGCAGGTCGTGCTCGACGGCGTAGTAATAGAGGTCGCCGCGAAAGGCGTCGCTGCCCTGCGTGTAGTAGAACCACGTCGCCCAGCGCTCGGCGTCGGGCGACTGCGGCGCCATCTGATCCCAGCAGGCGGTCGCCCCGACCTCGGCGGCGTTCGCGTGCGGGTGCTGCCACCAGTCGACGAACGCGCCAGGTGTGTGCGCGCCGGCCTCCATCGCGACGACGCCGCGGAAGCGGTCGGCCTCGCTGCGCGCCAGCTCCAGCGCGAAGTTGCCGGCGGAGCCCTGGCCGACGTAGACCGTCTGCTCGTCGAGCTCCAGCGCGTCACACATCGCGAGCGTCAGCTCGCGCAGGAAGGCGCCGGTCAGGCGGTACTCCTCCTTCCACCACTCGCGCGCGGGGCTCGGGTCGGACTTGCCGTGGCGCGGCAGGTCGAACGCGACGACGCGATGGCGCGCGGTCAGCTCGTCGTCCTCCAGCGCGTGGCGCCACTGGTGGGTGTGCAGGCCGCCGGCGTGCTGCAGCAGCAGCGGCGGCCCCTCGCCGCGCTCGGCGAAGAAGATCTTGTACGGCGCGCCCGCGACCTCGACGGTCACGTAGCGGCCGATCACCTCGGAGAAGACGGGCGCGGCCATCAGACCGGCACCCCCGTCTCGCGCAGCAGCTCGACGTGCCGCACGAAGCAGCGCAGGTTCTGCATCAGCGTCAGCAGGTCCCCCTCGAAGCGCAGGTCGTGGTGCGCGTTGGCGGCAAAGATGCCGTGGTACATCGGCTCCGGCACGGGCTGGGCCATCCGCCGCCACGTCTCGGCTGACGCCCGCAGGCCGAAGTCGCAGCTCGCGAGCAGCGGCGGCGGATCGATCGCCAGCTGCTCGACCGCGCCGCGGTGCATCGTCACGTGCACGCGCCGCTGCTCCATGTCGAGCTGGAACGCGCAGCTGTAGTGGCGGCCGTGCGCCTGCAGCTCCGCGTCCGCGTCGGTCGCGGCCCGGAAGGCGTCGGCCCATGCGGCGACGTCCGCCATCACATCACCGTGTAGCCGCCGTCGACCAGCAGCTGCTGGCCGTGCACGAAGCGCGAGCCCGGGCCGGCGAGGAACACGGCCGCGGCGGCGATGTCCTCAGGCTGCGGGAACTCGCCGCCCGGCACGCGCGGCAGGTACGCCTCGCGGAAGCCCGGGTCGTCGAGCATCTCGCGCATCATGTCCGTGTAGACAGCGGTCGGGCCGACGGCGTTGACGTTGATGCCGTGCTTGGCCCACTCGACGGCGAGCGCGCGCGTGAGCTGGATCACGCCGCCCTTGCTCGCGCAGTAGGCGGAGAACTCGGGCCATGCGACGACGGAATAGGTCGAGCCGACGTTGACGATCCGCCCGCCCTCGCCGCGCTTGAGGAAGCGGCGGCCGGCCTCCTGCGAGCAGAAGAAGAGGGCCTTCAGGTTCGTGTCCATCGTCGCGTCCCACTGCGCCTCGGTGAGCTCCTCGGCGGGGGCGGTGTGCTGCTGGCCGGCGTTGTTGACGAGCACGTCGAGCTCGCCGAGCGCGTCGGTCGCGCGGTCGAACAGCGCCGGCAGGCCGGCGACGTCGCTGATGTCGCCGGCGAGCGCAAGCCCCTTGCGGCCGCGCGCGGCGATCGCGTCGGCGACCTCTTGCAGCGCCGCCGCGTCGCGGCCGACGACGGCGACGTCGGCGCCCTCGTCGGCGTACGCGAGCGCGATCGCGCGGCCGATGCCCTTGCCGCCGCCGGTGACGAGCGCGACCTTGCCGGCGAGCTGGCCGGTCATGCCGTCACCTCGGCCGCCGCGGCGACCGATCCGACGACGACGGGGATCCGCTCGGGCGGATGGATCAGCAAGAGCGCCTCCTCGGACAGCTTGATGTCGCCCAGCGCGCCGCAGGCGAACGAGAACTCGAGCTGGGAGAACGGGCTCGCGAGCTTGCAGCCCAGCTGCGCGATCGCCGCGAGCGCGGCGTCGAACTCGCGCATCACGTCGTCGAGCGTGCCCTCGGCGTGCAGCCCGAGCAGGGGCAGCCCGACCTCGCCGATCACCTCGCCGTCGCGCACGACGGCCTTGCCGCCGCCGACCTGCGTCACGTGGTTCGCCGCGATCGCCATGTCGTGCGGGTTGGTCCCGACGATCACGATGTTCTCGCACTGCGCGTTGGCGGTGGAGGCGAACGCGCCGGCCTGCAGACCGAAGCCCTGCGCGAAGCCGAGGCCGATGCCGGTGCCCTTGCCGAAGCGGTCGATCATCGCCAGCAGCAGCACGTCGTCGGCCACGCGCGGGTGCAGCGCGCCGTCGATCACCGGCAGCGTTACGCGGCGCTCGTCGGTCACGAGCGTGCCGTCGGTGACGCCGATCACGCGCACCTCCAGCTCGGCGCCGTCGGCATGCTCGGGCGTCGCGAACGTGAGGTCCTCGGCCGTGACGGGGGCCGGCAGTCTCACGGTGCCGTAGAAGCTCGGCGGATACTGGACGGGCGGGATCTCGGCGACGTAGCGGCCGTCCTTCACGACGTGCTCGCCGCCGACGAGGACCGCGTCGATCGAGAACTCGACGAGGTCCTCGACGAGCACGATGTCGGCGTAGCGGCCGGGGGCGATCGAGCCGAGGTCCTGCTCGGCGTGGAAGAAGCGCGCCGTGTTGAGCGTGCCCATCCGCACCGCGTCGACCGGCGGCACGCCGTGGTGGATCGCGACGCGGATCGCCTCGTCGGTCGTGCCCTCGTCGCGCAGCTTCTCCGCCGAGGCGACGTCGGAGGAGAAGCCGAACATCTGCGTGTCGACGCCGTGCTCGGTGTAGGCGCGCACGACCTCCGAGAGGTCGCGGCAGCCGGAGCCCTCGCGGCCCAGCAGGCCCATCCCGACGCGCGCCTTGAAGAGCGCGTCCTCGCGCGAGTCGCTCTCGTGGTCCAGCGCCGCGCCGGCCGCGACGTAGGCCTGGATCTCGCGGTGGCTGAGGCCGGAGGCGTGGCCGGAGATCACCTTGCGGCGGCGCAGGCACTCCTCCAGCAGCGTCACGTACTCCGGCAGCTGCTTGAGCACCGGGAACGGCTGCGGCTCCTCGAGCCCGTAGCAGTCCTCCCACGACAGCATCTCGAGCATGTCCTCGAAGGCGATCCCCTGGGGGGTCGGCGTCAGACCGAGGTCGCGGTTCTGCAGCCAGGCGGCCGTGCCGACGAGGAAGATCAGCCGCATCGGCAGCTGCTCGAAGGCGTCCTTGAAGAACTTGACGGCGTCGAGGCCGGCGATGATGCCGGGGCCGTAGAAGCCGTCGGCGGTGCACGTGACGCCGTGGCTCAGCATCGCCTCGGCGAACGCGTTGATGCCGAGGTAGGAGTGGTACTGGTGCAGGTGCCCCTCCAACAGGCCGGGCGTGAGGAAGCGTCCGCCTGCGTCGATCGAGCGCGTCGCGTCGCCCTTCGTGTAGGCGACGTCGCCGATCGCGGCGACGCGGCCGGCGCGAATCGCGACGTCCGCGTCGTGGATCTCGTTCGTCCAGACGTTGACGAGACGACCGCCTTCGACGATGACGTCGGCCGGCGCGTCGCCGAGCGCGACGTCGATCAGCTGCTGTCGTGACACGGCTGCCCCTTTCGGCTAGCGGGCGTTCTGGCCGCCATCGATGATCAGCGTCGCGCCGGTGACCCAGCCCGACGCGTCCGAGCCGAGGAAGCCGACCGCGTCGGCGATGTCCTCGACCTCGCCGAGCCGGCCGAGCGGCGTGACGGAGATCACGCCCGCCTCCATCTCGGGCGTGTCCTGCAGCTGCTGCGTCATCGGCGTGCGCGTGACGCCCGGCGAGACGACGTTGCTGCGGATCCCCTTCGGGCCCAGCTCGACGGCGAGCGTCTGCGAGAGCGCCTCGGTCCCGGCCTTCGAGGCGCTGTAGGCGCTCGTGTTCTCGAGGCCGTGGTGGACCAGGTTCGAGCCGACGAAGACGATCGCGGAGCCGGCCGGCATGTGCGGCACGGCGGCCGTCGTCAGCGCGAACGGCGCGCGCAGGTGCGTGGTGTACTGCGCGTCGAGCTCCTCGACCGTCGTCTGCTCGAACGGCTTGAAGAGGAAGATGCCGGCGTTGTGCACGAGCAGGTCGATCGCACCGTACTGCGCGACCGTCTCGGCGACGATGCGCGCGGGCTCGCCGTCCTGCTGGATGTCGCCGACGAGCTGGTGGCAGGCGCCGCCGTCGGCTTCGATGGCGGCTGCGGTCGCGGCGAGCCGATCGGCGTCCCGCCCCGTGAGCGCGACCTGGGCGCCGGCGCCGGCGAGCGTGCGAGCGATCGCGATGCCCATGCCGGAGCTCGCTCCGGTGACGATCGCGGTCTTGCCCTCCAGGTGCCAGCTCGGTCGCTTGTTCGTTGCCATCTCGTCATCCTCAGGTCGTGGTGCAAACGTTTGCTTAACGTAGCAGGCGATGCGCAGACCGACCAGCGGCCCGGCATTCCGACGCTCAGATCGCGCGAGTGGAGCCGCGCACGACGAGCTGCGGCGCGAGCAGCTCCGTACGCGGGATGGAGCCGTTGCCGGCGATCCGGTCGAGCAGCACCTCGGCGCTGCGCACGCCCAGCTCGTAGTGAGGGATCTGCACGCTCGTGAGCGGCGGGGCGAGGCGGTCCGCGAGCGGCATGTCGTTGTAGCCGACGATCGAGACGTCCTCGGGGCAGCGCAGCCCGATCTCCGCGATCGCGTCGCTGCAGCCGAGCGCGATCAGGTCGTTGCCGGCGGTGATCGCGGTCGGCCGCGCGCCGCTCTCCAGCAGCTCGCGGCAGGCGACGCGCCCGTCCTCGATCGTGAACGCGGCGGCGAAGCGCACCAGCTCCTGCGTGCCGTTCAAGCCGGCCACGGCCATCGAGGCGAGGAAGCCGATGTGGCGTTCGTGGGCGGTCGACATCTCTGCGACCGGCCCGCCGATGTGAGCGATCTCGCGATGCCCGAGCGCGACGAGATGGTCGACCGCCTGGGCGATCCCAGCACGCTCGTCGACGCAGACGGTCCATGCGGTGCCGGCGTCGATCCGCCGCAGCGACAGCACCAGCGGCACGCCCTCGGCGAGCGCCTCGTCGATCAGCGGATGCTCGCGGAACGCGGACGCCACGACGAAGCCCTCCACCCGCCGCGCGCGCAGCACCTCGAAGGACGTGCGCTCGCGCTCGAGATCGTTGTCGGTGTTGGCGGTCAGCGGGGTGTAGCCGACGCGCGCGAGCGCATCGTCGATCCCGCGGACGATCGGCGGATAGAGCGGATTCGTCAGGTCGGGGACGAGCACCCCGATGGTGAACGAGCGGTTCGTCTTGAGCCCGCGTGCGATCGGGTTGGCGCGGTAGCCGAGCTCGGCGGCCGCCTCGTCGACCCGCTTGGCCGTCTCGGGGCTGACCATCCCGCGCCGGTCGGAGCTGAGCGCGCGCGACGCCGTCGCGACGTTGACGCCGGCGATCCGCGCGACGTCGCGCAAGGTGCTCTGGGCGTGGTCAGGCGTCATCCGCAGGTCATTATGCAGCCGATTGCAGACAGCCGCGTCCATTGACTGGCTATGGGCGCACGAGCACCTTCCCGGCGACCTTCCCCTCGACGAGCGGCACGAGCCCCTCCTCGACGAACGCCTCCAGCGGCACGACGCGGTCGATCGCGGCGGCGACGATCCGCTCGTCGCGCAGCAGCTCGATCGACTCCGGCAGGTCGACCGTGCAGACGTGCGCGTTCGTGGAGACGACGTCGACCTCGCGGATCGTCAGGTCGGCGAGGTCGAGCGCGCGCGGCTCGGCCTGGATCCCCAGCATCAGGATCGTGCCGCCGCGGCGCACGGCGCGGCGCGACAGCTCCGGGCCGGGCGCCGCGCCCGAGGCCTCGAGCACGACGTCGGCGCCGATCCCGTCCGTGAGCTCCAGGATCGCCGCGGCGGCGTCCGTGGTCGCCGCGTTGATCGTCTCGTGCGCGCCGAACTCGCGAGCGCTCGCGAGCCGCTCGTCGTCGATGTCGACGACGATCAGCCGTCCGACTCTGCGCGCAAGCGTGCCGGCCAGCAGGAAGAAGCCGATCCCGCCGACGCCGATCAGCACGACCGTCTGCCCCGCCTCGACGCGCGCACGCCGCAGGCCGTGGAGCGCGACCGCGAACGGCTGCGCGATCGCCGCCGCGTCGTCGCTGCACTCCTGCGGCACGTGCCGGCACATCAGCGTCGGCGCGTTGACGAGGTCCGCCAGGCCGCCGTCGGCGTGCAGCCCGAGCGTGTAGTAGCGCGCGCAAAGGTTGTGGCGGCCGGCCGCGCACCAGGCGCACTCGCCGCACCACATGCCCGCGCCGGGCACGACGCGGTCGCCGACCGCGAAGTCCTCGACGCCGCTGCCGACCGCCTCCACCACGCCGGTGAACTCATGCCCGAGCGTGATCGGGCCCTGATGGCCGCTGCCGTAGTGGGGCTTGAGCAGCGGGATCTGCACGGGGCCGTGCTTGTACTCGGAGGCGTCGGTGCCGCAGATCGCGGCCCGCACGACGCGCAGGCGCAGCTCGTGCGTGCCCGGCGCGGACGGCTCGGCGACCTCCTCGACGCGGACGTCGAGCGGACCGTGGTAACGCGCAGCCTTCATCGCTTCCCCCCGATGGCGAAGTACTTTGACTCGGTGTAGTCGAGCAGTCCCTCGTGGCCGCCCTCGCGGCCGATGCCGGACTGCTTCGTGCCGCCGAACGGCGCGGCGGGGTCGGACACGAGCCCGCGGTTGAGCGCGATCATGCCCGCGTCGAGCCGCTCGCCGACGGCCAGGCCGCGTGCGAGGTCGCTCGTGTAGACGTACGAGACGAGCCCGTACTCGGTGTCGTTGGCAAGCGCGACCGCCTCGTCCTCGCTGTCGAACGCGACGATCGGCGCGACCGGACCGAAGATCTCCTCGGCGAGGATCTCGCTGCCGGCGGCGACGTCGTTGAGGACCGTCGGCGCGTAGAAGCAGCCGGGCCGCTCCAGCCGCCCGCCCGCCAGCACGACCTCCGCCCCGCGCTCGGTCGCGTCGGCGACCAGCTGCTCGATCTTCTCGATCGCCGCGTCATTGATGAGCGGACCGACGCGCACGCCGTCGTCGAGCCCGGGCCCGATCGGCAGCGCGCCGATCCGCTCGGCCAGCCGCTCCGCGAACGCCTGCGCGACCGGCCGCTCGACATAGAAGCGGTTCGCGGCCGTGCAGGCCTCGCCGACGTTGCGCATCTTCGCGATCAACGCGCCCTCGACCGCCTCGTCGAGGTCGGCGTCGGCAAAGACGAGGAACGGCGCGTTGCCGCCGAGCTCCATCGAGCTGTTGACGACCGTGCGCGAGGCGGACGCCAGCAGCGCACGGCCGACCTCGGTCGAGCCGGTGAACGACAGCTTGCGCACGGCCGGGTGGTCGAGCATCGCGTCGGCGACCGCGCCCGAGCGGCGGCTCGGCAGGACCGTCACGACGCCCTCCGGCACACCCGCCTCCGTCAGCAGCTCGCCGATCAGGACGGCCGTCAGCGGCGTGTCGCTGGCCGGCTTGAGCACCGCGCTGCAGCCGGCCGCCAGCGCCGGGCCGAGCTTGCGCGTCGCCATCGCGGCGGGGAAGTTCCACGGCGTGATCAGCAGGCAGACGCCGACCGGCTGGTGCGTGACGAGGATCCGGTTGGCGCCGCTGGGCGCGGTCGCGTAGGTCCCGTTCACGCGCACCGCCTCCTCCGCGTACCAGCGGAAGAACTCGGCCGCGTAGTCGACCTCGCCGAGCGCGTCCGGCAGCGGCTTGCCGTTCTCGCGCACGATCAGCTCGGCGATCGCCTGGCGGCGCTCGCGCATCAGCTCGAACGCGCGCCGCAGGATCTCCGCGCGCTCGCGCGGGGCCCGCGCCGCCCACGCGGGCCCCGCCGCGGCGGCCCTCTCGACCGCCGCGAGCGCATCCTCGACGGTCCCGTTCGGGACCGTCCCGACGACCGAGCCGTCGGACGGGTCGAGCACGTCGAACGTGTCAGCGCCGCTTGCCACCGTGGCGCTCACGCGGGCACCCGATCCGCGAACGGCGAGAGGTGCGTCTGGTCGATCAGCGTGCCGTCGACCTCGCGCGGCGAGTTCTTGTGCGACTCGATCTCGCGCACGCCGGGCAGACGGCCGGAGCTCGTGTAGTAGCTCTGCGCGCCGGCGATCATCAGCTCCTCCGCGGGGAAGCGGCTGATCACCTCGCAGCCGTCGGCGGTGACGACCAGCTCCTCCTCGATGCGGGCAGCCTGCCAGCCGTCGGTCGAGGGCCAGAAGGTCTCCAGCGCGAACACCATCCCCTCCTCGATCGTCTCGGGATGCTCGAGCGAGACGAGGCGGGAGATGATCGGCTTCTCCCAGATCGAGAGGCCGAGCCCGTGGCCGAACTGCAGCGCGAAGGCCGCCTCCTCGTTGGCGAAGCCGAAGTCCTGCGCCTTCGGCCACAGCGCCGCGACCTGATCGGTCGTGACGCCCGGCTTGATGATGTCGATCGCCGCGTCGAGATACCAACGGCAGCGCTTGTAGGCGTCCACCAGCCCGCGCGAGGCCGAGCCGATCGCGAACGTGCGGTAGTAGCACGTGCGATAGCCCATGTAGGACTGCAGGATGTCGAAGTAGACCGGGTCGCCCGGGCGCAGCACGCGGTCGGAGTAGACGTGCGGGTGCGGGTTCGCGCGCTCGCCGCCGATCGCGTTGACGCCCTCGACGTGCTCGGAGCCGAGCTCGTAGAGGACCTTGTTCACGAGCGCGACGGCGTCGCTCTCGCGCACGCCCGCGCGCAGGTACGAGTACAGCTCGTCGTAGGCGGCGTCGACCATCATCGCCGAGGTGTCGAGCATCGTGATCTCGTCCTGCGTCTTGATCATGCGCGAGTGCTGCATCAACTGCTGGCCGTCCACGACGTCGATGCCGGCACGCTGGAGCGCGAACATCACGCTCGGCTCGACGACGTCGACCCCGACCGGCTCGTTCAGCAGGCCGTGGCGCTCCAGCTCGACGCGGATCTTCTCCGCGACCGCCTCGGGCCGGCCGGCCTCCGGCAGCATTGCGCCGCGCATCGTCGAGATGCCCGACGGCGAGCGACCTTCCAGCCAGTCGCAGTACAGCTCGTGATGGCGGGCGGCCGAGCCGAAGTCCCACAGCGTCGGCTCCTGACCCTGCGGCAGCAGGCAGAAGCGCGCGAGCTTGTCCATCGCCCACGTGCCGATGTGCGTCGCCGTCAGGTAGCGCACGTTGTTCATGTCGAAGCACAGGAGGGCGCCCAGCTCGGACTCGGCGAGCAGCCCCTTCGCCCGCTCCAGTCGCTCGCGGCGCAGCCGGTCCATGTCCGCGCGCTGCTCCCAGTCGACGGCCATCAGGCCGAAGGTCTTGCCCATGCCTATCCCTCTCTCGATCGGCGCGGGACGCTCACAGCGCCATCGCCAGTGGTTGCTCCAGCAGCTCGCGGATGCGCGCGAGGAAGCGCGCGGCATCCGCCCCGTACAGCACGCGGTGATCCGAGATCAGCCCCAGCGTCAGCTGCTCGCGCGCGACGATCGACCCGTCGTCGGCGACGGCCGGGCGCTTCGCCAGCTCCCCGACGGACAGGATCGCGGCCTGCGGCGGATTGACGATCGCCGCGAACGCGCGCACGCCGTACATGCCGAGGTTCGAGACGGTGAACGTCCCCCCGCTCAGCTCCGGCGGTGTGACGGCACCGTCGCGCACGGCGCCGGCGAGACGGCGCGTCTCGCGCGAGATCTCGCCCAGCGAGCGGATGTCGGCGTCGAACACGGTCGGCACGACGAGCGCGTCGTCGGCCGCCACCGCGACGCC
>DATFPW010000037.1:0-58536 GCA_035264605.1 Conexibacter sp. | reverse complement strand
CGGTCTCGCAGCAGTAGGCCTCGTCCTGTTGGCCGTCTTCCGCCGCGCCGAGCGGGCGCTCGTGCCGCTCATCCCGATCGCGCTGGCGACCGGCTGGTCCGCGCTCGTCCTGTTCGCGACGCGCGTCCCGCTCAACCCGATGTCGGCCACGCTCGGCGCGCTCGTGATCGCGATCTCGACCGAGTTCTCCGTGCTGCTCTCCGAGCGTTACCGCCAGGAGCGCAGCGCAGGTCATGCGCTCGAGGCAGCGCTCGCCCGCACGTACCGCTCAACCGGTCGCGCCGTGCTCGCCTCGGGCGTCACCGCGATCGCCGGCTTCGGCGTCCTCGCCGTCTCGGACTTCCGCATGCTGCGCGACTTCGGCATCGTGACGGTTGTGGATCTGACCGTCTCGCTGCTTGGCGTCCTGATCGTGCTGCCGTCGGTGCTCGTGCTCGCAGAGCGGCAGCGGCTGCTCGCACAGATCCGCGGCGCGCGGCCCCGTCGCCGGCAGGCGGAACGCGGCTCTTCGGCTCCGGTCGCGTGAACGGCCGCCCGGCCTTGATCGCGATCGTCGCGGGCCTCGCGATCCTCGCGTACATCACCTACAACACGCTCTCGACCCCGGCGACGAGCTCGAGCGGGCTGGAGCGGGGCACGCACTTGCCACCCTTCGCCGCACCGCTCGTGACGAGCGACCTCGTCGGCGACGCGAACATCGCGAGATACGCCAACCAGGGCGAAGCCGGCGCGCGCCCGGCCTGCTCCGTGACCGACCCGCGCGCGCTCAACAGCTGCACGCTCGCGCGCCGCGGTCCGGTCGTGCTGGCGTTCTTCACCGACAGCTCCGGCCGCTGCGTCGACGCGCTCGACGCGATGCAGCAGGTGTCGACCCGTCATCCCGACGTCGGCTTCGCCGCAGTTGCGATCCGCGGGGATCGCACCGACGCGCGCGCGGCCGTGCACGAGCAAGGCTGGGGCTTCCCCGTCGCTGAGGACGGCGACGGTGCCGTCGCCAATCTCTACGGCGTCGCGATCTGCCCGACCGTCGTGCTCGCCTACAGAGGAGGGATCGTCATGCGCACCGCGCTCGGCTCCGACGAGACGACCTCGGCGGCGCTGGAGCGAGCCGTCAGGCGACTGGAGGCGGGGAGACCGGGCTCATGACCGACCGCCCCGCGGCTCACGACGGCCACGTCGCCGAGGAGCTGCGCGCCGAGCTGCACGGCCTCGGCGTCGTCTCGCTCACGCTGCCGGCGCCTCGCGCGCGCCGCAGCCCGCCGGGCGTGCGCGACCACCTCGCGATGCTCTCCACCCGCTTCCGCGGCGCCGACGCGCTCGCCCTGCGCCAGCGGCCGGTGCCGCACGCCTACCGCGTCTGCTTCCGCCACGTCGGCCTCGACCCGGATGCGACGCACACGCCCATCGAGGCGGCTGCGATCGAGCGGCTCGTGCAAGGTGGGTTCGTCTCCCGCGGGCTGCTCGACGACGCGCTCACGATCGCGCTGGTCGAGACGGGCGTCCCGATCTGGGCGCTCGACGCCGACGCGGTCCGCGGCGAGCTGGGCCTGCGCCTCGCGCGATCCGACGAGCGACTCGGCGGCGAGGAAGGGCTGCCGCTGCCCGCCGGCCAGATCGTCGTCGCCGACTCTTGCGTCCCCCTCGCGCCGCTGTTCGGCGAGCCGGCAACCACTGCGGTTCCCACCAGACGCACGAGGCACCTCACGCTGTTCGCAGTGCGGGTCGACGGCGTTCCGCGCGTGCATGTCGCCGAGGCGCTGTGGCAGTGCGCGGACGCGCTCGCCGCAGCTGACGATGAGAAAGGCCGAGGGATGCTGGCCGGACTCGTCCCTTCCGACGAGTCGATGGTCGACGAGCTGCACGCGGAGCGCCGTCGCGAAGCAGCACGCGAGGATCGCGAGTAAGTGCCCCCAGTGGGCGCGACTGGGCTCGAAGCCCGGACCGCCTGGGTAGACTCACACAGAGCGGATTGGAGGTGCATCGGATGGTCGTCATCGCGGATCGTCATGCGGCACCGGCCTTCGGCGGGGACGTCGAGGAGGCTCCGGCGCGGCGCACCCTGCGCGCGCAGATCGCACGGCTCGAGCACGAACTTGCCGCGCTCGCCTCGCAGGCTTCGCCGCGCGACCACATCGCCTGGACGATCGGTGGGGAGGGGGGACCGCGCCTGCTCGGCATCGGCGAGCTGGAGCGCATCCGCGACGATCTTGCCGAGCGCCTGCACGAGGTGCGCGAGACGCTCGCCGCGCGGGCCGCGCGCGAGGCGGAGAAGCGCGCGCTGCTCGAGCGGATGCTGCGCGACCCGGGCAGACACCGCTTCGTGCGCGTCAGCGCTGCCGACGTCGGCCAGCCCGGCTGCGGCGTCTGGCACGTTCGTCCTCGCCTTGGCGTGATCGGCATGCTGGCGGGCTGGTGGCACGTCAAGCTGTCCTCCGGATGTCCGCTAGCCATGGCCGCGTAGCGGCCTAATCCGACCGAGGACGAGCGCAAGAGATGGGTCGCCGCAGTCGCCAGCGCGCGAGCGCGCCGCAGCGCGAGCGCGTGCGCACGCCCGCACCACCGGCGCCGCCCGCCCGCGCCGGCACGCCGGCGGTCGCGCCCAGCACCACGGCCGCGCGACGCAGCCGCCGTGACAACGCGCCGAAGCCGCCATGGGGCAGCTTCCCGCTCATCGAGCTGTGCGCGCTGTCGGCGATCATGCTCGGCGTGTGGGGGATCTTCACGCACAACGGCGTGCTGCTCACCGGCGCCGCCTTCCTCGGCTCGGTCGCCGGGCTCGAGGTCGCGCTGCGCGAGCACCTCGGCGGCTTCCGCTCGCACACGCTCGTGCTGACCGGCACGGTCACGGTCGCGACCCTCGCGCTGCTGCTGCTGGCCGGCGTCTCGCGCGGGACCGTCTTCATCGTCGGGCCGGCCATGCTGGTCTTCGGCTTCGTCGGTTTCCGTCAGTTGTTCAAGCGCCGCTCCGGCGGCGCCGGCATGCGGGTGCGTTAGCCTCCGGCGCCGATGTCCGCCGACCCCGCTCAGCCGGCTCCTCAGCGCATGCGCCTGACGGGCCTGCACCACGTCACGGCGATCTGTCGCGATCTCGAACGCACGACCGGCTTCTACCGCGACGTGCTCGGCCTCGCGCTCGTCCAGCAGAGCGTCAACGACGACGATCCCGACACGCGCCACTTCTGGTTCGGCGACGCGCAGGGGACACCTGGCACGCTCATCACGTTCCTCGAGTATCCGCAGATGGAGGAGGGTGTGATCGGCGCCGGCTCGGTCCACCACGTCGCCTTCACGGTCGAGTCGGCGGAGGAGCAGCTCGCCTGGCGCGACTATCTGCGCGACAGAGGCGTGGAGTGCAGCGACGTGCTGGATCGCGGCGCGTTCCGCTCGCTCTACCTGCGCGATCCCGACGGCCACATCGTCGAGATCGCCACGCGCGGACCGGGTTTCTGAGCCCCGGACCGCGCGTGGCGCGCTCGTGTCACACGCCGGCCGCGTGTGGCGACCGTCGTCCCTAGACGGTGACGAGCTCGCGCGCGACGGTCGTCGCGACCGGCGCACATTCGTGCTCGATGTTCGCGTGCGCGTCGAGCTGCGCAGCGAGTGCGTGACGCTGGCGCTCGGTGAGGGACCCGATCGTCTTCGTCTCGGTGATGCGGAACATGGCGAGGAACTTGCGGCAGCGCGTGCCGCCCCACCGCCGCTGGCTCATCAGCACGTCGCCGATGGCCATGCTCGACGCCTCCCACGGTGAGGTGAGGATCACCTCACCGGCGGTCACCTCACCGTCGGCGATTCGGCGCTTGAGCTCAGCGCGCGCGAGGCGCACGCGGTTGGCACGTTGAAGGGCCTGCAGGTGCTGCGGCCCAGGGGACGTCGTCGGCAACCGGTCCATCTGCACTCTTCTCTTGCCTCCGTACGTAGGCCGTGTTTCGGCACGACGAGCGGGGGTGCTCGACGGCCAGGGGGGATGCCGTCGTGCGCGATCTCGGTCCCTCCTGCATGGCGGCGGCTGGCGAAGCCTGTGCCTTGAGACGAGTCGACCCGGCGGCACCAGAGAAGCTATTTGAGCGGCCCCTCCCGGGTCAATCCCGAACCGTCCGGTTCATGCGCTAGGAGCGGCCTTTTCGTGGCACCACCGGATGCCGGTGCGTCAACCGACGTCAGCCCGCCGACGGGAGCGGTCCGTGCTCGGCCTCGAACGCGCGCTTGACCTCGGCGAACGCGTCGAGCGCCGCGTCGAGCGTCGCCCGCTCGTGTGTCGCCATCACGCTCGTGCGCAGCAGCGCGCCGCCTGGCGGCACGGCCGGGTGGAGCGCGACGTTGACGTAGACGCCCGCCTCGTAGAGCGCCTTCCACAGCAGCGCGGCCTTCCAGTCGTCGGCGACGAGCACGGGCACGATCGGCGTCGCCACGCGCGTGCCGTCGGGCAGCGCGACCGGGTCGACGACATGGAAGCCGAGCTCGCGCAGCCCCGCGTTGAGGTACTCGCCGTTCGCCAACACGCGCGCGAACAGCTCGCGCCCCTCGTCTGAGCGGCAGATGCGCGTGGCGGCGAGCGCGGCGCCCACCGCTGCCGGGACGCCGGAGGCGGTGAACAGGAACGGTCGCGACTGGATGCGCAGAAAGTCGATCACGTCGGCCGGGCCCGCGATCACGCCGCCGCAGGAGGCGAGCGACTTCGAGAACGTCGCCATTCGCAGGTCGACGCGCTCCTCGACGCCGAGCAGCTCGCTCGCGCCCGCGCCGCGTGCGCCCAGCACGCCCAGCCCGTGCGCCTCGTCGACCATCAGGCGCGCGCCGAAGCGCTCGGCGAGGTCCGCGATCTCCGGAAGCGGCGCGACGTCGCCCTCCATCGAGAAGACGCCGTCGACGACGACGAGGATCCCGCCGCCGTCGGCCTCCGCCTGCCGCAGGCGCTTCTCCAGCAGGTCGAGTCGGTTGTGGCGGAATGCGCGCAGCTTCGCGCGCGAGAGCAGCACGCCGTCGAGGATCGAGGCGTGGTCGCCAGAATCCACGACGACCGTGTCCTCCGGGCCGAGGATCGTGCCGATCGCGCCGAGGTTGGCTTGGTGCCCGGTCGTGTAGACGATCGCGTCCTCGGTGCTCATCCAGCCGGCAAGCTCGGCCTCGAGCTCGAGGTGCATGTCGAGCGTGCCGTTGAGCAGGCGCGAGCCGGTCACGCCGGTGCCATATCGGCGGATCGCGTCGTGCGCCGCCTCAATCACGCGCGGGTCGGCCGTCAGCCCCAGGTAGTTGTTGGAGCCGAGCATGATCCGCTGCTCGCCCTCCATCTCCACGATCGGCGCCGCGGCCGACTCCAGGCGCCGGAAGTAGGGCACCGCGTCGATCTCGCGGGCGGCCTGAAGCTGCGCGACGCGCTCGTGCGTGCGTGCCTTGCTGAAGACGTCGATGGTGGTGGGCATATAGTGTCCGCCGCCAATGGGTCTCGACGTCCGGCCAGTCGCGTCCAAGCGCGACCTCACGACCTTCATCAAGCTGCCCTGGCAGCTCTATCGTAACGAGCCGAACTGGGTGCCGCCGCTCGTCTCCGAGCGCCGCCAGTTCCTCGACCGACGCAAGAACCCGTGGTTCGAGCACGGCGAGGCGGAGTACTTCCTCGCCTGGCGCGACGGTCGCGCGGTCGGGCGCATCACCGCGCAGGTCGACCGCATCTTCAACGAGTTCCAGGACAACACCTGGGGCCTGTTCGGCTTCTTCGAGTGCGAGCAGGACCCGGAGGCCGCCGCCGCGCTGCTGGCCGCCGCCGAGCAGTGGCTGCGCGCGCGTGGGCGCGACCGCATGGTCGGCCCGATGGACTTCACGATGAACGACGAGTGCGGCGTGCTCGTCGAGGGCTTTGAGCGCCCGCCGATCATCCTCACGAACTGGACGCCCCGCTACTACCCGGCGCTGATCGAGGGCGCGGGGATGGTCAAGGCGATGGACACGCTGATGTGGGAGTTGCACATCCAGGGCCGCGAGAGAGTCCATCCGGCGATCTGGAGAATGGCCGCCGCCGTGGAGACCAAGCACGGGATCACGGTCCGGCCGATGCGCAAGAAGGACATCGACGCCGAGATCGACCGCTTCCTCGAGGTCTACAACGCTGCCTGGGAGAGAAACTGGGGCTTCTCGCCGCTGACCGAGAGAGAGGTCCGCCACTACGCGAGAATGCTCAAGCCGCTGCTCGACGAGCACTGGGCGTTCATCGCGGAGAAAGAGGACGGCGAGGTGGTCGGCGCAGCGCTCACGCTGCCCGACTACAACCAGGTGCTCAGACGCATGAAGGGTCGCGTGCTGCCGTTCGGCTGGGCGAAGTTCCTCTGGTACCGCCGCAAGATCGACCGCGTGCGCGTGTTCGCGCTGGGCGTCAAGCGCGAGTACCAGCACACCGGCGTCGCCGCGCGCTTCTACGAGCTGCACTTCGACTCGGCCGAGGTCACGCCGCAGAAGTGGGGCGAGATGGGCTGGATCCTCGAGTCGAACAAGTCGATGAACCGAGCGATGGAGGGGATGGGCGGGACGGTCGCCCGTCGCTACCGGTTGTATGAGCGCCTGTTCGAGGACGCGATGCCCGAGGAAGCGGCCGAGTTCGAGGCCGTGCCGGTGGGGGCGGGCGCTCCAGCCTGAGGGTTCGTTTGTCGGTGACAGGCGCGCAGTATCTGGCTGTCTGTTGCCGTCCGACCGGGTGCGCTGTCACGATGCTTCGGTCGCGATGCCCGATTCTGCTCAGCCTGTCGCCGAGCCCGCGCCCGATCTCGTCGAGCCCGAGGAGACGGTCGATGGCGTGCCTGTGCTCGCCGCGGAGGTGCGCGCGTTGGAGCGCGCCGTGCCGCGGCGTCAGTTGCCGGCCGTGCAGGCGGCCGCTGTCGCGGCGACCGGCTTCGTCGCCGGGGCCGCGACGGTCGTGGCGATCAGCCGCCACGTCTCGCGTTCTCGCTCGCCCGTGAAGCGTCGCCGCAAGCGCGACGCTGGGCCGGAAGTGATGTCGGTGCTCGGGACGCGCTCGTTCCTGCTTGACGTGCACTTGCTCGGTCGCGGCGAGTGAGCGTCGCCGCCGGTTCGTTCCGCCCTGTCCGCCGCTCTCGACCTCGACCGGCACCGGTCTCGCCCGCCCCGGGCACGCGCGAGCTGCGCGTCGAGGTCAGACCGGTCTGGCCCTTCCGTCTCTCGCGCGCGAGCGGACCCGACAGCGTCCTCAGCGTCCGCGCCGGTGTTGTCCACCGCCTGCTGCACCACGGTCCCGACGACGAGCCGGTCGTCGTGCGCGTCGCCCAGACGGCGCGCGACCGCGTCCTGTTCGGCGCCGCGTCCGCCAATCCGGCCGCGGCGGCGTGGGGACTCGAGCGGATGCGCTTCGCGCTCGGCGTCGACGACGATCTGCGGCCCTTCCACGACCGCTTCCGCGACGACCCGCTGATCGGCGCCGCCGTGCGCACCGATCCGGCCGTGCGCCTGCGCCGCCGGCCCGAGCCCTTCGAGGCGCTCGCCTGGGCGGTCACCGAGCAGCTGATCGAGTACGTGCGCGCGGCCGCGATCCAGCGCCGGATCGTCGCGCGGCTCGGACGCCACTGCTCGCACAGCGGTCTGCGCGACCTGCCATCCGCTGCGACCGTCGCGGCGCAGGCGCCCGCGCAACTGTGCGCCTTCGATCTCGCGCCCAAGCGCGCGCTCGCGCTGCGGCGCGTCGCCGAGGAGGTCGCGTCGGGGCGCGCCGACCTGCACGCCGAGGATCCCGCGCCCGGGTGGCGCCGCCTGCGCCGCATCCCTGAGATCGGCACCTGGACGCTGTCGCTGCTCGCACTGCTCGGTCAGGGCCGCTACGACGCGCTGCCAGCCGGTGACCTCGCCTACGTGAAGCTCGTCGGCCGCCTGCAGAGCGGGGGAGATCCCCGCTCGCGGGCAACGGAGGACGAGGTGCGCGACTTCTTCGCGCCCTACGGCGAGTGGGCCGGCCTCGCCGCCGCCTACGCGCTGCGCGCGACCGCGCCCGAGCTGCGCGCGGTCGCCGCGGCGGCCTGAGGACCCGCGAATCTGCGTGTCGCCTGGACACGCAAACTCGCGGTCCTCGTCCAACCTCAGCCGCTCTGCCCCGCCAGGAACTCGTTCGTGAGCGCGGTCGAGCTGGAGTTCGGACGCACGCCGAGCAGGTCGTGCTCGAACATCCAGTTCGCGTAGGCGTTCCACTCCTTCGGACTCTGCCAGCCGAACGGCTTGCCCGCCTGCGTCGGGAAGAAGGCCGGCAGCGATGCCTTCACGCTTGCGAGCGCGAAGGCCTTGTCGAGATCCGGCGCAGCCTTCACGAGCGCGTCCGTGGCGGCAGCCGGGTCCGCTCGCGCTGCCTCGTAGCCGCGCGCGAGCGCCTGCACGAACGCGCGCACGTCGTCGCCGTGGTCCGCGAGCGTCTCCTTGCCCGCGACCAGGATCAACTCGTTGTACGTCGGCACGCCGACCTGCTCCATGCGGACGATCGTCGGTCTCTTGCCGGCACGTCTGAGCTGCACTCCCTCGACGTTCCAGAACGCGCCGAGCGTCGCCGCGACTCTCTTCGACAGCATTGCCGGCACGAGGTTGAAGCCGACGTTCGTCTCCTTCACGGAGTCGACCGGCACCCCTGCGCGCTGGAGGATCGTCTGCAGGTAGGCGCTCTGGTAGGGGATCCCCGCCGTCCCGACGCGCTCGCCTCTGAGATCGCGCGGCCCGTCGAAGCCTCTCTGCAGCGACATCAGCGACGTCAGCGGCACCTGCGCGATCGCGCCGACGGACACGAGCTGCGCACCCTTGTCGCGCGCGATCAGCAGCTCTGGCTCGTACGAGACCGCGAGGTCGACCTTGCCAGCCTGGAGCAGCTTCAGCGGCGCGGCCGGATCCGATGGCGTCTGCACCTTCACGTCGAGGCCCGCTCTGGCGAAGTCGCCGGCCGCGAGCCCCTGATAGAGCCCGACGTGGTCCGGGTTCGGCAGGTAGTCGAGCATCAGCGTGAGCGACCGCGTCGCACCTGCGGGCTCGATCGTGTCCTGCTTCTCACCGCATCCGGCAAGCGCCAGCAGCAGCGCGGCGAGCGCAGCAGCGAGCGGGAGCAGTCGCTTCATCGGGTGTTGCCTCCTGGGGGGTTGTGCGCCCACGGCACGAACAGCCGCTCGGCCAGCGTGAGCAGGCCGAACAGCGCGATCGCGAACGCGGACAGGATCATGACGGCCGCAAAGGCGCGTTCTGTCTTGAGGTTGGGGATGGCGGTCTGGATCAAGTTGCCGAGGCCCGACGAGGAGCCGGCGTACTCGGCGAAGACGGCGCCGATCACGGCAACCGCGATGGCGACCTTCGCCCCGCTGAAGAGGCCCGGCAGCGCCGCCGGCAGCTCGACGTGTCGCAGCACGCGAAGACGAGGAGCGTCGAGCGTTCGGAGCAACTTGATCGTCTCCGAGTCGACGCGCGCGAGCGCGTCGAGCGTCGTGACCACGATCGGGAAGAACGAGACGAGCGCGATGATCACGAGCTTCGGGGCGATCCCGAAGCCGAGCCAGGCCACCAGGAGCGGAGCGATGAGCACGATTGGGATCGTCTGCGACGCGACCAGCAGGGGGTAGACCGAGCGGCGCAGCGCAAGCGAGAGATGCAGCGCGATCGCGCATGCGAAGCCGGCGGCGCCGGCGACGACGACCCCCAGCAGCACCTCGCCGGCCGTCACCGTGAAGTTCTCCCACAGCAGCGCACGGTCCTCGTAGAGCGCTTGCGCAACATCGTGCGGGGCGGGGAGGAGGAGCGGATCGACCGGTCCGAAGTCGGCGTACAGCTCCCACGCGCCGAACAGCGCGAGCAGGATCAGCAGCGCCGATGCCCAGCCAATCACGGTCGGCAGCGTCGGCAGCGTCGGCATCCGGGCATTGGGGTTGGCATGCACGCCGCCCGTGCGCAGCGGCTCCTCCGCGGGTCCTCTCGTCTCGCTCATACGACCGCTCCCAACGCGTCCATCGCTCGCTCGCGCAGCGCCACCACGGCCGCGTCGGTGCGATGCCGCGGCCGCGGCAGGTCCACGGCCAGCTCAGCCACCGCCCGTCCCGGCCGTGGCGACATCACGACGACGCGGTCTCCGAGCACGATCGCCTCCTCGACGTCGTGCGTCACGAGCACGACGGTGCGCGGCTCGTCGGCGAGCGCCCGCCCGAGCCAACCCTGCATCTCCTGGCGCGTGAGCGCGTCGAGCGCCGCAAACGGCTCGTCGAGCGCGAGCACCGGCTTGCCGGCCAGCAGCGTGCGCACGAACGCGACGCGCTGGCGCATCCCGCCCGACAGCGCTGCCGGCCGCTCGTCCTCGAAACCGCGCAGGCCGAAGCGCTCGAACAACGGACGCGCCTGCTCGCGCGCGGCGCCGGCCCCGACGCCGCGAGCCCGCAGCGCGAGCGCCGCGTTGTCGAGCGCGCTCGCCCACGGCAGCAGCAGGTCTCGCTGCGGCATCAGCACGGCAGGGTCGGCCGTGACCGAGCCGGCATCCGGCTGCTGCAGCCCGCAGATCAGCTCCAGCAATGTTGACTTGCCGCAGCCGCTGGCGCCGACGACCGCGACGATCTCGCCAGGCGCAGCGCGCAGGTCCATCCCGCGCAGCGCAACGACCTCGGCACCACGACGGCCACGGAAGACCCGCTCCACTGCGTCGACCCGTACGCCGTCCATCGCTCCCTCCGCGGGCATTACCCCACAGGTTCGAAGGGTCAGCGCCGGGATCTCGGAGGCGCTATCTCAGCCGGCTCACCTGCCAGCCCCCCTGGTGTGCTTTCAAGCGCGGATCGTAGTACACCGCCGCGCGTGTGCCTTGTGCGCGCGTCTGTGCCCTCTGGGGTGCGGGCATCTGACGTGTCTCGCGTGTCTCCGGAGCACGACGACCGGCGCCGGCGCCGACATCGAGCCGAGGAAATCCGGCAAGGCCCACGGCTCCGCCGGCCCCGCGGCGACGTACTCGGCAGTCAGCGCATGCGTTCCCGGAGCCTCGAGCATGGCGTTGCAGTGGACGTCGCCGTCACCCGGGAGCGGCACGCTCTCGCAGCCGGGCAGCACTGCGCCGCCGTCGCGGAACGTGACCGTGCCGCTCGGCGCGAACAACCCTTGGAAGGTGGGCGTCACTGTCGCGAGCAGGTCGAGCGGCGTGCCCGCCGTCACCGTCCCGGCGGCGGGCGTGAGCTGCGTCGTCGTCGTGCCGGATCTGACGGAGATCCACGCGTGCCCGTCGGACCCTCGCACCAGCGCCGGATCGTCGGACGCGAACGTCGCGGTCAGCGACGGGCCCGTGCCGGCCCGCGACGCGTCGTCCAGCGTCGAGTCGGTCGTCTGGCAGGTCGCCGTGGCAGGCGCGCCCGCGGTCGCGACGACGTGCTGGTCAGGGCACGCGATCGCGTCGTTGTCGACGAAGGTGTCGTGGAAGGACACCGTGCCGGCCGCCGTCCCGGAGCTGACGAAGACGGTGGCCGTGAACGTCGCCAGTTGGTTCGTCTCGATGATCCACGGATCCGACTCCAGGCTGATTCTCGTCACGGGAATCGGCGAGCCGCCGACCACGGTCGCGGTCACCGTCTGCACCGGTCCGGTCTCGTGGTAGTGGATCTCCAGACCGCCGAGCGAACTGCTGCACCCTCTGCCGAAGGGGAGGAGGGTGGGGTACATGTCGCCCTCCTCCAGCGTCCCTTCGCCGTCGCTGAGCCGGCCGCTCAGCCCGCCGGTCGTCGAGAGCAGCGTGTATGTGGTGCCGTCCTCCAGCGCCGGGACTGCCGTGCAGAGGGCTTGGCCGTCCGGGAACGCGATGAGCGTGATTCCGTCGAGGTCGACCGGCTCGTCCGTGACGATCTGGTCGTAGTCGACGCCCGGCACGCTCCCGACCCCGTGGATGAAGACGACGAGCTCGTCGAACGGGAAGGCGTACGAGGCGCCAGCACCGGCCGGCGCTCCCGCGAGCAGCCCGAGCACGGCGAGCCCGCACCCGAGGACCCGTCGCACCGCTCGTGATGTCCGCCGTCGGCCTCCCATACCGGGAACGAAGACTAACGCCCGGACTTCAGCGCGGTGGCACCCATGCGGACCGGCAGTTGCCCGCATGCTCGTGGACATCCGTCGAGAAGCTGCGCCACGGCCGTCGAGCGGTCGTGTACGGTGCCCGCGTCCGACGTCCCCCGCCCCCGGAGGCGCCTCATATGACCTGGATCCGGCGCGGTTCGCCGCGCATCGCCCTCGCGCTCGGTCTGCTGACCGCCGCGTTCTTCGCGTCGAGCGCTCGCGCGACGACCTGGACCGAGATCCCTTCGAACACCGGGGAGGACATCACCGCGATCGAGTACCAGGGACCTGACCGCTTCTGGTTCGGCACCGGCGCGGGCAGAGTGTTCAAGCGCGTCGGCAGCGCTTTCCAGGAGAAGAGATTCGTCCCCGGCGCCGTCATCAAGGACATCGAGTTCCAGGACGGCGGCAACATCGGCTTCGCCGTCGGCACCAACGGAACGGTCCTGCGGAGCACCGACGCCGGCGAGACGTGGACGCAGGTCGACGGCATCGCGGGCGGCAATGCGACGAGTCCCTTCGGGTGCTCCGACCTTCAGCCGATCGGCGACGTCGACAGCGTCCGCTTCGCCGGCAGCGCGCGTGCGTGGCTGTTCGCCGGTGGCAACCAGATCTTCCGCACCCCCGACGTAGCGACGGCCGCGAACGTCGGCGCGAGAGGCACCTGGGAGTGGATCAACAGAGGTACCCCCGGCGCCTGCCGCATCACCGCGGACATCGACGACGCCTTCCCGATCCCCGGCTCCTCCGCGATCTACTTCGTCGGCAAGTCGTTCGGGCAGGTCTTCTTCTCGTCCAACGCGCTGACCTCAGACGCCTCCCCGAAGCCCGGCTCGGCCGGCAACGGCTTCGAGACGACGCGCCGCCTCGTCGGCGACCCGAGCAACTCGAACCGCATGTGGTCTGTCGCGCCAAACGGCATCGGCGGCTCCTACTACGCGCGCACGACCGATGGTTGGAACAGCGCGGTCGACTGGACGGTCGGCGGCGCCGACGGCACCACCAGCTCGCTCACCAGAGGCGAGAGCATCGACTTCAACGGCGGCACGGTGCTCGCCGCCGGCACCGCCGGCATGATCGTCACCTCGATCGACGGGGCGACCTTCTGGTTCAACCCCGCCGGCGGCGCGGTGGCGACGCAGGACTGGAAGGCCGTCAGCCTCGCGTCCGCCAACGACGCCGCCGTCGGCGGCACGAGCGGCAAGCTGCTGCTGACCAGCGACGCCGCCAACGTGATCCCGGCAGCGCCGCCCGCGCCACCGGCCGGAGGCGGCGGAACGACGCCGCCGCCAACCACGCCGAGACCGCCCGCGATCAGATTCCCGTCGGCCGCGAACCCACCCGTCACCGGCGGCGTCGCGAGACGCGGCCGGCGATTCGTGACCGTGCCCGTCTCGGGCAGACTCACGCCGCCGAGAGGCATCAGCGCGGCGGCTGCGTGCAGAGGCAGAGTGATCCGCCTCAGACTCAGCAAGACGAGAGGCAGACGACGCACGCTGCTCAGAACGACGGTCAGAGTGTCGAGAGCCTGCCGCTACAGAAAGCAGCTGAGAGTGAGAACGTCGAAGCTGAGAGGCGTGAGAGCGCTGCTGCTGCAGGTCTCGTTCAGAGGCAACTCGCTCGTCGGCGCGGCGAGAGCGACGTACACGATCCCGGTCGCGTAGGTCCCGCGACGAAGCCGCGGGTCAGCTGACCTGCGGCTTCGCCAGCGCCTTCACGAACTCCTCCAGCTGGTTCGCGGTCCAGCACTCGAACGCGGTGCAGTGGCGCTCGTACGTCGAGATCACCGAGTCGCCGTAGTTCCAGTAGAGCCGCGGCTCGGGGTTGAGCCAGAAGGTGCGGCCGGCCTTCGCGGCGATCGCGGCGAAGACGTCATCGCGGGGCGGCCGGCCGTTCGTGCGCGCGTCGCCGAGCACGATCACGGTCGCGCGCGGGTGCAGGTCGTCCTCGACCGCGGCGAGGAACTCGGTCCACACGCGTCCGTAGTCGGTGTAGCCGGAGATGTCGGCGACGCCCGCGTCGCGCGAGATCGCCTCGCTCGCTCTGCGGAAGTCGCGCTCGCGCTCGAACACCTCCGTGACCTCGGAGATCCGCTCGATGAAGACGAACGAGCGCAGCTTGCGGAACGAGTCGTGCAGCGCGTGCAGCACGCTCAGGAAGAAGACGCTCGCCGACGTCACGCTCGTTGAGACGTCGCACAGCACGAACAGCTCCGGTCGCCGCGGCCGCTGCGGCCGGTAGCGCAGCTCGACCGGGACCCCGCCCGTCTGCAAGGAGGCGCGCATCGTGCGCCGCACGTCGACGTGCGCATGGCGTCTGCGCCCGCGCAGCTCCTTGCCCTGCGTCGCGAGCCGTCGCTTCAGCTGCGCGACGACCTTGTGCACCGCCGCGAGATCCTGGATCGGCCCGCCCGGCAGCGAGCGGTCCATCTCGCTCAGCGGCCGCGCCGGCGGCAGCTGGCGCGTGCGCTCGATCTGCCCGCGCTCCAGCTCGCGCCGCAGCTGCTGCTCGAATCTGCGCAGCTGCTCGCGCGGGACCCCGTCGCGGCGCGGGTCGCCCTCGGGGAAGTCCGGCTGCGGCTCGGCGCGCAGGCCGAGCGAGCGGCGGATCCGCTGCACGTCCACGCCGATCACGCCGGAGCCCTCGCCGCGCTCGCCGAAGGCCGCGATCGCAAGCCGCGCGAGGTCGCGCATCGCGCCCTCCGTGCCGCCCTCCTGCAGCGCGGCGGCGATCTGCTCGCGCAGCGCGTCCACGTCGATCTGGTCGGCGCCCTCGAAGCCCTCGCCCTCGGTCACGCCCTGCACGGCCGCCTCCGCCTCGGCGGCGCGGAAGAAGAAGCGGTCGAAGACGAGCTCGAACACGCGCCGGTCGTCGGGCGACTTCGCGAGCGTCGCGGCCAGTGCCTCCTTGAAGTCCTCGCGCACCGTCCACGGCACCTCGCCCAGCGCCGCGAACGCGTCGAGCAGCTCGGACGTGCCGATCGCCACCCCCTCGCCGCGCAGTTCCTCGGTGAAGCCGATCAGATGGGCGTCGACCGAGGCCGGCCGGGCGGACCCGAGGCCGCCGACCCCCTGCGGAGCGCGCGGCCTACGCGCCGGCTCGGGAGCCTGCGGCCCCATCGGGCGCTCCCTCGAGCCGCATGCCGACGCGCGCGGCGACCGTGTCGAGATCGGCGCGGTGCTTGACGATCACCGACATCGTCTCGCGGAACGTCTGCGCGTCGAGGTCCTCGGCGCCGAGCAGCAGCAGCGCGCGCGCCCAGTCGATCGACTCGGCGATCGACGGCGGCTTCTTCAAATCCAGCTCGCGCACCTCCTGCACGATCGCGACGAGCTTGCGCGCGATCGTCTCGCTCAGCTCCGGCGTGTGCAGTCGCACGATCTCCAGCTCGTGCTCGACGTCCGGGTAGTCGAGCCACAGGTACAGGCAGCGGCGCTTGAGCGCCTCCGTCAGCTCACGCGAGTTGTTCGACGTCAGCAGCACGACCGGCTGCGTACGCGCGTCGATCCGCCCCAGCTCGGGGATCGAGATCTGGAAGTCGGACAGCAGCTCGAGCAGCATCGCCTCGAACTCCTGGTCGGTCTTGTCGATCTCGTCGATCAGCAGCACGACGGGATCCGGGCTCGCGATCGCCGTCATCAGCGGCCGTGCGAGCAGGAACTCCTCGCCGAAGATGTCCTCCTGGACGGCATCCCAGCCCGTGCCCGAGGCCTCCGCCTGGATCCGCAGCAGCTGCTTGCGGTAGTTCCACTCGTACATCGCCTTCGCCTCGTCGAGCCCCTCGTAGCACTGCAGCCGCACGAGCTCGCGGCCGAGGAAGCGCGACAGCGCCTTTGCGAGCTCCGTCTTGCCGACGCCGGCCGGCCCCTCGACGAGCACCGGCTTGCCGAGCTTGGCGGCGAGGTAGGAGACGAGCGCGGTCGACTCTCCCGGCAGGTAGCCGACCGAGCGCAGGCCGTCGGCGACCTGTGCGACCGATGTGGGTTCGACGGGGGGCACCGGACGGCGAACGATAGCGGCGGGAGGCACGCCGTCCGCCGGCTGCTCAGCTCGCGTCCGGCTCGTCCGACGGCAGCAGCGGGATCGTCAGCTGGTCCTCGGAGGCGCCCGATCCCGCCCGCCCCGCGCGACGCGGGCGCTCGGGCGGCAGCACCTGCGTGACGGTCGTGCCCGGGGCTGGGGGAGGAGGGACCTCCGTCACCGGTCGAGGACGCGTGCGAGGCCGCTCCCGCACGAGCGGTGCGGACGGCTGCTGCGCGCGCCGCATGCGCGATCCGGCGTAGGCGAGCGCCCCCGCGGCCGCGAGCGCGAAGAAGATCCCCCAGTCGACGCCGACGAGCGCCGCGGTGACGTGGGGCTTGTCGAACAGCCGCCACACGAGCAGCACGGCGATCCACGCCCCCGCCGCCATCACGGCCGTGCCGTCACCGCCCGGCAGGTGGAAGGTTGCGTGCTCGCTGCGCGCGAACAGCAGCGCGAGCACCGCCAGCGCCACGAGCAGGACCGCGGCCTCCACGAACGAGAACGCGCCGAACGCGGTCACGCTCTTCTCGAGCGCTCTGCCCTGCACCTGGTACCACGGCAGGAACATAGACAGGAACAGCGCTGCGGAGGCGATCGCGGCCAGCCGCCCGTCCGGCGTCAGCGCCCGCCATGCTCGCCCGATCCGCGCGAGCGTCCCGTCGCGCGACTCGCTCATGCGCGAGCGGGATCGGCTGAGCGCATCCGCAGGAGCAGCACGTCGGCGTCATGCTCGGAAACCGCGCGGATCTGGCCCTGGAACGCGAGCTTCCAGTGGTCGCGCGGCCACTTGCCGATGTGCTCCAGCTCGCCGACGAGCGTCTCGGCGCGAAGCCACTCCTCGTCGGGCAGCACGAGCTCGGGCTCCGTCTCGAAGCGCCACGGGTAGGGGTCCGCCTTGCCCGGCTTGCCCGGCCAGATTCTCGTGCGGTCCTCGTACAGCTCGCCCGTCACACGGATCGAGGCGGCGAACGCCATCACGCGCGTCAGGTACAGGACGATGCGGTCGCCCGGGACGATCTCGAGCGCGCGGTTGCGGTTGCGCTCCTTCAGCCCGACCACGCGGTAGCCATGCTCGCGCGTGGCCGTGTAGTTCTCCGGCGAGCCGGTGAGGATCCAGGTTCTCTCGGGGTCGGCGGCCACGTGCCCGATTCTAGACCCGTGGTCTTCTGCCAAGCACCTCGATCGTGCCCGTCGCGCGGCCGGCGTTCCCTGCCAGGTCGGTGCCGGTCAGCGTCACGTCGTAGGTGCCCGGTGTCGCCGGCACGGTCCAGCCATACGAATGCTCGCCACGCGAGACGCTCGCGCTCGTGCTGAGGACGACCTTCCCGTCGAGCTGGCGGCGGATCGTCATGCCAACGCGTGAGACCTTCGACAGCTCGAAGCGCACGAGCGCATATCTTCGGGCGCGCAGCCGTCTCGTCAGCAGCTCCATCGTCGGCGGCTCCTTCAGGTCCTGCGAGTACGCCTTCGCGGTCGTGCAGTAGACCTCGGTCCGCGTGCGGTCACACAGGTTGTGCAGGAAGCCGGTGAGCAGCTCGTGGTAGGAGAGGTCCGACTCGGCGCCGCCCAGCTGGTACACCGACCAGGCGCCGGTGTTGCCGGCGCGTACGTCGAGCCGCGCCTGTCGGTCGCCGGCGCGGTACAGCCGCCCGGCCGCGGCGCTGTGCGTGATCTCCGCGTAGTCGTGCAGCGCAACGAGCGTCTGCACCGACGCGTTGATGACGATCTCCCCAGGCGCGAACGAATAGAGGAGGTAGCGCGCCCCGACCGGCGTCGTCAGGCGCACGCCGACCGGCGGCGCGAGCGAAAACAGCTTCAGCGCCTGCCGCGCTGTTTCCAGGTACACCGGTTCCCCGAGCCGCTGGCCTGCTCGCGACAACGCTTGGATGCCGGTCGCCTGGGCCATGCCGCTCGTCCACGGCGGCGCCCCGCCGCCGAAGTCGAAGTAGTACTCCCACGCGAGCGCGCCGCCGCGCTGCGCCGCCATCGGCACCATCTCGTCGAGCAGTGCGCGCAGCTTGCGGTCGGACTTGGCCATCCACAGCCCGTTTGCCTTGCCGAAGGTGCCGAGCACCTGCAGCTGGATTCCCTCGCCCGGGTAGTACTGCCACACGAGCTCGCTGTCGGAGAACTCGACGCGCTGTCCGTAGCCGAGCAGGCTGCCGGTCGTCCACCATTGCCGGTTGCGCTGCAGCGTCGCGAACAGCACCGGCAGGCGCGCTGCCGCGAGCTGCCCGCGCGCGGCGATGTCGTGCAGGTCCCCGATCGCTGCCTGCAGCTCGCTGCGGCGCGTGCCGCTCAGCCGCCTCGCGGTGCCGATCGCGTCGTCGAACATGCGTCGGTAGCGCGCCTGCGTCGCAGCGTCGATCTCACCCGCTGCCAGGAGCCGCTTCAGCTCGCTGCGGACCGTGCGCTCGCGCGAGCGGCCGGCAGCAGCGCGAGCAGTGCCGGAGGCCGCCGTGGCGGCAGGCGGCACCTCGACGGGCAGAGAGGATCCGGGCGGCAGCGCCGGGTCGACGCGGCTGTGCACATGTCCATCGCGGTCGAGCACCAGCACGCGGCTCGCCGCTGCGGCGACGCTTGTGTGAACGGTCCCGACCAGGACACCTGCGACGATGAAGGTGCACAGGAGGAGGCGCAGAGAGCGCATGCTGACGAATGCTACGCTCGCTCGCCTGGCCGCCACGTCGCACAAGGAGATTTGCAGGTGCTTTTCACCCATCGGTTCGTCCAACACCGGGCACGTGCGATCGTCGCGCTGCTCGCGCTCGCGGTTGTCGCGCTCGTGCTCGCCGCGTGCGGCGGAAGTGGCGGCGGCAGCGATTCCAGCGGCAGCTCGGCTGACGCCGAGACGCTGCTCAGACAGACCTTCACCGGCACGCACGCCATCAGAAGCGGCAAGGCCGACATCGACCTGAGAGTCGACGTCAGCGGCGACGACTCGGTCAGAGGGCCGATCACGGCGAGCATATCCGGGCCGTTTCAGAGCGTCGGATCCGACGAGCTGCCGAAGTTCGACATGTCGCTCGATGCCCACGCCCAGGGCCAGGGCTTCAGAGCCGGCCTGACCTCGACGAGCGACCAGCTGTTCGTCAACTTCGGCGGCACCTCGTACGAGGTGCCGGCGCAGCTGCTCGACCAGCTGAAGGACAGCTACAGAAGATCCCAGCAGGAGGAATCCTCCGATCAGCAGATGAGCCTCAAGAGCCTCGGGCTCGATCCGCTCAGCTGGCTGCAGGACCCGACCGTCGAGGGGACCGAGACGATCGGCGGCGTCGAGACCGATCACATCAGCTCGCAGGTCGACGTGAACGCCCTGCTCGACGACGTCGACAACATCCTCGCGAGAGTCAGCGCCCAGGGCGGCCTGCCGACCGGCCAGCAGATCCCGAGCAGAATCCCCGCCGACGACCGCGCGCAGATCGAGGACGCCGTCAAGAGCGCCTCGATCGACGTGTGGAGCGGCGCGGACGATCACACGCTGCGCAAGCTCACGCTGGCGCTGAGCGTCGACATTCCGAGAGAGTCGACATCGCTCGACATCAACCTCTCGATCGAGCTGACGGACCTCAACCAGCCGCAGTCGATAAGCGCGCCTGCGACCACCCGTCCGCTCGACGAGCTGCTCGGCCAGCTGCAGGGCTTCCTCGGCGGTGCACTCGGCGGCGGCTCGCTCGGAGGCGGCTCCGGCAGCTCCGGCGGTGGGGCGTCGTCCGATCAGCTGCAGGCCTACTCGGACTGCGTCCAGAGAGCCGGCTCGGACGTCACTGAGGCGCAGAAGTGCGCCGACCTGCTGACGCAGTAGCAGCAGCGCTCATGTAGCCCACGTCGCCTGCCCGTGCCTTATCGGCGCGGGCAGGCGCGGGTGCCGCGCGCTCGCGTATGGTTCCGCGCCCGTGAGCGTCGAGCCAACCCAGCGGCCGGACCTGCGCCGCTTCCTGCTCAGCAGCAGCGGCTGGCCGTACCTGCTCGTCCCGTTCATCCCGCTGGCGATCGCGCTCGACCTTGCGCACGTCTCGCCGACGGTCATCTTCTTCAGCTCCGCGCTCGGGGTGATCCCGACCGCCGCGCTGATGGGTCGCGCGACGGAGGAGCTGGCGGCCCGCTCGGGCCCCGGCATCGGCGGGCTGCTGAACGTCACGTTCGGCAATGCCCCCGAGCTCATCATCGCCTTGTTCGCCCTGGAGGCCGGCCTGCACGAGGTGGTGAAGGCTTCGATCATCGGCTCGGTGATCGGCAACGTCCTGCTCGTCCTGGGCGCCTCGATGTTCGTCGGTGGCCTCGGACGCGAGCGCCAGGTCTTCAACCGCACGACCGCGACCGCGCAGTCCTCGATGCTGCTGCTGGCGATCGTCGCGATGATGATGCCCGCGATCTTCGAGCTGGTCGAGGGCAAGGGGCTGCCGGGTCCGGGCTCGGAGCTGGTCAACTACGACTCGACCGTCGAGCAGCTCTCGCTCGCCGTAGCGATCGTGTTGATCCTGTCCTACGTCTCCGGCCTCGTCTTCTCCCTGCGTACGCACAGAGACCTGTTCAACCCGGAGGGAGACGAGGACGAGCACGAGGGCGAGCCATGGAGCGTGCGCAGATCGGTCGGCGCGCTGGCGCTCGCGGGCGTCGCGGTCGGCGTGATGTCGGAGATCCTCGTCGGCTCGATCTCCGAGGCGGCGACCTCGATCGGGCTGACCGAGTTCTTCGTCGGCGCGATCGTCGTTGCGATCGTCGGCAACGCCGCCGAGCATTGGGTCGCGGTGCTCGTCGCGCGCAAGGACAAGATGGACCTCGCCGTCAACATCGCGATCGGCTCCAGTGCGCAGATCGCACTGTTCGTCGCACCGGTGCTCGTGCTCGCCTCATTCGTGCTCGGCCCGGGGCCGATGCCGCTCGTCTTCAACGGCTTCGAGCTCGGCGCCGTCTTCCTCGCCGTCGTGATCGCGATCCACGTGACGAGCGAGGGCGAGTCGAACTGGTTCGAGGGGATCCAGCTCTTGGCGGTCTACGCAGTAGTAGCGCTCGCCTTCGCGTTTGCGTAAGCGCTAGAGCTCGTCGGGGTCTTCCTCTGGCTCCAGCTCGTCCTCTTCGTCGAGGTCCTCTTCGTCCTCGTCGTCGAGCACCGCGCTCGGGCCGCCCTCGTGGTAGGTCGCCTGGAAGCGCTCGAGCAGCTCGTCGCGGGTGGCCTCGTCGACCGGGGTCTCGTCGGAGACGAGCACCCAGTCGCCCTCGCCGGTCCCGCTGTCGCCTTCGAGCGTCGCCTGGTCGATCTCGGCCGAGTCGTCGACGACGATCAGCACCTCGGTCTGCGGGTTGAGATAGGTGCCGGGACGGACGAGCAGCTCGTCGATCTCGTAGCGGCGCGGGCGGGCCATGCGCGCACCTTATCCAACCACGCTGACGGGCTCGGTCGGCTGCCGCTTGTGGGGCGCCGGGGCGGTCCGCTACCCTTGAAAGCACGCATTGACTGACCAGTCAATCTGTCGCGCCGGGGCGTGCTCGACCACGCCGCGGGCCCACCGTTTCAAGGAGATCCAAACCCGTGGTCGACTTCACCCTCACCGACGAGCAGAAGAACCTGCGCGAGATGGCGCACGACTTCGCTGAGAAGGAGATCCGTCCTGTCGCCTGGGAGTTCGACAGAGACGGCACCTGGCCCGAGAAGATCATCGAGAAGGCGTGGGAGGTGGGGCTCATGAACACCCACATCCCCGAGGAGTACGGCGGCCCTGGCGCCGGCTACCTCGACGGCTGCCTGATCGAGGAGGAGCTCTCTTGGGGCTGCTCCGGCATTCAGACCTCGCTCGGCTGCAACGGCCTCGCGACCGCCCCGGTCGTGATCGCCGCCTCCGAGGAGCTCAAGAAGGAGTACCTCGGCCGCCTCACGGAGGCGCCGCTGCTCGCCTCCTTCTGCCTCACCGAGCCCGACGCCGGCTCCGACGTCTCCGGCATGAAGACCACTGCCGTCAAGAAGGGCGACAAGTGGGTCATCAACGGCTCGAAGTGCTTCATCACCAACGGCGGCTACGCCAACTGGTACACGGTCTACGCGAAGACCGACAAGGAGGCCGGCCACCGCGGCATCTCCGCCTTCATCGTTCCCCGTGACGCCGGCGTCGTGGTGGACAAGAAGGAGGACAAGATGGGTCAGCGGGCGTCGAACACGGCGACCGTCTCCTTCAGCGACGTCGAGATCCCCGCCGACCACCTGATCGGCGAGGAGAACAAGGGCTTCAAGATCGCGATGATGACGCTCGACCGCACGCGCCCCGGCGTGGCGGCGATGGCGATCGGCATCGCGCGCGCGGCGATGGAGTTCGCGATCGACTACTCGAAGGAGCGCGTGCAGTTCGGCGTGCCGATCGCGATGCACCAGGCGATCCAGTTCATGATCGCCGACATGGCGACCGACGTGGAGGCAGCGCGCCTGCTGGCGTGGAAGTCGGCGGTCATGCTCGACCAGGGCCAGCGCAACACGCTGCTTTCCTCGCACGCGAAGCGCTTCGCTGCCGACGCCGCGATGAAGATCGCCACCGACGCCGTGCAGGTCTACGGCGGCTACGGCTTCATCAAGGACTACCCCGTCGAGAAGCTGATGCGCGACGCCAAGATCATGCAGCTGTACGAGGGCACGGCGCAGATCCAGCGCCTCGTGATCGCCCGCGAGACGCTGCTCCCGCGCCGCGTCGAGGAGCCGGCGACCGCCGGCGTCTAGGCCACACCCCGGTCGCGTTCCCCCGCGCGATCCCAAGGCCCCCCCCGCGCGCGACGACGGCCCCGGTTCCCCCACCGGGGCCGTCGTGCGTCTCGCGGGGACGCGAAGTCCTCAGGAGATCCGCACGAGGTGCGACGGCGCCGCGAACGGCGTCAGGATCGCATTGCCGCCGAAGAAGACGTGCACGCGCAGGCGCGTCACGTTCGTCGAGTGCGGCAGCGCCCGCGTGCGCAAGCGGAACGAGCAGTGACCGGGGGAGAGGCGCACGCTGTCGCGCGCGACGGTCCCGAAGCGCGATGTGAAGCGCACCCGGATCGTCCCACCGCTGCAGCCCTCGGCGACGGACACGCCGGAGCCGAGCTCAAGCCGCCCGCTCGTGACGAAGAACGGGTGCGAGCGTCTGGCGCTGCTCGGTTTCGTCGCGACGACCAGCTTGCCGGGCGGGAACGGACCCGTCTGAGCGAGCGTGTCGGGCCCGAAGACCGTGCCGGCGCGGTTGGAGGCGACGACCCGGAAGTGGTAGGTCGTGTGGGGTGCGAGCGAGTTGACGCGGAAGTCGATGGACTGCGGGATGACGCCGGCGCCGATCGACTTGCCGAACGTCTCGAGCCCGTACGCGGTCGACGTGCCGTACTGGAAGCGGTACGTGGTCGTCGCTGCGCTCGGGTTCAGCAGCGCGGTGAACGTGACGCCGTTCGCGCTCGGGGCGAACGGTGCCGTGCCGAGCACGACCGGCGGCCTGGCAGGTGGGAGCTGCGTCTTGAAGGAGCGGTCGGCGCCCGTGCTCGTCCCGTCGGCGTTGGAGGCGATGACGCGGTAGTGGTAGCGCACGCCGGGCGTCAGCCCGGTGAGCCGGAAGGTCACGCGCGTCGCTCTCGTGCCTGAGCCGGCGCTGCGCCCGGGTGTCTGAGCGCCGTACGCGCTGCTCGTGCCGTACTGGAAGGCGTACGTCGTCGCCGCGCCGTGCGGGTTCACGTCGGCCCGCAGCGTCGCCGCCGTCTGGCCGATCGACGCTGCAGCCACCGTCGAGACGGTGGGACTGGCGGCCTGCGCCGCGCTCGGCGCCGCGACGCTCAAGGCGGTGGCTGCCAGCAGGGCGAGCTTCGAGAATCTCATATGTGCCGTGCTCCAGGGGTCGGATGGCTCTGCGACCTCCGGAACACTGCCCTGACACACAAGTTGCCATGCGCCAGGGCAGCGGTCCACCTAGTTCACGGCAAGATCGGCCTTCAGCTCGGTCGTGTACGCCCCCTTCGCGCTGCCGTTGCTCTGCAGCGCGCCGAAGTACGCCTCCCGGCCCGTCTTGGTGCCGGTCGCGTACTGGTCATGCGCTTGGTACAGGAAGAACGCACCGAGCCGGCTGCCGTAGCGCGTGTGCATGCCCGAGAGCACGGAGTGCAGCGTGCTCGCGGCCTCTCCGTATGTCATGCACTTGTTCCAGCCGTAGTTGTCGGACAGGCAGCGACCGTTATCGCTGGAAAGGCCCCACTCCGTGACCCATATCGGGCGGGCGGGCGAGCCGGCGGTCGCCGTCGAGTTGACGGTCGAGTCGATGCGCGCCGCCCAGTTGGGACCGTAGGGGTGGATCGTCCAGCCGGCGGCCCGCTGCCCGAGGTCCGGGACGGCCCTGAACATGTTCTGCACCCAGGCGGTCTGCTGCTGTGCGTTGTCGCCCTGGACGAGCAAGCCGACCCTGGAGTTGGAGGCGGCGATCGCCGCCGCCGCGTCCTTGGCGCGCAGCGCGTACGTCTGCGCGCGCGCTGCATACGTGCTCGAGCTGTTGTCGCTGAACTGGTAGGTGTAGCTCGTCTCGTTGCCGAGCTCGATGCTGGTGACCGCTGTGTTCGCCGGATAGGTCTTACCTGCCCAGAACGACCCGCCGGGTCCATACATCGCCGCCCACGTGCCGAGGTTCTGGGCCTCGGCGGTCGTCGGGTTGCGGCCGTAGAAGGTCGCGAGCAGCAGCGGCCGGATGCCGGCCTTCGCGTACGCGTCGATCACCGAGGCCATGCTCGACGCCGACGTGCCGATGCCGTAGTCGAGTCGCGCGGTGTGGGCCCCGAGCCCTCGCAGGAAGCTGAGCTCGTATGACAGTGAGGAGCCGGCGGTGATGCCCATCTGGAAGGTGCCGTCGATCGCCGTGGGCGTCGGCGAAGTCGGCGACGACGTCGAAGTCGCGGGGTAGGTGATCGAGATCTCGTTCGCCCAGTAGCTGCCGCTGACGTTCGTGCGAACGCCGTAGCCGACTGTCTTCCCGGCGACGACCGGAGGCGTCACCGACGTCCCGTTGACGATCGAGTACTGCGTCGTCTGACCCGGGACCTTGCGCACGAACACGTAGGAGCTCACCGACGGGATCGCGGTCCAGCTGACGGTGTTGCCCGAGACAGACATCCTCGGAGCCGTCTTCGGATCGACCGTCGCCGCCGGGTACGTGATCGTGACCTCGTTTGCCCAGTTGCTGCCGCTGACGTTCGTTCGGACGCCGTAGCTGACCGTCTGCCCAGCGACGACCGGGGGCGTCACCGATGTCCCGTTGACGACCGAGTACTGCGCGGCCTGGCCCGGAACCTTGCGCACGAAGACGTACGAGCTGACGCCCGAGATCGACGTCCACGAGATGGTCGTGCCGGAAACCGACATCGTTGGGGCGGCGAGCACGTCGGTCGCGAGTGTCGTCGCGGTTGCGAGCAGCGTGGCCGCCGACGCCGTGTCACCCGATTCCGACGTGTCCGCCGTGGGCGCTTCGGTGGCGGACACGTCGGGCGAGGGCTCATCGGCCGGTGACGCGCTGTCGGACCCGTCGTCCCCGAACCAGTCTTCCCAGGTCAAGTCCGAAGTAGCTGCGGTGTCGAACCAGTCGTCCCAGGGCGGGCTGTCCATGAACGTCCCGTCCCCCGGCGAGATGTCGGCCGACCAATCGTCAGACCACTCATGCCCCGACCAGTCGTCACCCGACCAGTCGCCGAGCGGCTGATCGTCTGCTGCTCCCTCATCGGTCTGCACGTCGGTTTGCGGAACCTGCCCGAGTGGGACCGGTTCGTCTGCACGGGCAACCTGCGTTGACATAAGCACTGCGAAAGGACACACGACGACGGCGCACAGCGCTGCGACCATCGCCTTGCGACCCATGGTGGCCGGAACCATGGTTCTTCCCCTAATCGAAGGCGAGCGAGCCAGGATGACTACCGGTACGACGGGGGTCCGGTCAAGTGGAAACGTCTGCGTACCTAAACGTTGACGCGCCAGGTGGTCTGCACGATGCCCCGCGGGACGCTGATGTATGCCGAGACGTACAATCATTTGCCGTGGCTGCTGCCGACCCGCCGATTGCCCCATGCCCGGACCCCGGATGGGGGGAGAGCCTCGTCAAGCTCGAGACGCGCGATCGTGTCGCGATCGCATGGCTCGACCATCCGCCCGCGAACGGCCTCTCGCCCGACACGGTGAGCGCACTGCGGCGCGCCTGGGACGAGGTCGCTCGCTCCGCCGTGCGGGCCCTCGTGATCGCCTCCGCGAATCCGCGGCTGTTCTGCGCCGGCGCTGACATCAAGGCCTTCACGGCGATGGACGAGGCGTCCGCCCGGACCTATCTCGCCGGCATGCACGAGCTGCTGCGCGCCTTCGAGCGCAGCTCGACCGTCACGATCGCGGCCGTCAACGGCCTCGCGCTCGGTGGCGGGTGCGAGCTGGCGATGGCGTGCGACCTGCGCATCGCGGCCGCTTCGGCTCGCTTCGGTCAGCCCGAGATCAAGCTCGGGATCATCCCCGGCTTCGGGGGCACGCAGCGGCTGGCACGACTGGTCGGCCCGGCCAAGGCGCTTGAGCTGAACCTGCTCGGAGATCCGATTCGCGCGCAGGAGGCCGAAACGCTCGGGCTCGCGAACCGTGTCGTGCCCGACGAGGAGCTGTTGGACACTGCGCTCGCGCTGGCCGAGACGCTGGCAACGCAGGCGCCGCTCGCTGTCGAGCAGATCAAGCGCGTCTCCGCGCACGTGAATCTCGACGAGGGACTGGCCGCCGAGCAGGCGGCGTTCGCGCAGGTGTTCGCCTCGGCGGACGCGAGGGAGGGCATCGCAGCCTTCCTCGAGAAGCGCACACCGGACTTTAGAGGCAGCTGAGCCACAAGTCTCAGGCTAGACCTGAGGGTTAGTTCGTACTCGCGATCCGCCCTCGCAAGGCAGCTTCCAGGCGCTGGAGCGTCGCACCAAGGGTTTCGCCTGCCTCCGGTGGGAGCGCGCCGCTCAGCGCGTCGTCGGCGAGCGCCGCGACGGCCGGCCGGCGCTCGCGCAGCTCCGCGAGCCGCCCGGTCATGTCAGCGGAGGCATCGGGAGCGGTCGGCAGCTCGCCAAGCGCGGCGTCCAGCGCCGCTCGCAGCTGTAGGGCAGCCTCGCGCAGCTGATCGCTGTCGAGGTCGTGCCGGGCACGCAGGGTCAATTCCTCACACGCGAGGGGGTGAGCATGCCCGCCCAGAAGTGCGGCAAGCCGCTCCTGAGGTTGCAGTCCGGCCACGCGTCGTTGCCGTGCCACGCGCGCCGGCGGCAGCTCGCGTGCGGCACCCCAGCGGCCCTCGGCGACCTGTTCGCCTGCTCCGTGGCCGGCGCGCACCACGAGCGCCTGCGCAAGCGCAGGCTCGTGCACGGCCGGATCCCCGCTCGCGAGGCGATGGGCCCGGACCGCTCGCGCGACCTGCGCGAGTGCGCGCTCGGCGTCGTTGGGTCCGGCGTCGACGAGCCAGCGCTCGGCCTCGGCGATCGACACCGGCACGGCATCGACGACCGTCGCCCGTGCCGTGGTCACGGGTGACGGGGGCGGCTCCGCAGCCACCGGCCGTGCACGGCGATCGCGCAACCGCCGGCGCTCGGGCGCGCCGAGCGTCGCGAGCACGAGCACATGTGAGGGCGTCGCGTCGGCCGCGTCGCGCACGACGTAGCGACCGTCCGCGGGACCGAGCGCCCACGGGAACTCGAACTGCACGAAGCGGAATGCGCGTCCCTCCGTCGCAGCGGGGGGCGCGGCGGGCACCTCAGTCGCCGCGGCCGTCCTTGATCGCGTACTTCGAGGCATGCGTCGGTACGACCGGATTCTCGATCGACCCGAGCTGCTCGACCAGCTTCGTCCACTGCTGCGGCTTGAGGATCGCCTGCAGCCGCCGGCCGCCGAGCAGGTCGCCGACCGGATGGAAGCCGACGTGGATGTGATCGGCGTGGTCCGGCAGCGCGAGCGTGTTGTCGGTGCCCGGGTAGGTCATGAGGCTGATGATCTGGTGCGGCTTCATCGTGCCCTGCAGCGTCAGCAGCCGGCGGATCGCGATGTCCGTGATCGAGCCGGAGCCCTGGTGGCCGGCGATCGGAATGCCGTTCACGGCGGCGATGTCGACCGCGTTGCCGCTCGAGTGCTCCGAGACGTTGCCCGAGGTCGTGTAATACCCGTGGCCGCACTCAAGCGCGGTCACCGTCAGTCTCAGGCCGCTGGCCGAGAGGAACTCGAGCGTGGCGAGCACGCGGCGGTCGATAGCACCGGTCGCGACGTCCTGGCGGCCGCACTCGTAGATCGTGAGGCGGGGGTCTGCCAGCACCGAGCGCTGCAGCTGCTCCTTGCTCATCAGCATGATCTGGCCAATCGAGGGGCCGTCCGCGTTTGCCGCCGCGAAGGCGTTCTTGCCCTTGGCGCGATAGATCGCGGTCGACTCGAGCAGCTTCCAGCCGTCGAGGATCGGTTTCGGATCGATCTGCGGGGCGCCGCGCCCGGCGGGCCGGATCGCGAACTCGACGTGCGGCGAAAGGGCTGGATTCGTCTTGCCGATGCGGCCCAGGATCGTGCCGGCGATCACCGAGGAGCCGCGCTGCAGCGGCTTCAGCAGATAGTCGTGCGGATCGAGCGCGAGCGCCTGGGTGAAGTAGCCGTCGAAGCTCTCGAGCGGCTGGCCGAGCTCCGCGAGCTGGCGCTGCCCGCCGGCGGCGTAGGCGGCCGGCCGTTCGGGGTGCGCGAACAAGCGCTCCTTCGTCGCGGTCGGCGTGTCAGCCGTGTCGGCGCCGGGCGTGTTCGCTGCGACGCGCTCCTTGCCGCCGCCACCGTTGCCGGAGTTCTTCGGCTTGTCGGCGGGCTTCTGCGCACCGGCGGTCGCCGGCACGGTCGGCTTGGCGTCGGCCTTCGGCAGCTCGAGCTCGTCGTCGGTCGTCGTGTCCTGCGCGTGGGGCTTCGGCACCGGGAACTTCGTCGCGAGCTTGCCGAGGTGGCTGTACGTGTAGCGGTTGCCGTAGACGTCCTGCAGGACGACGAAGCGGCCGAGCCGGGCGTTCTGGCCGAGCTTGACGACACGCCCGTCGTTGACGGCGATCACCGGCGCGCCGGCTCTCGCAAAGATGTTGATCGAGCGGCGCGAGGGATCGCCTTCGACCGGGACCGCCGCGTTCGTCCCCTGGACGCGCTTCGTCGCTGCCTTCGCGTTGAGGCCATCGGCGTATGTGGCGCGGGCGGCGACGGGGAAATGCCCCTGCGTCAGTCCCGTGAGCGAGCCGACGAGATCAGCCGGCATGCCGCCGATCACACGCGCCCGCAGCAGGACGGACTCGACGTACCAGTCGGCGTGGTTGTAGGCGAAGATCGCCTGCGAGAGGTCGGTGTCGGCGCCGGCCGCCTTGAGGTAACGCGCGGCGGCGAAGATCGCGTCGACCGGGTTGTACGGATCCTTCACCCCGTCGCCGTTGGCGTCGACGCCGTACATCGCCCAGCTCGGCGGCATGAACTGCATCCAGCCGAGAGCGCCGGCGCTCGAGACGTTGAGGTTGCGGCCATAGTCGGTCTCGATCTCGTTGATCGCCGCGAGCACCTGCCACGGCACCGAGTACTGGATCCCGGCCGCCTGGTAGATCGGCAGCAGGAACGGCGGAATGCGGAAGTTGTCGATGAAGAAGTTCGGGACGCCGACGATCGCGGGTCCGGCGGGGGCGACGGTGAAGCCGGGGGTGGAAGGCGTCGGCGCGGCGCCGTCCGTGGGATCCGCCGGCGTCGTGGACCCGTTTGCGTCTTCGAGCGTCGGGTGGCTGTCGTTCTGCGTCGTCGTCGGTGCAACCGCCGCCGAGTCCGAACCCTCACCCTTACGTTGACCCTTCGGCTTGACGATGCCGCCGATGGCGGCTGGCCCGGTGGCCGTGGTTGTCGGCGTCGTACCGGTCGTGGGCGCGATCGTCGTCGGCGGCCCGGTGACCGTGGTCCCCGTTGTGGCTGCGGTCGTCGGCGCCGCTGTCGTCGCCGGAGCGGGAGGGGGAGGCGGGGGCGGAGGCGCGCCGATCTCCGCCACGCTCACGACTGGGCCGCCGAGATCCGGCAGCGGGATGCTGCCTGCAGACGTGCCAGGTGCGGCATCGACCGTGATCGACACCTGCTTGCCGCCCAGCAGCGTCACGAGCAGATGGCGCGGCTCGGCCGTCGCGAGGCTCGAGACAGCGCCTATGAGGAGCAGCGCGATCCCCAGGACCAACGCTGTGATGCGAACCGACTTGCTCCTCATACGGCTGTCCAGCTCCTCCCGCACGGCCGCCTGCGCGGCCTGGTCGTACGACCGCCGCGTTGGCGATCTGCCTGGAAGCTACCGAGTGACCTTGACGTATGCAAAGAAGAACCCGCGTGTTTGCAGATGGCTTGGACCGTGCGTTGCACAGGTCCCTTGACCATCGGCGTATGCCGCGCAGGCCTTGAGTACTACACCCGTGCCTGCATGACCGTAAACGTCGTGTTTAAAGGGTCCATGAAGCGATTGCGTCGTTGCGGAGAAGGCTCGACGGGCGGATGGCGCGTCACCCTCGGGCTGCTGGGGATCGCGCGTGAGACCCTGCGCTATGGTCCGCCGCGCTCCGCAACCCCGAACCCGTGAGGGGGAACGATGACCACCGACGCCGCCGCCGACGGGCTCCGCGCCCGCATCTCACGTCAGAGCGAGGACGCCCTTGGCAAGCTCGCCCAAGAGCTGCTCGAGAGTCCCTTCGTCAGCAGCGCGCTGTCGCGCGCGTTCGACGCCCGCGAGAAGGCAGCGCAGGCGCAGGAGGTGGCGATGGGAGCGCTCAACCTGCCGTCTGCCGGCGACCTGGAGCGGCTCACGCGTCGCGTCCGCTCGGTCTCGCAGCGGCTCGAGGGCGTCGAGGACGCGCTCGACCGCGTCGACGAGCGGGTCGGCTCGATCAGCGGCACGGCCGCATTGCAGGAGCGGCTGGCAGCGATCGAGGGTCAGCTGACGGCGTTCGCCGGACAGCTCTCCAATCTCGCCGCCCAGCTTGCGGCACCGCCCGCGCCCGCCGCCGAGGCGGCGCCGAACGCCGCAGCGCCTCCCGACGCGGAGGCCGAGCTCGTGGCGAGCGTGTTCGACACGCCCGACTTCGGTGGAGCCGAAGTCCGCGTGGCGCCGAGAGCCGGAAGATCGACGCGCGCCCGCGCCGCTGCTGCGAGAAAGCGCGCAGCGGGCAGAAGAAGAGCCTGAGCGTCAGGCGGCCAGCGCTGTGGCGGCGACGCGGCCGATCCGCTGCGCCGCCGCCTCCATCGCCTCGGCGTCGATGCGCCCGCGCTTCGGGCCGAGCAGGTCGCTGACCGCGAGCACGCAGCCGGCCTGCACCCCGCGGAGTGCCGCGAGCCGGAACAGCGTCGCGGTCTCCATCTCGATCGCGAGCGCGGGGTGGGCGGGATCGTGATCCGGATCCGCATGCGCGCCGGCCTCGTCGTAGAAGAGGTCGGTCGTCACGACCGTGCCACTGCGCGCGCCGCCGTCGTCCGCGGCCGCAGTCGCAAGCGCCGTCGTCAGCGCCGGATCCGCCGCAACCCGCTCGCCGCCGCCGAGTGCGCGGCTCGTCCCGTCCTTGCAGATCGCCTCCTGCGCGACGATCGCGTCGCCAAGCACGAACCCGCCGACGAGCGCGCCGCAGGTGCCGACGCGGACCAGCCGCCGCGCCCCCAGCCGCACGAGCTCCTCGATCACGATCGCCGCGCTCGGGCCGCCCATGCCGGTGCTCTGAATCGTCAGCGGCGCGCCGTCGGCAGCTGCGCCTGTGTAACCCCACAGCCCGCGGTTGTGGTTGAACATCTTCGGCTGCTCCAGCAACGTCTGGGCGAGCAGCAGCGCGCGGCCGGGGTCGCCCGGCAGCAGCACGCGCTCGGCCAGCTCGGCGGTCGGGTGGACGTGCAGGGTCGGCGTCACGGGCGGCGAGGATAGACGCGTACACTCCCGGACGCGATGAGCGCTTTCAGGTCGCCCAAGGAGTTCCGCGAGGTGATGGACCGCATCTTCTCGCTGATGGACGAGGACCCGGACATGGGTCCGAAGCTGCGCGACGCCGATGTGCCGCAGCGGTTCGAGTTCGAGGACCTCGACCTCGTCGTCAACATTCGCGCAGCCACGCCGGACGAGCAGACGAACCTCGTGTGGGTCTGGAGCGACGACGTCGCTTGGGATGCCCGCGTGCAGATGAAGATGTCCTCCGAGACGGCTAACCGTTACTTCCAGGGCAAGGAGAACGTCGCGATGGCGATCGCGCGCCGCCGCATCAAGACGGGCGGCGACGTGAAAGCCGCGCTCGCGCTGATCCCGATCACGAAGCCCCTCTTCGCGCACTACCGCGAGCTCGTCGAGCACGAGTACCCGCACCTCGCGCTCTGAGCCGGACGCACCGGCTCTCCCGCGGAACACGCCGGTCTGCGGACCCCCACGGTTGACACCGCCTATGGCCGGGAGTACGCCTAAGGGTGCACAGAGGCAACAGGTCGGAAAGTAGGCGGCCGCCGGTCGAGCGGCAGGTGTGCCGCCTGCGAGGTGCCGCCAACACGACGAGCGCCGTCGACCGACGCAGCGGGCCGCTTCGCCCGCCGGCGGCGGGGCCGCAGAGGGGTCCCGCCGCTTACTGCTCGGGCCCGCCGACGCGGCGCCGGTCATACGTCGACCGGCTAGCGTGACGGGATGGCGCGGGGCGACGGGCAGACGACGCTGACGCTTGCGGACGCGGCGCGGCGCGCGGGCATCACGCCGGCCACATTGCGCCGCTGGACGGAGCAGGGCATCGTCCCGCTGCAGGACGGCGCGTGGACGCCGGCGGCCGCGGCCCAGGCGCGGATCGTCGCGCGCCTGCACGAGCGCGGTCACTCGCTCGAGGCGATCCGCGAGGCGAGCGAGGAGGGGCGGCTCGCGTTCGGGTACGCGGAGGAGCTGCTGCCCGCGGCCGAGGGCGGCATTCCGCTGAAGGAGGCGGCGAAGCGAACAGGCCTCGAGCCGGCGCTGATCAGACGCCTGCTGATCGCGCTCGGCTATCCGGAGCGGACGGCCGAGCAGATCCCGGAGCGCGAGCTGGCGCTGCTGCGTCGCGCGGCGGACGCGCTCGAGGCCGGCTTCCCGCTCGTCGCGCTGCTGCAGGTCGTGCGGGTGTACGGGCAGGCACTCGCGCAAATCGCCGACGCCGAGGTGCGCCTCTTTCACCTCTACGTCCACGAGCCGCTGATGCGCGACGGCGTCCCCGGGCTGGAGATCGCCGAGCAGATCGAGCAGCTCGCGGGCGCGCTGCTGCCGCTGACCTCGCCGTTGATGGACCTCGTCCACCAGCGCTTCCTGCGCCATTTCCTCGAGCAGGACGTGATCGGACACATGGAGCTCGACGAGCAGTTGGGGGAGGAGCTCGGCCGCCTGCGCGTCGCGATCGCGTTCGCCGACCTCGCCGGCTATACGCGCCTGACGGAGGAGATCGGGGAGGAGAAGGCGGTCGATGTTGTGGACCACTTCGTGAGAGCCGTCGAGCTGACGCTGCCGGACGACGCGCGGCTCGTGAAGACGATCGGCGACGAGGTGATGGTCGTCTGCCCGGACGGCGCGGCGCTCGCGCTGTGGGCGGTCGGCTTCCAGGAGCTGTACACCGAGCGGCCGCGGCCGCGGATCGGCATCCACAGCGGCGAGGTGCTGTATCGCGATGGCGACTACTACGGGCGCGAGGTCAATCTCGCCGCACGCGTGGTCGCGCGCGCGGGCGCGAGCGAGGTGCTCGTCACGCGCTCGATCGTCTCGCTGGCTGAGGAGCAGCTCGCGTTCGAGCGCGTCGGCGAGGTGCGTCTGAAGGGCTTCAGCGACTCGACGGAGCTGTTCCTCGCGCGTCCCCTGGAGGGGTGAGCCAGGCCGGCATACACTGCGGGTGCGATGGAGGCCGATCGCGTGCTCGAGCAGGTGCGCGCCGGGGGACTGCTTCCCGCCGGCGAATCCGTCGTGGTGCTGTTGTCCGGCGGACGCGACTCCGTCTGCCTGCTCGACGTGGCGGTGCGAGCGGTGGGCGACACCGGCGTCGTCGCCGCCGTGCATGTGAACTACGGCCTGCGCGACGAGGCCGGCGACGACGAGCACCACTGCGCGGAGCTGTGCGAGCGGCTCGGCGTCGAGCTGGCGATCGAGCGCCCGCGCCGGCCGGAGGCTGGAGGCAACATCCAGGCATGGGCGCGCGACGTGCGCTACGCGACCGCGACGAGGCTGGCGCTCGGGGGCGGACGTGACGCCGTCGTCGCGGCGGGCCACACGGCAGACGACCAGGTCGAGACGATCCTCTACCGGCTCGCCTCCTCCCCAAGCCGCCGTGCGCTGCTCGGCATGCGTCCGCGCGACGGGCTGCTCGTGCGGCCCCTGCTCGGCGTCACGCGTGCGGAGACGACCGCCTACTGCGAGCAGCGCGGACTGACCTGGCGCGACGACGTGACGAACGGAGGCGACAGATACGCGCGCAACCGCGTGCGCAACGGGCTCGTGCCGGCGCTGCAGCAGATCCACCCGGCCGCCGCCGCGAATGTCCTGCGCACCGCTGCGCTGCTGCGCGACGAGGGCGAGGTGCTCGACGCGCTCGTCGGCGAGCAGCTCGACGAACGCGGCGGGCGGTTCGAGATCTCGCTCGAGCGGCTGGCGGCGCTGCCGCCCGCGCTGCGACGGCTCGTCGTGCAGCGGCTCGCCGACGGTGCTGCGGGCAAGCTCGTGCCGGGCGCGGCGAAGCACGCCGAAGAGGTCGCGGGGCTGCGCCGCACCGGCCGCGCGATGCTCGACCTCGGCGGCGGCGTGCGCGCGGTCGCCGAACGCGGGATGCTGCACGCCGAGCGCGGCTGAGGGCCGCCGCGCGCCCGAGGGCGTGGCCCGAATCGGTTCTGCGTAGACTGCCGCCCCTCATGGGCGACGCGGCGATCGGCGAGATCCTGGTCCAGCCGGACGATTTGCAGCACCGCGTCCGCGAGCTGGGGGCCGAGATCACGCGCGACTACGCCGGCAGAGAGCCGCTGCTCGTGTGCGTGTTGAAGGGCGCCGTGTTCTTCCTGTCCGACCTGATGCGCGCGATCGAGTTGCCGTGCGAGGTCGACTTCATGGCGGTCGCCTCGTATGGCTCGGCGACCCAGTCCTCCGGCGTCGTGCGGATCCTCAAGGACCTCGACGCGGCGATCGAGGGGCGCGACGTGATCATCGTCGAGGACATCGTCGACTCGGGTCTGACGCTCCAGTACCTGTTGCGCAACCTCAAGGCGCGCGACCCGGCGTCGCTGTCCGTCTGTGCCCTCCTCACCAAGCCCGAGCGGCTCGAGGTGGACCTCTCGCCGCGCTACGTCGGCTTCGAGATCCCGAACCGCTTCGCCGTCGGCTACGGGCTCGATCACGCCGAGCGCTACCGCAACCTGCCGTACGTCGCCGCGTTACGGGACGCGTGACGCCCGCCTCAGGTTCTGCACGACGCCTGCCGATGCAGGGGAAAGCCCGCTGCTACGCTAGGCAGCCCGTCCACGACTTGGTGCCTCGCGCGCCCGGGATCTCTTCATGAGCAGGTTCTTCAAGAGCGCAGCGTTCCCGATTCTCATCGTGGTCGTGCTCGCGTTCTTCGCCCAGCGGCTCATCAACCCGAGCCAGAAGGGCCCGGTGTACGACTATCCGGCGTTCCAGCAGGACCTCGCGTCGGACAACGTCAAGTCCGCCGTCATCAAGACGAAGGACAACACGCTCGTCGTCACGCTGAGAGAGCCGGCGAAGCAGCAGCACGAGCTTGGCTTTGTGCCCGACAACGGCAACGAGCTCGTCAATCAGCTGACGGACGCGAGAGTCGCCTTCAACGTCGAGGGCACGAAGACGAGCGGCTGGCTGTCGCTGCTGACGTACGTGCTGCCGTTCCTGATCTTCATCGGCTTCTGGATCTTCCTGATGAACCAGGTTCAGGGCGGTGGATCGAAGGTCATGTCGTTCGGCAAGTCGCGCGCGAAGCGACTGTCGGTCGACTCGCCGAAGATCACCTTCCGCGACGTCGCCGGGGTCGACGAGGCGGTTGAGGAGCTGCACGAGATCAAGGAGTTCCTCGAGAACCCGAAGAAGTTCCAGGCGCTCGGCGCGCGCATTCCCAAGGGCGTGCTGCTCTACGGGCCGCCAGGCACCGGCAAGACGCTGCTTGCGCGCGCGGTCGCGGGCGAGGCGGGCGTGCCGTTCTTCTCGATCTCCGGCTCGGACTTCGTCGAGATGTTCGTCGGCGTCGGCGCCTCGCGCGTGCGCGACCTGTTCGAGCAGGCGAAGCAGAACTCGCCCTGCATCATCTTCATGGACGAGATCGACGCCGTCGGCCGTCATCGCGGCGCCGGCATGGGCGGCGGTCACGACGAGCGCGAGCAGACGCTCAACCAGCTGCTCGTCGAGATGGACGGCTTCGAGGCGAAGGACAACATCATCATGATCGCGGCCACGAACCGGCCCGACATCCTCGATCCCGCCCTGCTGCGTCCCGGTCGCTTCGACCGCCAGATCACCGTCGACCGCCCGGACCGCAAGGGCCGCGCGAAGATCCTCGAGGTCCACACGCGCGGCAAGCCGCTCGCGCGCGAAATCGACATCGATGCGCTCGCCGGCCAGACTCCCGGCTTCACCGGCGCGGACCTCGCGAACCTCGTCAACGAGGCGGCGCTGCTCGCCGCCCGCACGGGCAAGCGCGAGATCACCCAGGTGGAGCTGGAGGAGGGGATCATGCGCGTGATCGCAGGCCCCGAGAAGAAGACGCGCGTGATGAGCGAGAAGGAGCGGCGCATCACCGCGTACCACGAGATGGGTCACGCGATCGTCGGTCACTACCTCGAGCACAGCGACCCGGTCCACAAGATCTCCGTCATCTCGCGCGGCCAAGCACTCGGCTACACGATCTCGCTGCCGACGGAGGACAAGTTCCTCACGACGCGCGCGGAGCTGACTGACACGATGGCGATGACGCTCGGCGGCCGTGCCGCTGAGGAGATCGTCTTCGGCGAGATCACCACCGGGGCCTCGAACGACCTCGAGAAGGTCACCGCGACCGCCAAGCAGATGGTGATGCGCTTTGGAATGAGCGAGAAGCTCGGGCCGCGCGTCTTCGGTCACGAGCACTCGCAGCCGTTCCTCGGCCGCGAGTTCAGCTCCGAGCCCGACTACTCCGACGAGATCGCGCGCGAGATCGATGACGAGATCCGCCGCATCGTCGAGGGCGCCCACCAGTCCGCGAAGGACATCCTCGGCACCCATCGCGAGTCGCTGCAGACGATCTCCGAGATTCTCATCAAGCGCGAGACGATCGAGCGCGAGCAGTTCGAGGCGCTGCTGGAGGGGCAGAGCGAGGAGGACGTCTTCGGCGCCGAGGCGTCGCCGCCGCCCGAGGTCCCGCTGCCGCCCGGCACGCCCGAGCGCGCCGGCCGCGACACCCCTCGTCCGCTGCCGCGGCCGGGCTTGGCCGGTGGGGCTGCCGAGGCCCGAGGGCTGGACTTCCCCGAGAAGCCAGAGCTGGCCTGAGCATCGCCTCGTCGCGTCTGGCGGCGTCCTCGGTCACTCGCCTGCGATTGCAGGCCACGTTCCCTGCGTCCTTGCCAGACACGACGATCCGACGCTCAGGGACGTGAGCGGCGACTCGTGCGACGATGCGGCCGTGCAGCGGCCGTATCGGATCATGGGGGTGCTGAACGTCACGCCCGACTCGTTCTCGGACGGAGGCCGCTTCCTCGACGCACAGGCGGCGATCGCGCATGGGCTGGCGATGGAGGCCGCGGGGGCCGACATCCTCGACGTCGGTGGCGAGTCGACGCGGCCGGGTGCTGAGGCGGTCGCGCCTGAGGAGCAGATCCGCCGTGTAGTGCCGGCGATCGAAGGACTCGTCGCGCGTGGTGTGCGGGCCCAGATCTCGATCGACACGACGAGACGCGCGGTCGCGGAGGCGGCGGTCGCGGCCGGCGCGCGCTACGTCAACGACGTCACCGCGTTTCGCCAGGATCCTGACCTCGCCGGCCTCGTCGCCGATCGCGGGCTCGACTGCTGCCTGATGCATATGCGCGGCGAGCCGCGCTCGATGCAGCGCGACCCGGTCTACGACGACGTTGTCGCGGACGTGAAGGCGTTCCTGGAGGAGCGGCTCGCGACCGCCGTGGCGGCCGGCATCGCCGAGCAGCGGATCATGCTCGATCCGGGCATCGGTTTTGGCAAGACGGTCGAGCACAACCTCGAGCTGCTGCGGCGCCTCGACGAGCTCGTCGCGCTCGGGCGGCCCGTCGTGGTCGGCACCTCGCGCAAGTCGTTCCTCGGGCGCCTCACCGGGCGTGAGGCGGACGACCGCCTCGCCGGGACGATCGCGACGAACGTGCTCGCGTTCGAGCGCGGCGCGTCCGTCTTTCGCGTCCACGACGTCGGCCCGGTCGCCGACGCGCTCGCTGTGACGGCTGCTACGGTGCGCGGCCGATGAGCGACGAGGACGACGAGCTCGAGGACGACGGCTTCGACGAGGTGGACGAGGACGACGAGCCCTCCGAGCCACTCGTCACGATCGAGGTCACCGGTCTCTCGCTGTATACGCACCACGGCGTCAGCGACGCGGAGCGTGAGATTGGCCAGCGGCTCGTGATCGACCTGCGGATCGAGGTCGGCGCCTGCGACGCGACCGTCACCGATCGCGTCGAGGACACGGTTGACTACGGCGAGGTCTGTCAGACGGTTGCGCTCGTCGCCCAGCAGCGCTCCTACAAGACGCTGGAGCGTCTCTGCACGGCGATCGCCGATCGCCTGCTGAGCGACTACGAGGCCGAATCGGTGTGGGTGAGAGCGGCGAAGCCCGAGCCGCCGATCCCGCTGCCGGTGCAGGAGGTCTCGGTCGAGGTCGTCCGCGACGCGGATGAGTGACGCCCGTGCGCCGCGGGCCGGCGAGCGGGTCGGCTACCTCGGCCTCGGGTCGAACGTCGGCGACCGCCGCGCCCAGCTGACGGCCGCGATCGAGGCGCTGCCGACGCACGGCGTACGCGTGCTCGCGTCGTCGAGCACCTATGAGACCGAGCCGGTCGGGGAGATCCTCGACCAGCCGGACTTCCTCAACGCTTGCGTGCGGATCGCGACCGCGCACGACCCGGAGGCGCTGCTTGACGCCTGCAAGGCCGTCGAGCGCGAGCTGGGCCGGGAGGCCGGCGGCGTGCGCCACGCGCCGCGGCCGATCGACGTCGACCTGCTGCTGCTGGGCGACCTGACCTATGCCTCCGAGCGACTGCGTCTGCCGCACGCCGAGGTCACGAGCCGCCGCTTCGTGCTGATCCCCCTGCTGGAGCTCGATCCGGAGCTCAGAACCCCGGACGGGCATCCGCTGGCCGACGCGCTCGCGGCGCTCGACCCGTCGGTGCGCGTCTCGCGCGCCGGCGACCCGCTTCTCTAGACCGGCAGCGCGCCGGCCGGCAGGTGGCCGCCATACGACGGGAACAGTCGCTGCGCCAGTGCGAGGCAGGGACGACCATTCAGCAGTGGCAGCACATCGTCCATCGTTGCGAGGAGGCCGATGCTGGGCGCGATCTGCAGGTCAGCGGCGTTCGGCTCTGCGCCGCCCATCACGCCCTCGGCGATCCAGGCGTCGACCTGGTCGAGCTGCGCGGGCAGCGCCGCGAGGTCCTTGCGCGCCTGCTCGACGCCGCCTCTGTTGCGCCAGCGCGCCACGCGGGCGATCCGCGGCGCAACCAGCCTCCGCAGGAAACCGGGGAGCGGGATTCTCGATCCTTCGGAGTAGCTCCCGAGGGCATCCGACCGCGCGCACACGCCGGTCCACACCAGTCGCCGCGGCACCGGCTGCAGCACCTCGTCGCCCCACCGCTCCGCCTCGACCACGCGGGCCCGCGCCGCCGTGTCCTCCGGCAGCAGCCGAGGCTCCGGCACAAGCTGGTCGAGCCGGTGCACGATCGCCCGCGAGCCGACGACCTTCTCGCCGCTGCCGAGCACGAGCGCCGGCACCGTCAGCTTGCGGAAGCGCAGCCACTGCTCCGGCACGTGCAGCGCCGGCGCCATCTCATGGACCCGGTAGGGCTGGCCCTTCAGCTGGAGCGCCCGCTCGGCGGTGACGCACGGATGCGAGTTGTGGATGACGTAGAGCGTATGTGGCATCGAACGAGCATATGGTTGGCTGGCCAGCCGGTGCGCTGCTTCGCCGCTGCGATCCGCTCCACCCGCGATACTCCGCTCCCATGCTCCTTGTCGTCGACGTTGGCAACACCCAGACCCACTTCGGCACGTTCGAAGGCGCTGAGCTGAGCGAGCACTGGCGCTATGCGACCGTGCGCGAGTCGACCGCCGACGAGCTCGGCGCGAAGCTCGCCAACCTGCTCGCACTGCGCGGTCTCGGTTTCGGTGACCTGCAGGGTTCGATCGTCTCCTCGACCGTCCCGCAGCTCGGCGCCGAGTGGCAGCAGGTGGGGGAGCGGTACCTCGGGCATCAGACGCTTGTCGTCGGACCCGGTATCAGAAGCGGCATGCCGATCCGCTACGAGAATCCGCGCGAGATCGGGGCAGATCGCCTGGTCAACGCGGTGGCCGCCTACGACAAGATCGGCGACGCGTGCGTCGTCGTCGACTTCGGCACCGCGATCACGTTCGATCCGGTCTCGGCCGAGGGCGAGTACCTCGGCGGCGTGATCGCGCCGGGCGTCGAGATCTCGATGGAGGCGCTCACCGAACGCGCCGCCGCGCTGCCGAAGATCGACCTGATCGCGCCGCGCTCGGTGATCGGCAAGACCACCGTCGACGCGATCCGCTCCGGCGTCGTCTACGGCTTTGCCGGCCAGGTCGACGGGATCGTGCGGCGCCTGCGGGCCGAGCTCGGCGCCGAGACGGCGACGATCGCGACGGGCGGGCTCGCCGGCGCGATCGTGCCCTACACGGACGAGATCGACGAGGTCGACGATCTCCTCACGCTGACCGGGCTGCGCCTCCTCCACGAGCGCAACTCCGCCTGAGGAAGCCCTCCAGCAGTTCGTTGTAGCGCGCGCCGACGACCGGGATCGAGTGACCGCGCCCCGACGCCGTCGCCCGCTCGGCACCGATCCGCTCCGCCAGCACGTCGCATACGCGCTCGAAGACCGGCGAGTGACGGCCGGAGATCACGAGCTTCGGGAAGGCGGCCGCCGCGAGCGCGTCCAGCGGCGGCTCGGACTCCCACGGCGGCCGCTCGTCCATCACATGCTGCGCGCCGCGCGCAAGCCAGTCGGGCATGTCCTCGGGAGTCGCGTGAGCGGAGCCGACGCCGGAGCGGAATAGGTGTACCCAGTCGCGCGGAGCGATCTCGGCGCGATGGCGATACAGCTCCTCGCCGTTAGCGATCGTCGCGTCCACCTGCGGATCGCCGGCGGCGATCCGCAGCGCCCCAGGCTCGGTGACCGTCAGCGACCACACTGCCTCGGGCCGCAACGCGGCGGCGTGCAGGGCGATCACGGCGCCGTAGGAATGCCCGACGAGGTGCGCACCGTCGCCCAGCAGCTCGGCGATCAGCGGCGCCTCTGCCTCGAAGTCCCCGCGCGACAGCGATGGGCTCCCACCGAAGCCGGGCCGGTGGGGGAGGATCAGCGCCCAACGCGCGGCCAGCTCCTGCTGTGCGCGCCACGTCTGTTCGGGCCCGACGATGCTGCCGTGCACGAGCACCACCGGCGGCCCCTCGCCCAGCCGCTCGACGTCGAGGTCCGCTGCCCGCAGGTCTCCCATGGCGGCAACCGTACGCCTACCATTGGGTCTGATGACTCAGGTGCGCTCCCTCCACGACAGCTGGACGCTCGGCGGTGTAACGATCCCGAACCGCGTCGTGCTCGCACCGCTCGCCGGGATCGGCAACTGGTTCGTGCGTCTGCAGGCCAAGCGTCACGGCGCCGGCTACGCGATCTCCGAGATGGTCTCCAGCCACGCGATCCACCACGGCAACGAGCGGACCTGCACCGAGCTGCTGCGGATCCATCCCGACGAGCGCGCAAGCGGGCCGACGGCGATCCAGCTGTTCGGCGGCGATCCGGCGGTGATGGCAAGCGCGGCCGAGCAGGTCGCCAAGCGCGGCGGCGTCGACGTGATCGACCTCAACATGGGCTGTCCGGTGCCGAAGGTGTGCAAGACCGGCGCCGGCGCGGCGCTGCTTGACGACCCCGACCGCGCGGTCGCCGTTGCCCGCGCCGCGCGCGAGGGCAGCGGGCTGCCAGTGACCGTGAAGCTGCGGCCGGGCCTGAAGCCGGGCCAGCGGACCGGCGTCGAGCTTGCCCACCGGCTCGTCGAGGAGGCTGGGATCGCCGGGCTGTGCATGCATCCGCGCGTCGCCAAGCAGCGCCACACGGGCAGAGCCGACTACGACCTCGTGCGCCAGCTGGTCGAGGAGCTGCCGGTGCCGGTGCTGATCTCCGGCGGCCTCAGAGACGCCGCGAAGGTTCACGAGGTGTTCGAGCGGACCGGCGCCGAGGCGGTCCTGCTCGCACGCGGCTCGCTCGGCAACCCATGGATCTTCGAGCAGGTGCTGGGCGCCCGCGAGGACGAGCCGACCCGCGAGGAGATCCTTGCCGAGCTCGACTGGGTGCTCGATCGCGCCGTCGAGCACATGGGCGAGCCCCGCGCGGCTCGCTACCTGCGCAAGTTCTACCCCTGGTACGTCACGCGGCTGGGGGAGGGCAAGGTCCTGCAGGATCGCCTTCAGCGCACGCAGTCGATCGCCGAGGCGCGCGAGGCGCTCGGGATCACGTCGCTGGCGGCCGCTGCGGCGTAGTCGGCGATCAGCCGGCTGCGGCCATACGGCTTCCAGCACGCTCGACCGCGCGCTGCAGGGGAGCCTCCCAGGCGCGCAGGTTGTGGTGGATCCGCTGCCTGTCGCCCCACTTCAGCGCGCGCTTCGCCAGTTTTTGTCGGGCGCGCCGCTCGACGACGAGACGCTCCAGCTCCTCGTACCAGCGCTCGTCGGCGACGAGCCGCCCGCCTTGGCGCTCGCCGAGCCCTGCGTATGGCCCTATCGGCGACGCGAGCCAAGGCACGCCCATGACGGCGTACTCCTTCAGCTTGATGTTGGAGCGAGCGCGATTGAACGGTATGTCCACGATCGGCGCGATGCCGATGTCGTAGGACGCGGCGTGCCTCGCGAGGTCGCGGTACTGGACGAGAGCCGTGTGATGGCAGCGCTCGGCCGGTAACCCGAGCCTCACGCCGACAGTCGCGAAGCGCACGTCGGGATGGGCCTCCAGCAACCGTCGGAAGGTCTCCCTCAGCTGGAGCTGCTCGAGGTCGTGGTGGTGCTCGCCGGCTCCTATCCAGCCGATCGTGATGCTGTCGCCGCGTGCTGAGTCGTGGCGCTCGGCTGCGTAGTTGGCGGGGATGTAGTTCTCGACGATCGCCACCTCGGCCGCGCCGTAGCTGCGGTACTGCTCGGCCAGGTATGGGCTCGTGGTCGTCACCAGGTCGGCGACCTCGAGCATGGTCGCGACGTTCGTGCGTTCCTGCTGCGCGCGCATCGCGCCCTTCGCCTTGAACGGCGAGCCGGCCATGTCGTCGTCGTTGTCCCACACGATCGCGACGCCCTGGTCACGCATCCGCTCGGCGACCTGGCGCGTTTCCCTTTCGCTGTACCGGTGGATGTGGACCACGTCGACGTCGCCCAGGCGCCCGTCGGTGAAAGCCTCGCCGTCGCGATCGACGTCGACCTGGTGACCGAGACGCCGCAGTTCCGCGAGCACCATCCCGCGGTAGATCGCGTTGACTATCGAGTTCGCAGCGACCACCACTACGCGCATGCGGCCGATCCCCTCGTCGTGCCATCCCCCATACGGCGACTATGCCCGACACGCGCCCGAGCGCGCAAGCTGCTGGTGGCGGTGCTGCCTGCTGGGTGCCGCCTGACGACGCCGCTATACTTGCCCGCCGCCGAGCCCGACTCGCCGGAATCTCCCCGCCCCGTGCGGGGTTTGTGCTTTCTCCGGCCAGTCGAATCTGTCACGCCCACCCTCGCACGCTCAAGGTCACACTCATGCCCAAGGACGTCATCCTCACGCCGGACGGTCTCGAGAAGCTCAAGAGCGAACTCGAGTACCTGTCGACGGAGAAGCGCCGCGAGGTCGCCGCGCGCATCAAGGAGGCTCGCGAGTTCGGCGACATCTCCGAGAACGCCGAGTACGACGACGCCAAGAACGAGCAGGCGATGCTCGAGTCGAAGATCGCCCAGCTCGAGGAGAAGCTGCGTGCCGCGACGGTGATCGACGCGAGAGCGGTCGGGACCGACGTCGTCAGCATCGGCACCACGGTCCACGTCAAGGATCAGAGAACCAGCAGAAGCGAGACCTACACGATCGTCGGCTCCTCGGAGGCCAACCCCACCGAGCACAAGCTGTCGAACGAGTCGCCCGTCGGCAAGGCGCTGATCGGCGGCAAGCGCAACGAGATCGTCGCCGTGGTGCTGCCCAATGGCAAGAAGCGCGAGCTCAAGATCACCAAGATCGACATCGGGCTGAAGTAGCCTCCGGCACCGGATGGCTGCCACTGACGAGGAGCCGACCGCCTCGGACGAGGCCGAAGCGCTGCCGCAGGTGCTGGCGGCTCGCCGCGTCAAATTGGAGCGGCTGCGCGAAGATGGCGTCGAGCCGTTCCCCCACGCCTACGAGGGCGTCGTTCCGATCGCCGATGTGCGCGCCGCGCACGCCGAGCTGGAGGCGGGCGCGGAGACGGAGGCCCAGTACCGCATCGCCGGGCGCATCGCCGCGCGCCGCGGCCAGGGCAAGGCGGCGTTCGTCGACCTCGTCGACCGCTCCGGCCGCATCCAGCTGCACGCGCGCGTCGACGTGCTCCCGCAGGAGTCGTTCGAGCGGCTCGTCGGCCTCGACCTCGGCGATTTGATCGGGATCGACGGCACGGTCTTCTGCTCGCGCCGCGGCGAGCTGTCGCTGCGCGTTGACGACTGGGCGCTGCTCGCGAAGTCGCTGCGCCCGCCGCCTGAGAAGCACCACGGGTTGCAGGACGTCGAGACGCGCTTCCGCCACCGCGAGCTGGACCTGATCGCCTCCGAGGACACCCGCGCGCTGTTCCTCGCTCGGGCCTCGATCATCGCAGGGATCCGTCGATACCTCGACGAGGCCGGCTTCGTCGAGGTGGAGACGCCGGTCCTCCAACCGCTCTACGGCGGCGCTGCCGCGCGGCCCTTCACGACGCACCACAACGCGCTCGACCGCGAGCTGTTCCTGCGGATCGCGACCGAGCTCTACCTCAAGCGCTGCATCGTCGGCGGCCTCGAGCGTGTCTACGAGCTGGGGAAGGACTTCCGCAACGAGGGCATCTCGCAGAAGCACAACCCCGAGTTCACGATGGTTGAGTTCTACGAGGCGTATGCGGGCTACAGAGACGTGGCAGCGCGCACGGAGCAGCTCGTGGCGGCCGCTGCGGAGCGGATGGGCTACGGCGGCCCCCTGAACCTGCAGCCGCCGTGGAGACGCGAGACGCTCGCGGGCGCCATCGAGTCGCGTATCGGCATCGACATCCTGGAAGCGCGCACGCGAGAGACGCTGGCCGCCGCGATGGAGGCGAAGGGCCTCCACGCCCCGCCGAGAGACACGTGGGCGCAGCTCGTCGACGAGCTCGTCACGAAGCACGTCGAGCCGACGCTGATCGAGCCGACGTTCCTGTTCGACTATCCGGTCGAGCTGTCGCCGTTCGCGAAGGGCCACCGCGACGACCCGCGGCTGGCAGAGCGCTGGGAGGCCTACTGCCAGGGGATGGAGATCGCAAACGCCTTCACGGAGCTGAACGACCCGGACGAGCAGCGCCGTCGCTTCGAGCAGCAGCGCGCGCACGCCGAGGCTGGCGACGAGGAGGCACAGCCCTACGACGAGGCGTTCATTCAGGCGCTGGAGCAGGGCATGCCGCCGACCGGCGGCGTCGGCATCGGGATCGACCGCCTCGTGATGGTGCTGACCGGGCGCAGATCGATCCGCGAGGTCGTGCTGTTCCCGGCCATGCGCGACTGACCCACGCGACGCGCCGGAAGCCGGTAATCCTGCGCCTCGGGGTCGTAAGAACCACGTGTGACACCGTGGCGGAGTTGGAGCCACGGTCTGCGCCGAAGTGCTGTGCAGCCTGTTGGTAGACTGGCGTATGCCCGGCGAACGAACCCGACCGCTCAGTCTGAGGCCCCTTGCGGCCGATGACCCGAGTGAGCGGGAGCGTCCGTATCCCTCTCGACCATCCCGCCTCATCGCCCAGTAGGGAAGGAACGTCGCACCCATGTTCGAGCGATTCACAGAGCGAGCCCGCCAGGTGGTCGTCCTCGCCCAAGAGGAGGCCCGGACGCTCAAGCACAACTACATCGGCACCGAGCACATCCTCCTCGGCCTCCTGCGGGAGGAGGAGGGCCTGGCAGCTCGAGTGTTGGAGAGCCTTGACATCACCGTGGAGCGCGTCCGCGCGCAGGTGGTGCGCATCGTCGGCTCAGGCGAGGAGGTCACCTCCGGCCAGATCCCCTTCACGCCGCGTGCGAAGAAGGTGCTGGAGCTGGCCCTGCGCGAGGCGCTGAGCCTCGGGCACAACTACATCGGCACCGAGCACATCCTGCTCGGCCTCGTGCGCGAGAACGAGGGCGTCGCAGCGCGCATCCTGCTCGACTTCGACGCCGACTCGGAGAAGATCCGCAACGAGGTCATCCGCATGCTGTCGGGCCCGGGCGGTCGCCGCCAGGGCAGCGGCGGCGGCGGCGGGGCGTCCGGTGCGGCCGGCGCGCAGGGCGAGGGCAAGAAGTCCTCGAAGCTGCTCGACCAGTTCGGCCGCAACCTCACCAAGCTCGCCGCCGACGGCAAGCTCGACCCCGTCGTGGGTCGCGAGACGGAGATCGAGCGGATCATGCAGATCCTCTCGCGCCGCACGAAGAACAACCCGGTCCTGATCGGCGAGCCGGGCGTCGGCAAGACGGCCGTCGTCGAGGGCCTCGCGCAGCGCATCACGAACTCCGACGTGCCGGAGCTGCTGAAGAACAAGCAGATCTACACGCTCGACCTGGCCGCCTTGGTGGCCGGTTCGAAGTACCGCGGCGAGTTCGAGGAGCGCCTCAAGAAGGTGATGAAGGAGATCACCCAGCGCGGCGACATCATCCTGTTCATCGACGAGCTCCACAATCTCGTCGGAGCCGGCGCGGCCGAGGGTGCGATCGATGCGGCCTCGATCCTCAAGCCGGCGCTGGCACGTGGCGAGTTGCAGACGATCGGCGCGACGACGCTCGACGAGTACCGCAAGTACTTGGAGCGCGACTCGGCGCTGGAGCGTCGCTTCCAGCAGATCCGCGTCGACCAGCCGTCGACCGACGAGACCGTGCAGATCCTGCGCGGCCTGCGCGACCGCTACGAGCAGCACCACAAGGTGAACATCACCGACGAGGCGCTGCAGGCAGCCGCCGACCTGGCCGACCGCTACATCTCCGACCGCTTCCTGCCGGACAAGGCGATCGACCTGATCGACGAGGCCGCCTCGCGCATGCGCATCAAGTCGATGACGTCCCCGCCCGTCTACAGGGAGCTCGAGGACGAGATCGAGGAGACGCGGCGCAACAAGGAGGCCTCGATCGAGGCGCAGGAGTTCGAGAAGGCCGCGAACCTGCGCGATCAGGAGCGCCAGCTGACGCAGAGAAAGCGCGAGCTCGAGGAGGCATGGGAGTCCGGCGAGGGCGGCGAGCGTCCCTCGATCGGCGAGGAGGAGATCGCGGACATCGTCTCGATGTGGACGGGGATCCCGGTCTTCAAGTTGACCGAGGCCGAGACGCAGAAGCTGATGCGCATGGAAGACGAGCTGCATAAGCGCGTCATCGGGCAGCACGCCGCGGTCGAGGTCATCTCGAAGGCGATCCGCCGCTCGCGTGCCGGCCTGAAGGACCCGAAGCGCCCGACCGGCTCGTTCATCTTCCTCGGCCCCTCGGGCGTCGGGAAGACGGAGCTGGCCCGCACGCTCGCCGAGTTCCTGTTTGGCGACGAGGACGCGATGGTGCGCATCGACATGTCGGAGTACATGGAGAAGCACGCCGTCTCGCGGCTCGTGGGCTCGCCTCCGGGCTACATCGGCTACGACGAGGGCGGTCAGCTGACCGAGGCCGTGCGGCGCAAGCCGTACAGCGTGCTCCTGCTCGACGAGATCGAGAAGGCCCACCCGGACGTCTTCAACATCCTGCTCCAGATCCTCGAGGACGGGCGGCTCACCGATGCGCAAGGTCGCACGGTGGACTTCCGCCACGCGATCGTGATCATGACGTCGAACATCGGCGCCTCCGAGATCGCTCGGAACACGCCACTCGGGTTCGCGGTCTCCGACGATGAGACCGGGATCACGTACGACGACATGAAGAACCGGATCATGGGCGAGCTGAAGAAGGTCTTCCGGCCCGAGTTCCTCAACCGCATCGACGACGTGATCGTCTTCCACAAGTTGGCGAAGGACGAGATCAAGCAGATCGTCGAGCTGCTGCTGCTTCGCATCCGGGAGTCTTTGGCGGAGCGCGAGCTGCAGCTGGAGCTGACGGAGGAGGCGAAGGACCTGCTCGTCGAGAAGGGCTGGGATCCCGGCATGGGCGCACGTCCGCTGCGCCGGGCGATCCAGCGCTACATCGAGGATCCCCTGGCCGACTTCGTGCTGCGGTCCGAGCTGATGCCGGGCGGGACCGTGATGGTCGACAGAGCCCCCGAGGGCGACGAGCGCGAGGTCTCGATCGAGATCATCGCGCCGAAGACGCCGGTTGGGGTCGGGGCTGCGAAGGGCTCCGACGACGACGGCGACGTCGACTCGGATGGCGCTCCATCCGAAACGCCCGCCGAGTAGCGCGGGTCCGCAGATTGCATCGAGAGGGCGGCCGATCGGCCGCCCTTCTTCGATGTGTGGGGGATTGGGGGTCGTATGGATCCCAATCCCGCACACCTCTCGGCTAGCGTGCGGTCTGTGACCGATCAGGTCGAGATCAGAGTGCGGGATAACGGGCCGTACAAGGTGACGGGGCCGGTTCGGCTGGTCGACCCAGAGGGCAACGAGATCGCGTTCGACTCCGAGCGTCCGCTGGTGCTCTGTCGCTGCGGGCAGTCGCGCACGAAACCGTTCTGCGACAAGGCGCATCGCGAGACGGGCTTCACGTCATGCGTGCGGGCGGCGGCGGCTGAGCCCGACGGCTGACGCGCGATTCGCGTGGTGTGTCCACCCTGCAAGCTGGCCAGCCAGCCAATTGGCGCGCGGGTAGTGGAGCGCCCGTAGCATCGGGGCATGGCCGTCGCTTCAAAGCCCCACAGACGCAAGTCGCCGGCACCGGCGCGTCCGCTCACCCACCGTTCCGCGACCGAGCTCGCCGCAGCGATCCGCGCAGGCGAGGCGAGCGCACGCGAGGTCGTCGAGGCGCACGTCGCGCTGCTGCGGCGCGTCAACCCGACGCTGAACGCGGTCGTCGCCGACCGCTACGACGCCGCACTCGCCGAGGCTGACGCCGCCGACGCTCGCGTCGCGGCAGCCGAGGATCCCGCCACGCTGCCGCCGCTGCTCGGTGTGCCGTGCACGATCAAGGAGTCGATCGCGCTCGCTGGCATGCCGAACTCCGCCGGGCTCGTGGCCCGTGCGGCCGTGCGCGCGACCGAGAGCGCGCCTGCGGCCCAGCGACTCGTCGACGCCGGCGCGATCCCGCTCGGCGTGACGAATACGTCCGAGCTGTGCATGTGGATCGAGTCCGACAATCGGCTCTACGGCCGCACGAACAACGCGTACGACCGGACCCGCATCGCCGGCGGCTCCTCGGGCGGTGAGGGCGCGGCGGTCGGCAGCGGCGGCTCGCCGATCGGGCTCGGGTCTGACGTTGGGGGCTCGATCCGAGGTCCGGCCTTCTTCAACGGCGTCTTCGGGCACAAGCCGTCGCTTGGCTTGGTGCCGATGACCGCGACGTACCCGCCCGCGAGCGGCGAGATCACGCGGATGGTCGCCAACGGCCCGCTCGTGCGGCGCGCGGAGGACCTGATGCCCGTGCTGCGGCTGCTGTCCGGGCCCGACGGCGTCGATCCCGTGCTGCACGAGGATCCGCAGCTGGGCGATCCCCACGCCGTGCCGTTCGCCGGGCTGCGCGTGCTGATCAGCGACGAGGCGTTCAACCGGCCGATCTCGCCGGAGCTGCTCGCCGCGCGCGAGCAGGCCGCCGGTGCGCTGGCGGCGGCGGGCGCCGTCGTCGAGCGCATCTCGATGCGGAGGATGCGCAACCCCTACGAGCCGTTCCTCACCTCGCTCGGCGATGGCGACGTCACGCTGCACGAGCTGATCGTCGGCGAGGGCGCGGAGTCCGTGACGCTGCGCGGGTTGCTGCGGCGCGGCGGGCCGCACACCACGCCGACGCGCGTGCTGCTGGCAGCCGAGCGGCTAACCGCGCGTTCCTCGCCGCGGCGCGCCCAGCGCGCGATCGAGGCTGGTCGCGCCTTCGCGGCGGACGTCGCCGCCACGATCGGCGACGGCGTGATGCTGCACCCGCCCTACCAGGGCGTCGCGCCGCGTCATGGCCGCACCGTCGGGCGCCTCTGGTGGGCGCAGCCGATGGCCGTCTTCAACCTCGCCGCGGTGCCTGTCACGCAGGTCCCGCTCGGGCTCGGCCGGGAGCGCCTGCCGCTGGGCGTCCAGGTCGCCGCTGCGCCCGGCCGCGACCACGTCTCGATCGCCGTCGCGCTCGAGCTGGAGCGCGTCTTCGGTGGCTGGGTGCCGCCGGCCGACGCCTGAGCGTTCGTTCGCGCAAGCTGCCGCAGGGCGCAGGGCCGCCCCTCGATGCCTGTCGTTCGGATTGCTCGGGCGGCGGCGCCGAACCGTCCTCGCCCGCACGTACCCTCGTCCCCCGATGGCGCGCGCGACCTCGATCCACATCTGCTCCGACTGCGGGCACGAGACGCCTCGCTGGCACGGCCAGTGCTCCGGTTGCGGCGCCTGGAACACGCTCGTCGAGGAGGCCGTCGCGCGGCCGGTGGCGAGAGCCCGTCGCGGCGCCGGCGGATCCGCGACCGCCGGGCAGGCGGTGACGCCCGTCGCGCTCGGCGACGTCCAAGCGGCCGACGTCGCGCGCCTGTCGACCGGCATCGGCGAGCTCGACCGCGTGCTCGGCGGCGGCGTCGTGCCCGGCTCGCTCGTGCTGATCGGCGGCTCGCCCGGGATCGGCAAGTCGACGCTCACGACGATGGCGCTCGCGAACCTCGCCGGCGCAGGTCGCAGAACCCTCTACGTCTCGGCCGAGGAGTCGGCCGCGCAGATCAAGCTGCGGGCCGAGCGATTGCCGGGCGGCCACGCCCTGCGGATCCCGACGATCGCCGAGACGGACCTCTCGACCGTGCTTGCGACGCTCGAGCGCGAGCGGCCCGACGTCTGCGTGGTCGACTCTGTCCAGACGCTCCACGCCAGCACGCTCAGCGGCGCGCCCGGCTCGGTGGGCCAGGTGCGCGAGGTCGCCGGCGAGATCATGCGGGTGGCGAAGGTGCACGGGATCGCCGTGCTGCTCGTCGGCCACGTGACGAAGGAGGGCGCGCTCGCCGGTCCGCGCGTGCTCGAGCACCTGGTCGACTGCGTGCTGCAGTTCGAGGGCGAGCGGGAGCGCACCTACCGGACGCTGCGTGCGCTCAAGAACCGCTTCGGCTCGACGAGCGAGGCCGGCGTCTTCGAGATGCGTCAGGACGGGCTCGTCGAGGTGCTCGACGCCTCCGCGCGCTTCGTCGGCGAGGCGACGCGCGCGCCCGGCAGTGTCGTGCTCGCCGCGATGGAGGGCTCGCGCCCGCTGCTCGTCGAGGTGCAGGCGCTCGTGTCCGAGTCGGACCTTGAGATTCCGCGGCGGGTCGTCTCCGGCATCGACCGCAACCGCCTCGCGCTCGTGCTGGCCGTGCTGGCGCGCCACGGCGGCGTCAGCGTCGGCAGCTCCGACGTGTTCGTGAACGTCGTCGGCGGCGTGCGCGTCGATGAGCCTGGTGCCGACCTCGCCGTCGCGCTGGCAGTCGCGAGTGCCGCGCGCGGCGTGGCACTGACGAGCGGGGGACCCAACTCCGGCCGTCCCGGCACGGATCCGGCGCCGCTAGCCTGCTTCGGCGAGCTGGGCCTCACGGGCGAGCTGCGCACCGTCGCGCACGCCGAGCGGCGCATCGCCGAGGCGCGTAAGTTCGGCCTGGAATCGATCGTCACACCGGAAGTCGGCACGCTGCGGTCAGCGCTCCGACCGTTGCGCGGGGGAGAACGTCCGCGTTCGGCCCAGGCCGCAGCGGTTTGAACGCAGCCGTTTCGGCGATTGCGCGCCGTTCGTCGTGCTTCGTGCGAAAAACCCTGCGCCCGCGCGGAAAATCACAGGAAAACCCGGTAGAATGGGCTTCGTATGGCGCCACGCACCGGGGAAGAGCTCAAAGAGGAGCTCGAGTCTCGCCAAGAGCCCCGGCTCGTCAAGGCACTCGAGATGGTGGCCCCTGGCACGGCGCTTCGCGAGGGCATCGACAACATCGTCCACGCCCGCACCGGCGGCCTGATCGTCGTCGGCGACGCGGACGATCTCGCGTTCCTCTTCTCCGGCGGGCTCAAGCTCGACATCGACTACACGCCCGCCTTTCTCTACCAGCTGGCGAAGATGGACGGCGCGCTCGTGCTCAGCACGAACGCGACGAAGATCGTGTGGGGCAACGTCCAGCTGACGCCCGACCCGACGATCCTCACGCTCGAGACCGGCACGCGTCACCGCACCGCCGAGCGCATCAGCAAGCAGACCGAGGCGCTCGTGATCGCGATCTCCCAGCGGCGCGAGGTCGTCTCGCTCTACGTCGACGGCGCGAAGTACATCCTTGAGGACATCCCCGTCGTGCTCGCGAAGGCCAACCAGGCGCTCGCAACGCTCGACAAGTACCGCAGCCGCCTGGATCAGGTCTCGACGCGCCTGACCGCACTGGAGTTCGAGGGCGGCACGACGCTGCACGACGTGCTCACCGTGCTGCAGCGCGCCGAGCTCGTCACGCGCATGGGCGTCGAGATCGAGCGCTACATCGTCGAGCTCGGCACCGAGGGACGCCTGATCGAGATGCAGCTCGACGAGACGATGGTCGGCGTCGCCGGCGACAAGGCCGCGCTCGTGCGCGACTACCTGGCCGACGACACGGACGAGCGCTTCGCCGACGCGTTCGACCAGCTTGTGCGCCTGCCGCACCAGGACCTGCTCGACTTCGGGCGGCTCTCAGAGCTGCTCGGCTACGACCGCAAGGTCAACACGCTTGACTTTCCCATCTCGCCGCGGGGCTACCGGATCCTCGGTCGCATCCCGCGTCTTCCACGGCTCGTCGTGCAGCGCATCGTGGAGGAGTTCGGCGGGCTGGAGGAGCTGCTGGCAGCCGGCGACGGTGAGTTGGAGACCGTCGAGGGCGTCGGTGAGATTCGGGCGAAGGACATCCGCGAGGGCCTTCGCCGTCAGCAGGAGATCAACCTCGTGGACCGCTACTTGCAGACCTGACCATCGGGGGGCTGCAGGGCGGCCCGCTTGGAGAAGGAGGCCATCATCACCGAATTGACCGAAGAGCAGATCGAGGACCTGGAGATCGTCGTCGAGCTCGAGCACATCGACTTCGAGATCGGCGACAACGTCGTCTACCCCCATCACGGGGCGGGGCAGGTCCTCAAGAAGGAGCAGAAGGACGTGCTCGGCGAGGTGCGCGAGTACCTCACGATCAAGATCCTCCACAACGACATGACCGTCATGGTCCCGACCGAGAACGCCGCGATAGCGGGCCTCCGTCGCGTGATCGACGAAGAGACCGTGAAGAGAGTCCTCGCGGTGCTCCAGGACGAATGCTCGGACATGCCGAAGAACTGGAATCGTCGCTTCAAGCACAACCGCGACAAGATCAAGACGGGCGACATCTACGAGCTCGCCGAGGTCGTGCGCAACCTCGCCATCCGAGAGGCGGAGAAGGGCCTGTCGACTGGTGAGAAGCAGATGTTCACGCGGGCGAAGAAGATTCTCGCCTCGGAGCTGATGTATGCGCTGGAGATGGGCGAGGAAGAGGCCGAGGAGCACCTCGACGAGCTGCTCGCCAACGGCGCCGACAGCCAGGTGACGGTCGCCGCCAAGTAGTCGGGTCGAGCGCGAGAAGCGGAGATGGCGGTCGCCCTGCTCGTGGCCGCTGGTCGTGGCGAACGCCTTGGTGCCGAGGGGCCCAAGGCGTTCGTCGTGCTGGCGGGCCGCCCGATGCTGGAATGGAGCCTCGACGCGTTGAGGCTCGTGCCCGCGGTCGAGCGAATCGTCGTCGCGCTGCCGCCCGGCGTTCGCGCGCCGGACGGGACGATTGGAGTGACGGGCGGCGCCGAGCGCTCGCACTCGGTGCGGGCCGCGCTGGAGGCTGCGGGCGCCCTGCCGGACGAGGAGCCGGTGATCGTGCACGACGCGGCGCGTCCGCTCGCTACGCCCGAGCTGTTCGAGCGCGCGCTTGGTGCCCTCGGAGCGCGGCGCTGCGACGCGATCGTGGCGGCCGCGCGTGTGACGGACACGGTCAAGCGCGCGTCGGGCGAGCACCTGCGCGTGGTCGAGACGCTCGACCGCAGCGCGCTGTGGGCGGTGCAGACGCCGCAGGTCTTCCGCTACGACGCGCTCTCGCGCGCGCTCGCCCAGCCGGACGAGCTGCTCGCCGCCGCCACCGACGACGCCGGGCTCGTCGAGCAGGCGGGCGGTCGGGTCCACGTCGTAGAGTCCCCGGCCGACAACCTGAAGGTGACGACCCCCACCGACCTGCGGCTCGCCGAGCTGCTGCTGCGAGAACGCTCCTGATGCTCACCGACTACCACGTCCACCTTCGTCCCGACGGCGACGGCACGCTCGCCGCCGACTACTTCACGCCCGCCAACGTCGCGCGCTACCGCGACGCGGCTGAGGAGCGGGGGATCGCCGAGCTGGGAGCTTCCGAGCACGTCTATCGCTTTCGACAGGCGCTCGACGTGTGGCAGCATCCGTTCTGGCGCGAGAACGCCGTCGACGACATCGACCAGTACGTCGAGTTCGCGCGCGAGCAGGGCCTCAAGGTCGGCGTCGAGGCCGACTTCGTGCCCGGGCGAGAGGACCGCATGGCGTCGCTGCTCGAAGGGCGCGACTGGGACTACGTGATCGGCTCGGTGCACTTCGTCGGCGACGAGGCAGTCGACCATCCCGACTGGGATATCTGGTCCGCGCACTCGGTGGACCCGGAGAAGGTCTGGCGGCGCTACTTCGAGTGGCTCGGGGAGGCCGCGCGCAGCGGGCTGTTCGACATTCTCGCCCACCCCGATCTCGTGAAGGTGTGGGGCGGCGAGCGGCCACGCCCCGAGGGCGATCTGCGCCGCTTCTACGAGCTGGCGATCGAGGGGATCGCCGAGGCGGGCATTGCGGTCGAGGTGTCCACAGCCGGCCTGCGCAAGCCGGTCGGCGAGCGCTATCCGGCGGACGCGTTCCTCGCGATGTGCCTCGACGCCGGCTGCCCGATCGCGCTCAACAGCGACGCGCACTACCCGAGACACGTCGGCTTCGAGTACGAGTCGACGATCGCGTGGCTTGCGGAGCGCGGCGTGCGCGAGCTGTGCGTGTTCGAGGGCCGCGAGCGGCGGCTGGAGCCGATCGGGTGACGCGTTGATCGCCACGGGCATCGGCTGGGACGTCCACAGACTCGTCCCCGACCGTCCCCTGATCCTCGGCGGTGTGCGGATCGAGAGCGAGCTGGGGCTCGACGGCCACTCCGACGCCGACGTCCTGACACACGCCGTCATCGACGCCCTGCTCGGCGCGATCGGCGCCGGCGACATCGGCGAGCACTTCCCAGACACCGACGAGGAGTGGCGTGGGGCGGACTCGCTCGTGCTGCTGCGCCACGTCGACGCGCTGCTGGGAGAGCGCGGCGCGGCGGTCGTCAACGTCGACGCGACGATCATGCTGGAGCGGCCGAAGCTGCTCGACCACAAGCCCGCGATGCGCACCAACCTCGCCGAGGTGCTCGGGCTCGGCCCCGACCGCGTGAACGTGAAGGCGACGCGCGGCGAGGGCATGGGCTTCGTCGGCCGCATCGAAGGCGCCGCCGCGCTCGCGATCGCGACGATCGAGCTGCCGGGCGTCGCCGCCTGAGCCGCCGCCTCGGTCGCGGCCGGATATACCGGCGCGGTAGGGTCTTCCGCCGTGCGCCAGATCCAGCTCCACGACACGAGAAGCGGGCAGCTGCAGCCGCTCGAGCCACGCGATCCCGGTCGTGTCTCGATGTATGCGTGCGGGCCCACGGTCTACGGGCGCATCCACGTCGGCAACGCGCGCCCGTATGTCGTCTTTTCGCTGCTGAAGCGCTTCCTGGCCCATGAGGGCTACGACGTCACGTTCGTCGCGAACGTTACGGACGTCAACGACAAGATCTACGACGCCGCGCGAGCTGCCGGTGTGCCGAGCGAGCAGCTGGCGCGGGACATGACCGCGGCGTACGTCGCCGACACCGAGGCGCTCGGGCTCGGACGCCCGGACCACGAGCCGCTCGCGAGCGAGACGATCGACGAGATCGTGGAGCTGATCCAGGCGCTGATCGACCGCGGCCACGCGTATGCGGTCGAGGGCGACGTCTACTTCGATGTGCGGTCCTATCCCGAGTACGGCGAGCTGTCGCACCGGCAGGTCGACGACATGGACCAGGGCGAGGGAATCGAGGGGGCTTCGCTGAAGCGCGACCCGCTCGACTTCGCGTTGTGGAAGGCGCAGAAGGAGGGGGAGGACACCGCCTGGGACGCACCGTGGGGTCGCGGACGCCCCGGCTGGCACATCGAGTGCTCGGCGATGGCCGAGACGCTGCTCGGCGTCGGCTTCGACATCCACGGTGGCGGCTCCGACCTCGTCTTCCCGCACCACGAGAACGAGGCTGCGCAGACCGCGGCAGCACGCGGGGCCCCGCTGACGAGCCTGTGGGTCCACAACGGGATGGTGCGGCTCGAGGGCGAGAAGATGGCGAAGTCGGTCGGGAACATCTTCCTGCTGCACGAGGCGCTCGCCGCGCACGGTCGCGACGCGCTGATCGCCTACTTCTGCGGCGGCCACTACCGCCAGCCGATCGCCTACTCGGAGGAGCGCCTCGGAGAGGCAGCGCGCAGCGTCGAGCGGATCCGCGACGCGGGACGGCGGCTCGTGCCGGGTCCGTCACCGTCCGACCTGACACCGCTTCGGGAGGCGTTCCTCGACGCGCTCGCTGACGACTTCAACACGCCGAGAGCGCTTGCCACGGTGTTCGACTGGGTGCGCGAGGCAAACCGCCGCAGCGAGGCCGGCGAGGCCGTCGGCGATGCCGACCTGCGCAAGATGCTCGGCATCTTCGCGCTCGACGCGCTGCTCGACGCCGACACGGCAGCCGGCGGCGGAGCGGACACCGCCGCGCAGGAGCTGCTCGACCGCCGCGAGGCGGCCCGCGCCGCGCGCGACTTCGCCGAAGCGGACCGCCTGCGCGATGAGCTCGCCGCGCTCGGGTGGGAGGTCCGCGACAGCGCGGACGGCCCGACGCTCGTCCCGCGCGTCTGATGGCGAAGCCAGGTCCGCGTTCTGGCCGCCCGCGCCCGGAGCGCGATCGTTCCGGTGCCGACCGCGACCGGTCCCGTCCAGAGCGCGATCGCGCGCGCCGCGAGCCTGCAGGCGATGCGGCCCCCGGTCTGCCGGTGCTCTACGGCCGCAACGCGGTCCACGAGGCGCTGCGCGGTCCGCGCGCAGTGCGGCAGGTGTGGGCGACGGAGCGAGCCGCCCGCGAGCCATGGCTGCGCAGCGCCTCGGTGCAGACGGTGGCGGCGGAGGCGATCGAGCGCCGTTGCGGCTCGACCGACCACCAGGGGATCTGCGCCGAGGTCGAGGAATACCGGTACGCCGAGGCCGAGGCGTTGCTGGCCGCGCCCGACGCGTTGATCGTCGCGCTCGACGAGATCCAGGATCCGCAGAACCTCGGTGCGATCTGCCGCACGGCCGAGTGCGCCGGCGCGACCGGCGTCGTGATCCCGGAGCGGCGCAGCGCCGAGGTCACGCCCGCGGTCTGCAAGGCCTCGGCCGGCGCGGTCGAGCACCTCGCGATCGCACGCGTGCGCAACCTCGCCGACTTCCTGCTCGACGCAAACAGAGCGGGTGCGTGGAGCTACGGCGCCGCCGGAGACGCTCGCGTCGGCTACTCGCAGCCGGACTACCGCGGCAAGGTCGTGCTCGTGATGGGCTCGGAGGGGAGCGGGCTGCGCCCGCGGGTCGCGAGATCGTGCGACGAGCTGATCGCGCTGCCGCTGCGCGGGCGCATCGGCTCGCTCAACGCCAGCGCCGCCGCTGCGGCGCTGCTCTACGAGATCACCCGCCAGAGGGACCCGCCGCGCTGAAGCGTCCTGACCTAGCTGTAGTTCCTGAGCACGTTGTTCATCCGGGCCTCCTTGGAGGCTGGTGGTTCTCGAGGCCGCCAGTCCCAAGGAGGACACCGGATGAAGCTGCACGCTAACGCGAGGCTCAGCCTGAAAGGCAGGGAGCTGCTGA
>DATFPW010000036.1:0-2124 GCA_035264605.1 Conexibacter sp. | reverse complement strand
CGCGGCGTGAAGGTGCTGCTGCTCCAGCGGGCCCTCTTCGCGCAGCACTACGCCACGCCGGTCACCGGCTACTACGACGACGCCACGGCCCGGGCTGTGCTGGCGTTCCGCAAGACGAACGACATGAGCCGCGACGGCTATGCGACCAACGAGGTCTACGCGAAGCTCCTGCGCGACCAGGGGGCGTTCAAGCTGCGCTATCCCAAGGCCGGCAAGCACGTGGAGTTCGACTGGTCGCGGCAGGTGCTCGTGCTGGCGCAGAACGGCAAGCCCTACCGCACGTACCACACGTCATCCGGGAAGCCGTCGACCCCCACCGTCTTCGGGACCTACCACTTCTACCTGAAGACCCCCGGGACGAACGCGAAGGGCATGGTCGACTCGTCCTACTTCATCGGCGGCTACGCGATCCACGGCTACGCGGACGTGCCTGCGTACCCGGCGAGTCACGGCTGCCTACGGGTCCCGATCCCGAACGCGCTGCAGATCTACAACTGGATCGGCATCGGCGACCAAATATTTTTGTACGAGTGAGGAAGGCATCCGGGGGCTCGCGCCCCCGGCCCCCCGTGGAGCGTCGGCCGGCTGCCTAGCGCGCTGTGCGCCAGTCGCTGGCGCGTGTGCCCTGCTGCGGCATCATGTTGGCCAGGAAGCCCAGGCCCACGCCGTAGATCAGCAGCGCCAGCAGCGCCGGGATGCCGTGGCTGATCCAGGCGTCGTCTGAATCGACCAGGTCGGCGAACGGACGCAGGAGCACGTCGTTGGTGTCGTCGATCGCCTCGCGCACGACCCCGTGCTTGCGCTCGCGGAGCGCTTCTTGGGACGGGTTGGGGTCGACCGTCGTTCCGAGCTCGCGCTCGAGCTTCGCCTGCTGGGTCTTCGAGCCCTTGTCGGTCTCGTCGATCGCGAACAGCGCGAAGCCGATGACCACGACGACCGAGATGGCTATGGCCAGAAAGCGAATTACCGATCCCATCGGCTCTACTATCGGCACCCGCGTGGCAAAGCCTGACCCCCGAGAGACCCTGGTCGCCGAGCTGCGCGAGCACGCGCTGGTCATCGGCGAGGTGACGTTGACGAGCGGTCGCACCGCCCAGTACTACGTGGACGCCAAGCGCGCGATCCTGCTGCCGGCCGGCTTTCTCGCGCTCGGGCAGCTGGTGCGCCTCGAGGCGGAGCGCGCCGGCGCCACGGCCGTGGGCGGGACGACCATGGGCGCCGACCCGATCGCCTGTGCCGCCCTCGCCGCGGGCGCCGACGTCAAGGCGTTCTTCGTTCGCAAGGACCGCAAGGAGCACGGCCTCCAGCGATGGGTCGAAGGACCGCCGCTCGATCCCGGCGAGCGCTGCCTGATCGTGGAGGACGTGGTGACCACCGGCGGGTCCACCGTGCACGCGATCGAGCGGGTGCGCTCGGAGGGCTTCGAGATCGCCGCGGTCGTGAGCGTGCTCGACCGCCTCGCCGGCGGCGCGGAGACGATCGAGGCCGCCGCCGCGGCGCCGTACCGGCCGTTGACGACGATCGACGACGTCTACCCGGACCGGCCCGACCGCGGCTAGGACGCGGCGGCGAGCCAGCCGTCGATCAAGCGCCGCGAGATCGAGTACGGCGGCGACAGCATGATCTCGCCGCGCCCCTCTGCGGCCGCGCGCACCTCTTCGCGTGTGAACCAGCCCACCTCCTGCAGCTCGCCGTCGCCGGGCACCGGGTCTCCGCCGGTCGCTACGGCGTTGAAGCCGATCATCAGAGAGCTGGGGAACGGCCACGGCTGCGACGCGACGTACGCGGCCGGACCGACGATCACGCCGGATTCCTCGAGTACCTCCCGGCGAAGGGCCTCCTCGAGCGTCTCACCCGGCTCGACGAAGCCGGCCAGCACCGAGAAGCGCCCGGCGGGCCAGCTTGCCTGGCGGCCCAGCAGAAGTCGGTCATGAGCGTCGACCACGCGGACGATCACCACGGGATCGGTGCGTGGGAAGTGGTGGGTGTCGCAGGCGGGGCAGCGCCGCTCGTGACCCGCGTCCGTCGAGTCCGTCGCCGCGCCGCAGTTCGCGCAGAAACGATGGCGACGGTGCCACGACAAAAGCGACGCGGCGTAGGCGCCGAGCGCCGCCTCGCCGGCGG
>DATFPW010000035.1:0-22796 GCA_035264605.1 Conexibacter sp. | reverse complement strand
GTCGTCGGTCGCGATCAGGGCCTCCAGCAGGGCGCGCACACCCTCTGGCCCGTCGACGACGAGGTCGGCCTCCTGCGCCAGCTCGGATGGCCCCTCGTCGGAGCTGACGCAGACGCGCAGCACCCGTCTGAGGCGGCCCTCGGCGTGCAGCTCGCCGAGCCCGCGGAAGGCGTCGAGGTCGGTCGCGTCGTCGCCGACGTAGACGGCGGCGTCGAGCTCCATGTCTGACAAGAACGAGACGATCCCGGCGCCCTTGTCCATCCGCACCGGTGGGCGCACCTCCAGCACCTTGCGGCCCCAATGACTGCGCAGGCCGCCCTGCTCGGCGCGGGCCGCGATCGCGTCGATCGCCGCCCGTGCTGCCTCCTCGTCGGGCGCGGCGCGCCAGTGGAAGGCGACGATCGAGCCCTTGTCCTCGATCCGCACGCGCAGTCTGCGCAGCTCGGGCGTGTCGGCCTCGCGCCCGAACGCCTGGATACGGCGGCCCCAGTCGCGCACCGCCGGGTCGAGCGTCGGCTCGGTCCAGCCCGCGCGCAGCAGCTCGGTGCCGTGGCTGCCAAGGTAGGAGATCGTCCCGATCGCGACGAGCCGCCGCGCATCGGACGCGCGCCGTCCGCTCACGCATGCGACGACGGCGTAGCGGCGGGCGATCTCGATCAGCAAGCCACGGGTCCGCTCCGGCACGTGCGCCTCTTCGGCGTAGCGCACGATCGGCGCGAGCGTTCCGTCGACGTCGAGCAGGATGGCGCTGCGGCTCGGGTCGGCTCGCAGGGGGCTCAGCGCGTCGGCGAGACCGGCATCCGAGGCGCCCGCCGTGGGTCGGGCGGGGGTCACCCGTCCAGTATTGCGCGCCAGGGGTGCGGGCGCGGGGCGGCGAGTTGCAGGACGTGTCGATGCGAACACCCTGCCAGTCGCGAGCGCACCGGCTGACGGTGCGGCGTGCGCCGGTCGCCTACAGCGCGAGCGCGCCGAGGACCTCCTCCCACCAGGCGCGCTCCTCCCCGGCGGAGGTGCGGGCCTTGCGGCGGACCCATTCGCTCAGCAGCTGCTCCCGCCCCAGGGCGAGCAGCGGTCCGGTCACCGCGATGTAGCCGTCGTCGAGCAGGACGAGTGCTCCGGGCACGTCGCGGCGCGTGCGCAGGCGATCGACGACGGCGCGGCCGGAGACGTGCTCGGGGCGCGCTGGATCGCCATCCGCCTGCGGGTCCCAACGCCGCACGCTGAAGACCGGCGCGTGTCCCTCGGGAATGCGCGCCTTGCGCGGCGGCGGGCCGATCGGGCCCTCGCGCCAGCGCTCGAGCAGCGCGTCCATCGCGCCCATCTCCTCGCGGCGGATCAGCACGTGGAGGTGGTCGCCCGCCTCGATCCGCGTCGAGCCGCGCGGCGGGATCGCCTGTCCGTCGCGCACGATCAGGTTGACGATCGCGGCGCGCGGGAGGCCGAGGTCGCGGATGCGGTGGCCGACGAGCGCGTCGCCCGGAGCGGCGGCGACCTCGATCGCATCGGCGCCGAGCTGGCGGATCGTGCCGGTCTCGGTGAGCGCGCTCGCCGTGAGCGACCGACTCGTGGTGCTGGCTCCGAGCCGTTGCGCGACCGGCTCGAACGTCGCGCCCTGCACGACGGTCGACAGCAGCACGGCAAAGAAGACGATGTCGAAGAACTCATTGCTGTGCGGCACGCCGGCGATCACCGGGAAGGTCGCGAGCACGACCGGCACCGCGCCGCGCAGGCCGGCCCAGCCCAGCACCGCGCGATCGGCGGCGCTGAACGGCCCCCAGCTGGCGACGAACGCCGCGACCGGCCGTGCCACCAGCACGAGCACGAGCGCCAGCACGGTGCCCTCGAGCGCGACGTCGGGCAGCTGACTCGGGAACACGAGCAGGCCCAGCACGAGGAACATGCCGAGCTGCGCGATCCACGCCATCCCCTGGTGGAACGTCGTGATCGTGTGGCGGGCGGGGATCGTCGCGCTGCCGAGCACCAGACCGGCGAGGTAGACGGCGAGAAAGCCGGAGCCGTGGAGTGCGTCGGCGGCGCCGAACGCGAGCGCCGCGGTGGCAATCGAGGCGACCGGATAGAGGCCGGGCGTCGCCAGCTGGACGCGCTTGAACGCCATCACGGCGCCGTTGCCGATCGCGAAGCCGACGACGGCGCCGATACCGACCTCGCGCACGAACAGCCACAGCATGTCGGCGACGCCGTAGCCGGGCTGCTGGATCCAGTCGATGAAGCCGACGACGAGCAGCACGGCGACCGGGTCGTTCATGCCGGCCTCGCCCTCCAGCGTGCGCGCGAGCTTGCGCTTGAGCGAGGAGCCGCGCAGCATCGCGAAGATCGCCGCGCCATCTGTGGAGGAGACGATCGCGCCGAGCAGCAAGCCCTCGAGCAGCGTGAAGTCGAACAGCCACGTCGCCGCGAGCCCGCAGATCGCGGCGGTGATCAGCGTCCCGAGGAAGGCGAGGCTGATGACCGGTTTGAGGACCGGGCGGATCTCGGCGAAGCCGGCGTTCAGCCCGCCCTCGAACAGGATCAGCGCGAGCGCGACGATCCCGACGTCGCGCGCGAGCCGGTAGTTGCTGAAGTCGACCCAGCCGAGCCCGTCGGTTCCAACGGCCATGCCGACGCCGAGGAACAGCACGAGCGACGGCAGTCGCAGGCGACCGGCGAGCAGCGACGCCGCGAGGCCAGCCGTCAGAAGCGCCCCGGCGACGAGGACGAGGTGGCCGTCCGCCATGGCGGAACCATGCCAGGCGGGGTGGTCTGCTGCGGTCTGCTTGGGTGGCCTTGCTCGGCTTGCCTTGGTTCTCGCGCGTTCCGTTCGTGGTGTGGGCGGCGCCGCTCCGTGTCGCCGGTCGGCTGGGGAGGGGGCGGGAGCAGTTGCGGTTTCAGCCGTGCCGGTCTTGCACGGTTCGTACACAGGCACAAGCGTTTCTCCGCAATTGCTGGGCCCTGCCGGGATGAGCGTCACTTTGTGGTCGCTCAGCGGACGAAAAGTGACGCTCATCCCGGCAGCACCCGGAAGCGCGTGAGCGCTGACGCAGAACCGCCGCGGCCGCTCCGCAATGCCGGGCACCAACGCCGCCAACCCAGCCGACCGCGCCCGAACACCGGCCGCTCCCGCCCCCCTCCCCAGCCGAACAGCCCACGCGACACGGCGCCGGCCACGCATCGAGCGGAACGAGCGAGGGCGGCGACGACGACGACAGGATGACGCGCGAACGCGCCGGTCAGCCGCCAGCGCCGGCGGGACCGTCGAGCGCGTCGAGCACTCTTTCGACGGCAACCTCGATGTCGAGGCAGCGAAGCTCGACGTCAGGTGCAACGGGCGGCTCGTAGGGATCGTCGACCCCGGTGAAGCCCGGCAGCTGGCCGGCCTTCGCGCGCGCGTAAAGACCCTTGGGATCGCGTTCCTCGCACACTTCGATGGGCGTGTTGACGTACACCTCTATGAAGCGCAGGCCGTCGCGCTCGTGCGCCTCGCGCGCGTACGTGCGCGCCTCCGCGTAGGGCGAGACGACGGAGACGAGGGCGATCAGCCCGGCGTCGGCGAACAGGCGGGCGACCTCGGCGGTGCGGCGCACGTTGCGGTCGCGGTCCTCGGCGGTGAAGCCGAGGTCGCCGCAGACGCCGTGGCGCAGGTTGTCGCCGTCGAGCCGGTACGCAGCGCGACCGTTCTGCACGAGATGAGCCTCGACGGCCGCTGCGACGGTTGACTTGCCGGACGCCGGCAGGCCGGTGAACCACACGGTCGCTCCCCGCTGTCCGATCGACTCCCACCGCTGCGCACGCTCGACGGCCCCCGTGTGCCAGGTCACGTTGGCGCTGGTCGTCATCGCAGGATGCTCCCACACACAAGGGTCGCTACGCAGCGGGAACCGGGAGCCGGCGGCGCCGATCGGGCGGGTGGCAGTGAGGATGCACGTGCGCCGCCCGAAGGGCGGTGTGCGCGCACCCGGAGGGGCACCGCCGGCGCAGCCGGTGGTCCGGACCCGCCCGCAGCAGCGTTAGAGGCCCGATATCCTCGCGCGCCATGAGCCTCCCGACCTATGAGCTTCAATCCCACTCGCTGCACTCCGACGGGGCGTTGCAGCCCGCGGAGGTCGTCGCGAACGCAGCGGCCGCCGGCATCGAGGTGCTGGCCCTGTCCGACCACGACACCGTCGACGGCGTCGACGAGGCGATCGCCGCTGGTGCGCAGCACGGCGTCACGATCGTCCCCTCGACCGAGATCTCGGCCGTCTTCGGCCGCTACGAGGACCTGCACGTCCTCGGCTACGGCATCGATCATCACGACCCGAAGCTGGCCGAGCGGCTGCTGGCCGCCCGCGCCGACCGCGAGCTGCGCGCCGAGCGCATGGCCGCGAGATTGGAGGAGCTCGGCTGGCAGGTCGACGACACGATCCTCGCCAAGCGCCGCGAGGCCGGCAAGCCGATCGGCCGCCCGCACCTCACGCAGGCCGTCCTCGACCACCCCGCCAACGCCGACAGACTCGCGGAGGCCGGCTACGACGACGTCTCGTCGTTCCTGCCTGACTTCCTGATCCCCGGCAAGCCGGCCTACCTCGCGCGCACCCACCCGACCGTCATCGAGGCGATCCAGTGGATCCACGACGCCGGCGGCGTCGCGATCTGGGCTCATCCCTACTGGGACCTCGACTCGGACGCCGAGGTGCGGGAGGCGATCGACCTGTTCCGCGAGCACGGGCTCGACGGCGTCGAGTGCTTCTACGTCACGCATACGCCCGAGCAAACCCAGCTGCTGGCCGAACGTTGCGACGAGCTCGGCCTGCTGAAGACCGGCTCCTCCGACTACCACGGGCCAGAGCACCGGCTGTTCTCCAGATTCGGTGCCTTCGATGCGCACGGCCATGCGGCCGATCTCGACGCGCTGCTGACGCCGGCGTCGCGCGAGGCCTGAAGGCCTGAAGCGGAGAGCGCTCACGCGGAGCGCTCTCCACCGCCGTTCCCGCCCGGCTGCCCGTCGACCTGCTCGCGCAGCGTGCGCAGGGCGTCCTCCAGCTCGGCGATGCGCGCCGTAACGGAGGAGCTGCCGGAGGTGCCGGGCAGCGCGCCGATCATCGGGGAGGTGCCGGCGCTGGGGGGCGGCGGGGGTGCGCGGTCTGGGGCCGCCGCCATGGTCGCCCCCGCGAGCGCCGGCTCAGGCTCGCCGCCGGCGGCGGCTGCAGCCGCCGCTCTCGCGGCCGCCATCGCTCTCATCGCGATCGCGCGGACCTCCTCCGGCGTGCGCGTCAGTCTGCGCGCGAACGGCATCGCGAGCAGCATCAGCAGCGCGGCGCCGCGGAACGCCCAGGCGATCCCGTCGCGCGCGATGCCGGCGCTCTCGCGCCGCAGCCAGCGGTCGTAGCCGACGGGCGCGTGCTCCTCGCGGGGGATGGCGCCCGCGAACTCGGCGAGGTTCTTGGCGACGAGCCCGTGCGCGACCGGGTTCGGGATCGCCCATACGTACGAGGTGTCCTCGATCTCGTCGACCTTCGCGTCGTGGTACCAGCCGGCGGTCGTCGTGAAGACGGCGATCAGCACCGCGATGCCGAAGGCGGCGCCGATCTGGCGCGAGGTGTTGATGACGCCGGAGGCGACGCCGAGCTCCGGCCCGATTGCCGCGCCCATCCCGCCGACGTTGATCGCGGGAAAGGCAGTGCCGACGCCGAGGCCGAACAGCAGGATCCCGGGCAGCACGATGAAGTAGTCGAGCTGGCTCTCGTAGGTCGAGGGCAGGAACGAGAACCACACCATCCCGAGCACCATCGACAGCAGCGCGGGCATCGCGAGGCGGTACGGCGCGAGATGGTCGGCGCCCCTGCCGACGATCGGCCACATGATCATGCCGCAGGCGCCGATCGGCAGCAGTGCGAGCGCCGCCTCGAGCTGCGAGTAGCCCCACAGGTTCACGAGCGTGATCGACAGCAGGAACAGCGCGCCGAGCGCCCCCGCGCCGAGCAGGAACATCGCCATGTTCGCGCTCAGGAACTGGGCGTTTCTCTGCAGCGCGCGCGGGATCATCGCGACGCTGGAGTAGCGCTGCCACAGCACGAAGCCGATCGCCAGGACGATCGAGATCTGCAGGAAGAACAGCACCGCGGCGTCGTCCCAGCCGCGCGTGTTCGCCTCGATCAGGCCGTAGATGAAGAGGCCGACCGAGGCGGTCAGCAGGACCGTGCCGAGCCAGTCGACGCGGCGCCCGGCCGTGAGGTCGTACGTCTCCGGCCACCAGCGGATCGCGAGGATCACCCCGACGATGCCGAGCGGCACGTTGATGATGAAGATCCACTCCCAGCTCGCGAACTCCACGAGCACGCCGCCGAGCACCGGGCCGAGGCCGGAGGCGGCGAGCGCGACAACTGCGATCATCGCGAGCCCGCGGCCGCGCATCTGCGGCGGAAAGATCAGCGCGGTGATCGCGAAGCCGAGCGGCGCCATCAGCCCCGCGCCGACGCCCTGGAGCGCGCGGAAGCCGATCAGCCAGCCGATGTCCCACGAGATCGCGCACAGCGCGGACGCGATCGTGAAGATCGTCAGGCCGAGGATGAAGAACTTCTTGCGCCCGAACTGGTCCGCGAGGCGGCCCGCCGTGATCAGCAGCACGGCGAACGAGATGTTGTAGGCGTTCGCGACCCAGGAGACAGTCGTGAGGCTGGTCTCGAACTCGTGCTCGAGCTCGGGGATCGTGATGTTGACGATCGACACGTCCATCAAGGACATGAACCAGCCGATCATCATCACGCCGAAGATTCTGTTGCGGTGCGCGTAGAGCCACTCGGTCGGTGGGTTTCTGCGCACCTTCGGCTGCTTCGGCGCGTGTCTGCGGGCCGCGGCGCTCATCGCAGCTCGTTCGCCTCCTGCTCATCGGAGTCGAGCGTGCCGTCGTCGGCGACGCGCTTGTCCTTGTCGCGCGGAGCGGGCGGGCGCAGCGCGGCGGCGTCGCCGAACTCCGGCAGCGTCCCGCCGGCCATCGCGATGCCGTAGCGCTTGAGCGTCTCGAGCACGGTCGGCGAGTCGACCGTCTCGGCGTCGATCTCGTTCGGCTCGTCCTCCTCCTCGGTCTCGTACAGGCGCCAGCGGTCCTCGCCGGTGCGGCCGATCAGCAGCCAGTTTCTGTCGCCGACGACGATGTGGCTGTCGATCGCCGTCGTGAAGTAGGGCCGGGGCGTCAGGTCGTCCTCGTCGAGCAGCGTCGTGAGGTCCTCGCCGGCCATCTTGCCGGGCGTGGTGATGCCGAGATAGCCGAGGATCGTCGGCGGGATGTCGTGCGTGGAGACGAACCAGGAGCTCGTGTCGCCCGCCCAGCGCCCGCGGGGGTCCTTGATCATGAGCGGCACGTGGTAGACGCGGCGGTGCCAGATCCCCGTCGGGTGGCCGAACGTGCCCTGCTCGCCGAGCGCGATGCCGCTGTCGCCGACGAAGATCACGACCGTTCTGTCGGCCAGGCCCGCGTCGTCGAGCTGGTTCATGAAGCGCCCGAGCGCCGCGTCTATGGCGCGCACCTCTCTGCCGTACGCCTCGCGCACGGAGTCGACGAGACCGTCCTGCTGCTTAACCGGCAGCGTCTCCATGTACACGCGCTGCTTCGCCTCGTCCATGTCGTACTGGACCGGCCCCCTGCCCGTCACCCACTGGCGCGGCGTCTCGAACGCGTCGACCGGGTTGAACGCGTCGAGCGCGAGGAAGAACGGCTGATCGCCCTTCAGCTCGGACAGCAGCTCGCCGCCCGCTCTCAGCACGCGCTGCGTCGGCTCCTGGCGCTCGGGCGCCTTGCGCAGCGGCAGGAAGTAGCTGCGCTCGTCGGAGACGTAGTCGCTCGAGCTCGGGAGCGGCCCGGTCCGCCGAATCGACGCGAAGCGCGGGCCGGACAGCGTCGGGTTGTCGGTCACGTAGACCGTCTTGACGCCGTTCGCGGCCGTCAGCTCGGGCAGCAGCGGCTGGAAGTCATAGACCTTGTTCCAGCCCGGGATCGCCGGCATGCCGGCGGCCGCTCTCCAGTCGCGGAAGGGGTAGGAGCGCATGCCCGTCAGCAGCCCGCGGCGCATCGGTATCGCGGGCATGCCGTCCGGTACCGCGTATCTGAAGCGCAGCGAGTCGTCGGCGAGCGCGTCGATGTTCGGCGTGTCGGTGTAGCGGTCGTCGAAGATGTCGTCGTAGGCGTGGATCGCGTCGGCGCGCAGGCGATCGGCGACGATCAGGACGACGTTGGGCCGGCCCTCTTCTCTTGGCCGGTCCTGCGCCTGCGCGAGCTGCGCCAACGGCCCGAGCGCGGCCAGTCCGGCGGCGCCGCCGCCGGCGCTCAGCAGTCTCCGCCGCGTGAGGCGGGTCATCCGCCGACCACTCCGAGGTTCTCCTCGAACTCCGGCAGCGTGCCGCCGGCCTCGTTCACGAGCACTGCCCACAGCTCGTCGAGCTTGGCCTGGTTGCCCGATGCGATGTCGTCGTTGGCGCCGGGGTCCGTGCGGAGGTCGTACAGCTCTCTTCTCGTGCCCTCGGTGTCGGAGATCATCAGCCACTCGCGGTCGCCGCAGATCCAGGTCTCCTGGTAGCAGGCGGTGTAGTAGGGGCGCGGCGCCGGGTCTCTGCCGTCGAAGATCACGCCGAGGTCCTCGCCGGCCATCAGGCCCGGGGCGCGCACGCCGTAGAACGACAGGATCGTGCGCGCGACGTCGTGCGTGGAGGCGAAGTAGCCGCTCGTCTGGCCCGCGAGCCGCCCCGTCGGGTCCTTGATCATGTACGGCACGTGGTGGATCTCGGGGTAGGGCCGCGGCGTCGACTTGCCGATGATGCCGTGCTCTCCGAGCGTGACGCCGTGGTCGCTCAGGTAGTAGACGACGGTGTTGTCGGCCAGCCCCAGGTCGTCGAGCTTGTTCAGCAGCTTCCCGATCCATCTGTCGGCGAACGTCAGCTCGGCGGCGTAGAGGTCGCGCACGAGCTCGAGCGTCTCGGGATCGATGTCGATCTTGTCCGTCTGCGAAGCCGGCGTCAGGAACGGCTGGATCGGCAGGATCCCTCTGTCCTTCTGGATCCCGAGCGGCCCCGTTCTCTCCTCCATCATGCGGACGTACAGCGGCGGCGCGTCGAACGGCTCGTGCGGGTCGAACGAGTCGACGCCGAGGAAGAAGGGCTGCTTGTCCTTCAGCTCGTCGAGCGCGGCCATCCCGCTGCGCATGACGCGCGCGGCCGAGTAGTTGCGCTCGCCGACGCGGTAGAGGCTCGCCCAGCCGATGTGGTCCTGCAGGCGGCGGACCTCGATCGTGTCGGACAGCGCGGGCAGCAGGTACTTCTCGATCGCGCTGCGCGGCGCGGGCCGTCTGAACGGCGAGTTGCTGGCGCGGTAGGCGCCCTGCGAGAAGTCGGGGCGGGCGATGTCGAGCGTGCGGCGGAAGCCGATGTACTGCGGCCCGACGAGGAACGGGTTGTCGGTCACGTACGCGGTCTCGACGCCAGCGTTGCCGAGCACCTCGGTGAGCATCGGCTGGTGCGGCAGGATGCGCGTCCAGCCGACCTCGGCCGGCATCGGCGGCGACAGCACCCAGTCGCGGTTCGGGAAGCCGCGCATGCCGGTCAGCAGCGTGCGGCGCACGAGGCCGGTCGGCATCGCCTCGGGCACGGCGTACTCGAACCGCAGCGCCTGCTTCGCGAGCGCGTTGAGGCTCGCGGTTCTGGCACGCGTCTCGGGGTTGTACGCGCCGACGTAGTCGGCGCGCGTCGAGTCGGTGACGATCAACAGGACGTTCGGCGCGTCCTTCACGTGGCCCGCGCGCGGCTCGTACTCCTCACCGCAGGCGCTGAGCCCCAGCGCGGCGGCACCGGCGGCGCCGGCCTGCAGCGCACCCCGGCGGGTCAAGCGTGGTCCTGCGGCCATCGGGCTCCTCGTCAAGCGCGTTACGGGGGGACAGATCGAGGGATCTCGGATTCTCGCGACTCGACGGCCCGGACCCTACCGGCACAGCGGACACGCCGAGACCGGGGAAGTTTCGCACGCGCGGCCCACGGAGGCGGCGCCGGTCCCGTGCTTCAATGGCTCGATCCGCGTGCCGCCGCTCCCCCGTCTGCTCACGCTCATCGTCGTAGCGATCGCGGTCGCGACGGTCGTCGCGATCGCGATCATGTGGCCGGGGCACGTGCGCGACGAGTTCGCCGAGATCGTGCAGCCGAGCGACCCGGCGACGGTCGTCGGGATCGACGACCGGCCCTGCGGCGCGACGATCGCCGACCGCTGCAAGCGGGTCGTGATCCATCTCGACGGCGGCGACGCGGCCGGCGCGAGAGGCATCATCCAGTGGGGTGCGAACGGCGTCGACCCGCCGGTTCACATCGGTGACCGCATCCGTGTGGCAGAGGCCCCGCCAGTGCCTGGCTACGACGTGCCGAACGAGAGCGACTACACGCTCGTCGACTTCGAGCGAGGCGGCTCGCTGCTGCTGCTGTTCAGCGTTTTCGCTCTGCTCGTGATCGCCTTCTCGCGCTTGCGCGGGGCGCTGTCGCTCGTCGGGCTGGGCGCGAGCCTCGGGGTGATCCTGCTGTTCATCGTGCCGGCGATCCTCAACGGGGAGCCGCCGGTCGCGGTCGCGATCGCCGGCTCGTTGGCGGTGATGCTGATCACGATCACGCTCGCCCACGGGCTCGGGCCGAAATCGGTCGCGGCGCTGCTCGGCACGACTGCCAGCCTGCTGCTGACGGCCGCGCTCGCGGTGCTGTTCACGCACCTCACGCGGCTGACCGGCCTCGCCGGCGAGGAGGCCTTCGCGCTGCGACTCGCCGACCCCGACGTGTCACTGCAGGGCCTGTTGATCGCGGGCATGGTGATCGGCGCGCTGGGCGTGCTCGACGACGTGACGGTCAGTCAGTCCTCGACGGTGCTCGCGCTGCGCGCTGCGAACCCGGCGCTGTCGTTCCGCGAGCTGTTCACGCGTGCGATGCACGTCGGGCGCGACCACGTCAGCGCGACCGTCAACACGCTCGTGCTCGCCTACGCGGGCGCGTCGTTGCCGGTGCTGCTGATCTTCTCCTCCGGCGCGCTCGGCCTCGGACAGGCGCTCAGCCTGGAGATCGTCTCCGAGCAGGTCGTCGCGACGCTCGTCGGCTCGATCGGGCTGATCGCCGCCGTGCCGTTCACGACCGCCGTCGCGGCGCTGCTCGCGCAGCATGCGACGCGCGAGCAGCTCGAGCTGGCCGCTGCGCACGGCCACGCGCACTGACGCGCACGCGGTCCTCAGTCGCCGCCGAAGAACGGCAGGCGTCTCGCGCCGGCCGAGTGCAGCACGCGGTGATAGATGTCGCGCAGCACCTGCGGATGGTCTCTGGCGACGCTGTGCTGCTCGCCGGGATCCGTGCTCAGGTCGAACAGCTCGCGGCCGCTGTTGTTGCCGTCGGCGATCATCGCCCAGTGGTCATCGCGGTAGTACCAGTGGTTTGCGTAGCCGCCGAAGCAGAAGTGGCGGCTGAGGTGGGGATGCCGGCCGGCAAGCAGCGGGGAGAGGTCGACGCCGTTCATCGCGTCCGGCGTCGGCACGCCGGTCATCTTCAGCAGCGTCGGCCCGACGTCGTGCGGCGAGGCGAAGTACGGCGTCGTCTGCCCCGCCTTGCGCCCCGAGGGGTCGCGGATCATGAACGGCACCTGGATCAACTCCGGGTGCAGCTCGAGCGCGGGCTTCCCGGTCCAGCCACGGTCGCCGAGCATGATGCCGTGGTCGCTGAGGAAGACGACGACCGTGTCCTGCGCGAGCTTGCTCGCGTAGAAGCGGTCCAGAAAGCGGTGCAGCCACGCGTCGGCAAGCGTGACGGACGCGCCGTAGACAGTCGGCAGTCGCTTCACGGCGGCCGGCAGCAGGTAGTCGGAGTGCTCGTAGCGGACGTTGCCCGGCCAGCTGCCGTCGTAATGACGGCCGCCGTAGAGGTCGAGGTACTTCTGCGGCGGCGTCCATGGCTCGTGCGGGTCGAAGCAGTCGACGACCAGCGCAAACGGGCGTCGCTGACGCTCCGCGCGCTGCAGCTCGTGAATCCCCGAGCCGAAGACACGCGCCGCACACGAGTCGCGCTCGTCCCGCGCGCCGCCGACGTTCGCGAGATGCTGGCGCATGCCTCTCAGATAGCGCTCCGTCCGCATGCCATACGGCAGCCAGCGCAGCACCTCGCGCTCGGAGATCGTGCTGGGGGAGCGCAGCTGGCCGACCTGGCCCTTCACGCGCACGAAGCGGTTGAGCGTCGAGCGGAAGCCGCTCCACTCCGGCGCGAAGCCGAGGAACGGGTTGTCGGTCACGTAGCCCGTCCAGTAGCCGTGGCGGCGCAGCGTCTTCAGCCACGTCGTCGTGTCCGCGCCGAGGCCGGTCCAGCCGGGCGAGCCGGGCAGGTTGCGCGTCGGGCGCCAGTCGTGCCACGGGTAGACGCGGCGACCCATCATCAGCGAGCGGCGCGCCGGGACGGTCGGCATCGCCTCGGGGAACGCGCGGGTGAAGCGCAGGCTCTCCTTCGCGAGCGCGTCGATCGCCGGCGTTCTGATCCACGTGTTGCCGTAGGCGCCGACGTAGTCGTGGCGCAGCGAGTCGATCACGATCACGAGCACGTTCGGCCCGTGCTGCGCGGCCCGCGTGCGCGCGGCGAGCGCCTCCGCTCCGGGCCGCCAGACAGTCGCTGCCGCGGCACCGGCTCCGGCGACGCGCAGGAACGTCTTGCGATCGATCCTGTCTTCCACGCGCCCGTCGCCTCCCTGTGCTCGCCTGGCCTGCGCTGGCCCCGAAACGTCCGGCGGGCCCGAAAGGTGCGCCGTGCGACAGGATTCTGCTGCAATGCGCGATCACCTGCCTGAGCCGGACGTCCGCGAGCTGACGGCGATCTTCGTCGGCGGCATGCTCGGCGCACTGGCGCGGGTCGCGCTCGCCGAGGCGTTCCCGCACGCGCGCGACGTGTGGCCGTGGACGACATTCGCCGTGAATCTGTTCGGTGCGCTGCTGCTCGGCTGGGCGGTCACGCGGCTGCCGCCCGGTAGCTACCGACGCCCGTTCCTCGGTATCGGCGTTTGCGGTGCGCTGACAACGTTCTCGACGCTGCAGCTCGAGCTGCTGCGGATGCTCGACGCCGGGAGCACGCCGCTTGCGCTCGCCTACGCCGCCGTGTCGCTCGTGGGCGGCCTGGCTGCCGTGCGGCTCGGCATCGCAATCGCGCGGGGCGGCCGCGGCGGCGAGCGGAGCGTGGCATGAGCGCTGTGCTGCTGTGGGCCGGTGTCGGCCTGCTCGGCGGCGTGGGCGCCGTCGCGCGCTTCGTGCTCAGCACAGCCGTCTCGCGGCGCAGCGAGGGGTGGTTCCCGTACGGCACGCTGGTCGTCAACCTGTCCGGTAGCGCGCTGCTGGGGCTCGTCGCCGGTGTCGCGCTGCACGGCGACGCGCTGACGCTCATCGGCGGGGGACTGCTCGGCTCCTATACGACCTTCTCGACGTGGATGCTCGACAGCGAGCGCCTCGCCGAGCACCACAGCGACCGCGCGCTGATGGTGAACCTCGTCGGGAGTCTGTTCTTAGGACTTGCTGCCGTCGCGCTCGGGCGCGCGCTCGGCGGGCTGTGAGCTAGGCCGCCGCCGGGTCGCTCTTCCGAGCGGCCTCCCACTCCTCGTCGCTGACGCCGACGTCGCGCTGAGGGGCGGAAGCAGCTGCCTGCGAGAGCGTGAGCGGCTGGCGCGAGGCGAGCTTCACGCCGCCGGCCTCGTCGGCGAGCACACCCTCGCGCTTCAGCTTCGAGACGGTCGTCGCGACGGTCGGCTTCGGAATCTTCGTGACAGAGGAGATCTCCGCCACCGACACGCCAGGACGCTCCTCGACGATCGCAAGGATTGCCGTCTGGTTGGCGCCGCGGGGCGCACGGTCGTCGGCGTCGTCCTCGCTTGCGGCACTCCGCCCGTTGCCGTTCCCGTTGGAGGCGAGCGGCGTCGAGGCGGCGCCGTTGCGCAGCTCGGCGCGGAAGGCGTGGGACGGCAGCGCGGCGCGCGGCCTGCGCGGCGGCGCTGTGCTGACCGCGGCTGCCTCCGCCAGCAGGGCGTCCTTGGCGGCCGCAAGCCGCTCCGCTTCCTCCACGATCGGCCGCAGCTCGTCGAGGCGCGCCTCGATCTCACGCTTCAGGCGGGGGAGCAGCAGCTCAGGCATGGGGACGACCTCCAGCGGCAAGTCGGGGGACGGGGAACCACCGATGTTAACCACCGGCGCAGATTAAGCTCGGGGGGACGTCAGCAACGAACGCACGTCGCGTGCAAGGCCGCTCGTGTCGAACGGCGCTCCGGCCGCGACCTTTGCCATGAGGCGGCCGTGTGCGTCGACGAGCCACACGATCGCCGTGTGCGCGCTCTCGGGATCTCCCGGAATCTGCGGGGCGGCGTACCACGCTCTCCAAACCGGTGCAAGGGCGGACTCGGGGCCCACGAGATAGTGGAACTGCGCCGGCTCCCGCTGGCGCCGCAGCCATGCGCGCACGGTCGCGGGCGTGTCGCCGCGCGGGTCGACGCTCACGGCCACGACGCTCACCCGCTGTGCGTCGTCGCCGAGCTGCTGCAGCGTGTCGCGCAGCTGTGCGCCGATCAGCGGGCAGACGTCCGGGCAGTTCGCGTACAGGAACGTGACGAGGTACGGCTTGCCGCCGAGCGAGCGCGTGTCGAACGTGCCGCCGCGGGCGTCGGCGAGGCGGATCGGTGGCGCGGCTCTGCCGGCCAGGCCCGGTGGCAGTGCCTCGGCGACCGCGAAGCGACCGTCGCGGGGGGTCGTCGTCGCCCCGTTGCCTGCGCCGCCGCAGCCGACGGCCGTCAGCACAGCCGCGCAGATGAGCGCGACCGCCAGCGATGCACGCCACAGGCCGCTCGCCCGCCGTTCGGGCGGATGGTCAGGCAGGTTCGCCCTCCGGGTCCCCCATCGGCGTAGGCAGGTCCTCCGGTTCGGTGAGATCTTCGCCTGGAATGCGCAGCGCGCGGATCGTCGCGAGCACCGCGATCGCCGTCATGACGATCGCGCTGCCGACGCACCACTGGCAGATCGCGTGGATCTCGAACAGCTCGAGCGAGGTCAGGTAGACGCTGAAGGCGAAGCCGCCGATCGCCATCCCCGCTGTCGCAAGACGCGCCACCTCCCCGCGTACGAACAGCGAGATGAGGATCGCGACGTACCCGACGAGGCCTATGAGGGGGACCGGCACGCCGCCGACCTTCGCGTATCTCGACGCCTGCACTCTCTCGCAGCCGTGCCCGACCGCGCAGATCGGGCTGAGGCCCTCGTAGTGGACGTACGTCAGGTACGAGGCGATGCCGATGCCGACCAGCGCCAGCACCACGAGTGCGCGGTGGAGCATGCGGTCTGTGCGGTCGGTGCGGTCCCCCATGGCAGTCTTATCTCGCCGCAGTCAGTTTGGCTTCGATGGCCTGGGAGACATTGTCGGCGGTCGGTGCGACCCCCTCGCCGAGCATCGCCTCCATTCTTCCGCCGGTCGGGCCGAGCAGGAAGGCGGGCGTGCCGCTGAAGCCGGCGACCGTCCATTCCGTCTGGGCCTCCGTCAGCCCTCTCTGGATGGACGGCAGGGCGCGGTCATCCATCGCCTGCTGCACGTCGAGCCCTCTGACCGCTCTGCCGATTCTGGTCAGGAACTCGTCCGAGACGTAGCCGCTGTTCTCCTCGCCCTGGTTGAGGTAGAAGAGGTCGATGTACTGCCACAGCTTGTTTTGAAGGCCCGCCGCCGCAGCCATCTGCGCGCCGCGCAGCGAGTCGTTGCCGATGAACGACACGTTGCGGAACTCCATCTTCAGCTTGCCGGTGCGCACGTATCTGTCGACGATCGTCGGCATCACGTTGGTGCTGTAGTCGCGACAGAACGGGCACTGCAAGTCGGCGAACTCGACGAGCGTCACCGGTGCGTCCGGGTCGCCGACGGTGATGCCTCTCTGCGGGATGCCGGCGAAGCGGGCGTTCGTCTCGATCTGCCCGGGGATGATCTCGCCCTTCTTGGCGGTCGGCTTGTCGTCGCCGCCTGAACTGGCGATCGCGATCACGGCCACGACCACGACGGCGAGCGCGAGCACGCCGCCGAGAATCCACAGACGCTGACGCCGTGTCTGCGCCGCCTCGGCGACGCGGTCTCGCTCCGCTCGCGCGGTCGCTCGGCGCTCCTTGCGTGTGTCGCTGCTGTCCGCCATCTCGCGCGTCCTCACTCTCCGTGATCGATCCGTCCGGCAGGCCGTGACACCTGACGTGTGCGTTACCCCGACCGCCTGCGGCGATGGTAACGGCTGGAAAGCATCGCCGGGCGACCTCAGCCCCAGCTCAAGAGCGCGCCATACTCAGGTTCGTGGCACGACGTCGATCCTCAGCCCTCCCGCTTGCGGTCGCCGCTGCCGCGGCGCTCGGCGTGGCGCTGGCCGGCTGTGGCGGCGGCGAGCCGACGGCCGGCGCGGCGCCGCCGCCGGCGAGCGCTCCGCAGGCGGTCGACCGGCTCGAGTCCCATCCGCGCGCGGTCGACCCGTCGGCCGGCGTCCCGGCAGGCAGCAGCGGCGTCGTGGAGGGCGGGTCGTCGCAGGGGTCGCTCCCGCGACCGCGCACCGACGCGGACATTCGCCGCGAGCTGGCCGCGAGCGGCATCCCCTCCGGCAGCACCGCCGCGTTGACCGGCGACGGACTCGCCGTGGCGCCGCTCGCCGCCCCGGCTGTCGTGCAGTCGGTGATCCAGGCCGGCAACCAGATCGCGCGGCTGCCCTATCGCTACGGCGGCGGGCACTCGACGTGGGTCGACACCGCCTACGACTGCTCTGCCTCGATCAGCTTCGCGTTCGCCGCCGCCGGCATGATCTCCGCGCCGATGGTCTCCGGCGATCTCGCGCACTGGGGCGAGCCCGGCCCCGGCAGATGGATCACCATCTACGCCAACGGCGGCCACACGTTCATGTTCGTCGCCGGGCTGCGCTTCGACACCAGCGGTCTGAGCGCGACCGGCTCGCGCTGGCAGACGAACACGCGCAACACGGCGGGCTTTGCCGTGCGGCACCCGCCGGGCCTGTGACGTCGCGCGGAGGCGGATCGCTTGCGATCGCCGGAGCGCGAAACTAGGCCACTGCCCGCAGGTGCCGCCGAGCTCTGCGCTGCTCGGGCGTTTGCGCGGTCGCCGCGAGGAAGTCGTCGAGCATGCGCCACGTCGTGCGGCGCGCGGCGCGGCCGGTGAGCACGCCGAGGTGGCCGCCGGGTGCGCTGGCGATCCGCACCTCCGGCGCGTTCGGCAGCAGCTCGGCAACATGGTGGACGGCCTTGCGCGGCGCGATCCCGTCCCCCTCGCCGGCGATCGACAGCACCGGCACGCGCACGTTCGCGAGGTCGATCGCGCGGCCACCGAGCTCGATGCGCCCGTCGGCGAGATCGTTGTGGCGCAGGAAGCGGTGGTAGATCTGCCCGAACGTGCGGCCGGGGTAGGCGAGCATGTTCCTCATGAAGTCGTCGACCGCCTCGATCTGCGCGAGGAAGTCGCGGTCGTCGAGGTTCGTTGCGAGCGTGAGCGGCTTCATCACGTACTTGTCGAAGCCGGCGAGTCTGTACATGCGCTTGACGAGCGGCGCGGGCGCGCCGCCGAGCAGCTTGTAGGCGAGCGTGCCGACACCGCCGCCGGCGATGTTCACGAGCGGACGCAGCGGCGCGACCATCGGGACCTCAGTCACGTCGAACGGGCTCGCGACGACCGCGACCGAGCGGATCGGCTGCGTGGCCCCGGCGCTGACGAGCAGCGCCATGATCCCGCCCAGGCACCAGCCGACGAGCTGCACCTCGCCGCCGCCGGAGTCGGCTGAGACCGCCTCGATCGCGCGCGGGATGACCTCGTCGACCCAGTGTTCGATGCCGAGGTTGCGGTCGCCGTACGCGATCGGCCCGTAGTCGACGACGTACGGCTGGCGCCCGGCGGCGAGCAGGTGCTCGGCGAGGCTGCAGCCGCGGCGCAGGTCGAAGCAGGAGGCGGGCGCGGCGAGCGGCGGGATCAAGAGGATCGGCGGTGTGACGTCGCGCGCAGGCGACCGGTTCCGGTCGCCGGAGCGCGAAACATCGGTCGCAGGCGACCGGTTCCGGTCGCCGGAGCGCGAAACACTTCCTCCGCCGAGCCCCGGGTCGCCCGCGCGCAGGTAGCGGCGCACGGTGCGCTGCGGGCCCTCGTCGACAATTGCGGTCGGGAGCGGGCGCAAGTCCGCGAGCCCGCCGCGCATCACGCGGTCGAACACGTTCGCGGCCGCGGCGCCGAGCTGCTCGGGGGTCGGGACGAGATCCATGGGGACGGAGATTGTGACAAACAGGCACGAACTCGCGCCGGCCGGTTGGCCGGGCAGCCAGGACGGGCGGGCGTGTTAGGCGGCTTGCGCGAGCGGCACGTCGTCGTCGAGCAGGAGCTCGACGACGCGGTCGGGATGCTCGATGTGCGGCGAGTGGCCGCAGCGCTCGAGCAGCTCGAGCGTCGATCCCGGCACGGCCGCCAGCAGGCGCTGCGCGCCGCGGTGGAAGACGAGGCGGTCGCAGTCGCCCCACACGAGCTGGACGGGACAGCGGATCGCGTCGAAGTCGAACGGGTCGTGCAGCTCCGGCAGCAGCCGACGGCCGGACGCGAGCATGCGCACGAGTGCGGCGCGGTCGGGATGGTGCTTCGCGAAGGCGCGCACGATGCCCGGCTCGACCGCGTCCGGGTCGGCGAACGCGAGCGAGCGATAGGCGCGCGCGACCGCACCCTGCACGATCCGCGCGGGAAACGGCACCGGGGCGTGCACGAGCACGCGCAGCACCTGGTCGTGCTCGATCAGCGCGAGCCAGCGGGCCATGTCCAACCCGGCCGGAGAGAGCGCGACGACGCGTCCGACGCGCTCGGGCTCGCGCGCCGCGAGGCGCAGCGCGGCGCACCCGCCAAGCGAGTTGCCGACGACGATCCCGCGGGACACTTTGCGCCGCCCGTTGCGTCTGGCACCAGCGCCCGCGTAGGCGAGCGCGGCGGCCCCGAACTTGTCGAGCTGGGGGAGCATCGGGCCGTCTGCGAGCGGGTCGGCGGTGCCGAAGCCCGGCATGTCGACGGCGATCGCACGTCGCTCCTGCCTGCCGAGCCGCGCGAGCACGCAGCGCCACGTGTCGGCGCTGTCGGACCAGCCGTGCAGCAGCACGATCGGATCGCCGCGACCCTCGAGCTCCAAGACACGCGTCTCGTAGCCCGCGAACTCCATTCGATGCTCGAACAACGGCTCCATTGGGCTCTCCTCTTCCCGCGTTCGATTGTGACAAACGCTACGCATCCGATGCGCCGGTATGAACGGTGACGTTTATGGCGGATGGAGCGGCGCTGGCGGTTCGCTTGTTCTTCGCTGTGCCGTGGTTCCCCGGTGCTCCGTTCGGGGCGTTCGCTGGCGGCGCGTGGCGGGGCTGTTCGGCTGGGAGGGGGGCGGGAGCGGCCGGTGTTCGGGCGCGGTCGGCTGGGTTGGCGGCGTTGGTGCCCGGCGTTGTGGAATGTCTGCGGCGGTTCTGTCAGCGCTCACGCGCTTCCGGGTGCTGCCGGGATGAGCGTCACTTTTCGTCCGCTGAGCGACCACAAAGTGACGCTCATCCCTGCAGGCCCCAGCAATTGCGGAGAAACGCTTGTGCTCTGTGCACGAACCGTGCAAGACCGGCACGGCTGAAACCGCAACTGCTCCCGCCCCCTCCCAGCCGACCGGCAGCAAGGAGTAGGCCGGCGGCGGCGCGAGCGGAACGCCTCAGCCGCCGGCGCCGCCGCCACCCGCCCGCAACGTCAGGTACTCCGCCCGCGCGACGAACGTCTCCCGCAGCTGTTCGGTGATCTCCTCGAGAAATTCCTCGCGGTATCTGTCGTCAGTCAGCACCGAGATCGCGTAATAGACCCCCGACAGTGCGGCGATCGCGCCGGACACGCGCAGCAGCTCGGTCGTCGGGCGCAGCGGGACGTCGAGCACGGTGACGCTGAAGATCGCGTGGCCGTTGGTGCCAAGCCATGCCTGCGTCACGCTCGTGTCGATCGCGATCGTCCCGAAGGCGACGAAGAACGCGCCGATTGCCACCGTCACGACGATGATCTGCAAGCCGTGGCCGATCAGCAGCACGAGTCCCACGTTTGCTCGTTGGAGCGGGCGCAGCGGCTGACTGTTGGCTGCCGGGCTGTGCGTGCTCGTATCGCGTTCGATTCGTGCGACCTCCTGCGGCAGCCGCACGACGAGAAACACGGTCGCGACGAGTGCGAGCAGCAAGCCGATTGCGGCGAGCGTTGCGCCGGCGCGCTCGCCGAACACCTGCCACATCTCGGTCGTCAGGAACAGGACGAGCGAGAAGAACAGCAGCAGCGGGATCGCGCGGGCGAGCAGCAGCAGCGAGCGCGCGAGCTGCCCGCCGAGGCGGCGCGCCGCCCACACAACGATCGCGCCGAGGCCGAAGCCGAACGTCAACAGGACGAGGCCGAGCAGCGCGAGGTTGCCCGTGAGTACGACGAGACCCCAGCCGCCGTGGACTGCACCGAGCACGACGGCCGGCACGAGCACGAACAGCGCGAGCTCCACTGAGCCGACGTCCTCGGGGATCGCAAGCGCGGGGCGTCCCCGCGCGCGGTTCACGAGCGCGACGACGAGCAGCGTCGCGGCGAGCGCGCTGGCCACCGCCGCGGCGTTCGCGAGCGGCGACCAGTCGACGTCGAGCGCGGCAACCAACTCGGCCAGCAGCACCAGCACGAGCAGCGGGAAGGCGCGATTGAAGACGTCCGAGCGGGCGGAGTAGCCCTCGCTGAGCAGGGGCAACCCGGCGCGGCGGAAGCGACGCTCGTACTTAGCGAGTGCGGCGGCGCGGGGGTCGGGGGCTGGATGGGTGGGGCCCATGTCGCGCATTCCACCCGACCGCGCGGACGCGGCGAGGAACGCGACGCCGCGCGTGGCGAAGTGTTAGGCTGCCCTAATTCCAAGCTACGCGGTAGGTCATACCGCGCTTGCGCCGAAGCTGTGTTAGGCTGCCCGAATCGTCTCTTAGGGCTTCCTAACCAGCCCATTCCTAGACGACCTCAGGAGCATCCGAATGACGCACCGCCGTTTCCCCCGGCGGGCGTTCGCGGCCGCCGTGGCGCTCAGCGCCGCGCTTGCCGCGTCCGCCTGCGGCAGCGACGACAAGGACAGCGCCTCGACGACCGCCACGACGGCGGTCTCGGCCGTAGACCTTGCCCCGGTGAAGCAGTACCTCCTCGACCACACCGAGCGTCTGCGTGACAACACGGCCGCGCTTCAGCGCGATGCCGAGGCCTACTACGCGCTCGCCGAGCAGGCCGACTTCGACTACGCCACGCTGCTCGCCGACAGACGCGCCCAGGTGCAGCGGCTCGTCAAGCAGCTGCAGCAGGGCTTCCATGCCGCCAACCCCTCGTACGAGGAGATGGAGGGCGTCGTCGCGGGCGTGCCCGAGTTGGCCGACTACGACGTGATCATCGATGCCGGCGGCGACGCGAGCGACCCGGAGAACGCGGTCCCATTCTCGATCGAGACGCCGGCTGGGAAGACCTTCAAGCAGCCGGGCAACTTCAACTTCCTCGTCGAGACCGCCGTCTACGGCACCGAGCCGAAGTTCCAGGCGAAGGGCGTGAAGGCGGACCTGAACGGCGACGGCAAGGTCACGTTCGGCGAGGCCGTGCCGGATGCCGACTTCCTCGTCGCGACGACGCGTGACTTCAACAGAACGGCCGGCGAGCTCGACGCCGCCGCGCGCGAGTGGACGCCGGAGCCGCAGGACGTCTTCACCGCGCTCGTCGTGATGACGCCGACGATGTCGGAGTACTTCGAGAGCTGGAAGAACTCGCGTTTCGTCGCGGGTGACAAGGCGACCGAGACCGCCTTCGTCACCTCCTCGCGCCTCGGCGACATCGGCGACATCCTCGGCGGCCTCGTGCTCGTCTACGACAGCGTCCAGCCGCAGATCGCGGAGGTCGACGCCGAGCAGGCGAAGCAGACCGGCGCCTCGCTGCGCCAGCTGCACGCGTTCGCGGAGAAGCTCGAGCGCGAGGAGGCGAATGGGCAGACGTTCACCGCGCGTGACGCCGACACGCTCGGCAGCGACGCGCAGGACCGCGCCGAGGCGATCGCCGGCCAGATCTCGCAGGCCGCCGGCCAGCTGAACATCACGCTGGAGAACTGACGGAAGCGATGTCCGCATGACCGTCGCCGCCACCGCCCGCCGCCTGCTCGTCGCGCTCCCGCTCGTCGCGCTGCTGCTCGCAGGCGGCGCGGTCCGCGCGGGGGCGCACGACGTGCAGCCGCAGCCGTGGCGCGTGGCGGAGGCGATCAACGCGGGCCTGTTCGAGGCGCAGTCGGAGCTGATCCTCGGCACGCCGCAGCGGGCAGCGCAGCTCGTGCGTCACGCGCGCGGGCACGCGCGGGAGCTGGAGTCGGAGTCGATCGAAAACGGCCGGGCAGAGAGCGGCCGCGCGAGCGGCGGCGGGACCAACCGGAGCGAGGCGGCCGCCCGTCTCGCCACCGGACTCGCCGCCGCTCAGCGCGCCGCCGCTCGCGGCGACCGGACCGTCCTCGCGGCGGCGCGCGGGCAGGTTCGCGCTGCGCTGTTCGCCTACGCCTACGACGCGACGCTCGCGGCCGTGGAGGCCGGCGACGCCGAGCAGGCGCGCGCGTGGCTGCTGCTGCGCGAGTTCCGCACTGCCACCCGCTTCACGCGACCGGGCGCGGACGCCACGCTCGCGCTGCGCGCGCTCGAACGCAGGAGACTGACGCCGACGCCGGTCCGCGAAGCCGTTGCAAAGGACCTGCTCGACGCCTACCAGGC
>DATFPW010000034.1:0-67135 GCA_035264605.1 Conexibacter sp. | reverse complement strand
CTCGCCGTCGACTGCCGCTACCAAGGCCGACAGCTCGGAAGCCGTCTGCTCGCTGAGGCGCTCCGCCTCGCGGTCACTGCCAGCGACGCTGCCGCCGCACGGCTCGTCGTCGTCGACGCGATCGACGAGAGAGCGGCTGCCTTCTATCGACAGCGAGGGTTCATCGACGTGCCTGAGAATCCGCTTCGCCTCTACCGCAAGATCTCCGATATCCGGCGCTCGCTCGACCAGACGTAACGACCGAAGGGCCGTGGGCATCCGATGCCCGTGGCGGCAACGTGCCAGGTCAGGAAGGTTGCCGCCCTTATGGCCGACCCTGGCCCTGCCACTCGACGCGCTGACCGGGGGCGGCCCGGAGCGGTCGCGTGACTTCCGACGGACGGGCCAGTGCTCGCTGCCGCCGGCGCTCCCCGAGCCTGCGCCGCATGCGCTGGATGCGTTCCACGTCGCCACGGCGATCGACCTGGCCCAGGTCGCACGCTCGACCGTCGACCGACCTCGGGCGCGTCAACGCGCCAACGCGCTTGACTTTGGTTAGACGTTCTCGTTTATTCAAGCGCGATGCGGGAGCGGGAGAGGAGCGAGACGCAGGGACGCCCGTGCCGTGATCGCCGTCGCGCAGCGCCGAGGACGCGCCTGCGCAGCGCGCTGCTGCTCGCCCTCGCGCTGATCGCCGTCGCGTCCTCGTCCGCGAGCGCGAACCTCGAGCCCCTTTACAGCGAGGTCGGCCATCTGCGCCTGTCAACCGACGCGATCGGAACCAACGCAGCCTCCGGCGTCGTGCAAGTCGACAAGCCGGCCGGCGCCGTCGTCGAAAGAGCCTTCCTGCTCGCCGCGAGCACCGGCATCTCGGGCTACACGCCTCCGGACGGCGAGGTGACGATCGACGACGTCGCGGTGGCGTGGGACCCGGCACACACGATCCCGAGCAGCATCGGCTCGGTCAACGTGGTGGCAGACGTGACCTCCCTCCTCAAGGACAAGATCGACGACGCCCCGGCGGGCCGCGTCGACTTCACGATCGCCGAGCAGAACACCTTCCAGATGGACGGCGATATCCTCGCCGTGGTCTTCCATGACCCATCCGTCCCGACGAACACGGTCGAGCTGATGTACGGCGCGCAGAACACGGTCGGGGATCACTTCGCGATCGGCCTCGGGAGCCCGCTCAGAGCAAGCTCGGGTCTCACGATGGGGCTGGGCATCTCCTATGGCTTTCAACCCTCGGTCCAGTACAGCCAGATCGACGTCGACGGCTCTCGACTCACGACCTCGGCAGGCGGCCAGGACGACGGCGAGAGCTTGAACGGATCGCTCATCACGGTCGGCGGGCTCGACGACGACCCCGGAAACCCGTCGGATCCGATGGCGGTGGGATGCGACGAGGACCCCCGCTGCGACGACGAGCTCTACGACCTCAAGCCGTTCGTGAGAGTCGGCGACACGTCGGTTGACGTCGACACGCTCAATCCGTCGAGCGACGACAACATCCTGTTCGCGTCGCTGCAGCTGACGCTGGCGGCGCTGGTGGGCGACGGCGTGCTGCTGACGCCCGACGACAGCCGGCTCCAAGCCGGCAGCGCCTTCGTCTTCTTCAAGGCGCTCGTCCAGGACGAGGACGGCGATCCGGTCGTCGGGCGGGACGTCACGCTCAAGGCGCTCTCGGGGCCGAGCGCAGGGCTCACCCTCCACGCGGCGACCGGCGCGAACGGGACCGCCGTCTTCAACTACATCTCGACAGCCGTCGGCACCGACACGCTGCGAGCCACCTATACGGACGACCACGGCGTGGAGCAGACGTCGAACGAGGCTACGTTGACGTGGGCGCCGCGCGTGACCGGAACGCTGGGCGGCGAGTGGCCGTACCACGGGACCCTCAACCTCTACTGGTCGTACGGCGGAGGGCACCGCTACCTGGACAACGCCTCCCAGGGCGCGAGCAACTGGAACGCCACGGGCGCCAACGTGCACTTCTCGCAGTGGCCCGGGGTCCCGTACGCGATCCACGTGCCGATGGCGGACACCTCGTTCTACGACTCGACCTACGCGTACACGACCTGGCAGGGCGACTGCAACAGATGCTCGTTCATCCGCACGCCGATCCAGTTCAACCAGTGGTTCATGGATCAGCAGTCAGACGCGCAGCAGACGAAGGTCGCGACGCACGAGCTGGGCCACACGCTCGGCCTCGATCACACGGAGGACTACGTCGACGGATCGGTCCCGAGCGTCATGCGCAGAGGACCGCTCGGGGGCCCGATCAAGCAGACGCCCCAGCCGTATGACGTCAATCGCGTGAAGGCGATGTATCCATGAGCCGCCGTGCGCGGCGCTCGCTCGTCGTCTCGGCGGCTGCCGTCGTCGTCGCGGCGGCAGCCGCGACAGCCTGGCTGGCGCTCGGCGGATGGCGCGCCGATCGACCGCAGCCGCTCCCGGAGCGCGCGGCTGCCGCCTCCGTCTACCACATCGACGCCGACCATCCGGTCTACGCGAACGTCGGGGATCTGAGAGCGGAGGCGGACGTGGTCGCGACCGGCGAGGTGATCGGCTCCAGCGTCGTGTCGGGCGTCTCTCCCGGGGTCGACGACGCCGGAGATCCGGTGCCGGCGATCCCACATACGGACTACACGGTGAGACTCGGCGACGTGATCAAGGGGAGCGTCGCGTCCGGCGACCAGATCTCCGTCGTCCTGGCGGGCGGAGACGCGCCTGCGGGCCACTTCGTGCTCGACGGCGGCCCCCACCTGGTTGTCGGGGACGTCCAGCTGCTCTTCCTCGACGCCGCCCCCGACGGCAAGTTCTATCCGCTGGCCGGCGGCGCCGCCGTCGCCAGCAGGCAGTCGGACGGCAGTTTCCTGCTCTCGCCCGAGGCCACCGGCCAGGAGCCGATCGCGCTCACGGCGCAGCAGCTCGGGGAGACCCCGCCCGGCCCTGCCCCCGCTCCGCCGACGCCCGCGCCCGCAGTGCCGGCGCCCGCACCGCCCTCACCCGCGACATCGGCGCCTGCAACGCCCTCTGCTCAGCGCCTGATCGTCGGCATGACGCTCAGCGGCAGCCAGCGGCTCGCGACGATCCTGCGCAGCGGACTGCGCCTGAACGTCACCTGCACGACCCCGTGCAGGGCGTCTGCGACGCTGACGCTCGGAGGGCGCGCCGCCGTTCGCCTGGGTCTGCGCCGTCGCCCGCACGCGGCGACGCTCGCGTCCGGCAGCGCGTCGCGCTCGGGCACGATGACGGTCGCATTCACGCCGAGAGCGCGCGATCGCCTCAGCACGAGCAGGGGCGTCAGGCTCACGCTGCGCCTTCGGGTCACGGGCGCCACGAGACCCGGCCTGCTGCTCACGCGCAGGCTGCGCGTCACGCGGCGTGCCGTGACGTTCGTCGGCTGAGCCGCCTCGCGCGCAGCGGGACGCGCCGCGAAAGACGATGAACGCAGCAGCTGTTCGGCAACCAGCAGGACGGCGTCGTGAAGGTGGCGCTCACGCCCTAAGCGCCTTAGGTTTTGCGCAGATGGAGGGTCGCACGGTGACACCAGTGCGCAGGAACTGCATAGCTTTGTGGAGGTTCTGCATTAGAGTCGTCGGCGTTTTCACAGTGTCAGTCCCCTGAGGGTCGTCGTCCGTTGCCAATGTGAGTCGCCTGGGCATCGGCGTCGGTGACGGCCTCTGAACGGGCCCACGGAAGGGGTCGAAACGCCGCCGACGCTTGAGCAGACGCTGCCGCGCTCGCCCGATCGCCCATCGATCGGGGCCGTCGCTCGACGGCCGGGCCCGCGCCGCCGGCGCCGTGCTCCCGCCCTGGGCGAGCGAGTCCACGCGCGCGGCAAGTTCCTCTACGTCGGCGACGAGAAGCTCTATCTGCGCGGAGTGACGTACGGGACGTTCCGCGAGCGCGGGACCGACGGACTGTTCCCCCCAGCGGACGTCGTCGCCGCCGACTTCGCGGCGATGGCGGCGAACGGCGTCAACACGCTGCGCACGTACACCGTCCCGCCCGCATGGCTGCTCGAGCTCGCCGCCACGCACGGGCTGCGCGTCCTGATCGGCATCCCGTGGGAGCAGCACGTCGCGTTCCTCGCAAGCCGCTCACGGCGTCGGGCGATCGTCGAGACGGTCCGAGGGGCGGTGCGCGCCTGCGCCGGACACCCGGCGGTGCTCGGCTACGTGATCGGCAACGAGATCCCGCCAGGCATCGTCCGCTGGCACGGACGCCAGCGCGTGGAGCGCTTCGTCGAGCGGCTCTTCCGCGCCGCGAAGGCGGAGGACCCGGAGGCGCTCGTCACCTACGCCAACTATCCCTCGACGGAGTTCCTGCACCTGCCGTTCCTCGACTTCGTCTGCTTCAACGTGTTCCTCGAGCAGGAGGAGGCGCTCGCGCGCTACCTGGCGCGGCTGCACACGCTCGCCGGCGACCGGCCGCTCGTACTCGGCGAGCTCGGGCTCGACAGCCGTCGCAACGGCCCCGACGCCCAGGCCGCGTCGCTCGCCGGCCAGCTGCGCGTCGCCTACGCGGCCGGCTGCGCCGGCTGCTGCGTGTTCGCCTGGACCGACGAGTGGCACCGCGGCGGCGTGGACGTCGAGGACTGGGACTTCGGCGTCGTCGGTCGCGACCGCGCGCCCAAGCCGGCCCTCGGCGCGCTGCGCGACGCGTTCGCGAACGTGCCGTTCGCGCCCCGCGACGACTGGCCGAGGGCGTCCGTCGTCGTCTGCACCTACAACGGCGCCGCGACGATCGACGCATGCGTGCAGGCGCTGCTCGCGCTCGACTATCCGGACTGCGAGCTGATCGTCGTCGACGACGGCTCCACCGACGGGGCCGGCGAGCTCGCCGCCGCTCGCGGCGTGCGCGTGATCCGCACCGAGAACCAGGGGCTCTCCGCCGCGCGCAATACCGGCACGGCCGCCGCCGCCGGCGAGATCGTGGCGTTCTGCGACGACGACTGCGTGCCCGATCCGCACTGGCTGCGTCACCTCGCCGCCTCGCTGCTGGACAGCGGGGACGTCGGCGTCGGCGGCCCGAACGTCCCGCCGCCGGACACGGTCGTCGCCGACGGCGTCGGCCACGCGCCCGGCGGGCCGATGCACGTGCTGCTGTCCGACTCCGAGGCCGAGCACATTCCGGGATGCAACATGGCCTTCCGCAGAGCGGCGCTCGAGCAGGTCGGCGGCTTCGACGCGCGCTTCCGGGTGGCGGGCGACGACGTCGACCTGTGCTGGCGCCTGCAGGACGCCGGCGGCACGCTCGGCTTCAGCCCCGGAGCGCTCGTCTGGCACCGCGCGCGGCGTTCCATGTCGGCCTACCTGCGCCAGCAGGCCGGCTACGGGCGCGCGGAGGCGCTGCTGGAGCGCAAGTGGCCCGACCGCTACAACCACCACGGGCACGTCAGCTGGAGCGGCACCGTCTACGGCGGCAAGGTCCGCCGCTCCTTCGGGCGCCGCCGCTGGCGCGTCTACCACGGGGCCTCCGGCAGCGGCCTCTTCCAGTCCGTCTACGGGCGTCACGGCGACGGCGCCTCGGCCTTCCCGCTGATCCCCGAGTGGCACCTCCTGCTGCTCGTGCTCGCAGCCATATCGGGCTGCGCTCTGCTGGGAGTCACGACCCCCTTCGAGGTTCCGCTGGTGGACCTGCCGCTCGCGCCTGTGCTGTTCCTGATCTGCCTGCTCGCGATCGTCGTCCAGGCGGCCGTCTGGACGCTGGCCGTGGTGATGGCGCCTTCGCTGCCGTCGCGCCGGCGCCTGCAGGTCCGCACGGTCGTGTTCGCGCTCTGCGTGCTGCAGCCGGCCGCCCGCCTGTGGGGACGGTTGCACCGCGGCCTGACGCCGTGGCGCCGACGCGGGCCGCGCGTGGTCGCGCTCCCGCGGCGCCGGCGGGCAAGCGTGTGGAGCGAGGCGTGGGAGCCTGTCGAGGATTGGGTCGAACGGCTCCACGGGGAGCTGCGGACGGGTCCTGCGCAGGTCGTGCGCGGCGGTGACTTCGACACGTGGGACCTCGAGGTGCGCGTCGGTCCGCTCGCCTCAGGGCGCCTCCGCGTCGCCGTCGAGGAGCACGGTCACGGCCGGCAGCTCGTGCGGCTGCGCATGTGGCCGCGCTGCTCGCCGCACGCTGCCGCGGGAGCCGCGGTGCTGATCGCCCTCACCGCCTCTGCGACGCTCCAGCACGCGCTCGTCGCCGCGTGCCTGTTCGGCGCAGGCTCGCTGTGGCTCGTCGGCGGCATGGCGCTGCAAGCCGCGGCGGCCGTCGTGCTGCCCGCCCGCGCCGCCGCGGCGCTGGAGGACGCGTGAGGCTTCGGCGCCGGCACCGTGGCGATCGGCGCGGCGGCTGGACGTTGTGGCGAGTGCTGCCGCGCACGCTCCCGTACCTGCGGCCCTACTGGAAGCTCGGAGCCCTCTCCTTCGTGCTGCTGATCGTCGCGTCGGTGGCGACGATGGCGCAGCCGTGGCCGCTGGCGATGATGCTCGACGTCGTCTCCGGCGAGGGGGACGGGACGACGAACGTCCTCTTCTTCGGCGCCACCGACAAGTACACGGTGCTCGCGATCGCGGCGGTGTTCGGCTTCCTGATCGTGATCGTCTCCCACGGCCTCACCGTCATCAACAGCTATCTCGACTCGAAGCTCGAGCAGTACATGATCCTCGACCTGCGCAGCGACCTGTTCGAGCACGCGCAGCGGCTCTCGCTCGCCTTCCACGACCAGCGCCAGACCGGTGAGCTGATGGGGCGCATCAACTACGCCGCCGCCTCGCTGGGGGTCATCGTCATGGCGATCCCGCCGCTCGCCCAGGGCCTGCTCACCCTCTGTGGCATGGCCGTCATCGCGGCGGTCATCAGCCTCAAGGTCACGCTCATCTCGTTCAGCGTGATGCCGCTGATGTATTACTCGCTGACGCTCTACGGCAAGCGCATCGTTCCCCGCCTGGAGCGCGTTCAGCGGCTGGAGTGGCAGTCGCTGACGATCGTCAACGAGGCGATGTCGATGCTGCGCGTGATCGTGCCGTTCGGGCGCGAGCGCCACGAGCACCGCCGCTTCCGCGAACAGGGCGAGACGGCCGCGAGCGAGCGCGTGCAGCTGACGGTGCGCGAGACGCTCTTCAACCTCGCCGTGACGGGGTGCACCGCGCTCGGCACCGCTCTCGTCTTCTACTTCGGCTTCTCTGAGCGCTTCAGCGGCAACATCACGACCGGTGAGCTGGTCGTGCTGCTGACCTACGTGGCGGCGGTCTACGCGCCGCTCGAGCAGATCAGCACGACGATCGGCGGGCTCAACCAGCAGCTCGTCCAGCTCAACGCGTCGTTCGAGCTGCTCGACATGGAGCCGGACATCAAAGAGCTGCCGGACGCAATCGACCTCGGCCACGCCCGCGGGGAGGTCGAGCTCGACGGCGTGGAGTTCGCCTACAGAGGCCGCGTGCCGGTGCTGCGCGACATCTCGCTGCGCGTCCCAGCCAGCTCGCGCGTGGCGATCGTCGGACCGACCGGTGCCGGCAAGACGACGCTGCTGAGCCTGCTGGTGCGCTTCTATGACCCGCAGCGGGGACGCATCCTGATCGACGGCGTCGACGTCCGGCGCGTCAGGCTCGCGTCGCTGCGCTCGCAGATCGCGCTCGTGCTGCAGGAGCCGCTGCTGTTCGCCGGCTCGATCGCGACGAACATCGGCTACGGCCGCCTCGACGCGAGCATGGACGACGTGATCGCGGCCGCCAAGGCGGCCAATGCGCACGACTTCATCAGCCGCCTGCCGCACGGCTACGAGACGCTCGTCGGCGAGCGCGGGACCGGCCTCTCGGGCGGCGAGCGCCAGCGCATCTCGGTCGCGCGCGCATTCCTCAAGGACGCGCCGATCCTCGTGCTCGACGAGCCGACCTCTTCGATCGACTCGAAGACCGAGGAGGTGATCCTCGACGCGCTTGACCGGCTCGCCGTCGGGCGCACCACCTTCACGATCGCGCACCGGCTCTCCACGATCCGCGAGGCAGACCTGATCGTGGTGCTCGACCACGGCTTGATCGTCGAGCGCGGCACGCACGAGGAGCTGCTGCGCAAGGGCGGCCTCTACAGCCAGCTGCACGCGGCGCAGGGGAGCGATCGCCGCCGCAACGGCGTGCTCGCGGGGGATGGCGCATGAGCGGCGCGCCGAAGATCGTGGTGCTCGGGATGATGACCAAGATCCCGGTCGCAGGGGTCGTGTGGCAAACGCTCCACTACCTGCTCGGCCTGCGCCGGCTCGGCATGGCCCCCTACTACGTCGAGGCGCACGCACGCTCGCCCTCGATGCTGACCCCCACGCCGGAGAGCGACGGGGCGGCGATGGCGGCCGCATACATCGACGGCGTGATGCGGGGCGTCGACCTGGGCGCCAACTGGGCCTACCAGGCGCTGCACGACGACGGGCGCTGCTACGGCATGAGCGAGCGCAAGCTGCTCGCGCTCTACGACGAAGCCGAGCTGATCGTGAACCTCCACGGCGGCACCGCGCCGCGCCTGGAGCACAGCCGCACCGGTCGCCTCGTCTACCTGGAGACCGATCCGGTGCAGCTGCAGGTCGAGCTGGCGCAGGGCGTGCCCGAGACGACCGAGTTCCTCGAGCAGCACTGCGCGTTCTTCACCTTCGGCGAGAACTGGGGCGCGGCCGACTGCGGGCTGGCGCCGACGGCCAGCTTCCACTTCCATCCGACGCGCCAGCCGGTCGTGCTGGACCTGTGGCCGCCCGCCGAGCGGACGCGGCGGTGCTTCACGACGGTCGGGAACTGGCGCCAGCGCTGGCGCGACGTGACGCTCGATGGGCGCGTGTACTCGTGGAGCAAGGACGACCAGTTCGAGCGCTTCCTGACGCTGCCGGCCCGCACGGGTCGCGACTTCGAGCTGGCGCTCAGCACGTTCGACGAGCAGGATCGCGCGCGCCTGACGAGCCACGGCTGGGCGGTCACCGACGCCGCCGCGATCTCGGGCGACATCCACCGCTACCGCGCCTACGTCAGCGAGTCGCGCGGGGAGTTCACCGTGGCGAAGGAGCAGAACGTCGCGCTGCGCTCCGGCTGGTTCAGCGACCGCAGCGCGACGTACCTCGCCGCCGGCCGGCCGTGCGTCACGCAGGAGACCGGCTTCTCGAACGTCCTGCCGACCGGCTGCGGGCTGCACGGCTTCTCGACGCTCGACGAGGCGGCGGCGGCCGTGGAGGCGATCTGCGCCGACGAGCCGCGCGCCCGCGAGGACGCCCGCGCGATCGCGCGCGAGTGGTTCTCGAGCGACGTCGTGCTGGGCAATCTGCTGTCGGCGTGCGGCGTGGCGACGCCCACGCGGCCGGCGAGATCCGGCGCGGGACCCGTCGAGGACCGCCACATGGCCGCCATCCGCGGGGGCGCGCTCGCCGACGACCTCCCGCTGGCGGTGGAGCGCCGGCGCCCGCTGCGGCTCGCCGCGGCGACGCACGAGCGGATCCTCGCTGCGCCGGTGCCGTTCGCCGACGGGCAGGCAGAGGGTGAGCAGGCGCCGGCGGCCAGCGTCGTGGTCGTCACGCACGACAACGTCGCGCTGACGCGGCTGTGCGTCGAGAGCGTGCTCGCGAACAGCGCCGGACAGACGGTCGAGCTGATCGTCGTGGACAACGCCTCGCAGGACAGCTCACGCACGTACCTGCGCACGCTCGCGCGGCGCTTCGCGCACGTCGCGCTCGTGCTCAACGATGCCAACCGCGGCTTCGCAGCCGCCTCCAACCAGGGGCTCGCGCTCGCCCGCGGCCAGCTGCTGGTGCTGCTCAACAACGACACGATCGTCGCGCCCGGCTGGCTGGAACGGTTGGCCGCCCACGCCGCCGATCCGGAGATCGGCCTTGTGGGCGCGGTCACGAACCGCATCGGCAACGAGGCGGAGGTCGCGGTCGACTACGAGACGTACGGCGGCTTCTTGCAGGAGGCCGCGCGCCGCGCCCGCGAGCAGACGGGCGAGCGCTTCGAGCTGCCGATGCCCGCGATGTTCTGCCTGGCCCTGCGCCGCGACGTGCACGCGCGCATCGGCGCGCTCGACGAGGGCTTCGGGCTCGGCATGCTCGAGGACGACGACTACGCCGAGCGCGCGCGGCGCGCCGGCTACCGCCTCGTGTGCGCCGAGGACGTGCTCGTGCACCACTTCGGCGAAGGCACGCTGGGCGCGCTGTTCGCCGACGGCTCCCACGGCGAGCTGCTGGCCGCCAACCGTGCGCGCTTCGAGCGCAAGTGGGGCGTCACGTGGCAGCCCTACGGCCGGCGCCACCCCGCCGACTACGAGCGCGTGCGCGAGCGCGTGCGTCAAGTCGTCGCGGACCTGCCCGCGGAGTCGGCCGTGATCGTCGCGAGCCGCGGCGACGAGGAGATCCTGCGCTTCCCCGAGCACCGCGGCCTGCACTTCCCGCAGACGAGCGAAGGCGTCTACGCAGGCCACTACCCGATCGACGGGGCGCAGGCGGTCGTCGAGCTGGAGCGGCTGCGCGCACAGGGCGGCCGCTACTTCCTGCTGCCGAAGACGAGCCTCTGGTGGCTCGATCACTACCGCGAGCTCGAGGCGCACCTGAGCGAGCGCTACCGCGAGGTCGTCCGAGAGGAGGCGTGCATCATGTTCGCTCTGGAGGATGCGCGATGAGCGCCGCGACGATGGAGCGGGTGCGCGAGCGCATCGCGACGACCGCGCCCGAGGACGCGCGGCTGCGCGTGACGCTCGTGCTCGCGCACGAGCTGCTGCGCCAGCGGATGCTGCTCGACGCGGCGCCGACGGCCCCGCAGCCGTACGAGCCGGCGGCTGCCGCCCATGGCAACGAGGCGGTCGAGGACTACGGCGAGCTGGTCCGGCGCATCCATGCAGTGGCGCTCGCGAAGGTGCCGCGCGAGGCGCGCGTGCTCGTCGTCAGTCGCGGCGACGAGGCGCTGCTGTCGCCGGAGCTCGCGGCGAGCCACTTCCCGCAAGGTCCCGGCGGCGCCTATGCGGGCCACTATCCAGCCGACAGCGACGCCGCGATCGCGCACCTCGAGCAATGCCGCGCCAAGGGCGCGGAGTTCCTGCTGCTGCCCGCCACCGGCTTCTGGTGGCTCGACTACTACGGCGGGCTGCTGCAGCACCTGATGGGACGCGGTCGCGTGCTCCACCACGACGGCCACTGCGTCATCTTCGATCTGCGCGCCCATGCGCCAGGAGGACAGTCATGACGACCGTGAACGGACGCCCCACCGTCCTCTTCATCTGCCACAACCACCCGTCCGTGCGACCCGGCGGCGCGGAGGCCTACGCGCTCGAGCTGCACCGCCATCTGGTGGCGGCCGGCGACGTGCGCTCGGTCTTCCTCGCGAAGGGCGGTCCGCCGCTCGCGCCGGCCGGCCGGGTGCACCTCGGGACGTGCGTCGCGCCGGTCGACGACAAGCCGGACGAGTACTTCTTCTTCACCGACGACTGGAACGGCTCCTACGACTGGACGTTCGGGACGATCCGCGACGACAAGCGCCTCTACACGAAGCACATGCGCGCGTTCCTGCGCGCGATCAGACCGGACGTCGTGCACTTCCAGCACACGATGTTCTTCGGCTACGACATCCTGCGCGAGGTCAAGAACAGCTGTCCCGACGCGGCGATCGTCTACACGCTGCACGAGTTCATGCCGATCTGCCATCGCCAGGGGCAGATGCTGCGCGCGACCGACGAGACGCCGTGCATGCAGGAGTCGCCGCGGCGCTGCAACGAGTGCTTCCCGGAGATCGACCAGCAGACGTTCTTCCTGCGCAAGCGCTTCGTGCAGTCGCAGATGGCGGTCGTCGACCGCTTCGTCGCGCCGAGCAAGTTCCTCGGGCAGCGCTATGTCGACTGGGGCCTGCCGGAGGAGAAGGTGATCGTGGAGGAGTACGGCCGCACGCCGCCGGCCGGCGAGGCGTCGGTGCAGCCGCGCGCGCACCGCGACCGCTTCGGCTTCTTCGGCCAGCTGACGCCGTTCAAGGGCTTGCAGGTCGTGCTCGAGGCGATCATCGAGCTGCACGGCGCGAGCGCCCAGCAGGACCCGCTGCTGGCGGCGCTGGAACGTGCGGCCGCTCCACAGCCGGCCACCTCCGCACCGTCCGCGGCCGAGGAGACGAAGCCGGGCCCGCACGTCCGCATCCACGGCGCCAACCTCGACCTGCAGCCGGGCCAGTTCCAGAACCGCGTCGCCGAGCTGCTCGAGCGCGCCGGCGATCACGTCACCTTCATCGGCGCCTATGACCACGACGACCTCCACGCCTACATGGCGGAGGTCGACTGGGTGATCGTCCCATCGATCTGGTGGGAGAACTCGCCGCTGGTGATTCAGGAGGCGTTCCACTTCGGCCGCCCCGTGATCGCCAGCGACATCGGCGGGATGGCCGAGAAGGTGACCGACGGGGTCGACGGCCTGCACTTCCGCGCCAACGACCCGACGAGCCTCGCCGCGACGATGCGGCGCGCCGCCTCCGATCCGGATCTGTGGGAGCGCCTGCGCGGCGGGATCCGGCCGGTGTATCGGATGGACGAGCACGCGCAGTGGCTCTCCGAGCTCTACGAAGACCTGCTCCGCAACCCGGTGGTCGCCCATGCCTGAGTCCCGCACCGCACCCCGTAGAACGACCCGCACCGCCGCCGCGAACGGCGACGCGCCGCTCGCTCGCATCGACGCTCTCACGTTCCTCGGCGCCAGCTTCGTGCTGGCGTTGGCGAGCGGCCTGCGCGAGCCCGGCGACGCCCTGCGCGGCTGGCTGCTCGAGGACGGCGGACGGCAGCGGTTGACCGTCACGACGCTCGCCGTCGCCGGCGACGGCATCACTGCCGTCCTGCTGCTGAGCAGCGGGCGCACACCGCTGACGACGCCGCTGACCGGCAGCATCGAGCTCGAGCAGCCCGACGGCAGGCCCGTTGTGGAGCCGGTCAGCGTCGTGCAGGCCAACGTCGCCCCGGCCGAGCTCGGCCGACGCCTGCTGGGCGGATTCGACAGGGCCGCCCGCGCGAGCCTGCAGGAGCGTTTGCTCACGCGGAGCGCGCGGCGCGACAGAACGTTGGGCGACGCAGGCAGCGCGCTCGCGGCGCTGCATGAGGCGACCCGCGAGCGTCTGTCGGCGCCGAGAGGCGGCCCCGTCGCCCCGTGCACGGCCAACGTCGACGGCTTCTGGCGGGTCGATCGCTCGTCGTACTACGTCGAGGGATGGGCGTTCGCCCGCGGCTCCGATCTGCGGTCGCTCGCGCTGCTGAGCCCCGAGGGCCGGCGCATCGACCTGCGCGGCGCGTTCCGCTACCGCCGCCCGGACGTGAGCGAGTTCTTCGGCGTGCCTGCGACCGAGCGGCTCGGCTTCATCGCGTTCGCAGAGCTGCCGGAGGAGAGCGCGAGCGACGGCGGCTGGGTCCTGCAGGGCGAGCGCGGCGACGGCGAGGGCTTCGAGGTCGCGGTCCCGGCGGTCGTGGACCAGCCGCTCAACCTGCGCACGACGATCCTCAACGACGTCGAGCTCGACGGAGGCGACGGGCTGCTGCTCGGCGCGCACGTCGCGCCCGCGCTGGCGCGCTTGCAACGGCGGCTGTCGGATGCGGTCGAGATCGAGGAGGTCGACCAGCACGGCGTGCCGCCCGAGGACCCCGACGTGACGATCGTCGTCCCGCTGTACCGTCGCATGGAGTTCCTCGAGCACCAGCTGGCGCAGTTCGTCCACGACCCCGAGCTCCACCGCGCCGACCTGATCTACGTGCTCGACTCGCCCGAGCAGGCGACGCGCATGCGGCGGCTCGCGGGTCACCTGCACGACCTCTACGGCGTACCGTTTCGGCTGGCGGTCCTGAGCGCGAACGCCGGCTACTCGACCGCCAACAACCTCGGCGCCTCGCTCGCCCGCGGGCGCAAGCTGCTGCTGCTGAACTCGGACGTGCTGCCCGCCGGCCCCGGCTGGCTGTCGCGGATGGTCGACTTCTACGACGCCCACCCCGAGATCGGGGCGCTCGCGCCGAAGCTGCTCTACGAGGACGATTCGATCCAGCACGCCGGACTGTGCTTCGAGCGCGATGCGGCGGGCGAGGGCGGGAACGGCTGGTCCAACGAGCACTTCTACAAGGGCCTGCACCGCCGCTTCGAGGCGGCCAACGTCACCCGCGCGGTGCCGGCCGTCACCGGCGCGTGCCTGCTGGTCGACGCGGCCCTGTACGAGAGCCTCGGCGGCCTGCGCGGCATCTACGTGCGCGGCGACTACGAGGACAGCGACCTGTGCCTGCGCCTGCGCGAGCAGGGGCGCGAGTCGTGGTACCTGGCCGACGTCGAGCTCTACCACCTCGAGGGCCAGTCGTATCCGACACCCGAGCGAGCGGCCGCCTCGCGCTACAACCACTGGCTGCACAGCGACCTGTGGCGCGCCACGCTCAGCGAGCTCGAGGAGGTCGCATGAGCAGGTCCCCCTCCTCCGCGGTCAGCGCTCCCGTCGTCCAGATCGAGGCGATCGAGCCGGCAGCCCGCAGCGAGCGCCTGCACGCGAACCTCGAGCGCCCCGGCGCCGACGACCCGGCGCTGGGCTTCTGCGTCCCCGTCTCCGGCTGGGCGCTCGCACCCGACGGTGGGAACGTGACGGTCGAGATCAGACAGGGCCATCAGGTGCTGCGCGTCCCGCGAAGCGTCGAGCGCCCCGACATCGCAAGCGCCTTCCCCGCGGTGTCCGGAGCCGAGCGCTCGGGCTTCTCGCTCATGCTCGACGCGCTCAAGCTGCCGCCCGCGTTCGAGCTGCAGGTGAACGGGACCGCGAGCGAGACGCACGAGGAGCTGCCGATCGCGCACGTGCGCGGGAGTCGACGGCCGTTCGAGCCGCAGCCGACCAAGGGCCCCGCGCCGCTGATGGTGACGACGCTCGGACGCAGCGGATCGACGCTGCTGCTGACGCTGCTGAGCCAGCACCCCCAGGTCGCCGCCTTCCGCCCCGACACCTATGACTCGCGGCCGTTCGCCTACCAACTCGACGCCGCCATCGCGATGGCGAGCCCCGCCAGTCGCATGCGGCTGCTCGACAGCGGCGTGCAGGGCGAGGCATGGTGGCTCGGGCGCGCGTCGATGGGACCGGACGAGCTTCTGCGAATCGACGAGCCGCTGCGCGAGCTGCTGCTCGGCGCTCCGGTGGAGCGGCTGCTGCGTTCGGCCGTCGACCAGGCGGCGACCTTCGCGGGCGAGCTGGGCACGGCGCAGGAGCAGACGGACGTGCGCTACGCGGCCGAGAAGTGCGGGCCCGCGCACCTGACGCGGCTGATGCGCGAGCTGTGCGCCGACGGCCGCGAGATCTTCCTCGTGCGGGACTTTCGCGACGTGATCGCCTCGATGCTCGCGTTCAACGCGAAGCGCGGCTACGACGCATTCGGACGCGAGCACGTCGACAGCGACGAGCAGTTCGTGCAGTGGCAGGCCGGCATCGCCGCCGCGCTCTCAGCCGGCTGGCGCGAGCGTCGCGAGGGCGCCCTGCTCGTCCGTTACGAAGAGCTCGTCGCCGACGTGCCGGCGGCGCTCGCGCGCATCCTCGACTTCCTGGAGCTCGACAGCTCCCCGTCACTGGTCAGCGGAATCGTCGACCGCGCGGAAGCGCAGCTGGACCGCATCCAGCATCGCACCGTCCCGGACGCGAGCGCGTCGAGCGGGCGTTGGCAGAAGGATCTCCCGCCGGCGCTGAAGGAGCTCGCCAACGAGGCGTTCGCCGGCCCGCTGCAGGAGCTCGGCTACTCGTGAGCGAACGCCCGCAGATGGTGCTGGCCGGCAACACGGCGGGGCGCGAGCGGGCCGGCGGCCACGCGTGGGCGCTCGCGCAGTGGGCGCTCGGGCTGCGCGCCGCCGGCGTGCGCACGACGGTCGCGCCGCCGCTGGGCGATGCGCTCACCCCGATCACGCACTTCGAGGCGCCGCACGACGCCTCCGGCGCCGGCATCCTCAACGCGATGGGCTTCCTCTCGCGCGACGCGCTCGACGCCGACGGCCCGTGGGTCTTCCTCGACCTCGACCCCGGCTATCCGCAGATGTGGCGCGAGCTCGGCCTCGCCGACCTGCTCGCCGGCCACGACCGCTTCGTGACGCTCGGCGCGAACGTCGGCCGCGAGGGCTGCGCGATCCCGGACTGCGGGGTCGAGTGGATCGCGACGCCGCCGCCGGTCGATCTCGCAGCCTGGACGCCGACCCCGGCCTGCCCGCGCGGACGCGCCTTCACGAGCGTCGCGACCTGGCGCAACCCGTACGGCACCGTCGCCTTCGACGGCATCGCGTACGGCTCGCGCGTTCACGAGTTCCGCCAGTTCCTGGAGCTGCCGCGGCTCGTCGACGCCGAGTTCGAGCTGGCGCTCGACATCGATGCGGCCGAGACGCGCGACCTCGCCGCGCTGGAGGCGAACGGCTGGCGCCTTGTCGACCCGCAGCAGGCGGCCGGCACGCCGCAGGCGTACCGCGACTACATTCGCGGCTCGCGCGCGGAGATCTGCATCGCGCAGCAGATGTATGTGGCGACGCGCAGCGGCTGGCTGTCCGATCGCAGCGTCTGCTATCTCGCGAGCGGCAAGCCGGTGCTCGCGCAGGACACGGGCCTCGCCGACCACTACCCCGTCGGCGAGGGGCTGCTGACGTTCTCGACGTTGGAGGAGGCCGCGGCCGGCGTGGAGGAGATCGAGCGGAACTACGAGCGCCACAGCGCCGCCGCACGCGCGCTCGCGGAGGACTGCTTCGACGCCCGCAAGGTCCTCGGACGGCTGCTCGAGCGGCTGGCGCTGCCGGTGGGAGCGGCCGCATGAGCGCCCTGCCGACTCAGACGCAGTCGGACGCGCCGGCCGTGCGCCGCCTCAACTGGGGCTGCGGAACCCAGCCCGAGCCCGGCTGGATCAACTCCGACCGCAAGCAGGCGCCCGGCATCGACATCAGCTGCGACATCCTCGACGGCGGCCTGCCGCTCGCCGAGGGCAGCATCGACTACGCGGTCAGCATCCACGCGCTGCCCGAGGTCCCCTATCCGCAGCTCGTGCCGGTGCTGACGGAGCTGCGCCGCGTGCTCAAGCCCGGCGGCGTGCTGCGGCTCGCCCTGCCGAACATGGAGCACGCGCTCGACGCCTACCGCCGCGGCGACCGCGACTGGTTCCTGATCCCCGACGAGGAGATGAGCAGCCTCGGCGGCAAGCTGATCGCGCAGCTCGTGTGGTACGGCTACTCGCGCACGCTGTTCGTCCCGCAGTTCGCCGACGAGCTGCTGCGCAAGGCCGGCTTCGCGCAGGTGCATCACCTCGCGAGCGGAGAGACCGCGAGCCCCTTCCCGGACATCGTCGCGCTCGACGACCGACCGCTGGAGAGCTTCTTTGTCGAGGCCGTTCGATAGCCCGCCCCCGCCGACCGCGCCGGCGCCGCGCGTCGTCGCAGCGTCCGATCCGCTGCCGCTCGTGCCCCCGCTCGCCGGCCGCCACCTCGACCGGCCTGTCGTGGGCCTGCTCGACGGCGACCTGCTGATCTCCGGCTGGGCGCTGTCGGCCGAGGGCCCGCTCGAGCGCGTGCTCGCGCTTGCGGGCGACGCGCCGCCGCTGCACGTGCCGGCCGACCGCAGCCGCCCGGACATCGCCGACTCGTTCCCCGACGTCGAGCACGCCGAGCACAGCGGCTTCCGGCTGCGCATCCCGGCGAGCATCGTGGAGCGGCTCGACGAGCTGCTGCTGCTCGCCGAGCTGCCGGGCGGCCGGCAGATCCCGTTCTGGCGGCTGGCGCTCGTGCGCCCGCAGGCCGCGCCGGAGGCGCCCGCCGCGCAGCCGCCGGCCCGTCGCGGGCTCGTGCGGCGGCGCAGGCCGGCCGCGAGCGCGCGCCCCGCGGCGGCGTCTGCGCCGACTGCCCGCTCGCACGCGTGGCCGCCCGCGCTCGCCCCCAGCCTGCTCGACGACGACTTCCGCGTCGTCGCGCTGATCTCCGCCTACAACGAGGCCGACATCATCGAGCCGGTGCTCGACCACCTCGCGCAGAACGGCGTCTGGTCCTACCTGATCGACGACGGCTCGACCGACGAGACGGTGGCTCGTGCGCAGCGCTGGCTTGGCCGCGGGCTGCTGGCGATCGAGCGCTTCGCCGGCGCCGGCGAGGACGGCAGGACCTCGTGGAGAGCGCTGCTCGCCCGCAAGCGCGAGCTCGCGCGCGAGCTCGGCGCCGACTGGTACGTCCACCACGACGCCGACGAGATCCGCGAGGCGCCGTGGCCGGGCATGTCGCTGCGCGACGCGATCCGCTGGGTCGACGGCGTCGGATGCAACGCGATCGACTTCCGCGTCCTCAACTTCGCCCCGGTCGACGACACCTACCGCGCTGGCATGGACCCGCGGCAGCACTTCGAGCGCTGGGAGGATCCCGCGGAGTACGACCTCCTGCAACGCAAGTGCTGGAAGGCTGGCGCGCCCGACCTCGAGCTCGACGAAGGTGGGCACGACGTCCGCTTCGCCGGGCGCCGGCTGTTCCCGCTGCGCTTCCTGCTGCGCCACTACCCGATCCGCAGCCAGGCGCACGGCCTGCGCAAGGTCTTCAAGGAACGCAAGGACCGCTTCGCCGACGACGAGCTCGCCTACGGCTGGCACAGACAGTACGACCACGTCGCCCAGCCGGACCACCTGTTTCTGCGCAACCCTGCCGCGCTGCGGCCGTTCGACCTCGAGCAGATCCGCCTGGAGACGATCGTGCAAGACGGGCGCGCCGCCGGCGAGGGCAACGCGGCGTCCGCGCCACGCGCCGAGCTCGTCGCCGGCCGCGGCTTCCTCGACGAGGTCTCGCCGCAGGCGATCAGCGGCTGGGCGATGCGCGAGGACGGCGAGCCGGCGCAGGTGGAGCTGTGGGACGGCCCGCGCCTGCTCGCCACCGTCGCGGCCGACGAGCCGCGCGCCGACCTGGCCGAGCACGGCATCGCCGGCGGTCGCGGCGGCTTCTCGCTCGCGACGCCGCGCGAGCTGCTCGACGGCAGACCCCACTGGATCTGGGCGACGGTGGCCGGCGGCGACGCCGCGCTGCGCCGCTCGCCGCTCGTGCTGCATGCCGCCGGCCGGCTCTCGCTGAGCGCCGCGCGCGAGCCGACCACCGCCTCCGGCGGCGGTGCCCGCGCCGCGGTCGAGAGCGGATGACGCCGGCCGTCTCCGTCGTCGTCCCCTGCTTCAACCTGGGGCCCTTCCTCGACGAGGCCGTCCAGAGCGTGCTCGCGCAGACGCGGCAGGACGTCGAGGTGCTGATCGTCGACGACGGCTCCGACGACCCGGTCACGCAGCACCTGCTCGCCTCCTACCGCCGGCCGCGCACGCGCATCCTGCGCACCGCGAACCGCGGCGTCTCGGCCGCGCGCAACACGGGGCTGGAGGAGGCGCGCGGTCGCTACGTCTCGTTTCTCGACGCCGACGACCTGTTCGAGCCGCGCTTCCTCGAGGCGACGATCGGACGGCTGGAGGCCGACGAGTCGCTGGCGTTCGCGAGCTGCTGGCTGACCGCCTTCGGCGCCATGCAGTTCACGTGGGAGCCCGCGCGCTGCGACTTCCCGTGGCTGCTGGCGGAGGACACCGTCTGCACGGCCGCGCCCGTGCGGCGCGAGGCACTGCTCGCAGTCGGCGGGTTCGACGAGCGCCCCGAGCTCGACGGCTACGAGGACTGGGCCATCGCGATCGCGCTCGTCGAGCAGGGCCACCGCGGCGCGATCGTGCCCGAGCGGCTGTTCCGCTATCGCATCCGCCCCGGGTCGAAGACCACCGAGCGGACCGGGCCGCGGAACCACATGCGCGTGTTCGAGCTGCTGCTCGACGAGCATGCCGACAGCTATCGCGCCCACGCGCCCGGCGTGCTCGCGGCGATCGGCGAGCGGATCGCCGCGCTCGAGGCACTGCTGCCGGGCAACCCGCCGCCGCGCCCCCAGCTCGACGGCGAGCCGTGGCGGACCGCGATTCCGCGCCTCGAGCGCCACCGTCGCGGACTCGAGCAGGCGCTGGAGGAGGGCAGCCCCGAGCAGCCGGCCGCGACCGAGTCGCCGGTCGTGCGCGAGCCGCGAGCCGCGGTCGAGTGGCGCTCGCTGCGGCGCCTGCAACCGATCAGCCGCGTGTGGGGCCTCGACCGCGGCCAGCCGGTCGACCGCTTCTACATCGAGGGATTCCTCGAGGCGCACGCGGCCGACATCGCGGGGGACGTGCTGGAGGTCAAGGACGCCGGCTACACGAAGCGCTTCGAACGCGGCGCGCGCTCGTACGCCGTGCTCGACGTCGCCGAGCACAACGAGCAGGCGACGCTGATCGCCGACCTCACGCAAGCGCAGTCGCTGCCCGAAGCGGCCTTCGACTGCATCGTGATCACGCAGACGCTGCAGTTCCTGTTCGACGTCGAGACGGCCGTCGCGAACCTGCACCGCGCGCTCGCGCCCGGCGGCGTCGTGCTCGCGACCGCACCGTGCGTGAGCCGGATCGACTACGAGGCAGGCGTCGATGCGGACTTCTGGCGACTCACCGCCGCCTCCGCACGACGGCTGTTCGCGTCGCGCTTCGGCGCGGAGGCGGTCGAAGTGCGGGCGCTGGGGAACGTGCTGACGTGCACGGCCTTCCTGCACGGCCTTGCCAGCCAGGACCTGGATGCGGCCGAGCTGGACCACCACGACCCGTACTTCCCGCTGCTGCTCGCAGTGCGTGCGGTCAAGTCCGGCCCGCCCGCCGGGGGCAGCGCGGCCGCGCGCCCGCAGGCGATCGAGGGCAGCCTCGACCAGGCGACGTGCGGCGGCGTCTCCGGCTGGGCGTTCGACCGGGCCGCCCCCTGGCGACGACTGAAGCTGGCGGTGTGCGATGGCGAGCGGGAGGTCGGGACGGTCTGGAGCGACCGCCACCGCGAGGACCTCGCCCAAGCCGGCAAGGGCGACGGCCGCGTCGGCTTCCAGCTCGTGCCCAACGCGCCCCTGCATGGCGATCCGCCACCGCACGTGCGCGTGACGCCGGTCGGCACCGACGCGCCGCTGAGAGGATCCCCGCGCGTCGCGCGCTGCACCTGCACGCAGACGGCGAGCGGACCTGGGCCCGGTCTGCGCGGCGCCGCACTTGACGTGCCGGCCGCCGGCGCCGCGCTGCCCTTCCCATCGCTGGAGATCGTCGGCTGGGCGGTCGGCGAGCGGGAAGCGGTCGAGGCGGTCGAGCTCGCACAGAGCGGCGAGCCGTTTCGCCGCGTCCCGCTCGACGTGTCGCGGCCCGACCTCGCGAGCGCCTTCCCAGACTGCTCCTGGGCGCCGCGCGCCGGCTTCGACGCGCGCGTGAACCTTCTCGGCACCGGCGGTGCGGTGGAGATCGACGTGCTCGCCGTCCTGGCCGACGGGCGGCGCACGCCGATCGGGCGCATCGCCGGCGAAGCGGCAACCCCGCCCGCAACGCCCGTGACCGTCGTCCTGGACGCCCCCGACGGGCGCGTCGAGGCATGCGTCGCCGCGCTCGAGCAGGACGCCGCGGCGAACCGGGTGCTCGTACGCGGCGGCGCGAGTCTGTTCGGACACCCTGGCTTCACCCCGGCTCACACCTGGAGCCGCGCGCTCGACGAGCCGAACGGCTTCGTGTGGCTGAGCGACGGGCAGGACGCGGTGACGCCGGGCTTCCTCGCAGCGGCCAGCGCCGCGCTGCGCGCGCGCCCCGAGGCGGCCTTTGCGGTCGCGGCAGCGCCAACGACGCAGGCCCCCGGCGACCCACTCGTCGGCGCGCTGAGCGGCACAGCCCTCGGCGGGGCGCTGCTGCTGCGCGCCTCGGCGCTGCAGGCGGTGGGCGGGATCGACGAAGGCGCCGGCGGCACAGCGCAGGCGCAGTGGGACCTCGCGATCCGGCTCGTCGAGGCCGGCTGGGAGCACGTCGAGGTGCCCGCGCTGCCGGCCGACGGCGCGACGATCTGCGCGCGCGCCGGCGAGCAGGCGGTGCGCGCGCTCTACCGCAAGCACGCCCGCCTCTACGAGCCTCGGCTGCACGCCGTGCTGCTCGAGCGCGAGCGCGCGGTGGGAGAGCTGCTGCGCACGAGCCACCTCGCCGAGCGGGAGCTCGAGGAGGAGCTGCGCCCGCAACTGCGCGCGCGCCGACGCGAGCGCGACCGGCTCGGCGCCAAGCTGCGGCGAGGACCGCGAATCTCGGTCGCCCCCACCGACTCTGATTCGCGGTCCTCGGCGGAGGCGCCGGCCGACATCTGGGGCGACCTGCGCCGGCTCGAGCCGCTGAGCCCGTTCTGGGGCGACGAGCGGGGCCTGTGCGTCGACCGGCTGTTCATCGAGCGCTTCCTCGCCGCCCACGCCGACGACGTCCACGGCCGCGTGCTGGCCTACCACGATGCGCACTACGCGACCCGCTACGGCCGCCACCGGCTGCGCAGCTGCGACGTGCTCGACGCCGACGCCACCAACCCCGCCGCGACCGTCGTCGCCGACCTGCAGCGCGCCCCGCAGCTCGCAAGCGACGCCTACGACTGCGTGCTGCTCCCCCACGTGCTGCAACTGCTCGACGAGCCGGCGGCGGCGCTCGCCGAGTGCGCTCGCGTGCTGAAGCCCGGCGGCGTGCTGCTCGCGAGCGTCCCGGCCGCGGGTCGCGTCGAGGACGGCGGTCCGCGCACCGACCGCTGGCGCTTCTCCACCGCGGGCTTCGAGGAGCTCCTGACACCGGCCTTCGAGGCGGTCACGGTCGAGGGCCACGGCGGGGTCGACGCAGCGATCGCCTTCCTCGCCGGGCTGGCGGCCGAGGAGGTCGAGCAGGAGCGGCTGGAGGGCGGCGAGGGCGAGCCGCCGTTTGTCGCCGCCGCACGCGCGGTCAAGCCCGGAGGCGCCGGGTCGTGACGAGCTCCGGGACCGCCGTCGTCATCACCTGCTGGGACCTCGGGCGCTGGCTGCCGGAGGCGATCGAGAGCGTGCTGGCGCAGACCGCGCCCGCGCAGGAGATCGTCGTGGTCGACGACGGCTCGACCGACGCGCTCACGTGCCAGGTGCTCGACTGGCTCGAGCGGCATGAGCCGCGCGTGCGGATCATCCGCTCCGAGCACCGCGGCGCGGCGCATGCGCGCAACACGGGGATCGCGGCCACGAGCGCGCCCTGCGTCGTGCTGCTCGACGGCGACGACCTGTTCGAGCCGACCTACCTGGAGCAGGCGAGCAGACTGCTGCGCGAGCGTGACGACCTCAGCTTCGTGTGCTGCGCGTTGCAGGCGTTCGGCCGCGCGTCCTACCGCTGGAAGCCGCCCCCGTACACGCTCGCGGAGGCGCTCGGGCGCGGCGCGTGCGGGCACATCTCGACCGTCTTCCGCCGCGAGCTGTGGGAGGACGGTCCCGGCTTCGACGCGTCCCTGCCCGCCTATGAGGACGTCGACTTCTGGCTCGACGCGCTGCGGCGCGGGCTGCGCGGCGTGATCCTCGACGAGGCGCTCCTGCGCTACCGCGTGCGCCAGGGATCTCGCTACCACTCCGCCGTCGTGCGCGGCGACTACCTGCATGCGAAGGAGCTGTTGCTCGACAAGCACCTCGACGGCTCCAGCACACGCGGCGAGGACGTGTTCGTGACGCTGATCGACTTCGAGCGCGAGCAGACGGGGCATGTCGCCTCGCTCGGCGACGAGCGCGAGCGGATCGAGCAGGCGCTCGCGGAGACCAAGGCCGAGATCGACCTCACACGCGACGCGCTCGCCGTGCGGGAGATGCCCGCGCTGCGCTGGAGCCGACCGGAGGCGACCGCGCCGGGCGCCGTCGAGCGGCACCTGATGGAGCGGCTGCTGCACGAGCTGTGCCCACCCGACGCCGCCCCCGCGCGAACGCTGCGGATCGGCCCCGGCGACGCGTGGCCGGCGCCCGGCAAGCCCGCGTACGACCTCGTGGTGCTCGCCGGCGCGCTCGAGCGCGAACGCCATCCGGAGGCCGCGCTCGATCGCTGCCGCGACGCGCTCAAGCCCGGCGGCCGCCTCGTGGTGGCGGCAGCGACGATGGCGCTCTCGGACGACTGCCGCCGCGGCTTCACGGAGGCGTCGCTGCGGCGCCTGCTGTGCGACCGCTTCCCCCCCGGAGAGGTGCGCGTCGCGGCCGACGGGAACTTGATGACGTGCCTGTGCGCGATCGCGGGCGCCCCGCTGGACGCGCTCACCGCCGCCGAGCTGGAGGCGGTCGATCCCGCGCATCCGACCGTCGTCGCGGGCTCGGCGCGCGTGCCCGCTCCGCCCGCACGCAGCTTGCGCCGCCGCACCGCGCACGGGCGCGAGGACGCCGGCCCGCCGCTCGGCACGGTCGCCGAGCCGCTTCGCCAGGGCGCGATCCTCTGCTACCACCGCGTCGCCGCGTTGCACCCCGACGTCCACCGGCTCTGCACGCCGCCGGAGCGCTTCGCCGCCCACATGGAGCTGCTGGCCGAGCGCTGCCGGCCCGTGCCGCTGGCACAGCTGGCGGCGGAGGCGGCAGCCGGGGAGCTGCGCCCCGGGACCGTCGCGGTGACGTTCGATGACGGCTACCTCGACAACTTCGAGATCGCCTCGCCGATCGCGGCCGAGCTCGGCGTTCCCGTCGCGTTCTTCGTCAGCGGTGCGCCGCAGGACGAGGAGCGCGAGGGCTGGTGGGACATGGCGGAGCGCATCCTGCTCGGCGACGAGCCCATCCCCGAGCGCCTCGTGCTCGAGGAGCAGGCGCTCAGCCTGCCGACGCGCACCCAGGACGAGCGGCGCCGGGCGCTCCACATGCTCCACGGCCGGCTGCTCGACGCCGGCGCGGAGCAGATCGACGCGATCCTCGCGGAGCTGGTCGGCTGGAGCGGGCTCGAGCTGCCCGCGCGCCACAGCCACCGCCTGATGACCGCGGCGGAGCTGGTCGAGCTCGCCGCGCGCCCCGGCCACGCGATCGGCGCGCATGGGCTCCAGCACCTGCTGCTGCCAGCCCAGCCGCGCGAGGCGAAGGAGCTGGAGCTGGGCGGCTCCAAGGTGGCGCTCGAACGGATCCTCGACGCGCCCGTCGAGCTGCTCGCATATCCGTACGGCGGCTGCGACGTGGAGACCGCGGAGGTCGCCGACGAGCTCGGCTTCGCGGTCGGGTGCACGGTCGAGCCGGAAGCCGTGCATGGCGACAGCGACCCGCTGCGGCTGCCGCGGCTGGAGCTGCGCGACGAGGCTCCCGACGCGTTCCGGCTGCGGCTCGAGCAGGCGATCGGCGCGCTGCCGTGACGGTCGTCGTCGTGGCCGGCGCGCTCGCCAACAAGCCCGGCAACGGCGGCGAGGCGTGGGTCCGGCTCTCGTGGCTGCTCGGGCTGCGGAACCTCGGCGTCGAGACGTGGTTCGTCGAGCAGATCGACGAGCAGACGTTCCGCGACGGCGCGGGCGTGCCCGCACCGTGGGAGGCGTCGGCGAACCTGGCCTGGTTTCAGCGCGTCACGAAGCGCTTCGGGCTGGCGGAGCGCTCCGCGCTGCTGCGCTCCGACGGGCGCGTCCTGCACGGTCCGGCGCCGGAGGCGCTGCATGAGGCGCTCGCACGCGCCGACCTGCTGCTCAACCTCAGCGGCAACCTCACGCTGGAGCCGCTGCTGCGCCTGCCGCGACGCCGCGCCTACGTGGACCTCGACCCCGGCTACACGCAGCTGTGGCATCAGGCCGGCGCGCTCGGGCCGGCGCTCTCGCGCCACGAGGAGCTGCTCACCGTCGGCCTCGCGATCGGCGGCGACGCCTGCCGGCTGCCGCTCGACGGGCGCCGCTGGCGACCCGTGCCGCCGCCGGTGACGCTCGACGAGTGGCCGGTCGTCGGGCAGGATCTGCGGCTGCGCTTCACGACCGTGGCAAGCTGGCGCGGCGGCTACGGACGCGTCGAGCACGACGGCCGGCTGCTCGGCCAGAAGGCGCACGAGTTCCGCCGCTTCGCAACCGTGCCGCGCGAGAGCGGGGCGAACTTCGAGGCGGCGCTCGCGATCCACCCGGCCGACGACGCCGACGCCGGGCGGCTGCTCGACGGCGGCTGGCAGCTCGTCGACCCGCATGCGGTCGCGGGCGATCCCGACGCCTTCCGCCGCTACGTGCAGGGCTCGCTCGCCGAGTTCTCGCCCGCGCAGGGGGCCTATGTCGAGACGCGCTGCGGCTGGTTCGGCGATCGCACCACGCGCTACCTCGCCTCCGGCCGCCCTGCCGTGGTGCAGGCCACCGGCCTGCCGCCCGGGGTGCCGTCCGGCGAGGGCCTGCTGACGTTCGGCACCCCGGCGGAGGCGATCGCCGCCACCGAGGCCGTCCTCGCCGACCCCGCCCGCCACGCCCGCGCGGCCCGGCGGATCGCGGAGGACTGCTTCGACGCCGATCGCGTGGTGGGAGCGGTCCTCTCGGAGCTGGTCGCCTGAGTTCCGTACGCGTCGAAGGCGGTCAACCGCCGACCGGGGCCGGCACGGCGACGGTCGGCGTGCGGGCGGCGACGGCGGCGATCAGGACGAGATCGAATCCCGGCGCGCGCTCGTGCCGCAGCGGGTCGCGGTCCTCGGTCTGCTCGGAGCGCTCGAGCAGCGAGTCGATCGCGCGCAGCGTGTCCGCCAGCGGATGGTCCTCGGCGACCTTGCGATCAGCGTCACGTAGACCCGCTCCAGCAGCGGATCCAACGGTCGCGGCGCGGCCGTCAGAGGCCCCGTCTCCAGCGGCTCCCGCGCACCGACGAGCCGTCCGGCCTGACCGCCCATGACGCTGCGCCGCTGCCGCGTGTGGCCGAGAAACGCCTGCTCGCCCGCCCAGGCCGCGGCGTCCGGTATGACGTCGCCGGTGCCAGCCCGATGCGCGGGGATCCCGCACGCGAGCGCGTCGCGTTCGTGGAAGTCGCGGATCGCGTCGCCGATCGGCGCAGCGTCGGGCTCGGCGCGAACCGGACCGCGCTCGGCCTCCTCCTCGGCCTTGGCTCAGTTGCGCTCGCGCAGCGCGTCGACGTCCATGACGCAGGTCTACCGCTGACGCGCCCGCCACCCTCCCTTCCCCGCGGATCGCTGGAGCAGGTCAGCGCACACCACCCCCGCCGTCCGTCGGGGGACGGGCGACCTACGCTCGCTCTGTCGCTTTCGTCACAGCTTCCGGCCTGAGCGCCATTCGAATCCCGAGAAGCGGACAGGTGGGCTTCATGTCCCCGGACGAAGCGACCGGCATCATCGAAGACGAGTCGGGCACGAGCGTGTTGACGGAGATCTCGAACACGATGGTGCGGCTCTACAAGGACCAGTTCGGGCGAGGACCGACCAAGGCGCGCACCCACTGGTGCGGCGACGACGTGATCACGGTGGTCTTGGAGAACACGCTCACACCGGCCGAGCGCAACATGGTCAAGATGGGCGAGCATCAGCGCCTGCGCGACCTGCGGACGTTCTTCCAGTACGCGACGGTGCATGAGTTCTGCGAGCCGGTCGAGGCGATCACCGGCCGCAAGGTGCGGGCGTTCCTGAGCGCCATCGACACCGAGGTCGACGGGCTTGCGACGGAGGTGTTCGTGCTGCACCCCGTCGGCTACGACGGCCCCTCGCGCCTCGATCGCACAGACCCCTGAGGCAGCTTGTCGGAGCGCGTACCTCGAATGAGCACGACCGAGCCGCGTGGGTACCCTGGGTCGAGCATCGACGCTGATGAGGCGCGGTGTACGAGCAGTCGGCGGCAGAGGGAGCGGACACGATGCGGTCCGCCTTGCGACGCCATCTACGTCCAAGTTTCGTTAGATGGGAGTCCCTGTGCTGACACGTACGTTTTCGCCATTTCACGTGGAGACGCGACCGGACCGCGATCGAGTCGTCGCCGCCGCGGTCGGCGAGCTCGACTTCGCGACCGTTCCGATGCTGCACGAAGCGGTCGCGAAGCTGCGCGAAGTCCGCTGGCCGCGCATCGTGCTCGACCTGAGCGCCGTGACGTTCATCGACTCCAGCGGCGCCCACCTGATCACGAGGCTCTCGGACGCCGCCGAGACCGAGGGGTTCGAGCTCTCGATCGTCGACGGGCCCGCGAACGTGATGCGCGTGCTCGACATCACCGGCATCTCGCGCCGTTTGGCCCGTGCCGGCGGCTGAGCGCGGCCCGGCGCTCAGATGGCGGCTGCCGGAGCGACTGGCGCGACAGCCGGCGGACCGTCGTGGATCTTGCGGTGCGGATCCTCCGTGTTGGCGACGCGGACGGCCTCGACGTCCCCGTGGTAGTCGCCCCGGCCGGTCGGATCGGTCATCGCGAGCGAGCCGAGCTCGAACAGCGCGAGCGCGACGTGCGGGAGCCACTGCCTCCGGCCCTCGCGCCACTGTCCGGTGAGGAAGGGCAGCGCCGCGACGGCGACCGCGCCCACCGCGTCGATCGCCAGGTGCGCCTGGTACGGGATGACCTTGGCGATCCCGAGCGGGTAGTCGGTCAGCGTGCTGTAGCCGACGTGCGCCGCGCCGGCCGCGCGCATCTGCCGGGCCGTGCGCGTGCCGCGCACGCCGAGCAGGCGCGGGAGGAACGTCATCAGCGCGGTGCCGGCGGTGTAGTCGACGACGCCGTGCAGCGTCGCATCGACCGGGCGTGGTGGAACAGGCATGTCGTCCCCCCTTTCAGGGCTTGAGCACGACCTTCACGCACTCGTCCTGCTTGTGCTTGAAGGTCTCGTAGCCGTTGGGCGCCTCGCCGAGCTCGAGGCTGTGCGTGATGACGAAGCTCGGATCGATCTGTCCGTCGCGGATGCGCTCGTAGAGCGGGCGCAGGTACTTGTGGACGTGGCACTGGCCGGCGCGCAGCTGCAGGCCCTTGTTCATGAACGCCCCCGAGGGGAACTTGTCGATCAGGCCGCCGTAGACGCCGACGACCGACACGATGCCGCCCGGCCGGCAGGCGAGGATCGCGTCGCGCAGCGCATGGCCGCGATCGGACTCCATGCGCGTCGCCTGCTTGACGCGGTCGACGGCGTGGAGCGCGCCGTGCCCGTGCGTGGCCTCCATGCCGGCGGCGTCGATGACGGCGTCGGGTCCACGCCCGCCGGTCAGCTCCTTCAACTGCTCGACGACGTCGGGATCTCTGGAGAAGTCGATCGCATCGGTGGCGCCCGCCTTCTTGAGCGCCATCTGCAGCCGGTAGTCGTACTGGTCGATCGCGATCACGCGCTCGGCTCCGAGCATCACGGCGCTGGCGATCGCGAACTGCCCGACGGGACCGGCGCCGAAGACCGCGATCACCTCGCCGCCTCTGATGTCGCACAGGTCGGCGCCGAAGAAGCCGGTGGGGAAGACGTCCGAGAGCAGGAGGACCTGCTCGTCGCTGAGGTCGTCCTCGATCTTGAACGGGCCGACGTCGGCGTAGGGCACGCGCGCGTACTCGGCCTGGCCGCCGGCGTAGCCGCCGGTGAGGTGCGAGTAGCCGAAGATCCCGGCTGTCGAATGGCCGAACATCTTCTCCGCCATGCCGGCGTTCGGGTTCGAGTTCTCGCAGACCGAGTAGAGCTCGTGTCTGCACGACCAGCAGTTCCCGCAGGCGATCGGGAACGGCACGACCACGCGATCGCCCACTGCCAGGTTCTCAACGCCCCGGCCTGTGTCGACGACCTCGCCCATGAACTCGTGGCCGAGGATGTCGCCGCGCTTCATCGTCGGGACGTACCCGTCGTACAGGTGCAGGTCCGACCCGCAGATCGCCGTGGAGGTGATCTTCACGATCGCGTCGCGGTCGTTGAGGATCTGCGGGTCCGGCACCTCCTCGACCTGCACCGTGTTGCGGCCGGACCAGACGTTCGCGCGCATCACGCACCTGCCTTCTCGAGCTCGTGCTCGGCGAGCGGCTGCGCGGGACGCTGCTTGAGCTTGCGGCCGACCCGCTCACCCTCCGGCGCGGCGTCGGAGCGAGCGATCTCGCCCGTCTCGACCAGCTGCTTGAAGTGCCGCAGCTCGTCCTTCGCCTTGGCGACCGGCCCAGCGCCGACGACGGTCTCGACGACCTCCCCAACCTTGCCGCCCGGTCCTGGGCTGGCCAGCTCGACGTGGATCTCCGTCCCCCGGTCGCCCGGCGCCACCGCAAACGTCACGGTCGCCTTGTCGTCGTCGATGTGATCCGGGCTCCAGTCCGAGCTGCGCCAAAGCCGCTGGACCTCGTCGAGCGACCGGTTCACGGTGATCGCCGCCTTGCGGTTCATCTGCATCACCCTCCGAGTCAGCTGCCGTTGAAGGCGTGGGTTCCCGGCCGGTCGGGCCGCAAACATCCTCGTGCCACCGTGGTCCGCGCGGCTCGCAGCGGGAGCCGCCATCATTGGGAGGCGTGACCGCGATCCCCCGCCCCGACATCGCCACGCGCGCCGACGTCGAGCGCCTCGTCCGCGCGTTCTACGCGAAGGCGATGACCGATCCCGTGATCGGCTGGCTGTTCACCGACGTCGCGAGACTCGACCTCGAGGCGCACGTCCCGCAGATCGCGTCGTTCTGGGAGACGGTGCTGCTGGGGACGAAGTCCTACTCCGGCACGCCGTTCGAGCCGCACGCGCGCCTGCACGCGAAGGCGAACCTGCGCGCGGGGCACTTCGGGCGCTGGCTCGCGCTGTGGACCGAGACGGTCGACGAGCTGTTCGCCGGCCAGACCGCCGAGATGGCGAAGGCGCACGCGCTGCGCGTCGCGCAGGCGTTCCACGCGCGGCTGCAGTCCTATCCCGCGCCCCCGCTCTCCCCCGACAGCCCGCCGCCTGCGGACGGCAGCGGCCTCGTCGTCACCCGGCACGCGCCGGGCCCGCCTACCGAGTGAAGCCGAGGATCAGCTCCGCGGTCTCGAGCGGGACGTCGAGCTGCGGACAGTGGCCGACGCCGTCCAGCTCGACCCAGTCTGCTTGCGGGAACTGCTCGCGGTAGCGCGCAGCGGCGCCTGGCCAGCGCAGCAGCTTGTCCTCCGTCCCCCAAACGACGCGCACCGGACAGTCGACCCGCTCCGCGTCGATGTGCCAGCCCTCGCGCTCGGCGTACGCGACGAGCGGGGCGGCCGCCGTGCAGCTCGCGGCGCCACGGATTTGGTGTGCGAGCAGCTCGGGTGGGATGTGTTCGAAGCGCTCGCTGGTCGAGAGCGTCGCGCGGCGCCGGCCTTCGGGCGTGGAGACGATCGCGTCCGCGTGCGGCGCCGCGTCTCTCAGCAGCCGCTGCATCGTCGTGAAGTAGTCGAGCGTGTCGCGGAACGACTCGTCGCCCGGCGCCCAGCCGCCGGCCGGGGCGAACGCGACGACGCTGCGCGCCCGTCCGCGCGAGGCCAGCTGCAGCGCGATGTAGCCGCCGAGCGAGTTGCCGACGAGATGCGCGGTCTCCCACCCCGCCTCGTCCATCGCGCGCTCGACCGCGTCGGCGACCGCGGCATCCGTGACCTCCCCCTCGATCGCCGGGCCGCCGGCATGCCCGGCGAGCGTCGGGGCGAGCACGTCGTGCTGACGCTCCAGCGCCGGCAGCACGAGCTCCCACGTGCGCCACGTGTCCGTGAAGCCGTGCAGGCACACCATCGACGAGCCGGAGCCGCCGCGGTGCGCCGGTATGAAGGTCGGGTCCATGACCCGAACGCTACTGGCAGGCGTCTGTTCCCGCGGGAGCGGGAAAGAGCCTGTCGAGCCGGTCATGTTGAAACACGAGGGATGACGCCATGCCCACGACGACCGCGCGCGGCACCATACGCCCAGAGGAGCGCCGTGGTGAGGTCCTCAACCGGACCGCGCCCCGAAATTGAGCCGCGAGCGAACGCTGCCGCGTCCAGCTTCTAGAGGCATAGTTGACAGCCCCCTCCGCAATGATGTCGCCATCGCCCTTGTCGGCCGCTCTGAGGACTGCCACGGTCAGCTCGATTACATAGGTGCGCACATGGCCTGTCGCTCGTTACAGCAACACTTGGTGGGTTCTCCTGAAAACGCGCCCGGCTACCACTGCGTCGCAGTTATAGCCCGCAAACCGGGCTTACATTGCGCTTGACACCGGTTGGTTGACGACCTACGCTGCTTGACAGTGCTCGGTCGCGCTTCGCGGCTTGCGAAGCAGCTCGGCTGACGCAACTCCGCTGTCGGGGAAAGGGGGACTACCGGCATTACTCAGGTAAGCGCGTCACCTTCTTAACTCGTCTATATTGAAACGAGGCTCATTCACATGAAGCTCGGCAAGCTGCTTCTTGCCGTCGTGGGCGCCACCGTGCTCCTCGGCGCACTCGTCGGATCTGCTTCCGCCAGGAATCTCTCCGTCTCCTCAGTTACCACCCGGCTCATCTTCAGCTCGATGTACTCAGGAGGCTTCGGTACTGTCACATGCGACAGAGTCTACGAGACTACGTACCACTCAAGAACGAGCACGAAGACAGCCGGTACGCTACTCGGCTACATCACCGCCGGTAACGTCACCAGGTGCTCCAGGGGCGGCGCCACGATCGACAGGGGAACGCTCCCCTGGCACCGTAGGTATGAGAGCTTCACCGGCACGCTACCGAACATACTGACCCAGTCCGAGCTGGTTTCGGGCGCCTCCTGGAGGATCAGGGAACCGACGTTCGGCATCACCTGCCAGGTCACCGGCGCCACGGTACGCGACACCTACACCCTCACCGGCGGTACGGTAACCAGGGCCGATGTGAGCGGCACAGCACCGTGCAGCGGCATAAACGGCACGCTCAGCGGCAGCACAACCAACGTCGAAAACATGACCGGCGGAAGGATAACCATCACACTAATATAGTCACGGTGATATAGGTCGAGTCTTAAGAGGCGGTGCTGCACAAGCGGCGCCGCCTCTGTTACTCGCCTGACTTCTCGCTACACCAAACAAAGTCGATCACCGCGCGACGTCGTCTCGCTGCCAGCTGGTGTAGTGAGCTTGATGTTGTTGGTGGGTGTGAGCCACCTAGCGGCGAAGGCGCTCCGCTTCGGCGGCGATCCCAAGGGGCCTCGGCACACCGGCCCTCCCTCGCCTGCGGCACCTGTGGACGGACGTCCGGTACGGTCGGCCGACCATGACCGCCCCGCGGAACGACGCCGACGCGCTGCGTGGCCTGGAGGCCGTGCCGCTGGCGCTGCCGCGCGGGCTGGAGCTGGAGTGGCTCGGCGTCTCCGGCTACCGCATGACATACGAGGGCGTCTCGCTGTTCGTCGACCCGTACATCTCGCGCGTGCCGTTGCGCAGTCTGCTGCTGCGTCAGCAGGCGCTGCCCGATCCGGCCCTGCTCGACCGCTACGTCGGACGAGCGGGCGAGGCCGAGGTCAGCGACGTGGCCGGCGTGCTCGTCGGCCACACGCACTTCGACCACGCCGTCGACGCGCCGGCGATCGCGCAGCGCTTCCACGCGCCCGCGTACGGGTCGGAGTCACTCGTGAGACTGATGCGGCTGCACGGCCTCGGTGGCCTGGCGGTCGAGGTCGAGCCGTACCGCCGCTACGAGCTCGGCCCGTTCGTCGTCTCGTTCACGCCGAGCGCGCATTCGAAGCTGATCCTCGGCCGGCGCGTGCCGTTCGACGGCGAGCTCAGCTGCGACCACCTGCATGGGCTCACCCCCGGCGCCTACCGCTGCGGACAGGTGTGGGGGATCCGCATCGAGGTCGGCGGCGTGAGCTTCTACCACCAGGGCAGCGCGAACCTCGTCGACGAGGCGCTGCGCGCGGAGCCGGTCGACGTCTTCCTCGCGGGCGTCGCAGGCCGGGCGGTCACGCCGCGCTACTGGGAGCGAGTGCTGCCACGACTCGACCCGCGCGTGGTCGTCCCGACCCATTACGACGACTTCTTCAAGCCGCTCGGCGCCGAGCTCGGCTTCCTCCGGAGGGTGCGGTTGGAGACGGTCCCGGACGAGATCCACGCCGTCAGCCGCGACGCGACGCTGGCGGCCCTGCCGCGCGCCGATCACCCGTCCGTGGCGTGAGCGGGCTGACGGAGCGCTTCCAGCGCGCGCGCGCAGACGAGCGGCTCGCCGTCCTCGAGGGCTTCCACGCGCTCAAGCACGCGCTGCGCTTCGGCGCGGAAGTGGAAGTGGTGGCAGCCGCCGACCCAGAGGCGCTCGAGCAGTTGGCGGCGGAGCTGGCGCCGGACCTCTCCGGCCGCTTCCGCGCGCTCGCCGGCGAGCCGGTCGCACCGGAGCTGCTGGGAGCGCTCGTGCCGCACGTCCCCTACACGAGAGTGCTCGCGCTGGCGCGGCGGCCGTTGTTCGACGGCGCCGCGCTGCGCGCCGCCCGCGGAGCCGGCCCGATCGTGCTGCTGGAGGACCCGCGCGACCTCGGCAACGTCGGCGCCGTCGTGCGCGTGGCGGCGGGAGCCGGCGTGGCGGGCGTCGTGACCACAGGCATGCACGACCCGTGGGATCCGGCCGTGCTGCGCGGCTCGGCCGGGCTGCACTTCGCGCTGCCGGTCGGGCGCGACGACGGCTTCGTCGCGGCGCTCGCCGACGACGCCGCCCGCCGCCCGCTGCTCGCGCTCGACCCGGAGGGTGACGTGCTCGATCCGGCGAGGCTGCCGGCCGATGCGGTGCTCGCGTTCGGGACCGAGCGCCATGGCCTCTCGGACGCGCTGCTCGCGCGCGCAGACGCTCGCCTGCGCCTGCCGATGCGCCCCGGCGTCTCGAGCCTCAACCTCGCGACCGCCGTCTCCGCCGTCGTCTTCGCGTGGCGACTCAGCTCACGCGATGTATGATCTATACATCATGCGTCGCACCCAGATCTATCTCGCCGACAGTCAAGAGCGCGCGCTCGCCGATAGGGCCGACCGCCTCGGACGCACGAAGTCTGCGCTGATCCGGGAGGCGATCGACAGCTATCTCACTCCCGACTCCGCGGAGCAGACGGGACTCGCGCGTCTGCGAACGGCGGTGGCGGATGCACGTGGATGCGCCCAGTACCTGCCTGCCGGCGAGCGCTACGTCGATGAGCTGCGGGCCGCCGATCGCGAGCGGGCGCGCGAGCTGGACGAGCGCTCTCTCTGACGCCGCACCATGTACGTACTCGACACCTCGGTGCTGATCGACGTGCTGCGTGGCTCGCAGGCTGCCGCTGACTGGCTCGCGACCCTCGACGAGCTGCCGCTGTGCTCTGAGATCACGCGTGCGGAGGTCCTGCGCGGCGTGCGATCGCCCGAGCGCACACGCACCGAGCAACTCCTCGACGCGCTGCGCTGGGCGCCGGTGGACGAAGCGACGAGCCGTCGCGCAGGCGAGCTCGGCCGTCGGCACCGGCGCAGCCACCGCGGCCTCGGCGTAGCCGATCTGCTGATCGCCGCGACGACGCTCGTGCACGATGCACAGCTCGCGACGGGCAACGTGCGGCACTACCCGATGTTCCCGCGTCTGCGCCCGCCGTACGTGGCCTGAGCCACTGCACATCCGATTCCCAGCCCGCTCTCAGGCTGGCCTGGTGCCATGCACGTGTCCTTCCGTCACCCGACCGAGGAGCACGAGAACGTGGATCGGAAACGCAGACGCACCGTCGCGATCGGTGCCGCCGTCGCGCTGGCCGTAGCCGGCGGCGGCGTCGCCTATGGCGCCGCGAGCGGCACCGACCAGCGCGACGCGCTGCTGAGAGACGCCGCCGGACGACTGAACGTGAGCCCGGGCGAGCTGAGATCGGCGCTCGAGGGAGCGTTCGGCGACCAGCTCGACCAGGCCGTCAAGGACGGCAAGCTGACGCAGCAGCAGGCAGACCAGATCAAGCAGCACGTGAAGCAGGACGGGCTGCCGCTCGGCGGTCCAGGCGGCCCCGGTGGCCCGGGCACCATGGGTCCGATGGGCGGACCGGGCCACGGTCCGTTCGACGCCGGCCTCACGGCGGCCGCTGACTACGTCGGCCTCACGAGAGCCGCGCTGGCAAGACAGCTCCAGAGCGGCAAGTCGCTCGCCGACGTGGCGAGAGCGCAGGGCAAGTCCGTCGACGGCCTCGAGCAGGCGCTCGTCGACGAGGCGAAGACGCGCCTCGACAGAGACGTCGCCGACAGAAAGCTCACATCCGACCAGCGCGACCAGATCCTCAGAGAGGTGCAGGAGCACGTCGCCGACCTCGTGAACGGCAGAGCGCCCGGCCCGCTCGGCCGGCACGACGGGCGCGGACGGAGCGCCGGCCCGGGCGGCCCGCCGCCGTGGGGTGTCCCGCCCCGGACGCCCTGACCCTCTGACGGGAGCGTCACGGCCTGCGCCCCGCCCGACGCCGGGGCGCAGGCCCGCTTCCTTCACAACGCGGCGGCGGCGGTATGCGACGCTGCTTGGATGCGGCGCATCACCTGGCTCGGCCACGCGACCGTCCTGCTGGAGGTCGCAGGCGTGCGGCTGCTGACGGATCCCGTGCTGCGCGGACGCGTCGCGCACCTGCGCCGCCACGCGCCGACGCCGGGCGGCACCGTCGCGGTCGACCCGGTCGACGCGGTGCTGATCTCGCATGCGCACCACGACCACCTCGACCGTCCCTCGCTGCGTCCGCTCGCGCGCGCGGAGACGGAGGCGATCGTGCCGCGGGGCGCCGCGGCGCTGCTGCGCGGGCTCGACTTCGGCGGCGTCTGCGAGCTGCGCGCCGGCGATGCCGTGCCCGTGGGCGGCACCGAGGTCGAGGCCGTGCGCGCATGGCACCCGACGAAGCGCTTCCCCCATCGCGCCGAGCACGATGCGCTCGGCTTCCTCGTCGAGCGCATCTGGTTCGCCGGCGACACCGCGCTCGACCCGGCGATGGAGGAGCTGCGCGGCCGCGTCGACGTCGCGCTGCTGCCGATCTGGGGCTGGGGCCCGTCGCTCGGACCCGGCCACCTCGACCCGACCTCGGCGGCGCGCGCGGCAGCGCTCGTCGCGCCGCAGGTCGTGATCCCGATCCACTGGGGGACCTTCCTTCCGCTCGGTACGCGCTGGCGCCACGGCGCCGTGCTGAGCGCGCCGGCGCAGGCGTTCGCGGCTCAGGTCGGGCGTGCAGCGCCGGACGTGCGCGTGGCGACGCTCGCCGTCGGCGAGGCGCTGATGCTCGAGGAGCCGCGCTCGGCGCCGGCCTCGGCGTAGCCGTCCTGGCCGACCTGCGCGAGCCAGCCGCACAGCAGGCGGTGGACCGCTTCCGCGCCGACGACCTCGTCGTCGGGCCACGGCAGGTCATCGGGGTGCAGCACGAACGGATGCGCCTGCCCGCCGCCGAGCCCGCCGTGCGAGCCGACGAGCTCCTCGAACGCGGCGACCTCGTCCATGTCCGCCCAGTAGGCGCTGTTGACGACGACGTCGGGACAGGTGGAGAAGCCGTCGGTCCGACGCACATGGTCCACCGCGCGCGGACCGAACGGCGCGAGCGGGTCCTCACCCTCGACCTCGCCGCTGTCAAGCAGATGCCGGCCCCGCGGGCCGAGCACGACCGCGCCGTCGCGCTCGGAGCGCACGAGCAGGAACCCGATCCCCTCGTGCGCGCGCAGCGCGTCGAGCAAGCCGGGCCGGCGCGCCTCGATCTGCTCCAGCGTGACGCGGCCGGGCTCGCGCGGGAACGAGATCAGGCCGAGGTTGCCCGACGCCATCACGGCGATCTCCGGCAGCACCCCGTTCTTCAGCGCAGCCGCCTCCTCGCCCAGCCCCAGCTCGCTCTGCCCGTCACGCGCGCCGGCGATCGCCTTCGCCGTGCGGCCGGTCACCGTCGGACGACTCGCCAGCTCGGCGAGGCCGGCGTCGAACGAGCCGCGTCCCTCCTCCCCGCCTCCGACCTCGGCGTGCACGTGCGCGTCGCCCGCATGTCGCTGGACGAGCTGCTCGAGCGTCTCGCCGTAGCGCTGCAGGAACGTGGCGCCCTGCGACTGCCCGTGGTCGGACAGCACCACGAGCTTGTACGGGCGCGGCGCGTGCTCGATCGCGTCGGCGATCCGCGCGATCGCGCGATCCACGCGCCGCAGCACCGCGAGCGTGTCGGGCCGCTCGACGCCGGAGTGGTGCGCGACCTCGTCGTAGGCGAGGAACGTCGTGTAGACGACCGGACGACCGGCGAGCACGTCCGCGGTGACGGCGGCGACCTGCAGGTCGAGCTGCACGACGGTCGCGTACGCGCGCACGAACGCGTACGAGATCCCGCGCTTGATGCGGGGCTGCACGTCGCGGCGGCGCTGCTCGATCGCCGCCCAGCGCTCGGCGAATGCCTCACCGAACGAGCGCAGCACCGTCAGCGCGACGCCGTACGGACTCGCGAAGTAGGCGAAGTAGTCCTGTCCGAGACGGCCGTGCCGACTGCGGTCGAGCACCGTGCTCATCGTGAGCATCGAGTGCGGGGCGTCGCCCGAGAGGATGTTCGCGCGGCTGGCGCCGTCGCCGTGCAGGAGCCCCTTGCCGTCGGAGTGGCGGCGCTCCAGCTCGGCCGCATCGCGCGGGTGGTTCGTGACGATCGGCTTGCCGTGTTCCTTCTCCCACCAGCGAAAGGCCGGCATGTCCTGGTTGGAGCCGTGCAGGATCCCCGCCTGGCAGGCGCCGGTCTGCGAGGACCAGTCGGTCTCCCACTGCTCCAGCCGGTAGTCGCCGTCGTGGATCCAGCGCGCGAGCGTCGGCGCGTTGCCGTCGCGCAGCGCGCGGCGCAGCACGTCGTGTGCGAGCCCGTCGATCTCCAGGAACAGGACGCCGGGCGTGTCGCTGCTGACAGCGAGCTGCGTGCGCTTGAGCTGGCGCACGACGACGTGGCGCGTCCACAGGTCGCCGCGGTCGAGCGCCAGCACGGCCGCGGCGATCGAGCTGATCGCCGTCAGCGCGAGCGTGATGATCAGCGCGGTCCAGAAGTCGTCGACGTGGACGCCGTAATCGATCTGCGCCACCGCCAGCAGCACGAGCGCGTTGAGGGCGAGCGCCCCCAGGCCGAGCGTCATGACGGTGAACGGCAGCGCGAAGCGGATCAGCAGCGGCCAGATCAGCGCGTTCGCGAGCGCCAGCAGCGCGGCGAGGATCAGCGCGGCGCCGAAGCTGTCGGCATGGAAGCCGGACAGGATCGCGCTCAGCAGCAGCAGCACCGCCGTGTCGAGCAGCACGACGGTGAGGAGCCGGCCGAGCAGCCGATGGGGGCGCCGCATGCCCCGCAGCATGACGCACGCGTAAGCGGCGTGTCACACCTCGGGCGTACCGTTCGCCTCATGCTCCGCCTCGGCCTCCTGTCCCTCGCCCTCCTCGCCGGCGGCGTCACGGCCTGCGGCGACGACGAGCCGGCCGCGATGACGGCCTCGCGCGCGAGCACCGCCGCCATGACGAGCACCATGGCGCGCGACGCCGCTGCGGCCCCGACGAGACGCGGCCGCACGATCAAGGTCGTCGACTCGCAGTTCGGACCGGTCGTCGCCGACCGCGCCGGCGAGGCGCTGTACCTGTTCGACGCCGAGACGACGACCAGACCCGCGTGCTATGGCGACTGCGCCGCCGCGTGGCCGCCGGTGCTCGCGAAGGGCGAGCCGGTCGCCGGCCGCGGCCTGCGCGCGAGGTTGCTCGGGACGTCGCGGCGGCGCGACGGGCGCGTGCAGGTGAGCTATCGCGGCCACCCGCTCTACTACTACGTGCACGACTCGCCCGGGCGGATCCTCTGCCACGACGTGTTCGAGTACGGCGGGACATGGCTCGTGGTCGCGCCTGACGGGCGCGCCCGCAGCTGAGCGGCGAACGTCCGTTCCATCCGGCGCGCGCGCCATCGTGGACGCCACGATGCGTCTGCTCCACACCGCCGATTGGCACCTCGGTCGCGCCTTCCACGGCGAGGACCTGCTGTCCGCGCAGGCGGCGTTCGTCGACTTCGCCGTGGATGCCGCACGTGCTGCGGACGTGGACGGGATCCTGATCGCCGGGGACCTCTACGACCGCGCGCTGCCGCCGGTCGACGCGGTGCGGCTCGCGAGCGAGGCGCTGGCGCGGCTGTCCGAGGTTGCGCCAGTCGTCGCGATCTCCGGCAACCACGATTCGGCCGCCCGGCTCGGCTTCGGCGCCGAGCTGCTCGCGCGGGCGGGCGTGCATGTGTGGACTGACGTCTCGGCCGTCGGCGCCGGCGTCGCGCTCGGTGACGGCTGGGTGTACCCGATCCCCTACCTCGAGCCGGATTTGGTGCGCGAGACGTTGGGGATCGAGGAGCGCTCGCATGCGGCGGCGCTGAGCGCCGCGATGGCGCGCGTGGGAGCAGACGCCGCGGGTCGCTCCGGCCCGACCGTCGTCATGGCCCACGCATTCGTCGCCGGCGGGATGCCGAGCGAGAGCGAACGCGATCTCGCGGTCGGCGGCGCGTCGAACGTGCCGGCATGGGTGTTCGACGGGATCGACTACGTCGCGCTCGGCCACCTGCACGGCCCGCAGGTCGTCGGAGGCGGCCTCGGCCGCTACGCGGGCTCGCCGCTTGCGTTCTCGTTCTCGGAAGCCGGCCAGGCGAAGTCGCTCACTGTGGTCGAGGTGACGGCCGGCGCGCTGCCGCTCGTCGAGCTGCTGCCGTGCCCGGTCCCGCGCGCGCTCGCGAACCTGCGCGGGACGCTCGACGAGCTGCTCGCCGACCCGCGGCTGGCTCGTCACGAAGACGCATGGGTGCAGGCGACGCTGACCGACCCGGTGCGTCCGGCGGACGCGATGGAGCGGTTGCGCCGGCGCTTCCCGCATGCCGTCGCTCTGGCCTTCGACCCGCAGGGTGCTGGTGCGCTGCCGGGCGACTCCTACCAGCGCCTGCGCGGGCTGGACGACGACGAGCTGGTGCAGCGCTTCGTCGCCGATACGCGCGGCCGCGCGGCGGACGACGACGAGCTCGCGCTGCTGCACGACGCGCTCACCGCGCGGCGCGTGGCCGAGCTGGCCGCCTAGTCGAGGCGCCCGCGCCATGCGGCTCCACCGCCTCCGCCTCACCGCCTTCCAGGCGTTCGCCGGCAGCGAGGAGGTCGACTTCGACGCGCTCGGCGAGTCCGGCCTGTTCCTGTTGCATGGCGACACCGGTGCGGGCAAGACCACGCTGCTCGACGCGGTCGCCTTCGCGCTCTACGGCCAGGTGCCGGGCGCCCGCGCTCGGGATGCACGGCTGCGGAGCGACCACGCCGATCCCGGCACGCGCACCGAGGTCCAGCTGGAGGTGACGCTGCGCAAGCGGCGGCTGCGGATCGTCCGCAGCCCCGCCCAGGAGCGCCCGAAGCTGCGCGGCGAGGGGTTCACGAGAGAGGGCCATGCCTGCACGGTCCAGGAGCTCGATCCCGGGAGCGGCGAATGGCTCACGCTCGCCGCTCGGCCCGACGAGGCGCGCCACGAGCTCGACAACCTGCTCGGCATGTCGTGCGACCAGTTCTGCCAGGTCGTGCTGCTGCCCCAAGGCGAGTTCGCAACCTTCCTGCGCGCCGACAGCGGCGAGCGACAGGCCGTCCTCGAACGCCTCTTCGGCACCGACCGCTTCACGCGCGTCGAGCACTGGCTGACCGATCGCCGCAAGGCCGCCTGGGCGGAGCTGCAGCGCGCCTCGCAGGGCGTGCGCGAGCTGCTCGCGAAGGTCGCCGAGGTCTCCGGCGAGCTCGCCCCAGAGGACCTCGAGCTGTCCGCCGAGTGGGTCGCCGGCCTCGGCGTGCGCGCTGACGCCGAGCTCGTGAGCGCCGCCGACGCGCGCAGCGCGGCCGGTGCAGCCCGCGCCGAGGCCGAGCAGGCGCTCGCCGCGGCACGCGAGCTGGCGGACCGCCGCGCCCGCCACGCGCAGGCCGTCACGGAGCTGGCCGCCTGGGAGGCCCGCCGCCCCGCCCGCGACGCCGCCGAGGCCGAGCTCACAGCCGCCCGCCGCGCGGCCCCGCTCGCCGCGCTGCTCGCCATCTCGGACAGAGCTGTGCGGATCAGGGTCCAGTGCGGGGACCCGATCCCGCACACCTCGCCCGCCGACCTGCGCGCGCGGGCGGCCGGGGCCCGCGGCGAGGCCGGCGCGCTCGATGCGCTGGTGGTCGTCGAGGAGCGGTTGGCGGTGGCCGACGCGGAGTTGGCCACGCTCGCAGCGCAGGCCGACGACGCGGCGGCCCGGGCCCAGGCGTCAGCTGCAGCACTGGAGGCCGCCACCCACGAGCGCGCCGCCCTCGATGCCACCGTAACCGCCGCACGCGACGCCGCCGCCCGCGCGGAGCGCCTGACGACCGAGGCCCAAACCGCCCGCGAGCGCGCCCGGCGCGCCGTCGAGCGGGACCGCCTCGCCGCCGAGCTGAGCCACGCGCAGCAGCGCCGCCGAGGAGCCGTAGACGCCGAGCATGCCGCCCACGCCAACTGGCTCGACCTGCGCGAGCGCCGCCTGAACGGGATGGCCGCCGAGCTGGCGGCCGGGCTGGAGCCGGGAGAGGCGTGCGCCGTCTGCGGGTCGACCGAGCACCCGGCACCGGCTCGTCAGGCTGCAGACGTCGCTCCCTCCCCCCTCGATGCCCAGCCAGACGCTTCGCTCGCCGAGCGCGAGGAGCACGCTCAAGCCGCTCACGAGGAGGCCGCACGCGTGCGCGCGACCGCCGAGCAGGAGGTCGCCCGCATCGAGACGGCGATGGCCGCCGCAGAGGCGATCGCGAGAGACGACCCCGCCGACAAGCTCGTCGAGCAGGCTTCAAAGCTCGATGCGGAGCTGACCACAGCGCGCACCGCGGCAGACGACCAGGCCGGGGCCGAGCAGGCGCTCACTGCGCTCGCAACCCGGATCACCGAGCACGAACGGGCGCAGCGCGAGGCCGTACAGGCCGAGACGACCGCCCGCGCAACCCACGCCGAGCGCAGCGCCGCGCTTGCGACGGACCGTGCCCGCATCAAAGTGGCGCGCGGCGACGCGCGCTCGATCGCGGCGCGAGCGGGCGCCCTCCGCGCCGAGGCAGCCGCCGCCGAGCAGGAGGCGGCAGCACGCGAGGCCGGCTTCCCCGATGCGCAAGCCGCTCGTGCCGCCGTGCTCGACGAAGACGCCCAGGCGGCCCTCGCGCAGCGCATCGAGGTCTACGACACCGGCCTCGCCGAGCGGCGTGCCCGCACTCAGGACCCCGATCTGATCGCGGCTGCCCAGTCGGCCGGAGAGGCCACGGCCCCGGACCTGGCCACCCTCGAAGCCCGCACTGCAGCAGCCGTCGAGACCGACGAGCAGGCCACCCGCCGCCACGCACTCGCCGACCAGCGCCTCACCGCCCTGCGCCGACTCGCCGACGAGCTCGACCATGCCCTGGAGGAGCTCGAGCCGATCAGAGAGCGCGAGCGCACGGTCAAGGAGCTGGCCGGCCTGGTCGACGGCTCCGCCGCAAGCAACCGCCTCCACATGCGCCTCTCCGCCTACGTGCTCGCCGCACGGCTGGAGGAGGTCGCGGCGGCCGCGACGATCCGCCTGGAGCGGATGTCGAACGGCCGTTACCAGCTGATCCACACCGACGAGCGCGCGCGGGGAGAGCGTCGCGCCGGGCTCGAGCTGCGCATCGTCGATGGCTGGACCGGCCAGCAACGTCCGCCCGCCACGCTCTCCGGCGGCGAGACCTTCCTCGCCAGCCTCGCGCTCGCGCTCGGGCTCGCCGACGTCGTCGCCGCCGAGGCCGGCGGCAGCCGCCTGGAGACGCTGTTCGTCGACGAGGGCTTCGGCTCGCTCGACGAGCACACGCTCGACGAGGTGCTCGACGTGCTCGACCAGCTGCGCGAGGGCGGCCGCACCGTCGGCATCGTCTCCCATGTCGCCGAGCTGCGCCAGCGAATCCCCGCCCGCCTTCGCGTTGTCAAAGGCCGCAGCGGCTCGCGCGTCGAGCACGAGCGCGCAGGCGCCCTGACGACGTAGGTTCGCGCGCAAGCCCGGCCGCTCGCGGGTATGCCCCTGCGCAATGACCGTCATCCCCGACACGGTCGAGCGCGTCGACCGCGTCGTCGGCGAACAGCTCGAGCGGCAGGTGCGCAAGCATCACCGCCGCCGGCTCGCGAAGCTCGGCCACGCGCACGTGTTCGACCCGCCGCCGGGAAGCGGGCTGTGGGCGGAGGGGAACCCGCCGCCGCGCAGCGGCAACCGCCTCGACGTCCTCGTCGACGGCCAGCGCGCGATCGGTGAGATCTACGCGGCGCTGAAGCAGGCCCGCTCGCACGTGCACATCGCCGGCTGGCACATCACGCCGTCATTCGCGCTCGATCGCGACGGCGACTCCCCCACCACGCTGCGCGACCTGCTCGCCGAGCTGGCGGAGCGAGTCGACGTGCGCGTGCTCGTATGGGCCGGGCCGCCCGCGCCGGTGTTCGAGCCCAAGCGCTCCGACGTCAAGCAGATCCAAGACGAGCTCACACGCGGAACCCGCATCAGCTGCGTGCTCGACGCGCGCGAGCGCACGATGCACTGCCACCACGAGAAGCTCGTCATCGTCGACGACGAGGTCGCGTTCGTCGGCGGGATCGACCTGACCTCGCTCTCGGGCGACCGCTGGGACCACACCGAGCACCCAGCTGCCGGGCGCCTTGGCTGGCACGACGTCGCCACACGACTGCGCGGTCCAGCGGTGGCCGACGTGGCGGAGCACTTCCGCGCGCGCTGGCAGGAGGTCGCGGACGAGCCGCTCCCGCCGCCGAGAGCTCAACCGTTCGCGGGCGAGACGACCGTCCAGGTCCTGCGCACCGTCCCCGACGGCACGTACGACTTCGCCTCCAAGGGCGACTTCCGCATCCTCGACGCGTACGTGCGCGCACTGCGCTCGGCGCAGCGGCTGATCTACCTCGAGAACCAATTCCTGTGGTCGACCGAGATCGCCGAGATCCTCGCCGCGAAGCTGCAGGACCCGCCCACCGACGCGTTTCGCCTCGTGCTGCTGCTGCCGGCGCACCCGAACAACGGCGCCGACACGACGCGCGGCCAGCTCGGCCGGCTCATCGAGGCCGCGAAAGACAGCCGGCGCCTGCTGGCCGCGACGATCAGCTGCCGCAGCGGCGCGAGAACGCACCCGCTCTACGTCCACGCGAAGGTCGGGATCGTCGACGACCGGTGGCTGACGGTCGGCTCCGCGAACCTCAACGAGCACTCGCTCTTCAACGACACGGAGATGAACGTCCTCACGTGCGACGAGGCGCTGGCGCGCCGCACGCGGCTGGAGCTGTGGGCGGAGCATCTGGAGCTGCCGGTCGAGCAGGTCGACGGCGACCCCGCCCGCGTGATCGACGAGCTGTGGCGCCCGATCGCAGCGGAGCAGCTGCGGCTCCACCGCGCCGAGCAGACGCGCACCCATCGGCTGATGGAGCTGCCCGCGGTCTCGCGACGGACGAAGCGGTTGATCGGCCCGATGCGCGGGCTGCTCGTGGACGGCTGAGCGCCCAGCTAGCGTTCGGCCGGTGACCGCGACGCGCAGCGACCTGAGCGGACTCGCCGTGCACGGTTTGGCCGTCGCCCACGGCGAGCGCGTCGTGCTGCGCGACGTCTCGTTCGCGGTGCCGAAGGGCGCGATCACGGCGCTCGTGGGTCCGTCGGGCGCCGGCAAGAGCACGCTGTTGCGCTGCCTGAACCGCCTGCTCGTACCGCAGGCCGGCACGGTGGCGCTCGACGGCGAGGACGCCGCCGCGCTGGAGCCGTGCACGCTGCGACGCCGTGTGGGGCTGGTCGGCCAGACGCCGGTGATGCTGTCGGGCAGCGTGCGGGAGAACCTCGCGTATGCGCTCGCCGACGGCGTTCCCAAGCCGGCCGGCCTCACGCGCGCGCTCGCCGACGCGGGGCTCGACGCGACGTTCCTCGACCGTCCGGCTGCCGAGCTGTCCGGCGGCGAGCGGGCGCGCGTCGCGCTCGCGCGGGCGCTGACGCGGAAGCCCGAGCTGCTGCTGCTCGACGAGCCGACCGCCGCGCTCGACGCGGCCGCTTCGGAGCACATCGCCGCGACGCTGCGCTCGCTCGCGCACGCCGGTCTCGGCGTCGTCGTCGCGACGCACGACCTCCCGTTCGCAGCGACCGTCGCCGACCGCGTCGTCGCACTGCGAGATGGGACGGCCGTCACAGGCAAACCCGACGATCTGCTCTCCGTCTCCTCGCAGTCCCGAGCCGCCGACCCGCCGGACGCGACCGGGCCCGCGGAGCCCCCGCCATGAGCCAGCCGCTCACGCAGATCCTCGCGAGCGCCGCCTTCGTGCTCGCTGCCGCATGGCTGGCTCACCGCCAGCGACTCGGGCTCAGCCGCTCGCTGCTGACGGCAGCCGGCCGCGCCGCCGTGCAGCTCGCGATCGTCGGAGCGCTGATCGCACTCGTCTTCCGCGTGCCCGCTCTCGCGATCGCGTTCGTCGCCGTGATGGTGCTGACCGCCTCGCTGACGGCCGGCTCGCGCATGCGTGCGCTGCCGGGCGCGCGCCGAATCGCGCTCGGCGCGATCGCCCTGCCGGCGCTCGGCGCGACCGGCGTGCTGCTCGCGGTCGGCGCGTTCGCCGCGACGCCGCGCGCGACGATCCCGACCGCGGGGATCCTGATCGGCGGCGCGATGCTGGCGACGACGCTCACCGGCCGGCGCCTGGTCGAGGACCTGATCGCCGGCGTCGACGAGATCGAGGCGCGCCTGTCGCTCGGGGACCGCGCGCGCGACGCGCTCGTCCCGCTCACGCGCCGCGCGATCGCCGGCGCGCTCGTGCCGCTGATCGACCAGACCCGCAGCGCCGGACTCGTGACGCTTCCCGGCACGTTCGTCGGCCTGGTGTTGGGGGGCGCCTCGCCCGAGACCGCAGCGCGCATCCAGCTCACGGTCCTGCTGACCCTGCTGCTCGTGCAGCTCTTGAGCGCGCTGCTGACGGCTGAGCTCGTGACGCGTGCGGCCACGCTGCCGGGCGAGCGGGTGCTCGTTGTGACGTCGCCCGCAGGTCGTCGCTTGCGATGACCGTAGGGCGAACGCGATATCCCGCAGGTCGTCGCTCGCGATGACCGCAGGGCGAAGGCGAGCTGACGCGCGCCGACACCCTCCGCCCAGCCCGCTACCGTCGCGGCCGTGCGTCGCTCGTGGCTGCTGATCGCGCTCGGACTCGCCGGACTTGCGGCAGGCGGTTGGATCTTGTTCAGGGCGCTCACGCACGAGGCGTCGGAACCGGCCTCCGTCACCGCCGCGATCGCCCGCTTCCAATCCCTGCCGAGAGCTGCGCGCACCCTCCCGCAGGCACTACGCGGGCGCGCGCCAGAGCCCGGCGTCTACGTCTACGGCACGCGCGGATTCGAGGTCTCGCACGTGCTCGGCACGCGCCGACACCCCTATGCAGCGGATACGGCCATCACCGTGACGATCGCCCCGCACCACTGCCTGCGCTCCCGTTGGGACACGCTCGCCACACGCCACGACGCGATCCTCGCGTGCCCTCGCAGCGACGGTGGCTGGCGACTGATCGACCAAAGCGAGGAGCACGAGTTCGCCGGCCACGTCGACCGCCGCACCTACGCGTGCACGCTGTCGTCGACCTACCGACCGGCGCGCCCGGCCACCGGCACACGCTGGACGAGCCGCTGCGCGATCGACGGCACGACGACCGCCGACACGAGCATGGTGCTCGGCCCCCGCACGCTCACGCTCGCCGGTCGCCGCACCCGCACGCTGCTCATCCGCACCACCACAAGCGTGAGCGGCGACACGACCGGCGCCGGAACGGCCTTCACGTGGGTCCTCCCCGGCACCGGTCTCATGGTGCGCCGCACGATCGCCAACGCCAACACGACCGGCACGATCGTCGGCGACGTGCGCTACGAAGAGCGCGCAGCGCTTGCGCTCAGCCAGCTGCGCCCGCATCGCTGAGCCGCGCCACGATCTCCAGCCGCACCCAGTGGATCTCGCGCTGCGGCAGCCGCGCGGCCACCTCCTGCACGAGCGCGCCGCCCACCTCCGGACCGAGCTCCATCACATACGTGCGCAGCACGACGCTCGTCAGGAACCGCTCCAGCTCGTCCGGCGCGAAGCGCGATACGCGCGGCACGAGCCGTACGTCGTCCGGCGCGAAGCCGGCCGCGCGCAGGCCGGCCTGCGTCTCCTCGACGCCGGCATAGGTCCAGGGATGCTCGGCGTGGCCCAGCTCGCGGAGGGCCTCCAGCACGTCGGCGATGTTGCCGGCGCCGCCGCAGTCGACAACGAGCTGCGCGCCCGGCTTCGAGACCGCGGCGAGACGGCGAAAGAGCGCGTCGTGGTCGGGCACCCAGTGGAACGTCGAGGTCGAGACGATCGCGTCGACGGACTCGCCGAGCGGCAGCGGCTCGCCGAGGTCGGCGTGCACGAACGACGCGCGCGTGTCGCCCGCGAAGCGCTCGCGCGCCTTGTCGAGCATCTGGCGCGAGCCGTCCAAAGCGATCACGCGGCCGTGCGGGAGGCGCTCCAGCAGGGTCGCCGTCACCTCGCCCGTGCCGCAGCCGGCGTCGAGGACCGTCTCGTCGCCGCGCAGCTCCAACCGCGCGACGGCGTCGTTGCCGCGCTCGTTCATCGGCGCGTTGAGTCTCTCGTAGGCGGGAGCGTCCCACTCCCGCCGTGTGGAGTCGTCGGTAGTGTTCGTCATAGCTTACAAGCGTACAGGATCACAGTTGTCGTGTCATCCCGCGCAACGCCTGAGAGGATCTCCGCGTGGACGCGCCGACCCTCCCGCACCGCCACCACCACGAGCACCTCGCGACGCGCGTCGCCGCGGGCGGAGGCGGTGCCGAGGTCCGGCCGCGCGCCTGGTGGGACCGCACGCCGCTGTGGTGGATCGCCGTCCTGTTCGCGATCGGCTCGACCTGCTTCCTCGTCGCCGCGCTTGCCTCGCAATGGGCATCCGTCACGCGACCCGGGATCGCCGTCACCTTCGTCGTCGGCTCGATCTTCTTCACGAGCGCCGCCTACCTGCAGCACTGGCTGTCCGTACGCGCAGTGGCCGGCCGGCCGCCGCTGCGCGAGCGCGAGCGCCTGCGCCTGGCCCATCCGGACACCTGGCCGAACGCGCACGTCGACGCGCTCGCGACGCTGATCCAGCTCGTCGGGACGCTGCTGTTCAACCTCAACACGTACAACGCGATGGACGCGAGCCTGACCGCGATGCAGGCAAACCTGCGCGTGTGGACGCCCGACATGCTCGGCTCCGCGTGCTTCCTCGTCGCGAGCGCGCTGGCGTTCGCGAACGGCTCGCGCGGCTGGCTCGCTTTCAGACTCCGCTCGCGCGGCTGGTGGATCAACGCGGTGAATCTGCTCGGCTCGATCGCCTTCGGCGCCGCCGCGCTCGCGTCGCTGATCCAGCCGTCGACGAACGAGCCTGTCAGCGCCGCGATCGCGAACGGCGCCACCGCCCTTGGCGCGCTCGGCTTCCTGATCGGCGCTCTCCTGCTGCTGCCTGACGCGAGCCCCCAGGCGCAGGCTCCCCACCATCCAGCGCGACCTGCACATATCTCGGCGCCGCGCTGATGACGCCGGCGACCGGCGCGCTCGTCGCCAATGCCTTCTCGCCGCGCGAGCGCGGCCGCGCTGCTGCGCCACCGCCGCGCCGCCGACGATCCCGACGACACCGCGACCGTCGCAGCGAGCGCGTTCTAAGGCGTCAACAGCGCCGACTGCGGCGCACCGGCGCGCATCCAGTACACGCGCGCACCGGCAATCGCAAGCGAGGCTGAATCGATCCCCGGCCCGGGATCCACCACGACCGTCTCCCCGCTCGCGTCCGACTTCACGACCGCCCCGCCGGCCGAGACGTATGCGAACACGCCGGCCGGGCCAAGCACGAGCGCACCGACGGATGTCCCGGTGTTCGCCCTTCGGAGGGTCTTGCCCGTCCGCAGCGACACGCTGCGGGCGCTGCCGGAGCAGTCGAAGACCAGCGGGTCCGGCGAGCAGCCGTGGCGGTTGACGGCGACGACGGTGCCGCGCAGCCATACCTGCGGCGGCAGTTCGTCGCCGCGACTGCAGTCACAGCTGAACCAGGTGTCGAGCTGCACCTTGCGGCCGTTGCCCAGCAGGCAGCCGATCAGCAGGTGCTGGTCGGCGTCGCCGCGTTCCGAGCGCACGTAGACGCGCGCCTGCGGGTTCAGCGCGACGGTCGTCGAGCCTCTCGCGGCGCATGGCGCCGGTGCACGGTGGGATCTGGAGCTCGCCGCCTGCGCGGAGCTGGCACAGGCGAGCAGGACGGACATGGAAGCGAGCAAGAACAGAGGTCGCATGCCGCCCAGCCTAGCCCGGAAGGCGGCGCCTGACACCACCGGTAGCGGGTATCACCTATTCCATGCACCGCCTATCGGTGGAGTCCAGCGCGATCGAGAGCGTCGGCTACGACGCCCGCACGCGAACCCTGGAGGTCGAATACGCCAGCGGAAGGGTCTACCGCTACCTCGGCGTCCCGCCGCGCGTCCACCAGACGCTCATGCGGACCGAGTCACACGGCGCGTTCGTGAACCGCCGCGTCAAGCCGTACTACCGCTGTCTGCGCGTCGCGACGTAGACGTGCACGCCGGGCAGCCGTCTGGCCGCGCCGTAAGACGGATGGCAGGTCACGTCGAAGCCGCCGGTCTCCAGCCACTCGACGACCTCGTCGCGCTCGTACAGCCGCAGCACGTGGACCTCCTCGCTGGTGCGCCCGTCGCGCACGAGCGAGATCCGCCGCATCAGGGTGCGCCCCTCCCGGTTCTCGCTGACCTCCAACCGCATGACCCATCCGTCCCCCTCATGGCGGGCGCGGCGGCGCAGCTCCGGCTCGCGCCCGGGCGCAGCGGCGTCGAATACGAGCAGGCCGTCTGGCTCGAGCGCGGCATGGACGTGACGGAACAGCAGTTCGAGCGTCGGCGGTCCGCCGTAGTTCACGCACTCGCCGATGGCGGTGATCGCAGCACACGGTGGGAGCCCCACCTCGTGCAGCGAGCCCTGTCTGAGCTCGGCACCGGGCGCGCGCCGCCGCGCCAGCTCCAGCATCTCGTCTGACGCGTCGACGCCCAGCACCTCGTAGCCCGCACCGAGCAGCTCCGCCGCCCAGATGCCACTGCCGCAGCCGAGGTCGACGACGAGTCCATCCTCGATCCCCGCCTCCCGCAGCCGCGCCAGCACGAACGGCGCCGCTTCCCGTGCCCACCCGCCGAACGCGAGGTCGTGCACCTGCGCGAGATCGGGACCGTAGAGAGCGTGCGTCATTTCGTCGCGATGGTATGGCGAACGCGCGGTGATCCTGCCGGCGCACCGCCGATGCCCTGGCACATCTGGCTCCTCTCGATCTTCGGCCTGGTCCGTGGCCACGTGTGTGGGACAACTGACGGTGGGAGGACGGGACCAGATTTCCGGAGTAGCCGCTACTTCACCGACCCCGCCAGCAGCCCCTGCACGAAGAAGCGCTGGAACGCCAGGAACACCAGCAGCGGGATCGCCAGCGACAGGAACGACGCGGGCGCGATCAGCTCGATGTTGGAGCCGAACTGGCGCGTCTGGGAGAAGATCGCGACGGTCAGCGGTTGCGTGTTGCGGCCGTAGGTGAGCGCGACGATCAGGTCGTTCCACGTCCACAGGAACTGGAAGATGGCGAGCGACGCGATCGCCGGCAGGCCGAGCGGCAGGATCAGCCGCGTGAAGATGCGCCACTCCGATGCGCCGTCGATCCGCGCCGACTCCATGATGTCTCTCGGGATCCCGATGAAGAAGTTGCGCATCAGGAAGATGCCGAACGGCAGCCCGAACGCGACGTGGAACAACACGAGCCCGAGCACCGTGTCGAACAAACCGGTGTCCTGGTAGATCGTGAAGATCGGGATCAGCGCGACCTGCAGCGGCACGACGAGCAGCGCGATCACGCCGACGAACAGCCAGTCGCGGCCGGGGAAGTCGAGCCACGCGAACGCATAGCCCGCCAGCGAGGCGACGATCACGAGCAGCACGGTGTTGCCGACCGCGATCTGCACCGTCGTCCACAGCGCGCTCGTGATCGCCTCGTTGTTGAAGATGTCCTTGTAGTTCTGGAAGGTCGCGAGGCTCGGCTGGGAAACGATGTGCCACCAGCCCTGCTGGGTGATCTCTGTCGCCGGCAGCAGCGACGTCAGCATCAGACCGAGCGTCGGCACGAGCCAGAGGACCGCGAGCACGGCGAGCAGGATGTTCAGCGGCCCGCGCGTGACCGCCCGCCCGATCCGCGCCGCCCACGGCTCGCCCGTCCGCGCTCGCTCGCGCGGCAGCGCCACCGCCTGGCCTGCTGCCTGACCCGATGCCTCCATCAGCCGATCGCCTCCCTCACTGCTCCCGCCGGAATCGCCGCACGTTCAACGCCAGCACCGGCAGCACGAGCAGGAACAGGAAGACCGCGATCGCGGAGCCGAGCCCGAAGTCGTTGACGCCGCCGAACGATGTGCGCCACATCGCGAGCGCGATCACGTTCGCGTCGTCCTGCGAGGACTGCGGCGCGACCGACAGCACGATGTCGAACACCTTCAGGACGTTGATCACCATCGTGATGAACACGACGCTCAGGACCGGCGCCAGCAACGGCACCGTCACGCGCCGGAAGACCTGCCACTCCGACGCCCCGTCCGTGCGCGCGGCCTCCAGCACCTCGCGCGAGATCGCCGCCAGCCCGGCCGCGATGATCACCATCGCGAAGCCGGCCCACACCCACACGTAGGCGATCATCACCGCGGGCGTGATCAGCTTCGGCCCGAGCCAGTTCACCCCCTCGTAGGGGGCTGCGAACGTGGACGAAGCGATTCCAACTCTGTACGAGCCGGGCGCCACGTCCCCGAACGAGAACGAGCCGTTCGCGGCCGTCTCCGTGCTGGCGACCGTCCCGCCTGCGGAGCCTCCGGCTCCGGCTCTGCGCAACTCCACCGTCACCCCCGGCAGACCAGACTCCTGCGGCTCGACCACCCCCGGTCTACCGCCGCCGGGCTTGAAGTCGCGCCACACCGTGCCGTCGATCGCGCCGGCTCTCGGAACCGGTCTCGCCGCATCCGGCGCGTCGGCCGGCACCTCCTCGGGCGGGATCGCCGTGAGGCCCATCAGCGCGATGCCGCCCGGTCTCACGACGGCTCTCAGGACGAACCCCTTCGACGGACTGCCCGTCAACCCCGGTGTCGAGGCCTGCGCGGTGGTCAGCGCGCCCGAGCTGCTGAACGCCTCGTCGACGACCTTCAGCGACGCGTTCACCGTGCCGAGCTCCGGGTCCGTCTGATCCATCACCCGCCAGATCACGCCGGCGGCAAACAGCGAGATCGCCATCGGCATGAAGACGACCGTCTTGAACGCGGTCGACCAGCGGATGCGCTCCGTCAGCACCGCGAAGATCAAGCCGATCGCCGTCACGAACGCCGGCACGATCGCGACCCACAACACGTTGTTCTTGATCGCCGTCGTAAGCGTGTCGGTCGTGAAGAGGTCCTTGTAGTTATCGAGGCCGACGAAGTCGCCGCCCTCTCTTCCGAAGAACGAGCGCACGATCGTGCGGATCGTCGGATAGACGAGCCACACCAGCAGGAAGATCAGCGCCGGCGCCAGGAACAGCAGTGGGACGAGCCGCTCGCGCCTGCGGCGGCCCGTCCCACTCGGAAGCGCAGAGGCCTCCACTTGCTACCCCTGTCCGTACGCTCTCGCCGCGGCCGCCTCGAGCTTCGTGGCGGTGCCGTTCACGTCGCTTGGGTTCGACGCGAAGTCCTGCAGGATCTTCCACTCACCCTGCCCCGGCGTGCCGCCGAACGCGGCCGGCGCGAGGTCGGACATGTCGAAGCGGAACGTGTCCGCGTTCGCGATCGCCGTCGCAACCGTACGCGTGATGTCGTCCGGGTAGGCGGAGTCGTCCACGCCTCTGTTCGGCGAGGAGAAGCCACCGCGCTCGGCCCACGCCTGCGCAGCTTCCGGCGTCGCGAGGAATCTCACGAACGCTCTCACCGCGGGCGTGTCGGTGAAGACGGTGATCGAGTCGCCACCGCCGACGACGACGTTCTCGCCGCCGTCACCGAGCGAGGGGAACGGGAAGACGTCGTAGCCCGTGCCCGCTCTGAGCTTCGTCTTGCTCGACACGACGCCGGGGACGAAGTCGCCCTCGATCACCTGCGCGGCTCTCGGCGGATCCTGGAAGACGTCCTCGACCGACTTCGTGAACTCGGTCTGCGTCGCAGCTGCTCTGCCGGCGAGGTTCGACGTGTCGCTCAGCACCTGCGCCATCGTTCTGAGCGCTTCTCTGACCGATGGGTCGGTCCACTTGATCTCGTGTCTCGAGAGCTGGTCGTACTTCTCCGGCCCGGCCTGACGCAGGTAGATGTTCTCGAACAGGTCGGTGAGCGGCCAACCGTCCGAGCCGCCGATCGCATAGGCGGGAACGCCCGAGGCCTTCAGCGTTCTGCCGTCCGCCAGAAAGTCATCCCACGTCGCGGGCGCGTCCACCCCGGCATTTCTGAACGCGGAGACGTTGTACCAGACGGTCGATTTGTTGGCGCCCTTGAAGACGAAGCTGTAGAGCTTGCCGTCGATAGTTCCGAGCTTCACGAAGTCGGGCGGGTAGTTCTCCTCGAGCGTCGGTCTGGCGTACTCGATCGGCTTCGCCGCGCCCTTCTGCTGGAACTCTCTGATGAGCCCAGGCTGGGCGATCGTCGCGATGTCGGGCGGGTTGCCGCCCTCGACCGCGGTGCCTACGACGGTCGGCACGTTGTCGCCCGCGGAGGTGTACTTCACTCTCACGTTCGGATACGTCTCGTTGAATCTGTCGATGACGGCCTGGAACGACTTCTGCTCGTCGCCGGTCCAGATGCCCACGACCGAGACGTTCCCGGAGACGTCGGTGTTGGCGGAGGTGGTGGACGAGCCGCCGCCCCCGTTGTCGTCGTCGCCCCCGCCGCAGCCGGCGAGTGCGAGCAGCGCGGCTGCCGCGAGGGCGAGCAGCGCATGCAGATGGAGACGGTGCCTGATCACGATCGATCTCCTCCAGTTGAATTCGGGGTTTCGTCATAGATCCCGAGCCCGGTCTCCGGATCGAAGAAGTGCAGTTCGCGCGTGTCCACGACGACCTCTGCCGTCTCCCCCTGGCGCATCGAAGAATGCGGCGACAGGCGCCCCACGATCGTCGTCTCGCCGGCGCCATCCTCACGGCCGCCGTCGAGCGTGCTCACGCCGAGGTCCTCGGCGAGCTCCTCGATCTGCTCGGTCTTCGCCGCCTCCACGGCGATTCGGGCATGCACGATCACCTCAGAGCCGAGCGCCTCGCGCAGCTGCACGCGCATGCGCAGCCGGCGGTCCTCAGGCGCGTCGCTCTCGAGCGCCGCGTCGTGCAGCTCCTCCGGGCGGATTCCGGCGATCAGCTCGCGGCCGACCCATGCTCTCAGCGCCGGACGCTCGTCGAGCAGCGCGCGATCGAGCGCGAGCGTCTGATCGCCGAGGCGCAGCAGTGGCCCGCTGCCGTTCCCGTCCTCGATCCGGCCCTGCAGCAGGTTCATCGCCGGGCTGCCGATGAAGCCGCCGACGAAGACGTTGACGGGCCGGTCGTACAGCTCCTGCGGCGGCGCGACCTGCTGCAGCTCGCCTCTGCGCATGACGGCGACACGGTCGCCCATCGTCATCGCCTCGACCTGGTCGTGCGTGACGTAGATCGTCGTCACGCCGAGGTCGGACTGCAGGCGCGCGATCTCGGCACGCATCGCCACGCGCAGCTTCGCGTCGAGGTTCGAGAGTGGCTCGTCCATCAGGAACGCGGCCGGCTCGCGCACGATCGCGCGGCCCATCGCGACGCGCTGGCGCTGGCCGCCGGAGAGGTTGCGCGGCTTGCGCTTGAGCCACGGCTCGAGGTCGAGCACCCGCGCGGCATTGCGCACGCGTCTGTCGATCTCCTCCTTAGGGACCTTCTTCAGGCGCAGCCCGAAGGCGATGTTCTCGTAGACCGACAGGTGCGGATACAGCGCGTAGCTCTGGAAGACCATCGCGATGTCGCGGTCGCGAGAGGGCACGTCGTTGACGACGCGCTCGCCGATTCGCAGGCGCCCCTCGCTGATCTCCTCCAGCCCGGCGACCATCCGCAGCGCGGTCGTCTTGCCGCAGCCGGAGGGGCCGACGAGCACGACGAACTCCTGGTCGCCGACCTCCAGATCCATCGACGACACAGCACGCGTGCCGTCCGGATAGACCTTGCTGACGGCGTCGAACGCGACCACCGCCATATGACGCACCTCCTCGACGACTGCGGCTGGCCGACCGACCAGCCTCCTCCGGAGAGTCAGCTACCCCGCTGCCGAAGCGCCAAACGGGACGCGCCCGTCAAGTCGGCGCGCGCGAGCGCCGATAAGAGACCGTGCGCCGAGACACGAGCCGTTCGCAAATGACGCCGAGAGGAGCGCTGGCGCGGAGGCTCCTGTTCGCCGCGGCGGCCGTCGCGATCGCGGCCGAGGTCGCCTACGCGCTGACGAACGTCGGCGGCGCCGGCGCCGAGCACTTCTTCACCGACGACCTCTATCTCAGCATCGAGTCGCTCGGGGTCGCGCTGTGCGCCTGGCGCGCGATCGCCGGGCCCGACCATCGCGCGGCGTGGTGGTGCATCACCGTCGCGTTCGCGTGCTGGACGCTGGGCGACCTTGCTTGGGTCCTGCTGCCGGCGAGCGGCGACAGCCCGATCACCGACGGGCTCTACCTCGTCTTCTACCCGCTGTGTGCGGCGGGGGCGGCGCTGCTGATCGCGCAGGGCAGAGAGCAGGTTGCCGCGCGCATGTGGATCGACGGGCTGCTCGCTGCGATCACGGTGGCAGCGCTGATCGTCGCACTGGCCTTCAACCCGATCGTCGACGCAACCCATGGCGACGCATCGCAGATGGCCGTGAACCTCGGGTATCCGATCGGCGACCTCGTCCTGATCGGCTTCGTGCTGACCGCGTTCGCGACGCAGGCGTGGCGACCGGGCCGCGGCTGGGCCCTGTTCGGCTTCGGGCTGGTCCTGTCGGCCGTTGCCGACACGCTCTACCTCTACCAGGACGCTGTCGGCGTCTACCACGACGGCTCGGTCGTCGACGTGATGTGGCCGATCGCGCTGACGTGCTGCAGCTGGGCGGCATGGCAGCCATGGCGGGCGGGACCCGGGAACCATCGCTACGGCCGCCAGACGTTCATCTACCCCAGCGCGTTCGCCGTCGTCGCGCTCGCTCTGCTCGCCTACGACCACTTCGTGCCGCTGTCCGACGCCGCCGCGCTGCTGGCAACCGCCGCGCTGGTCGTCGCGATCGGTCGCGCCGCACTCACGTTCCGCGACAACACAGCCCTGCTCGAAGCCGCGCGCGCCGAAGCGCTCACCGACGGCCTCACTGGCCTGCCGAACCGCCGGCGCCTGATGCAGGACCTCGCGTCTGCACTCGGAACCGACGAGCGCGGCCAGCATCGCCGCGCGCACCATCGCGTGAGACCGGCAACGTTCGCCTTCTTCGACCTCGACGGCTTCAAGGGCTACAACGACACCTTCGGGCACGCCGCCGGCGACATGCTGCTCGACCGCCTCGCCGGGCGGCTCGCCGCGGCGGTCGAGGGCCACGGTCGCGCCTACCGCCTCGGCGGCGACGAGTTCTGCGTACTGCTCGACGGCCGCCTCCAGCTCACCGACCCGCGCATGGCGGTCTGCAGCATCGCGCTCCAGGAGCAGGGCGAGGGCTTCCGCGTCGGCGCCTCGTGCGGCGCCGTGACGATCCCGGACGAGGCCGACAACCCGACGCACGCGCTGCAGCTCGCCGACCAGCGCATGTACGCCAACAAGCGCGACACGCGCACCTCGAGCCGCCGCCAGACGCGCGACGTGCTGCTGCAGGTCCTGCGCGAGCGCGAGCCCGAGCTGCACCATCACCTCGCCGGCGTCGCCGCGCTCGCAGTGTCCGTCGGCAGACGGCTCGCGCTGAGCGCCGAGCAGCTCGACGAGGTGACGCGCGCCGCCGAGCTGCACGACGTCGGCAAGATCGCGATCCCCGACGAGATCCTCCACAAGCCGGCCAAGCTCGACGCTGACGAGTGGCAGCTGATGCGCCAGCACACGATCATCGGCGACCGCATCCTCGGCGCCGCGCCGGCGATGCGCCCGGTTGCCGAGATCGTGCGCGCGAGCCACGAGCGCTGGGATGGCAAGGGCTACCCCGACGGCCTCGCCGGCGAGCAAATCCCGCTTGGCGCCCGGATCGTGAGCGTCTGCGACGCCTTCCATGCGATGACGACTCCGCGCGCCTACCAGGCCACGCTGGAGCGCGAGGCGGCGCTCGCGGAGCTGCACCGCTGCGCCGGGACGCAATTCGACCCGGCGGTCGTCGAGGCGTTCTGCGCCTTGGCAGTCGAACCACCGCCGGCGGTGCACGCCGAAGACGAGCCTGCACAGCGTCCGCACGCGCACGAACCCAGTTGACGATCCCCAGCGATTAAGCTCTGCTGCGCGGCGGGAGGCGCCCGCGCATGGACTGCGGGGCGCGGTCGCCTCCGATCTACCGACACCTGACGCTGGCGCGCATCAACGCGGTCGGGTATTGATGTTTCGCCGTCGCTCGGCCGGGGCGTGCGGGCGCGCCCCGGCCGAGTTGCGGTTCAGCTCACCAGCGATACCAGCCGCGGCGCCCGCCGCCCGCGCTGTCGGCCGCGCCGCCGACGAAGAAGCCGATCGCCCAGATGACGAGGGCGGCGATCAGGATGAACCACAGCACGTGAGCGGCGAAGCCGAAGCCGCCGAGCAGGAGCAGCAGGAGCAGCAGGACGACAATCGCAACCATGTGTAGGTCCCCTTTGGGTCGTGGCCGAAGGCCGTGGTTCGGTGAGGACCCTTCCCCGTAGATGACGGCTGCATGCGCCGCGATCCGCCAGATGGAGCATCGATCGCTCAGAAACCTTCGACGCCGGGCCCAGGGAACGCTGAGCCGGATCGCCGACTATTCCGTCCATGCAGACCACTTCACTCATTCGCCGCTACGTGTTGCTGCGGCATCGGGGACATGACGCGACCGCGTCGCGCTGGAGCATGGAGCGCATCGCTCCGGCGCCGCGCAGCGCGGCCGGCGCCCCGATGGCCGATCAGCCCACGAAACCCGCCGCCCACCGCGGCTAGGGCCAGCGGCTCACAAGCGTCCCCTGGCGCGTTCGACCACTTGTCACGTCGCCCGTAGGTCGTCGCTCGCGATGACCGAAAGGCGAAACTTCGGGTCTCTCCTCCTCGAGAAACGGCAGGTCGGGCGCGCCAGGCGGGCGGGGCCAGAGGTTTTGCGCGATAAAGTTGTGTTTTGATGCACCGGCTTTCATACTGAAAGCGGGATGCAGATCATCACCTGGGGGGATGGAAGGCACGTCAACACGAGCCATCGTTGCTTCGAGCCTGCGCATGCGCTCAGGGAGCGCGGGCACGACGTGCTCGTACTGCGCGACGGCGACGGCGCGCAAACCGATGTGCTCCCGCCCAGTTGCGACGTGCTGCTCGTGCACCGGCTGCACTCCGCCAATGTGCAAAGGGCGGCGCGCACGCTCACGGCCGCCGGGAGCGCCTTCGTCTGGGACAACGACGACGACCTCACCGACGTGCCGCCCAACCCGCGCGGGTCCGTCAAGCGCGGCGGCCTGCGCTCGCAGCAGACGGCGTCGGAGCTGTCCGCGGCGATCGGGCTCGCGGATCTCGTCACCACGCCCAGCTCGGACCTGGCCGAGCGCTTCCGCGCCGGCGGCGCGCCGGCAGTGACCGTCGTGGAGAACTACGTCCCAGATGCCTTCGCGCGCATCAAGCGGCCGGAGCACGACGGCGTGACGATCGGCTGGGTGGCGGGCTATGAGCACATCTACGACCTGCGCGAGCTCAGACTGCGCGACTCGCTGCGCCGACTGCTCGACACGCGTGAGGACGTCCGCGTCGTCAGCATCGGGCTCGACCTCAGCCTCGAGCGCGATCGCTACCGCTACATGCCGATGGTCCGCTACGCCGATCTCCCGCGCCTGACGGCCGAATGGGACGTCGGCATCGCTCCGCTCGCCGACGTCTCCTTCAACCGCGCACGCTCGAATTGCAAGCTCAAGGAGTACGCCGCCGTCGGCACGCCCTGGCTCGCCTCGCCCGTCGGGCCATATCTGGGGCTCGGCGAACGCGAGGGCGGCCTGCTCGTGGCGGACAGCGACTGGGGCGAGGCGCTTCAGCGGCTCGTCGACAGTCCGCGCGAGCGAGCGAAGCTCGGCAAGCGTGGACGCAAGTGGGCGCGCAGCCACGCCATGAGCCGCAACGTCAAGCGCTGGGAGGCTGCCCTCAGCGAGGCAGTCGAGCGCCGCCGCTCGCGCCGCTGATCAGCGGCGCCGACGGCGGTGGAGCAGTGCGGCGACCACGCCGGCGAGGCCCGCTGCCGCCGCGCCGAGATGGCGACGCGAGGGGCGCCGAGAGGGAGCGGGAGCCGAGGCGAATGCCACGTGCGGCGGGGGCGCAGGCATCGCGAACTCCTCAGCGGCGAGCACGTCATGCGGCTCGTCCGAGGGATTCGGCTCAGGCGGCAGCTGCACCGGCCCGGGATGCCACGCGGCTTCGGGGCCCGGCATCGCGAACTGCTCCGCGGCCAGCACGTCGTGCGGCTCGTCCGAGGCGTTGGGCTCCGGCGGGATCGCTCTCAGGGCAGGCTCGTCCTTGCTCATGCACGCGCATCTTCGCACATCCGCAGCACCGCTCCCGCAGAACGCGACCAGCTACGCTAAGGCGCTGTAAACCTTATGCAGCGCGACTGAGATCTGATCCTGTGCCTATACTCATCCCATGGCACGAAGCGGATCGCCTTCCGCTTTGAGCGACGAGCCGACCGAAAGCGACACCAGACCATGAGCAGACTGCTGCTGGTACCCCTCGAGGACGTCGTCGTCTTCCCGATGATGAACCTGACGCTGACCGTGGACGTCGGCGACGAGCAGCGCGTCCTGCTCGTGCCGCGCCACGAGAACGAGTTCGCCAACGTCGGCACCGTCGCCGACGTCAGCGAGCACGTGCGCCTGCCCGGCGGCGGCCACGCGGTCGTGCTGAGCGGCCTGCACCGCGGCGTCGCCGGCGCCGCCCACACCGCTCCCGACGGCAAGCTGTACGTCGAGGTCGAGGATCACCCGGACGCCGAGCCGGTCGACGGCAAGACGCGCGAGCTGGAGCGCGAGTACCGCGCCGTGGTCGAGGAGCTGCTCGAGCTGCGCGGCGACGATGGCCGCATCCAGTCGTTCGTGCGCGCGATCAGCGAGCCCGGCACGCTCGCCGACACGGCCGGCTACTCCCCCGACATCTCGTTCGAGCAGAAGGTCGAGCTGCTGGCGACGCTCGACGTGACCGAGCGGTTGGAGCTGGCGGTCAAGCTCCAGCGCGACCGGCTCGCCGAGCTGCAGGTGCGCAAGCGCATCCGCGAGGACGTCGAGTCCGGCGCCGAGCAGCAGCAGCGCGAGTACTTCCTGCGCAGACAGATGGACTCGATCCGCAAGGAGCTCGGTGAGGACGACGCCTCCGTCGTCGAGGAGTACCGCGCGAAGATCGAGGCCGCCGGCATGCCCGACGACGTCAGAGAGCAGGCCGAGAAGGAGCTGGGCCGCCTCGAGCGCATGGGCGAGCAGTCGGGCGAGGCGAGCATGATCCGCAGCTACCTCGACTGGCTGATCGCGGTGCCGTGGTCGAGACGCTCTGAGGAGAAGCTCGATCCGACGCACGCGCGCGAGGTGCTTGACAGAGACCACGCGGGCCTCGACGACGTCAAGGAGCGCATCACCGAGTACCTGGCGGTGCGCAAGCTGCGCGCCGACCGCGGCGTGCCCGACGACAAGCGCTCCGGCGTGATCCTGACGCTGCTCGGTCCCCCGGGCACCGGCAAGACGTCGATCGGCGAGTCGATCGCGCGGGCGACCGGGCGCGAGTTCGTGCGCATGTCGCTCGGCGGGGTGCGCGACGAGGCGGAGATCCGCGGCCACCGGCGCACCTACATCGGCGCACTGCCGGGACGACTGGTCCGTGCCCTGCGCGACGCCGGCACGATGAACCCGGTGATCATGCTCGACGAGGTCGACAAGGTCGGCGCCGACTGGCGCGGCGATCCGAGCGCGGCACTGCTCGAGGTGCTGGACCCGGCGCAGAACCACTCGTTCCGCGACCATTACCTCGACGTCGAGCTCGACCTCTCGCACGTGCTGTTCATCGCGACCGCGAACGTCGCCGAGACGATCCCCGGCCCGCTGCTGGACCGCATGGAGGTGATCCGCTTCGACGGCTACACGACGGCCGAGAAGACGGCGATCGCGCGCGACTACCTGTGGCCGCGTCAGCTGGAGCGCAACGGGCTGAAGCCCGAGGAGGCGTCGATCTCCGATGCGCTGCTGGAGACCGTCGTCACCGAGTACACGCGCGAGGCCGGCGTCCGCCAGCTCGAGCGCGAGCTCGGCACGCTGCTGCGCAAGACCGCGACGAAGGTCGCGGCGGGCACGGCGGCCCCGCCCGTGGAGCTCGACGCCGACGCCCTGCGCGAGGCGCTCGGGCGCCAGAAGCACTTCCAGGAGGCCGCGATCCGCACGGCGGTGCCGGGCGTCGCGACCGGCCTGGCGGTGACGGGCGCCGGCGGTGACGTCTTGTTCGTCGAGGCGGTGCGGATGCCCGGCGAGCGCAAGGACGCGCTCGTGCTCACCGGCCAGCTCGGCGACGTGATGAAAGAGTCGGCGCGGATCGCGCTCTCCTACGTGCGCGGCCACGCCGAGGAGCTGGGCATCCCCGCCGAGACGGTCGACGGCGAGTTCCACGTGCACGTCCCCGCGGGCGCGATCCCGAAGGACGGGCCGAGCGCCGGCGTCACGATGGTCACCGCGCTCGCCTCGCTGCTGAGCGGCCGCCCCGTCAAGCACACGGTCGGCATGACCGGCGAGGTCACGCTGCAGGGCCGCGTGCTGCCGATCGGCGGCGTCAAGCAGAAGGTGCTCGCGGCGCACGCCGCCGGCCTCACCGACGTGATCCTGCCCGAGCGCAACCGCGGCGACCTCGACGACGTGCCCGCCGACGTGCGCGAGCAGATGGCGTTCCACTTCGCGATGAGCGTCGACGAGGTGCTTGCGGTGGCGCTGGAGCCGGCGCGCGCCCGCACGGCCGCTTAGTCGTTCGCGTCCTCGCGAACCGCGCCGGCGCGGTCCCCCCACCGCGCCGGCGCCGACCCGCCCCTGCTGGCTGGCCAGACAGTAAGGTGGTGCGACGAGCCGGACGGCAGGGGGCCGCCGGCACGACCAGGGCCCGGCCGCGGAGAGACGGGTCCGAAAGGGGGAACCAGCCATGACCGGCATACGCCGGATGCTCGTCGCGCTCGCCGCGGCGGTCAGCCTCATCGCGCTCGCCAGCTCGGCGGCGCTCGCCGCCTACCCGAACTCGATGGCGGCCACAGGTGACTCGATCACCCGCGCGTTCAACACGTGCAGCTTCCCGTTCACCGATTGTCCGCAGAACTCGTGGGCGACCGGCACGGAAAGAACGGTGAACAGCTTCTACCTGCGGATCAGGGAAAGGAACAGAGGGATCGAAGGCAGGCTATTCAACGACGCCAGGTCCGGCGCGAGGATGTCCGACCTGCCCGGGCAGGCGACGACCGCGGCCGGGCAGAGAGTCGAATACGTCGTCACCGAGATGGGCGCCAACGACGTCTGCACCTCCGAAGTAGGGACGATGACGTCGGTCGCGAGCTACAGGACGAACTTCGAAACCGCGATGAGAACGCTCGGCGAAAGACTGCCGGCGGGCGCGAGGATAAGCGTCGGCTCGATCCCGAACATCTACCAGCTGTGGAGCGTGCTGCACACGAACGGCTCCGCCGTCTCCACCTGGAACAGCCTCGGCATCTGCCAGTCGATGTTGAGAAACCCGACCTCGACGACCAGAGAAGACGAAGAACGTCGCCTGCTCGTGCAGAGACGAGAGGTCGAATTCAACGGCGTGCTCGCCGAAGTGTGCGCGACATACCTGAACTGCCAGTACGACAGAAACGCCGGCTACGAAGTCAGATTTGAAGCCGGCGAAGTCTCCACGCGCGACTACTTCCATCCGAGCGTGAGAGGCCAGGCGACGATCGCCAGCATAGAGTTCCCGACCGTCGTCTTCTGACCGGTGACGCCCAGCGCCGCGGATGGTTCGGAACCTCCGCGGCGCGGTAGCGTGAGGGCATGAGCACGATCAGCAGCAGTCAGGAGCAGGAGGTCGTTGCGAAGGTCACGAAGGGCCTCTTCATCGGCGGCGAGTGGCGCGACGCCCGCGGCGGCGCGTCGCTCCCCGTCGAGGATCCCTCGACCGGCGAGCCGCTGTGCGAGGTCGCCGACGCGACGCCTGAGGATGCGATGGCCGCGCTCGACGCCGCGTGTGCCGTGCAGCCCGAGTGGGCGGCCACCCCGCCGCGCGAGCGCGGCGAGATCCTGCGGCGCGCCTACGAGTCCGTCGTCGCGCGCGCGGACGAGCTCGCGCTGCTGATGACGCTCGAGATGGGCAAGCCCGTCGCCGAGTCGAGAGCCGAGGTGCTCTACGCGGCGGACTTCCTGCGCTGGTTCTCCGAGGAGGCGGTCCGGATCGAGGGCCGCTGGGCAACCGCGCCCAACGGCGGCATGCGGATGCTCACGATGCGCCAGCCAGTCGGACCGTGCCTGCTCATCACCCCGTGGAACTTCCCGCTGGCGATGGGCACCCGCAAGATCGGTCCGGCCGTCGCCGCCGGCTGCACGATGGTCGTCAAGCCGGCCAAGCAGACGCCGCTGTCGATGCTCGCGCTCGCGCAGATCCTCGACGAGGCCGGCCTGCCCGGCGGCGTGCTGAACGTCTTCACGTCGAGCTCGGCGAGCAAGACGACCGGTCCGCTGATCGACGACCCGCGCTTGCGCAAGCTGTCCTTCACCGGCTCGACCGAGGTCGGCCGCCAGCTGATGGGACAGGCCTCCAGACACGTCCTGCGCGTCTCGATGGAGCTCGGCGGCAACGCGCCGTTCGTCGTCTTCGAGGATGCCGACCTCGACGCCGCCGTAGACGGCGCGATGGTCGCCAAGATGCGCAACATCGGCGAGGCGTGCACGGCAGCGAACCGCTTCCATGTCCACGCCTCGCTCGCGGATGCGTTCACCGAGAAGCTCGCCCAGCGCATGGGTGCCATGAACGTGGGCCGCGGCAGCGAGGACGGGGTCGAGGTCGGGCCGCTGATCGACGACGACCAGCGCGGCAAGGTCGCCGCACTCGTGTCCGACGCGGTCGAGCGCGGCGCGAGAGCGGTCGTCGGCGGCAAGCCGCTCGACGGCCCCGGCCACTTCTATCCCCCCACCGTCATCGCCGACGTGCCGGAGGACGCCGACCTGCTGCGCGAGGAGATCTTCGGGCCCGTCGCCCCGATCGCCACGTTCGAGACCGAGGACGAGGCGATCGCGGCAGCGAACCGCACCGAGTACGGCCTTGTCGCCTACGTCTACACGCGTGACCTCGACCGCGCGATCCGCGTGATCGAGCGCCTCGAGACCGGCATGGTCGGCCTCAACCAGGGTCTCGTCTCCAACGCCGCCGCCCCCTTCGGCGGCGTCAAGCAGTCCGGCTTCGGCCGCGAGGGCGGCGTCGAGGGGATCGACGAGTACCTGTCGGTGAAGTACGCGGCGATCAAGGCTCCCTGAGTCGATCGCTTCCGGCGCCCCGCGCCGCAGCCGTGCGGGCGAGGCGCCGGTTCGCGAACGTCAGGCGTCGTCGTCTGTGTACGGCTCTTGGCTGCCCGACTTCGCCAGCCCGCGGCTGACCATGTACCCAACGGTCAAAATCGTCGCGTACAGCCAGATCGTTCTAGCGCCGAAGCCGTCCTCGATCGCGCCGGCGATCAGGATCGCCGCCAGCACGGCGACGTAGGCGATCATCTCGGTCGTCTTGAAGGCGGCCTTCGTCTCCGTGCGCCCGTGGCGCGTGCGGTCGAGGCGACGGCGACGGACGTCGCTCTCCGCACCGACCATGCCCGACGTACCTGCGGCTCCATGAGTGCTCATGTCGCTCCTCCTCGATTCGACGTTTTCTCGTCCCCACCGGCTGCGGCAGCCGCCGGTCGCGACGCAGCTACCCGCCGCCGAACGGCGGAAACACCGTGACGTCCGCGTGCGGTCAGCGACAGCGCGCCTCGAATCCGCGGCATTCCATCACCGGGATCCGCGGGTAGCGCGGGAACGACGGATCCGTCTTCGAGCGTCTGCAGAGCGAGAAGACCGACCCGCGGCGGTTCGGGACGAGCTGCTGGTGGACGCAGGCGTTGCAGAGGCCCGCTGGCGGCGGCTGGGCGGCGGGCTCGTCGGGCGGCGGAGCGGCCATGAGAGCACCACTATACTTTTTGAAGCATGCAGACGTTCACGCGCCTCCTCGGCTTCCTGCGCCCCCATCTCCGCGGCGTGATCGTCTCGTTCCTGTTCGCCGCGAGCGCCATGGGTGCGGGCGTCGCGATTCCGTGGCTGACCGGCCAGGCGATCGGTGCGATCACCGACGGCGACCGCAGCCAGCTCGTGCTGTTCGCGCTGCTGGTCGCGCTCGCCGGCGCGCTGCGGCTCGGCCTCAGCGTCGGCCGCCGGCTCGTGGCCGGGCGCGTCTCGCTCGCCGTCGAGTACGACCTTCGAGCGCGACTCTACTCGCACCTGCAGTCGCTCGAGCTCGGCTTCTTCGCAACGGCGCAGACGGGCCAGCTCATGTCGCGCGCGACGGTGGATCTCCAGAGCGTGCGCTTCTTCCTCGGCTACGGGCTCATCTTCATCGCCCAGAGCGCGCTGACGATCGTGCTCGCCGCGATCGCGATGCTCGCCCTGCAGCCCGCCCTCGGGGCCCTCTCGCTCATCCCCGTGCCGTTCGTCGTGCTGGTCGCGGCCCGCTACGGCCGGCGCTCGCGCCCCTCGCTGCAGGAGGTCCAGCAGCGGATCGCCGAGCTGACCGCCGACGTCGAGGAGAACGTCTCGGGCGTGCGCGTGGTGAAGGCGTTCGCGGCCGAGCCGCGCCAGCTGGACCGCTTCCGGACCACGGTCACGCGCGTGTTCGACCAGTCGATGGACGCGACGCGGCTGCGCGCGTTCTACAACCCGTTCATCGGCTTCCTGCCCAACCTCGGCCTGGCCGTGATCCTGCTCGTGGGAGGGCGCCAGGTGATCGACGGGTCGCTCTCGCTGGGCGACTTCACGGCCTTCTACGCCTACCTGCTGATGCTGATCGCCCCGATGCGGCAGCTCGGCATCGCGCTCGGGCTGGCGCAGCGCGCGACGGCGTCGGGCGCGCGGCTGTTCGAGCTGCTCGACCGAGAGCCGCGACTGACCGCGCCGGCCGACGCGCGCCCGCTGCCCGACGGCGGCGGTCGCGTGGAGCTGCGCGACGTGACCTTCGCGTATGAAGGCGCGCTGTCCCCCACCCTGCACGACGTCTCGCTGACCGTCGAGGCGGGCACCACGGTGGCGCTCGTGGGCGGCACGGGCTCGGGCAAGTCGACCCTCGTGC
>DATFPW010000033.1:0-54388 GCA_035264605.1 Conexibacter sp. | reverse complement strand
AACCTGATCCGCCTGCTCGACCTGCCCGACGAGGTGCTGGAGCTGCTGGAGCGCGGCGACCTGAGCGAGGGCCACGGCCGCGCGATCCTGCTCGCCAGAGACCACGACGTCCGCCGCCGCCTCGGCCGCGACGCCGCAGCGGGCGGCTGGTCGGTCCGCGAGGTCGAGCGCCGCGCGCGCCAGGCGGAGGAGCGTCCCGTCGCTTCTACGACCCGTCGCCGCACCCTGCATCCCGACCAGGAGGCGGCCGTCGAGCAGCTCACGGACGCCTTCGGCTCCGCGCTCGGCGCCGACGTCCAGGTCGCCCCGCAGGGCGACGGTTACCGCCTCCAGCTCGCCTTCGACTCGCTCGACGACGCGCTCGAGCTCGCCCGCCGCCTCGGCGCCGCGACGCTCGCCTGACGCGGCTCGCGAGCCGATCGCGCAGCGCCGCGGCGCCGCGGCGACCGTCACGCAGACACCTCTCGCCCAGCCCGCTAGAATCGCCTCTCGCGGGGCGATTAGCTCAGTCGGTTAGAGCGCTTCTCTGATAAGGAAGAGGTCCCTGGTTCGAATCCAGGATCGCCCATGACGAAGTGCTATGGACACTCTGCGCCGGGGTGTTCCTCCGCTGGCGCCGCCTCAGACCCATTCCCGCCATCTGTCGGCGCGGAGCTCTGGGCTTGCAGTGCAGGGATGTAGTCCCCCCACGTCTCGATTGATTTCTGGATGGTCGGGGCACTGGTGAAGGCGGTCCAGATGACCAGCAGCGTCGCCCCTACTCGCTTGAAGGTCCGCGACTTCGCGGCCCGAACGTCTCCAAAGGCCACGCTTCCCACGACTGCCTCCATCGCGCGGTGGACAGCGGCTGGTCCACCGATGTCGATGTGCACGATGGCCTGCTCGACCTCCAGCAGACGCGCCACGACCGTATGCTTCACCTCGTCCGGAAGATCGTCAGCGTCACGGACCGCGTCGATCAGGTCACGCAGCTGCGACCGCAGCTCGTCGCGCCGCTCTGCCACGGGGACGACGCCGTCGGAGGCCGTCGCATGCAGCTGTGCCGACAGGAGCGCGAGCGCCTCGACTGCGGCGCCGTCCGCCATGGCGCGGTGAAGCGGCTGATTGGTCGGGGCGATTGGCTGCGACCACGCAGCGCGATAGCGCCGCACCGGTGCGAGCAGGGCCTCATCGCCTGTGCGATCGACGGCCGCTTGGAGCTCCCGAAGGAGATCGCTGACTCTCCCGATGTGCAGAATCACGTCCTCCGGCGGCACGGTCAGTACCTCGGCCCAGGCTGCGAGCAGCGGCATCTCGCCCCGCTGCTCGCCCAATCTGATCAGCAGTTGGTGGAGCCGGCCGGCCGGATTGTCGGAGTGCAGCACGCGGAGGAATCTAGCGGGGCATCTGTGTTCCATGTGCTTTCCGAGAGGACCAGGTGAGCAGGGAGGCCGCGCCTATACTTGGACCTCGCCCGCCAGCCCAGGAGTCGTACGTGCAGGAGATGGTCATCTACGGCGTGAGCTTCGACATGGTCGGCAAGCAGCCGATCGTCCTGTTGAAGACCGTCGACAGCAACAAGTTCCTGCCGATCTGGATCGGGCATCCGGAGGCGGCGGCGATCCTGATGAAGCTGCAGGGCGCGACCACGCCGCGGCCGATGACGCACGACCTGCTCTCTGAAGTCCTCGGCGAACTCGACGTCAGCTGCACGAGAGTCGCCGTCACCGAGCTGCGGGAGAACACCTTCTACGCGTCGATCACGCTGACCGTGAACGGCAGAGAGATGGAGATCGATTCGCGCCCGAGCGACGCGCTCGCGCTCGCCGTCCGCGCCGGTGCGCCGATCTTCGCCGCCGAGGAGGTCATCGCCGAGTCCGCGATCGAGTTCGAACACGAGGTCGAGGACACGGAGGAGGTCGTCGAGAAGTTCAAGGACTTCCTCGACCAGGTCACCCCGGAGGACTTCGCCGGCGACTCGTAGGTCAGGCCGGCTGGCGGCTGAGCGCGATCGCGAGGATCCGCTCGATCAGCGCGTCAAACGAGATCCCCGCCGCGTCCGCCGCCTGCGGCAGCAGGCTCGTCTCGGTCAGTCCCGGCACGCTGTTCGCCTCCAGCACATACAGCTCGCCGTCCTCGTGCAGCATCAGGTCGACCCGCGCGAAGCCGGTGCAGCCGAGTGCGCGGTACGCCGCAACTGCGAGCTCCTGCGTGCGCTCCGCCACCCCCGAGGGCAACTCCGCTGGGCAAACGAAGCGCGTGCGGCCGATCTCGTAGCGGGCCTCGAAGTCGTAGAAGTCGCGCCCCTCCGGCACCGCCTCGACGATCGGCAGCGCCCGCGGCGAACCGTCCTCCTCGACGATCGAGACGGCCAGGTCGCGCCCCGGCACATAGCGCTCCAGCAGCACCTTGCGGTCATACGAGAAGGCGGAGACGATCGCCGCCGGCACGTCGGCCGCCGTGCGTGCGAACTTGATCCCCAACGCCGAGCCCTGGGCGGCCGGCTTCACTACCAGCGGGAAGTCGAACTGCCGCTCGATCGCCGGCAGCGCCTGCGCCGCCCCCAGCTCGCGAAAAGCCGTCTCGCTGAAGGCATGGAAGTCGGGTGTCGGGATGCCCTCGTCGCGCAGCAGGTGCTTTGTCAGCACCTTGTCCCACGAGCGGATGCAGGCCGCGACGCCCGAGCCGGTGTACGGCAGCCCGAGCACCTCCAGCAGCTCCTGGATCGTCCCATCCTCGCCGTCACGCCCGTGCAGCGCCACGAACACGGCGTCCGGTCTCAGCTCGGTCAACCGCGAGACGAGATCCGTCCCGACGTCGATCGCGATAGCCGTGTAGCCGAGCCGCTGCAGCGCGTCCTCGACGCGCGCGCCTGACTTCAGCGACACCTGCCGCTCCAGCGACCGGCCGCCTTGCAGGACCGCGACGGTACTCATGGCACGCAGCTCACCGGTCGGACGATTCGGCGCGGCCGCGGCCGCCGGTGCGATCCCGGCGCGGCAGCTCCAGCACGTCGGCGAGCTGCTCCGTCTCCCGCGGCGCGTCCGGGATCGGATCCCGCGCGCCAGCACCCGGTGCCGCACCCGTCAACGTCCCGTACAGCCCGACCTGCTCCGCCACGACCTTGCCGATCCGTCGCACGCCCTCGCGGATCGCCGTCTCGTCGGAGCCGGAGAAGTTCAGCCGCATCGACGATCCGCCACGGCCGTCGAGATACGCCGCGCGCCCCGGCACGAACGCGACGTTCTCGCTCAGCGCTCGCGCCAGCAGGTCGGTCGTGTCGATGTAGTCGGGCAGCGTCGCCCAGATGAAGAGCCCGCCCTCGGGCTGCGTCCAGGCCGCCTCGCGGGGGAAGCAGGCCTGCAACGCCTCGAGCATCGCGTCGCGCCGCCCACGGTAGATCTCGACCAGCGAGTTGACATATTCCCGCCAGTTGCGGGCGGCGAAGTACTCCGCCACGAACAGCTGCGTCATCGAGGAGCTGCACAGGTCGGCCGCCTGCTTGCCGAGGTTCATCTTCTGCAGCACCGGCCGCGGCGCCGCCGCCCAGCCGAGCCGGATCCCCGGCGAGAGGATCTTCGAGAAGGTGCCGAGATAGATGACGAACTCGCCGCCGTCCATCGAGTAGAGCGTCGGCAGCGGCTCGCCTTCGTAGCGCAGCAGGCCGTACGGGTTGTCCTCAAGCACGAGCAGCTCGCGTTCGTGCGCGATCCGCACGAGCCGCTGGCGGCGGGGGAGGGACATCGTCACCCCACCCGGGTTCTGGAACGTCGGGATCGTGTAGATGAACTTCGGCCGGCGGCCCTCGCGCTCCAGCCGGTCCAGCGTCTCCTCGAGCACGTCGATCTGCATCCCGTGCTCGTCCATCTCGATCTGCACGACGTCCGCCTCGTAGGAGCAGAACGTCGGAACCGCGCCCGGGTACGTCGGCGCCTCGGCGACGATCACGTCACCCGGATCGACGAGCGTCTTGCAGACGAGGTCGATCACCTGCTGGCCGCCGGTCGTGATCAGCAGCTCCCCTTCGTCGACCGCCATGCCCTCCGCGGCCATCACCTCGGCGATGGCGTGGGCGGCCACCGCGAAGCCCTCGGTCGGTCCGTACTGCAGCGCTCTCGCGCAGGCCTCCTCGGCAACCGTCGCCATCAGCGACGCGTACGTCTCAGCCGGGAAGGTCGACGTGTCCGGCAGCCCGCCGGCGAGCGAGATCACTTCGGCGCGCTCGGTCAGCGCCATCAGGTCGCGCATCGCGGAGGACTTCATGACCTTCGTGCGCTGCGCGAACAGGCCGGCGTAGCGCTCCAGGTCGTGCGCCGTCGAGCGCGGCGGCTGACGGCCGCTCATCGCGCCGGCTCGCAGCGGTTCACCATGGGAAGGACTTCGCCGCGACGGCCCGGAAGCCTGTCGCCCTCGGCTATCGTCATGCAGCCAAGCTACCGCAGACCATGACGCTCTTCCTCGCCATCTGCCTCGGAATCGGCCTCGCGCTGGCCGTCGGCCTGCGCCCGTTCCTGCCCGCGCTGCTCGCCTGCACGCTCGCGCGCGGCGACGCCGGCATCGACTTCGAGCATACGAACGTGGCGTTCATGGAGAAGCCGGCCTTCTTGCTGGCGCTGTTCGTCGGCGTGCTCGTGCTGGTGGTCGCCGAGCGGCGCTACGGGCCCGAGCACGTCTCCAGCGGGCCGTTCGGGGCGGCCGTCGCCGGCATCGGTTTGGCGCTCGGCGCGCTGCTGTTCGGCGGTGCCCTGCAGGACCACCACTACGCCTTCGGCGTCGGCCTGATCGCCGGGATCGCCTGCGCGGCGCTCGCGGAGGCGGCGACGCGAGGGTTCTTCGAGAGCACCCGTCGGCGGCTCGACAGAGATGCGGCGGTGGCGTTGCCCTTCTACGCCGAGGGCGCCGGGCTCGTGCTCGCCGGCCTGTCCGTGCTGGCGCCGCCGGTCTCGCTCGTCGCGCTCGCGTTCCTCGTGTGGCTGCTGCTGCAGCAGCGCAGACGCGCCGGGCAGAAGTACGCGGGCCTGCGCATATTGCGGTGACGCGCCCCGGCAAGAAGCTCGTCCTGACGGTCATCGACGGGCTCAAGCCGGCGATGCTCGAGCGGGCGGTCGAGCAGGGGCGCGCGCCGACGCTGAAGGCGATCATGGAGCGGGGCGCCTACGTCGACGACTGCGTCGCCGCGTTCCCCTCCGTCACCCCGGTCTGCGCTGCCTCGATCGCGACGGGAACGGGTCCCGACCAGCACCGCATCCCGAGCATGAACTGGTACGATCGCGCGGAGAGACGCTACGTCGAGTACGGCTCGTCGTTCGGCGCAAGCCGCCGCGCCGGCGTGATGCGCTCGCTCACCGACACGGTCTACAACATGAACGGGAGGCATCTCGCGCCCGAGGTGCCGACCGTCTACGAGCGGCTCGACGACGCCGGCCTGCGCACCGCCGGCACGACGTACCTGATCTACCGCGGCCGGCACCGCCACCAGATCGCGAGTGACACGGCGCTCGCCCGGATCGCCGGCGCCGTCTTCCAGGGCGAGTCGGTGATGGGCCCGCGCGAGCTGTTCTACGCCGACCTGTTCGCGAGCCGCAGAACCGGCTGCCGCGGGCAGCTCGGCATGCCGGGCCAGCGCGACCAGCACAGCGGCTGCGTCGGCGCCCACCTGGTCGAGCACGACCTGTTCGACTTCCTGCTGTTCTCGCTGCCTGACAACGACGCCTTCTCGCACCGCAACGGCCCGCACGCGACGGTCGCCTCGATCGGCGCCGCCGACCGCCAGCTGGAGCGGCTCGCGCTCGCCGGCGGCGGGCTCGATCGCTTCCTCGAGGAGCACGCGATGATCGTGCTGGCCGACCACTCGCACGCGGCGGTCGAGCGGCGCATCTCGCTGACGAGCGCGTTCGAGGAGTGGGACGTGGCGCAGCCGCGGCCGAATGGCTCACGCGCACGCCGCGAGCGCGCCGCGCGCGACGCGGATCCTGCCGAGGCGCTCGCCGCCGACACGGGCGGTCAGATCGCGCTTGGCCTCGCGCAGCGCTCGGCGATGATCTACGTGCTCGACGAGGAGCACCGCGAACGGCTCACCGCACGCGCCGCACGCGAGGCCGGCACGATCCCCGGGGTCGACCTCGTGATGCGGCGGACCGCGCCGCGCGAAGGCGCGATCTTCGGTGAGCGCGGAGAGCTGCGTTTCGCGCCGGGCGGCGATCTCGTCGATCAACGGGGGCGTCGCTGGAGCGTCGCCGGCGACCTCGCGACGCTGAACGCGCACATCGAGGACGGCCGCCTGCTGACGCCTGATTACCCCGACGCACTCGCTCGCGTGTGGTCGGCACTCACCTGCCCGACCGCCGGCGACGTGCTGCTGAGCGCCGCGCCCGGCTTCGAGTTCGTCGACTGGGGCGGCGCCGACCATCTCGGCGGCGGCAGCCACGGCTCGCTGCACAAGAGCGACTCGCTCGGAGCGCTGCTGTGGTGCGGGCTCGACGCTCACCCCACGCGCGCCGCGCACGAGCAGTGGACGCTGCAGGACATGCTGCCGCTCGTGACCGAGCACTTCGGGCTCGACTCGGACTGAGCTGCGCTGGAGGCGGGCCGACCGCCGCCGCCGGGGGTTACCCTGTCCCAATGCGGGACGAGGCACCTGCCGTCGCGCTGCCGCTGCACCGTCGCGTGCGGCACGGCATGCGCCACCCGGCCAACTGGCTGCAGCTCGTGCGCTTCGCGTTCGTGGGCGCGAGCGGTTACGTCGTCAACCTCGCGGTTTTCACGACGTGCGTCCACGTGCTCGGGGTCGACTATCGCGTCGCGCCTGTGCTCGCGTTTCTCGTCGGTGTCGCGAACAACTTCTGGTGGAACCGCCACTGGACGTTCGACGCGCGGGACGGCCACGCCGGCTTCCAGGCCGCGCGCTTCCTGACGGTCAGTGTGGTTGCGTTCCTGTTCTCCTACGGCGTGTTCCTGCTGCTGGTCGAAAGGGCGGATCTGCCGAAGGTGCTCGCGCAGGCGATCGCGATCGTCGCAGCGACGCCGCTGGCCTTCCTCGGTCAGAAGCTCTGGAGCTTCCGCAGATGATCCGGGCCGCGGCGCGGATCGCCGCGGCGGTCCTGCTGCTCGCGGCACTCCTCGCGAGCAGCTCCGCGGCGGCGGAACTGGCGGTGCCTACGTTCGCGCCCGCCCCCGGCTCCACGGCCGCCGCCACCACCGCGACGGCCACCACCGCGACCGACCCGAACGGGCTCTCCACCCCTCCGAGCCCGTCGATCCCGCCGCCGGGACACCGGCTCACCTCCAAGCGGGCGATCGCGCTCGCGGAGGCGCTGCCGAAGATCCGGCGCGTCAGACGCGAGCACCGCGGCTCCTACCCGACCGCGTACACGAAGGGCGCGGCGCAGTGGCAGGTGTCGATCTTCTCCGCGAGAGACCGCGTCGAGCTCGGCCAGGTGACGATCGACGACGCGAGCGGCGCGGTGCTGGAGGCGTGGACCGGCTACCAGGTCCCTTGGACGATGGCGCGCGGCTATGACGGCGCCTTCGGCCGGCGCGTGAACGCCTGGTACGTGTGGATCCCGATGTGCCTGCTGTTCGTCGCGCCGTTCCTCGCAAGCGGCCGGGCGGGCGGCGGCGGCTGGCGACGCTGGCGTCCGAGCTGGCTCCACCTCGACCTGCTCGTGCTGCTCGGCTTCTCCGTCTCGCTCGCATTCTTCAACGCGGCGCGGATCGGCCTCTCGACGCCGCTGATCTATCCGCTGCTCGGGTATCTGCTGGTCCGCATGCTGCTCGTGGCGCGCCGCGGGGGCCGCGCGCAGCCGCTGCGCCTGCTTGTGCCCGTCTCGTGGCTGGCGGTCGCGCTGGTGTTCCTCGTCGGCTTCCGCGTCGGGCTCAACGTGACGAACTCGAACGTGATCGACGTCGGCTACTCGGGCGTTATCGGCGCCAACCGCATCGTGCACGGGGAGCCGCTCTACGCCAGAGGCTGGCCGAGAGACGACGCCTCCGGCGACACGTACGGGCCCGTCAACTACTACGCATACGTGCCGTTCGAGCGGGTCTGGCCGTGGAGCGGCAGATGGGACGACCTCCCGGCCGCGCACGCCGCCGCGGTCGTCTTCGACCTGCTCACGATCTGCGGTCTGTTCCTGCTCGGGCGGCGGATCCGCGGCCCGTCGCTGGGGATCGTGCTCGCGTACGCGTGGGCCGCCTTCCCGTTCACGCTGTACGCCTCCTCGACGAACTCGAACGACGCGCTCGTCGCGCTGCTGCTCGTCGCCACGCTGCTGGTGGCTGGGCGCCCGGCGGCACGTGGCGCAACCGCTGCGCTCGCCGGCCTGACGAAGTTCGCGCCGCTCGCGCTCGCGCCGCTGTTCGCGCGTGCGCCACGGGACGTGAAGCCAAGTCGCCTGCGGCCCGGCCCGGTGTCGTTCGTCGCCTACGCGCTTGCGTTCGCGCTCACGGCGGGCGTAGCGATGCTGCCCGTGATCCTGGGCGGCGACCTGCGCAGCTTCTGGGACCACACGATCGCGTTCCAGCGCGACCGCGAGTCGCCGTTCTCGATCTGGGGCCTGTGGAGCGGGCTTGACGGCCTCCAGACGGCCGTGCAGATCGGTGCGGTGCTGCTCGCGCTCGCCGTCGGCGTATGGCCGCGCCGACCGACGTTGACGCAGATGGCCGCCTGCGGCGCAGCCGTGCTGATCGCGCTGCAGCTCGGCATCACCTACTGGTTCTTCCTCTACGTCGTGTGGTTCCTCCCGCTCGTGCTGGTCGCGCTGCTGGGCCGCTACGGCGACCCGGAGGCGCAGCGCTGCGACGACGAAGCGCGCGCGGCCGCCAGCTCAGCGGAAGCCGGGCGGGGCGGGCACGAGCAGCTGCTCGATCCCGTCGGCGCGCAGGGGATCTGAGGCAGTCCGGATCACGACCGCGTTGAGCCACGGGTCGACCTCCGAGGGCTCGAACTTGATCGGCATCTGCGTCACGAGCGCCTCGAGCGCCTGCTCGCGCTTGACGCCGATCACGCCGCCGCGCGCGCCCGTCATACCCACGTCGGTGACGTAGGCGGTCCCGCCCGGCAGCACGCGCGCGTCGGCGGTCGGGATGTGGGTGTGCGTGCCGACCACCGCGGTCGCCCGCCCGTCGAGGTGCCAGCCCATCGCGACCTTCTCGCTCGTCGCCTCGGCGTGCATGTCGACGAGCACGTGGTCGACGCGGCCGCGCAGCGCGTGCAGCGCCGCGTCCGCGTGCGGGAAGGCCGGGTGGCCCGCCTTCACGTAGAGGTTCCCCGACAGGTTCACGACGCCGAGCCGCGACTCGTTCCGCTCGACCACGCACCAGCCATGCCCGGGCTGGCTTCTGAGGTAGTTCGCCGGCCGCAGGATCGCGTCGTGCTCGTCGAGGTAGGCGTAGATCTCTCTCTGGCGGTACGTGTGGTTGCCGAGCGTGATGACGTCGACGCCGGCGTCGAACAGCGCGTCGGCGATCTTCGGCGTGATGCCGACGCCGTTGGCGGCGTTCTCGCCGTTGACGACAACGAAGTCGATCGCATGCTGCTCGACGAGGCCGGGCAGCAGCGTCAGCAGCAGGCGCCGCCCCGTCGCGCCGACCACATCGCCCACGAACAGGATCGCGACCGGTCGGCTCACGATGATCTCTGCATGGCCGAGGACGAGCCACCTGCCGAGCCGCCCGAGCCGCCGGCCGGCGAGCCGCCGCTGCACCTGCCGCGCGACGCGACGCCGGCCGGCGTGGAGCCGGAGCCGTTCGTCGTCCCGCGCGCCGTCCAGCTCGTGCTGCTGCTGGCCGGGCTGTTCGCGGCCTTCGCGCTCGCGCGCGCGGCCGGGACGGTCCTGCTGGTGTTTCTGATCGCCGGCGTCATCGCGTTGATCCTCAATCCGCTCGTCAAGCTGCTGGAGCGGCGTCGCCTCCCGCACGGCGTCGCCGTGTTCGCGGTGTATATCGGATTGCTCGCCGCGCTCGTCGGCGTCGGTGCCGTGCTGGCGAACCCGGTCAGTAACCAGGTGCAGAACTTCCAGGACGACGTGCCGCAGCTCGTCGACGACGCGACGCAGTCGCTCGACGACCTGCAGAGCTGGCTCGACGACAAGGGCATCGACCTGCGCGTCAAGGACCAGGGCGAGACCGCCCTGCAGACGCTGGAGAGAAAGGTGCTGCGCGGCTCCGGCGACATCGTCTCGTTCTCACGCGACCTGCTGCAGCGGCTCGTCGAGACGTCGTTCGCGCTGATCCTGATCCTCGTGATCTCGATCTACATGCTCGTCTACGCCGAGCAGATCGGGAACGTCGTGCGCTCTGTGATGCCGCGCGGATCAGGTACCCCCGAGGACGACTTTCCGCTGCGCGTGCAGGTGGCCGTCTTCCATTACGTGCGCGGACAGCTGCTGTTCAGCCTGATCATGGGCACGACCGCGGCCGTCGCGCTGTGGATCTTCGGCGCGCTCGGGATCTTCCCCGACGGCCAGCGCTACGCGCTCTTCTTCGGCGCCTTCTTCGGGCTGATGGAGCTGATCCCGTACGTCGGGCCGGTGCTGGGCGCGATGCCGCCGATCCTCGTCGCGCTGTTCGACGACCCGATCACCGCGATCTGGGTCGCGCTGCTGTTCCTCGCGATCCAGCAGCTGGAGGGCCACGTCGTCGCGCCGCAGGTGTTCGGCCACTCGCTGCGCGTCAACCCGCTGCTGATCATCTTCGTGCTGCTGTTCGGGGCGGAGCTGTACGGCATCATCGGTGCGTTCGTGGCGCTGCCCGTCGCGGCGATCCTGCGCGAGACGGTCGTCTACCTGCGCCGTCACGTCGTGCTCGAGCGGTGGCCGGCGCCGAGCCCGACAGCGCACGCCCCGCCGGAGGCGCCGCCGCCGGGTCCGCCGCTCGCTTAGGCTGGACGAGTGCCTTCCACACTCGCGACGAACGCGCCCGCGGCGCTCTCCGCCGCCGGGCTCACGAAGCGCTACGGGGAGCGCGTCGCGCTGCGCGAGGTGAGCTTCGCGGCTGCGGCCGGCGAACTGGTCGCGGTGATCGGTCCCAACGGCGCCGGCAAGACGACGCTGTTGTCGATCCTCGCGGGCATCCAGCGCCCCGACGCGGGGGAGGTCACGCGGCCGCCGCGCGAGATCGGCTGGGTCCCGCAGCAGCCTGCGGTCTACTCGAAGCTGTCGGTGGCGGAGAATCTGCGCCTGTTTGCGCGCCTGGAGAAGGTGCCCGACGTGAACGCCGCAGTCGCGCGCATGCTCGAGCAGACGGGTCTCGCCGAACGCGCCGGCGACGAGCTCGGGAAGCTGTCGGGCGGCAACCGTCAGCGCGTCAACATCGCGGTCGGCCTGCTGGCCGAGCCGCCGGTGCTGCTGCTGGACGAGCCGTCGTCGTCGCTCGACCCGCGTCAGCGCGCCCGCCTGTGGGAGTTCGTCGGCGGCCAGGCCGCGCACGGCACCGCGGTGATCTTCTCCACGCACGACGTGCAGGAGGCGGAGCGCTACGCCGACCGTGTGCTCGTGCTGGCCGACGGCGAGCTGCTGTTCGCCGGCACGGCGCAGGAGCTGGCAGCGACGGTCCAGCCGACGGGTGGCGAGGCGGCCGGGCCGCAAGACTTCGAGACCGCGTTCGTGCGCTTCCTGCACGAGCGGGGCCACTGACGGCGCGGGTGGCTCACCGATGCGCTGGCTGCTGCTGAAGGACCTCCGCATCCTGCGCCGCTCGCCGCTGCTGGTGGCGCTGCTGATCGTCTATCCGATAGCGATCGCGCTGCTGATCGGCTTCGCGCTGTCGGGCGGCCCCGGCAAGCCGACGATCGCGATCTACAACGAGATCCCCCCACAACAGCGCAGCTTCGACGTCGCCGGCGGCAGAGTGACCGCGGGGGAGTATCTGCCGGCGTTCCTGAGATCCGTCGACGTCGTGAGAGCGGACAGCCGCGCAGAGGCGCGTCGGCTCGTGCGCGACGGGAAGGTGCTCGGCGCCGTGATCCTGCCGGCCGACATCACCGAGAGACTCTCCACCGGCCGCGAGCAGCCGACGATCGAGGTGCTCTACAACGGCGAGGACGCGGTCAAGCAGCGCTACGTCGAGTCGATCATCAGAGCGCGCCTGGCGGATGCGAACGTCGCGCTCTCGCGCCGCTTCCAGCAGGCGACCGCCGGCTACCTGGAGCTGCTGCTCGACGGCGGCACTCTCAGCGTGCTCGGGCGCGACGTGAACATCCTCGGGCTCAGGAACGCGCACGCGATCACCACGGGCGCGATCGACGCGCTGCCGCCGCGATCGCCGCTGCGCACCTCGCTCGGCCAGGTCGCGCAGTTCGGTCAGATAGCGATCGACAACCTGGGCCTCTCGAGAGACGTGCTCAGATCGGTCGGCGAGCCGCTGAGAGTGAGACAGACGATCGTCAGCGGCAAGCACACCCCGCTCGACACGTTCGCCGCCGCGATCTCGGTGACGGTGTCGCTGATGTTCCTGACGGTGCTGCTCGCCGCAGGGCTGCTTGCGCTGGAGCGTGAGGAGCACGCCTTCTCGCGGCTCGTGCGCGGGCTCGTCTCGCGGCTCGGGCTGCTCGTGGAGAAGATCGGACTGGCGGCGCTGTGCGCGTTCGCGGTGACGCTGCTGATGCTGGTCGCACTCGGCAGCTTCTTCATCGAGCTCGACTGGTCGCGCTTCCCGCAGTGGGTGCTGGCGCTGGGAGCCGGAGCGGTCGCGTTCGCGGCTTTGGGCGTCGCGATCGGCGGTCTCGCGCGCGAGGTGCGAGCGGCGTCGCTGTTGGCGTTCCTGTTGTCGCTGCCGATCGCGTTCCTCGCGCTGGTGCCGAGCGGCGCGGTCTCCGGCGGTCTGGACGACGTCATACGGGCGGTGTCGGCGGCGTTCCCGTTCAAAGCGACGCTGCAGGCGCTGGATGCGGCGTTGAACGACGCGGAGGTCGGGCTGTGGGCGCCGTTGGCGCACCTCTGTGCGCTCGCGGTCGCCTACACCGCGCTCGCGCGGCTGGCGGTTGGACGGCGCTTCGGCTGAGGGTGGCGCGCTCGCGCGCTCCGCTCGGTCGCGGCCGGCGGGTCGCGACGTCCGCTGTGGGCATCGAGGGGGAGGGAGCGGCTGCGCTCCCTGCGCGGCTGGCGTGATCGGCGACGTTGGTGCCCGGCTCTGTCGCGCAACCGTCGCGAGTTTGCGCAAGCACTCGCGCAGTCTCGCGGCTGTCGAGGATGAGCGTCACTTTGCGTCCGCTATCCGGACCGAAAATGACGTTCATCCCGCGGGTCGTCGGCGATTGCGGCACCACGCGCGGGCTTTGCGACGGAACCGCGGAAGATCACACGCGCCCGACCCGCAGCCACTGTCTCCCCCTCGTAGCCGACAGTCCACGCCACACCCCGCCGGCCCGGCACCGAACGGATCGACAAGAGCCCGCCACGAGCACCGCGCGCAACCGCTCCCTCACCCTCGCTGCCCACAGCCGACGGCGCACAGCACGCAACCGCCCGAGCGGAACGCACAAACGCGCAAACGCAGCGCGCCACCACACGACGGATATCCTCACAACCGCCATGCCCTTCCCCGCCACCCGCCTGCGCCGGCTGCGTCGCACCGGCGCGCTCCGCGGGCTCGTCCGCGAGACGCGGCTCGACGCGAGCGACTTCATCCTGCCGCTGTTCGTCACGCACGGCCGCGACCGGCGCGAGCCGATTGCGGCGATGCCGGGCGTCGAGCGGCTGACGATCGAGCACGCCGTCGCCGAGGCCGCCGAGGCGGCAAAGCTCGGCATCCCCGCCGTGATGCTGTTCGGCATCCCCGCCGACAAGGATCCGGAGGGCTCGGGGGCGTGGGACGACGAGGGCGTCGTGCAGCTCGCGACCCGCGCGATCAAGGAGCAGCTGCCGGACCTGCTCGTGATTCCCGACCTCTGCCTGTGCGAGTACACGAGCCACGGGCACTGCGGGATCCTGCGCGGCGACACCGTCGACAACGACGCCACACTCCCGCTGCTCGCCCGCACCGCCGTCTCACACGCGCGCGCCGGCGCCGACCTGATCGCCCCGAGCGACATGATGGACGGCCGCGTCGGCGCGATCCGCGCGGCGCTCGACGACGAGGGCTTCGAGGACCTGCCGATCCTCGCCTACTCCGCCAAGTTCTCCTCCGCCTTCTACGGGCCGTTCCGCGAGGCGGCCGACTCGACGCCCGCCAGCGGCGACCGTCGCGGCTACCAGATGGATCCCGGCAACGGCGACGAGGCGCTGCGCGAGGTGCTCCAAGACGTCGAGGAGGGCGCGGACCTCGTGATGGTCAAGCCGGCCCTGCCGTATCTCGACGTGATCCGCCGCGTCAAGGACGCAACCCGCATGCCGGTGGTGGCGTACAACGTCAGCGGCGAGTATGCGATGGTGAAGGCGGCGGCCGCCGCCGGATACCTGGACGAGCGCGCCACCGTGCTGGAGGCGCTCACCTCGATCCGCCGCGCCGGCGCCGACGCCGTCATCACCTACCACGCGAAGGACGCCGCCAGATGGCTGTCAGAGACGGACTGACCGACCCGAGCACCGCGACGCCGAAGCTGCGCAGTCGCAAGCACGGCGCGGCGATCCCGCTCGAGGAGCTCGACAGACGCCTGCTCAACCTGATGCAGGGGCGCTTCCCGATCGAGCCGCGGCCCTACGCGCGCGTCGCCGAGCTGGCGGAGATCTCCGAGGACGAGGTCATGACGCGCGTCCAGCACCTGCTCGACGAGCGGATCATCCGCCAGGTCACGCCGATCTTCGACACGCGCGCGCTCGGCTACAGCTCGATGCTCGTCGCGGCGAAAGTCGACTCCGAGAACCCGCACCGCGCCGCGAAGATCATCAACGCGCATCCCGGCGTCTCGCACAACTACCTGCGCAACCATGAGTTCAACCTGTGGTTCACGCTTGCGACCGAGCCGGACTCGAAGCTCGGGCTGGAGGGCACGCTGCAAGCGCTCGCAGAGGAGACCGGCGCCGAGTCGGTCCGCCAGCTGCCGACGCTCAAGCTGTTCAAGATCCGCATGGACCTGGAGATGGAGGGCACGACCGAGGACCTCTCCAGAGCTGCCGTCGCCGCCGATCCGGTCGAGCTGGAGCCGCAGCCGTACGACGACTTCGACATCGCGGTCATCCGCGCGCTGCAGGGCGACATGCCGGTCATCCCGGAGCCATACGCGCCGGCGGCCGCCGAGCTGAGGATCCCGCAGACCCGATTTCTCGAGCACCTGAACGGGATGCAGGAGCGCGGCCTGCTGCGCCGCGTCGCCGCGATCCTCTACCACCGCCGCGCCGGCTTCTCCGCCAACGGCATGGGCGTGTGGAAGGTGCCCGACGAGCAGATCCTCGAGGTCGGCCGCCAGATGGCGGCGGTGCGCGGCATCTCCCACTGCTACCAGCGCCCGACGTACAGAGACTGGCCTTACAGCGTCTTCACGATGGCCCACGGCCGCTCGAAGGAGGAGTGCGACGCGATCCTCGACTCGATCGCCGAGACGCACGGCATCACCGAGCGCGCGACGCTCTACTCCTCGACCGAGTTCAAGAAGATCCGGCTGCTGTACTTCACGGACGAGTTCAAGGCGTGGGAACGTGAGCACGCGGGCGTCTGACGCCCGCTCCGCCGAGCTCTTCGCCCGCGCCCAACAGCTCCTCCCCGGCGGCGTCAACTCGCCCGTCCGCGCGATGCGCTCGATCGGCCGCGACCCGCTCTTCATCGCCGCCGGCGAGGGAGCGGAGCTGATCGACGTCGACGGCAACCGCTACCTCGACTACGTCTGCTCGTGGGGGCCACTGATCCATGGGCATGCGCACCCCGCGATCGTCAAGGCAGTCGCCGACGCGGCTGCGCTCGGCACGAGCTTCGGTGCGCCCACCCCCGGCGAGGTCGAGATCGCCGCCGAGATCGCCGCCCGCGTGCCGTCCGTCGAGATGGTGCGGATGACCTCGTCCGGCACCGAGGCCTCGATGAGCGCGCTGCGGCTCGCGCGCGCCGCGACCGGCCGCGACACGATCCTCAAGTTCGCCGGCGCCTACCACGGCCACGTCGACGGCCTGCTCGCCGACGCCGGCTCCGGCCTCGCGACGCAGGGGATCCCCGCCAGTCCGGGCGTCCCGGCCGCTGCGGCCAAGGAGACGATCGTCGTGCCGTGGAACGACAGTGACGCGCTCGTCGCCGCCACGAACCACTACGAGCTGGCGGCGATCGTCGCTGAGCCCTACCCGGCCAACATGGGCCTCGTCCCGCCCAAGCCCGGCTTCCTCGAGCTGCTGCGCGAGCGCGCCACCCATAACGGCGCCCTGCTCGTGTTCGACGAGGTGATCAGCGGCTTCCGCGTCGCTCCCGGCGGCGCGCAGGAGCGCAGCGACGTGATCCCCGACCTGACGATCATGGGCAAGGTGATCGGCGGCGGACTGCCGGCCGCCGCCTACGGCGGCCCGCGCGCGCTGATGGAGCGGATCGCGCCCGCGGGAGACGTCTACCAAGCCGGCACGCTCTCGGGGAATCCGCTCGCCGTTGCAGCCGGGCTCAAGACGCTCGAGCTGTTGACCGAGACCGCCTACGCGAATCTGGCGAGAACGACCGAGCTGCTGGCGGAGGGCCTGCGCGACGCGATCCGCGCCGGTGGCTGGTTCGGCAGAGCCCACGTCGTCAGCGTTCCCGGTCTGCTGACCGTCTTCTTCCGCCGCGACCGCGTGCGCGACTACGCCGACGCCGCCGACTGCGATCGCGACGCCTACGGCGCCTGGTGCCGTGAGCTGCTCGCACGCGGCATCTATCCGCCCGCCTCGCAGTTCGAGGCGTGGTTCCCCTCGCTCGCACACGACGAGGCAGCGGTCGAGCGCACCGTCGAGGCGGCCACCGAGGCGTTCGCAGCGATCGCGGGTACGCGCACGTGAGCGGCACGGCTCAACTCGCGGAGGCACTGCGGGCCGAGGGCGGCCTGCTCGCCGGCGCGCTGCGCACTCCGGCAGACTCGGACGCCGGGGGCGCGCCTGCCACAGACGCGCCCCCAGACGAGCCGCTGCTCGCCGACGTGCCCCCCGGCCCCTACGCCCTCACGCTCGCGGCCGTCCGCGAGGGCTACCTGCTCCACTACGGAGAGGGCCGCGTGACCGACATGGCCGATCCCGATCTCGCCCTGCTCGGCGGCGACCGTCTCTACGCGCTCGCACTTGCCGAGCTGGCCGCGCTGGGCGACCTCGACGCCGTCGCGACGCTGGCTGATCTGATCTCCGACTGCGCCCGCGCCCACGCCGACGACGAGCCGACACAGGCCGCCGCCACGTGGGAGGCCGCCGCACAGGCGATCGCCCGCTGCGCATAAAAACCGCTTTCAAGTGCCAAATCGCACGCGCGAATTGGTGCAACCGTGCGACGCTTCACGCACTGTTGCCGCTATGGTTCCGGGCCGCGGCCACAGCAGGCCGCCCCGTCCCTCCTCGCACATTTCTCACCGTGGCTGACGACAGACACAAGAAGAGCACGCCCTACACGGCCGACCGCGGCATCCCGGGCGCATTTGAGGGTGAGACCGTCACCCGCCGTCGCTTCATGGGCGCCACGACGCACACGCTCGGCGCCGTCGCCGCGAGCGCGTTCGCGCTCCCTGCGCTGGGCTTCGCGCTCGGCCCCGTCTTCGAGCGCACGAAGCAGCCGTGGCAGTCGGTCGGCCCGCTCGACGACTTCACGAAGGACACCTACGTCCCACGCGTCCTGCAGATCGTCTCGGGCATCGGCGAGGCCGGCAAGACGACCGTCTACGTCCGCCTCAGAAACCCGGAGATCGACACTGAGCCGGGCCTCGAGTCCGCCGCGATCATCATCTCGACGCGCTGCAACCACCTCGGCTGCCCCGTCCGCTTCACCGAGGCCGCCGGCAAGTTCATCTGCCCCTGCCACGGCGGCGTCTACGACTTCCGCGGCCTGCGCGAGGGCGGCCCGCCGGTGCGCCCGCTCGACCGCTTCTACACGAGAGTCGAGAACGGCGAGGTGATGGTCGGCCCGCGCTTCAGCGTCAACAGCGAGCTGCGCCGCTTCTCCCCGCGCGACCCGGGCGAGCCGCTCGACGGCATCGGCCAGTACATGTACCCGGCGCGCTTCTCCACGGCCGAGAAGGCGGGGAGATAGGCGATGGCGAGACTGAAGCTCCCGCTCCCGCCGGTGCCGCCATCGGTCAAGCCGCAGCCTCCCCGCCCGGGGACCGGCAACGGCAGACTCAAGCCGCACGAGCACGCGGCCGAGGCCGGCATCACCGTCGTCGACTGGATCGACGAGCGCACCTCGCTCTCCGGCGGCGTGCGCTGGATGCTCTTCCGCAAGGTCCCGAAGGGCACGAACTGGTTCTACACGCTCGGCTCGGCGGCGATGTTCGCCTTCCTGTCGCAGGCGGTGACCGGGATCTTCCTCGCGATGTACTACGACCCGTCGCCGACGAACGCGTACGAGTCGATCCGCTACATCACGAACGAGGCCTTCCTCGGCGAGTTCGTCCGCGGCATGCACAAGTGGGGATCGACCGTGATGGTGATCCTCGTCTTCCTGCACATGGGCCGCACGTTCTTCTTCGGCGCGTACAAGTACCCGCGCGAGCTGAACTGGGTGATCGGCGTCGTGCTGCTGATCATGACGATGACGATGTCGTTCACCGGCTACCTGCTGCCGTTCGACCAGCGCTCCTACTGGGCGACGATCGTCGGCGTGAACATCAACGGCACCGGCCCGCTGATCGGCCCGTACCTGTCGGACTTCCTGCGCGCCGGCCCCGAGTTCGGCGCCACGACGCTGTCGCGCTTCTACGCGATCCACATGCTGCTCGTGCCCGGGCTGATCGCCGCGCTGATCGGCGCCCACCTGTACCTCGTCGCCAAGCTCGGCACGACGGCCCCGCCGTGGATCAAGGCGAAGCCGAACGAGCAGCTCACCGAGTCCGAGGTCTAGGGATGCCCGATCCGACGACCCCACGCACGCGGATGACGCCCGGTACCGGCGCTGGATCGGGGTCATCGGACTTGCCAATACCGCATGGGTATTGGCTGCGTCCTGCTTCCCCCGCCCAGCTTGGTCCCGCGCGCCCCCGCGCACGCGCGGCCGCCGAACCGGACATCTGCTCATGAATCAGCGCGAGAAGGAGCAGTACCTCCGCGACTACGCGACCCTGAAGACGCAGGGGAAGCCGTTCTTCCCCTACGCCGTCGCGAAGGACTCGGCGATGGCGGCGATCGTCCTGCTCGTCATCATCGCGCTGTCGATCATCCTCGGCGCTGAGATGGGCCCGAAGGCCGATCCGACGACGACGACGTACGTCCCGCGCCCGGAGTGGTACTTCTTCTTCCTGTTCGAGCTGCTGCGCGTCATCAAGCCGCCGGAGTTCGTCCCGCTCGCCACGATCGGCGTGCCGACGATCTGCATGATCCTGCTGTTCCTGCTGCCGTTCTACGACCGCAGCGCGGAGCGCCGTCCCGAGCGCCGTCCGATCGCGACTGCGGCGGGCATCTTCACGATCGCCGCAATGGCGTTCCTGACGTACCTCGGCGCCAGTGCTGGCTCGCCGAACGAGATCGACCTGTCGCCGCCGCCGGGCCTCAAGGGCGCCGCGCTGACGGAGTGGAACAGAGGCAAGCTGGTCGCCGCCCAGTCGGGCTGCCTCGCCTGCCACAAGATCGGCGAGAACGGCAACGACGGTCCCGGCCCGCACCTGTCGGAGATCGGCGCCACGCTGCCGGCCTCGGCGATCGCGCAGACGCTGCGCAACCCGACGGCGCCGATGCCGTCGTTCCAGGCGCTCGCGGAGCAGCAGCCCGAGAAGTTCCAGGCGCTCGTCTCCTTCCTCAGCCAGCTCAAGTAGCGCCCCCATGACCGCGAACGGCGGCACCACGGAGGCGAGACCGGCGACCGGCACGCTGGAGGAGCCGCAGGTGCGCGCGATGTTCGACCGCATCGCCGGCGTCTACGACCGCATGAACTCCGTCATGACGGCGGGAATGCACCACCGCTGGCGCGAGCGTGCCGCCGACCTCGCCGAGCTCAAGCCCGGCGCCCGCGCGCTCGACGTCGCCTGCGGCACCGGCGATCTGGCGCTCGAGCTGGCGCGACGGGTCGGTCCGGGCGGCGAGGTCGTCGCCTGCGACTTCTCCGAGCAGATGCTGGAGCTCGCGCGCGCGAAGGCGACGTCGGCCGTCGCCGGCAGCGCGGCCGGTCCGGTCCGCGTGGAGTGGGCGAACGCGCTCGAGCTGCCGTACAGAGACGACGAGTTCGCCGCTGCGACGGTCGGCTTCGGCGCGCGCAACTTCTCCGACCTGGAGCGCGGCCTGTCCGAGATGGCGCGCGTGGTGCGTCCCGGCGGCAAAGTCGTCGTGCTGGAGATCACCACGCCCACGCGACCGCCGCTGTCGACGTTCTTCCGCGTGTGGTTCGACCGCGTCGTGCCGCTGCTCGGCCGGGCTGCCGGGGACGGCGACGCCTTCACCTACCTGCCCCGTTCGGTCAGACGCTTCCCCGGCCCGCAGGAGCTCGCTGCCACGATGGAGCGCTGCGGGCTGCGCTCCATCCGCTACGTCCTCACCGCCGGAGGGATCATCGCGATCCACGTCGGCGAGGTCGCGTGAACGGCGCCGCCGAACGCGACGAGTCGACGACCAGCACCGCGGCCGTCGACGCGGTCGTGCAGGCTGGCGGGCCGCGCCTGACCGCGCTGCTGGAGCGCACCGAGTCGCGCCTGGTCGAGCTCGCGGCCGGGCACGGCGACACGCTCGCGCGCCACGCGACCGCGACGATCTCGGCAGGCGGCAAGCGCTTGCGGCCGCTGCTCGTGTTCCTGACCGCGGGCGAAGGGTTCTCAGAGGCGGCCGAGGCGCGGCTCGTGCGGGCTGCCGCCGCCGTCGAGCTGATCCACAGCGCGAGCCTCGTCCACGACGACGTGCTCGACGCGGCGCCGCTGCGCCGTGGCGCGCCGACCGTCATCGCCGCGGCCGGGCGCACGGTTGCCACCGCTACGGGTGATCTGCTGTTCTCACGCGCGTTCGCCGAGCTGGCCGATGGCGGCGAGATCGACGACGTGCGGGCGCTGTCGGCGGCCGCTTCGGCGCTCGCCGCCGGCGAGCTGATGCAGCGTGAGGACGCCTGGGATGCCACCGTCCCGCTCGAGCGCTACCTGCATCGCTGCGAGCTCAAGACGGGGTCGCTGTTCGAGGCCGCGTGTCGGCTGGGGGCGCTCGGCGGCCGAACCGGGTTTCGCCCTCCGGCGCCCGCAAGCGGACCGCCTGCGGGCGATGTCACCACGGCACTCGCCGAGTTCGGCCGCCGCATCGGGCTCGCCTTCCAACTGCTCGACGATGTCCTCGACGTCTCTGGGCCGGCCAGTCGCACCGGCAAGGCCCGCGGCACCGACCTGCTGGATGGGACCGTCACGCTGCCGCTGATCCTCGCGCGCGAGCGCGATCCCGAGCTGGCGCAGCTCGACCTGCACGGGCTGAGCACGCCCGCAGACGCGGAGCAGGTGTGCGAGCGGATCGCCGCGACCGGGGCGCTCGCGGCCGCGAAGGGCCAGGCGCTCGCTGTCGTCGAGGCCGCACGCGCGGATCTGCCGCCGCTCCCGCCAGACCAGCGGCACGCGCTCGAGCTCGTCGCCGAAGGCGTCGTCGAGCGCTACAGCTAGAAGTCTTCAGGCAGGATCGCGTCGGCGCGGAGGGCGGTGACGAAGCGCTCGACGTCGTCCTCCATGTTCGCGCGCATCAGCCGCAGCAGGTCGCGCACGAGCGCCTCCGTGCCACGGTCGAGCTCTTCGTCGAAGTGTTCGACGGTTGCCTCGTCAAACACGTCGGCGTCCCACCATTCGCAGTTGGGGCACTGGATCGTGACCGCCCACTCGTGCGGTCCCGCCTGCTCCCACGCCACGGGCGCGACGAGCTGCGATGCGCAGTCGGGACAGACGTGGAGACCGGTCTCGGTCTGCGTGCTCGCCGGCACCTCCGGTGCGCGCTCGCCGCCCTCGACGAAGAGGACGTCGATCGCCTGTCCGGTGGGGAGGGTGACGCGGCGTGTCGAGCGGTGGTCAGCGGGGTGGTTCATCGTCTCTCTGGCCACTGGATCGGCCGTCGGCCGCCCGAACTTGAGTCGGAACACCGCACACCCACCACCGGGAAATTCCGGATGCCGCTCGTGGCCGGGCGCTACGCTGTGCTCACCCCATCGGAGGCTTCGCGTGTTCTCTTCCATCGGTCCTCTCGAGATCATCCTCGTCATCGTCGTTCTGCTCGTGATCTTCGGGCCCAAACGTCTGCCCTCGCTCGGCAAGTCGCTCGGGACCGGTATGCGCGAGTTCAAGGACTCGATCACCGGCGACGACAAAGACGACGAGCAGACGGACGCGACCGGCCGCCCCGCCCTCACACAGGCCCAGGCCGACGCTTCCATCGCAGCCCCTCAGGCGCCTGAGGCGGCCAAGTCCGCCTCCGAGCAGCGCGGCTGATCCGCCGAACTCGCAGGACCGATGGCGACCGCGCTCAAGCCCATCGGGCACGAGGATCGGCTCACGATCGTCGATCACCTCGACGAGCTGCGCTCACGCCTGATCATCTGCGCGATCACGCTCGCCGTGGCGTTCGGGCTCTGCTTCTGGCAGAACGCCGCGCTGCTCGACGTGCTCAACAAGCCGCTGAAGGACAGCACGCCGACCGCCCAGGACAGCAAGGGCAACGGCCGTCTCGCGCAGGTCGCGGCAGCGCAGCAGGAGGTACAGAAGGGCTTCGCCGCGAGCGCCAAGGCGTTCGGGGCGCTCGCGACGGCGGACAACCTCACGCCGGTCCAGAGAAGACTCGTCGCCGCGGCCGCCACGCAGGCCGCCGCTGCCGCCAGAGCGCTGCCGAAGACGACGCCGGAGCGCGTGCCGATCACCATCGGCGTCGGCGAGCCGTTCACCGTGACGCTGATGATCGCCGCCTACTTCGCGCTGCTGTTCTCGCTGCCCGTCCTGCTCTATCAGGCGTACGCGTTCGTGCTGCCGGCGTTCAGTCCGCGCGAGCGGCGGATCGCGCTGCCGATGATGCTGATGGTCCCCGTGCTCTTCATCGTCGGCGTGGGGTTCGGCTACTACCTGGTGCTGCCGCCGGCGATCTCGTTCCTGCAGAACTTCAACACCACGAACTTCGACGTCCTGATCCAGGCGAAGGAGTACTACCGCTTCGAGCTGCTCGCGCTGCTGTCGACCGGGCTCGTCTTCCAACTGCCCGTGGGCCTGCTCGTGCTCAACTCGGTCGGGATCCTGACCGCCCGGCAGCTGCGCGCGAGCTGGCGCTACGCGGTCGTCGCGATCGCGGTCGTCGCGGCGGTCTTGCCGGGCGTGGACCCCGTCACCACGGTGATCCTGATGGTACCGCTGCTCGTGCTCTACCTCCTGAGTATCCTGCTCCTGACGATCGCCGATCGGCGGCGGGGGGACCGCGGCGAAATCACGGCGTACATGTCGCACGACGGCGACGAGACCGAGGGAACCTGAAGAGATGCTGTTTGACCTGCAGAGCCGCGGACGTAGAGGCTTCATCAAGGTGATCTACCTTGGGCTCGCCATCCTGATGGGCGGCGGCCTGATCCTGTTCGGCATCGGGACCGGCACGGGCGGCGGCGGCCTCTTCGATGCCTTCAGCGGCGACGGCTCGAGCGCGAGCTCGCAGGTCAGCACGCTCGAGAAGAGAGCGGCGAGAGAGGTCAGACTCAACCCGCAGAATCCGAGAGCTTGGGCGGATCTCGCGAAGGCCCGCTACCAGACGGCCGGCTTCGGCGAAAACTTCGACCAGACGGCGAATCAGGGCGCAGGCGAGTTCACCAAGTCGGGCATCGCGAAGCTCGAGCAGGCCGCGAGCGCCTGGAGGAGATACCTCGCGCTCGACCCGAAGAAGCCCGACCCGAACCTCGCGATCCTGATGGCCCAGGCCTACTCCGAGGCCGGGCTCGACGAGCCGCCGATGGCGGCCGAAGCGATGGAGATCGTCACCGAGGTACGGCCGGACGCGTCGTCGTACTCGGGCCTGGCCCGCTACGCGTACATCGCCGACCAGATGCGCAAGGGCGATCTGGCCGCGGCAAGGGCGGTCCAGCTGGCTCCCGAGGCTCAGCGCAAGCTCGTGAGAGCGCAGCTGGCCAACCTCAAGAGACAGGTGCTCGAGGCGGCGGCGCAGAGAGAGCTGGAAGAGGGCAGAGCCGGCGGCGGCGCACCCGCGCCGAGAGGCGGCGGCACGCAGGGCGTCGGCTGACGAGGGCCGCCTGCGGTCAGCCAGCGCGCCCGGCGGCGCGTACGCAGATCGCGCCACCACCGGCTACCATTCCTGGCCGATCCGGCCTCCTCTGGCCGTCATCCCCGGGCCGTTAGCTCAACTGGCAGAGCAGGGGACTCTTAATCCCAAGGTTGGAGGTTCGATTCCTCCACGGCCCACTAGGAAACCCGTGCAAGGCGCGGGTTTTCGCATTTCTTCAGTTCGCGCCTACGCGCATCTGATTGTCTGCACCTGCGTGTAGTTCCCCCCAGCGCCTAGGATCAGCACGCCGTTGCTGAGTCTCGACAGTAGGACCACGGCCGAGCTGCTGCCGCTGCTCAGTAGCAGTCCGATATTGCCGCTGCCGGTGAGGGCTCCATCGAGCGTGATGCTCGCGGGCAGCGTGCCTAGGAGCCCCGTGCTGGCGGACGGGCACACTAGGGCGGTCTGTCCCGTCAACGTCCACGGGAGCCTGTTGGCCACGACAGTGTGACCGCCAGAGCATTCGTTGGCTCTTACCCCCGTGATGCTGCCGACCCTGCCGGGCAGCGTTATCGGGCCCGCCGCCAACGTCCCCGTCAGCGTGACGTTGCAGACGAATAGCGGGATCACGATCCCTTCGAAGCCGAGATTTCCTATCGCCGCGACTATGTTCCCGCTCGGCGAGATGGTGACGGTCGCCGCGCGCGCGACCGTCGCGGACACGCCGATGAGCGTCGCCGCTACCAGCAGCGACACGAGTGCCTTGCGCATGTTTCCCCCTCTTTCAGACTGCTTGACGGCCAACGCCAGACCGGCATGCGGCACGCCCCCGGTGCCGCTTTCACCCCGCCTCCGCGTGCTCCCGCTCGCGGCTCGGCTCGCTCGCCGCAGCGCGCTGCTCGTAGGCCGCGCGGGCGGACAGGTCGGCCTCGGCGAGGATGCGGTCGGTCTTGGCGCTGCGGCCGATCGCCTCGGCGAGGCGACGCGGCATCAGCGCACCGATCCGCACGCCGAAAGAGATCGCCTTCGGCACGAACACGTCGTGGCGTGGGCGCTCGAGCGCCTCGACGATCGCGTCGGCGACCTGCTCCGGCTCGACGGTCGCGGTCAGGCCGCGGCCTCTCACGAGGCCTGCGGCCAGCTCGGTGTTGACCGGCACCGGCATCACGACGCTCGTCTCGACGCCGCTGCCGCGGATCTCGCCGCGGATCGCCTCCGTCAGGCCCACGACCGCGTGCTTCGTCGCCGAGTAGGTCGCGCCGCCCGGCACGCCCGACTTGCCGGCGGTCGAGGCGATGTTCACGAGGTGGCCGGTGCGCCGCGGCAGGAAGCGGGCGAGCGCGAGCTTCGAGCCGTAGATCACGCCATGGAGGTTGATGTCGATCTGCCGCGCGGCGACCGCGTCCTTCTCCTCCTCGAAGCGCCCGAGCTGCATGATCCCCGCGTTGTTGATCAGCACGTCGAGCGGACCAAGCTGCCGCTCGGTCTCGTCGAGGAACTGCTCGAACGAGTCACGGTCCGTCACGTCGAGCGCCAGCGCGACCGTCCCGCCACCCAGCTCCGCCGCCGTGCGCTCCGCCAGGTCTACATCGAGGTCGCCGATCGCGACCTTCGCGCCCTTGCGAACCAGCGCCGCCGCCGTCGCGCGGCCGATGCCGCGGGCGCCGCCTGTGATCGCGACGACCTTGCCGGTGAGCGAGCGTGGTTGCTTGGCCATGGAGTTCTCCTTCGGGGCGGGCGGTGGGTACCGGGTGGCGGGACTGGCTACACAGCCAGTCTCGCGGGATTCGCCACGTGACGCAAGCGATTTCCCGCGCGAAGCGTCCTGGTTAGCGCTCCTGCTGCAAGCACAAGTCAGGACACTGGCGGCGCGCCCAATAGCATTCGCGCCCATGGCGACCGCCCACCTCGCCTGCCTCGACGGCGCCGTGATGCCCGCGGCGGACGCTGTCGTCCCCGCGACCGACGAGGGCCTGCTGCGCGGCGACGGCGTGTTCGAGGTCCTCCGGCTCTACGGCGGCCGGCCGTTCGCCCTCGACGAGCACCTCGAACGGCTCGGCAGCTCGGCCGCGAACCTGCGACTGCCGATCGAGCTCGACGCCGTGCGAGCCGACGTCGCGCGGCTGCTCGACGCGGCCGGCGGCCAACCGGACCCCGGCTGCCTGCGGATCGTCCTCACGCGCGGCGGGCGCCGCCTGCTGCTGACCGAGTCACTGCCCGAGCACGCCCCCGCGATCCGCCTCGCGACGGTCACCTACGCGCCCGTGCGCCTGCTCGACGGGATCAAGTCGCTGTCCTACGGGGCGAACATGCTCGCGACGCGGCTGGCGCAGGAGCAGGGCGCCGACGAGGCCTTGCTGGTGACGCCCCACGGCCGCGTGCTCGAGGCGCCGACCTCGTCGATCTTCTGGGTCGTCGGCGGCGTCGTCCGGACGCCTCCGCTCAGCGATCACATCCTCGCCTCGATCACGCGTGCGCTCGCGATCGAGCTTGCGGGCGCCGAGGAGCGCTCGTGCACGCGCGACGAGCTGCTGGCCGCCGACGAGGCGTTCCTCGCCTCTACCACGCGCGAGTTGCAGCCGGTCGCGAGCGTCGACGGGCAGCCGATCGGACCGGGCGCCGACGCGCGCGGGTTCGCCGGAGGACCGGTCTCCCGCGACCTCGCCGCACGGGCGCACGCGCGAATCCTCGCCGAGCTCGGCTGACCGCGACCGGCATGCGCGTCCTCACCGTCATCGGGAACCGCCCGCAGTTCATCAAGGCCTCCGCCGTCTCCTCCCGCCTGCGCGCGCTCGGCGAGGAGGTCACCGTCCACACCGGTCAGCACTACGACGCTGAGCTCTCGCAGGTCTTCTTCGACGAGCTTGAGCTGCCGCCGCCTGAGCACCTGCTCGGCATCGGCGGCGGCACGAACACCGCGCAGACCGCGCGGATGCTCGCCGCACTGGAACCGCTGCTGGCCGATGTGCGGCCCGACGCCGTGCTCGTCTACGGCGACACGAACTCGACGCTCGCCGGCGCGCTTGCGGCCGTGCAGGCCGGGATTCCCGTCGCCCACGTCGAGGCGGGCATGCGCTCGTTCGACCGCGCGATGCCGGAGGAGGTCAACCGCGTCCTCACCGACCACCTCAGCGCGCTGCTGCTGTGCCCGTCGCAGACAGCCGTCGAGAACCTGCAGCGCGAGTCGGTCGCGGGTGCGGTCGAGCTCGTCGGCGACGTGATGGTCGACGTCGCGCAGCTGCTGCAGCCGGCCGCGCGCGCTCGTACGGAGGTCCTCCAGCCCTACGGGGTCGAGCCCGGCGGCTACCTGCTCGCGACCGCGCATCGCGCCGGCAACGTCGACGACCCGTCGCGCCTCGCGCGCCTCGTCGAGTTGCTGCTCGCCCTGCCGCTGCCGACGATCCTGCCGCTGCATCCGCGCACGCGCGCACGGCTGGAAGCGGCCAGCTTGCTCGACGCGGTCACCGGAGCAGAGCACATCCGCCTCGCGCCGCCGCTCGGCTACCTCGACTTCACCGCACTGCTCTGCAATGCCCGCGCGATCGTGACCGACTCCGGCGGCGTGCAGAAGGAGGCATACCTCGCCGGCGTGCCATGCGTGACGCTGCGCCCGAGCACCGAGTGGGTCGAGACCGTCGATGCCGGCTGGAACGTGCTCGTAGACCTCGACGCGGATGCCGCGCTCGCCGCGCTCGCCGGCACCCCGCCCGCGGAGCGACCGCAGCTCTACGGCGACGGCCGCGCCGGCGAGCGGGTCGCTGCTGCGGTCGCGGCGCTGGCTCCAGGCGTGCCGGCTTAGGGCCGCCCGATGCGTCGCAGCTTGACGCCGGCCGCTGCGAACGCCGCGGGGTCGAGCACGTCGCGGCCGTCGACCACTGCGCGCGCGCCCGGAAGCCCTGTCGGTGTGAGCGCGCTGTACGCGGCGTGGTCGGCTTGCAGGATCGCGCCGTCGACCGCGGTGCCGTCCCACGGCTCGAAACCCATGGCGTGCAGCTCCTCGTCGTCGTACAGCGGGTCGGCTGCCACGACGGCCGCCCCGCGCGCCGCGAGCGCGTCGCGCAGCGGGAACGCGCCGGAGAAGGCCGTCTCCTTCACGTCGCCGCGGTAGGCGACACCGAGCATCAGCACGCGCGACCCGCTCAGGTCTCCGAGCGCGTCGGCCAGCAGCTCGACCGCGTACGCCGGCATCTCCCCGTTGACCTCCCGTGCGACCGCCGGCAGCCGCGCCTCCGGCGCGCCGTGCAGGAAGAAGTGCGGGTAGACGGGGATGCAGTGGCCGCCGACGGCGACGCCCGGCCGGTGGATGTGGCTGAACGGCTGGCTGTTGGCGGCGTCGATCACGCGGTGGACGTCGATGTCGACGCGGTCCGCGTGGCGGGCCAGCTCGTTCGCGAACGCGATGTTGAGGTCGCGGTAGGTCGTCTCCGCCAGCTTCGCCAGCTCGGCCGCTTCTGCGGAGTCCATCGGCCACACCTCGGTTGGCGGTCCGTCCTCTCCCTCCGGCCGCCGCTCGATGAACGCGCGGTACAGCTCGACCGTCCGCTCCTCGCCGGCCTGCGAGCAGCCGCCGACCAGCTTGGGGTATCTGCGCAGGTCCTCGAAGATCCGCCCGCTGTAGACGCGCTCTGGGCTGAACGCGGCGTAGAAGTCGCGCTCGGGCTCCAACCCGCTCTCGGCAGCGAGCGCGGGAGCGATGCGCGTCCGCGTCGTGCCGACGGGCAGCGTCGTCTCGACGCACACGACGGTTCCCGTGCGGCCGGCGGCCGCCGCAGCGCGCAGCCCACGCCCCACGTCCGCCACCACGCTGTCGAGGATCCGCCAGTCCGGCTGCGCGTCGGCGTCCACCACGAGCGGCGGCACTGCGATCACGAGGTCGACGCCCTCCCCGACAGCCGCTGCCGTGTCCGTCTGCGCGCGAAGACGCCCGTCGCCGACGACCACCGCGAGCGCCTCCTCCAGGCCGGCCTCGCCGGGAAACGGCGCGCGCGCCGCGTTCACCAGCTCGCAGACGCGCTCGTCGACGTCGCAGCCGACGACCGTGTGTCCTGCCCGCGCGACGTGCGCAGCGAGCGGCAAGCCGATCTTCCCGAGTGCGACGACGACGACTCTCACGCAGCGCCGCCCGCTGCCCTGCCGCCCACCGCTCCGGGCGCGAGCCGCACGCTCTCGCCGCGCTCGGCGCTCGCCAGCACCGCCTCGGCGGAGCGCAGCGCGGCGAGGCCCTGGGCGAGCGTCACGACGGGCGCGTCGTCATCGCCGCCGACGAGGTCGCGGAACGCCTCCAGCTCGGTCCGCAGCGGCTCCGCGCGCGCGAGCGCGTAGCGCGTCGCGTCGCCCTCGGAGACGCCGCGCAGCGCCTGCGAGCTGGGCCACGAGGACGTGACCTGTCCGTTCTCGTAGAACGTCAGGTCGGCCGTGACCGTCTCGGCGACAAGCATGCCGCGGTCGCCGAGCACGCGCGTGCGGCGCGTCTTCGTCGGCGTCAGCCAGTCCACGATCGAGTTGAACGGCACGTCCGACGCGAGCCGGCCGGTCACGAGCACGAGGTCCTCGTGGGGACGGCCGGTGCGGTGCGCCGTCTGCGCGGCGACGGTCTCGATCGGCGCGTCGGCAACCCACGTGACGATGTCGAGGTCGTGCGTGGCGAGGTCCTTCACGACGCCGACGTCGCGCACGCGTTCGGGGAACGGGCCGATCCGCTCCGTCGCGACGAGGAAGACGTCGCCGAGCTGGCCCGCCAGCACCCGCTCGCGCAGCGCGATCAGCGCCGGGTTGAAGCGCTCCACATGCCCGACCGCAGCGCGCACGCCCGCGCGCTCGCACGCCGCCACGATCTGCTCGCCCTCCTCGACCGAGGCCGCCAGCGGCTTCTCGATCAGCATGTGCACGCCGGCGTCGGCGAGCCGCAGCGCGACGGGCAGATGCTCCTCTGTCGGCAGCGCGACGATCGCCATGTCGAGCGGTCCGGCCGCGAGCAACTCCTCCAGCGTCGCGAACACGAGCGCCGGGTCGCGGACAGCGTCGTTGCGGTCCCCGAGCGGGTCGACCGCCCCGGCGAACGCGACGCCGGGCAGCGACTGGAGGATGCGGGCGTGATGGCGGCCCATCATGCCGAGCCCGAGCGTGGCTGCGCGCAGCACGCGGGGGAGCTTATCGGGCGCGCTTTCGGCGTTGCCGGTCACCTGTGTTCTCGGCTCCGCATCCGGGCCGCGTAGGCTTCCGCGCGTGGCGTCCGCTCCCGGCCTCGTGCTGTCCCCCTCCGCGCGCGTCGGTGCCGGCGTCATCTTCGGCGCACACGTCGTGGTCCACGACGGCGTGGAGATCGGCGACGGCGTCACGATCGAGGACGGCGTGGTGCTCGGAAAGCGACCCCGGCTCGCGCCCGGCTCGGCTGCGGCGGGCTCCGTCGACCCGCTCGTGATCGGCGAGGGCGCGACGATCTGCTGCGGCGCGATCGTCTTTGCCGGCGCCTCGATCGGTGCCGGTGCGATCGTCGGGGACCAGGCGTTCGTGCGCGAACGGTCTGCGGTCGGGGAGCGGAGCGTGATCGGGCGTGGGTCGGTCGTCGACAACGACGTGACCGTCGGCGCGCGCGTGAAGGTGCAGACGAACGTCTACCTGACGGCCTTCTCGGTCGTGGAGGACGACGTGTTCGTCGGTCCGTACGCGATGACGACGAACGACGACGCGATGGGGCGCATCGCCCCCGGCACGCCGCTGCACGGCGCCATCCTCCGCCGCGCCTGCCGCATCGGCGGCGGCGCCGTCCTCACACCCGGCGTAGAGGTCGGCGAGGAGGCGTTCGTCGCAGCCGGCGCGGTCCTCACGCGCGACGTGCCCGCTCGTGCGGTCGTGATGGGCGTCCCCGCGCGCGTCGTGCGCGAAGTGCCCGACGAGGACCTGATCGAGCGCTGGCGCTGAGCGTCGCGACTGTCAGGCGCCTGCGCTCGGGCGCTCGTGTTCCCGCGATGCCGCCGACGATCCCGCGCTGAGCGCGGCCCGCGCGCTACGCGGCCGCGACGGCCTTGCCGGGCACCGTCTCGAGCCCGGCCGCGGTCCACACCGTCTGCTCGCGACCCGGGCCGACGCCGATCATCACGACCGGCACGCCGAGGAACTCCTCGACGAACGCGAGGTAGCTGCGCGCGTTCTCCGGCAGGTCGTCCTCGCTGCGCGCCTCGCCGATGTCCTCGCTCCAGCCCGGCAGCTCGATGTACTCGCCCTGCGCGTGGTGCAGCACGCTCTGGTGGTAGGGGAAGTGGTCGAACTCGGCGCCGTCCTCACCGCGGTAGCGCGTGCACACCTTGATCGTGTCGAGGCCGGTCAACACGTCGAGCTTCGTCACGACGAGGGCAGTCAGCGAGTTGATCCGCGCCGCGTAGCGCAGCGCCACGAGGTCGAGCCAGCCGACGCGGCGCGAGCGCCCGGTCGTCGTGCCGAACTCGCCGCCCTTCTGACGCAGCTGCTCGCCGAGCTCGTCGTCCAGCTCCGTCGGGAACGGCCCGGAGCCGACGCGCGTGCCGTACGCCTTCGTGATCCCCCACACCTCGTCGATGTCCTTCGGGCCGACGCCGCTGCCGATGCAGGCGGAGGCGGCGATCGGGTTCGAGGAGGTGACGAACGGATACGTGCCGTGGTCGATGTCGAGCAGCGCACCCTGCGCGCCCTCGAAGATCACCGTCGCGTCGTCGTCGAGCTTGTCCCACACGAGCCGCGTCGTGTCCTGGATGTGCTCGGACAGGCGGTGGCCGTACGCGAGGTACTCCTCCGTGATCGCCTGCAGGTCGAGCCGCGGGTCGCGCGCGAACGGGCGCAGCGACAGGCGCTTCGGCTCCAGCGCCGCGACGATCTTCTGCTTGAGGATCTTCTCGTCCAGCAGGTCCTGCACGCGGATGCCGATGCGCGACGCCTTATCGGCGTAGCAGGGGCCGATCCCGCGGCGCGTCGTGCCGATCTTCAGCTTGCCCAGCCGCGCCTCGCCCGCGTCGTCGAGCATCAGGTGGTAGGGCATGATCATGTGCGCGTTGGCGGAGATGCGCAGTCCGCTCGTGTCGACGCCGCGCCCGCGCAGCTCGTCCAGCTCGTCCGTCAGCACCTTCGGGTCGATCACGACGCCGTTGCCGATGATGCAGAGCTTGCCGGGATAGAGGATCCCCGACGGCATCAGGTGCAGCTTCCACGTCTCCCCGTGGCGCACGATCGTGTGGCCGGCGTTGTTGCCGCCCTGAAAGCGCACAACCGCGTCCGACCGCTCGGCGAGCAGGTCGGTGATCTTTCCCTTGCCCTCATCGCCCCATTGGGCGCCCACGATCACGATGCCTGGCATGGCGGGAGACAGTGTAGGGAGCCTTACGGGGTTGCCGCTTCGTCGCCGGGACCTGTTGTTGCCGGTACGCCGGGTGCGCGCAATGCTCCCCCGCGAGACCCTCACGTGAACTGGGGTTGGCGCTGCTCCGTGTCAGTGGACGCCGCAGGGGGGTCTCGCGGAGGAGATTGCGCGCACCCGGCTGCCCAACACCGCCCGGGGCCCGGCGCTTCGCCGCCGGCCGTGAGGCTCCCCACACAGCCCCGCGCAGGCGGCATCGGCGTGGGCTTTTGCTTCTGCGCCCGGGCGCCCCAGCCAGCCAAAAGCGGGCGGGGCCCATGCCTGCGGCGACCGGGCGTGGCAGGTAGCCGGGCGCGGCGTGTCCCTCGCGAGACCCCCCTGCGGCGTCCACTCACGCGGCGAAGCGCCAACCCCAGTTCACGTGAGGGTCTCGCGAGGGAGCACGGCCGCGCACCGGCGTACCACTCACAAGCGGGCACCGGCCTTAAGACCCGAACCGATCCCCCGCGAAGTTCATGAACTTGGGGTACTCCTTCTGGAACGTCAGCACCACATCCCCGAGCGCGCCATTGCGGTGCTTGGAGATGATGATGTCGGCCTCGCCCTCGCGCTCGGACTCTCTGTCGTAGTACTCGTCGCGATAGATGAACATCACGAGATCGGCGTCCTGCTCGATGTTGCCGGACTCGCGCAGGTCGGACAGGATCGGTCTCTTGTCGGTGCGCGACTCGACCGCTCGGCTGAGCTGCGAGAGCGCGATGACCGGCACCTCCAGCTCGCGCGCGAGGATCTTCAGCCCTCGGCTCATCTGGCCGACCGCCTCGACGCGGTTCTCGATGCGGCTATCGGCCCGCATCAGCTGGAGGTAGTCGAGGATGATCAGGCCGAGCCCGTTCTCGCTCTGCTGGTGCAGACGGCGCGCCTTGGCACGCAGCTCGAGGATCCCGATGTCGGACGAGTCGTCGACGTACAGCGGCGCGTCGGACAGCCGCTGGCATGCCTCGAGAATTCTCGGCCAGCGGTTCTCCGCGACGCGCCCCTTGCGCAGCTCCTCGCCGCGGATGCGTGCCTGCGAGGCGACGAAGCGCTGTGCGAGCTCCGCCTCCGACATCTCCAGGCTGAACAGCGCGACCGGCTTGCCGTGCTCCAGCGCTGCATTCTCGGCGATGTTGGTGACAAGCGCTGATTTTCCCATCGACGGTCGCGCCGCCAGGATGATCAGGTTGCCGGGCTGAAAGCCGCCGGTGATCTCGTCGAGGTCTTTGTAGCCGGACGGCGTGCCGGTGAGGACGGTGGACTCGAGCGAGAGGCGATGGAGCTTGTCCATCTCGTCGTGCAGGACCTCGCCGACGGCGCGGAAGTCCTTCTGGCGGTCGTCGTGCGCGACCTCGAGGATGTCGCGCTCGGCCCACTCGACCAGCTCGCGCGCCGGTGCCTCGTGGTTCCAGACGTTCGCCTGAATCTGCTGCGTGGTCGTCAGCAGGCGCCGCAGCAGCGCGTTGCTCTGGACGATCCGCGCGTACTCGCGCACGTTGCCGGCGGCCGGCGCCGCACCCGCGAGCGCGTCGACCATCGCGGGCCCGCCGACCTGCTCCAGATGTCCCGCCTGCCGCAGATGCTCGGTGACCGTGAGCACGTCGATCTCGCGGCTCTGCTCGTAGAGCTCGAGCATCGCCCGGTAGATCGTCGCGTGCTGCTCGCGGTAGAAGTGCTCCGGGTGCAGCCCCTCGTTGATGACGAGCCCATAGAGCGTCGTGTCCGCAAGCAGGATCGCCCCCAGCACCGACTGCTCGGCCTCGAGGTTGTGCGGTGGAAGGAGGGCGGGGTTGTGCTGCTGCTCGATCGCCGACATCGCGTCACGAAGCTAGCGAGCCATGCGGCAAACTGGCCCGCACGGTGCGATTCGACCCCGCTATTTGCGGATGGCCGGCGAGCATCCGACCCAGAACGACAACGCGCCGCGGAGGCCGCGGCGCGTTCAACGAGGTGAGGCTGTGGTGGCCGGCGGGCGCCGGCCGGAAGCTGCGAGCTACTTCTGCTCGACGACCATCGTCTTGATGGTCGCGTGGACGCCGTCCTCGATCTCGACGACGACCATGTGCGTCCCGATGTGCCGGATCGGCTCCTCGAGGTGCACCTTGCGCTTGTCGACCTTGATGCCGCGCGCGTCGCGGATCGCGTCGCTGATGTCCTGAGCGGTGACGGAGCCGAAGAGCCGACCGTCGTCGCCGGCCTGCTGCTCGATCGTGAGGACCGTCTTGCCGAGCAGCGCAGCGTTCTCCTGCGCACGCGACTTCGCCTCACGCTCGGCCCGCTCAGCGGAGGCTCTGCGCTCCTGCGCCGCCTCCAGCGCACCCTTCGTGGCGGGCTGCGCCAGCTTGCGCGGGATCAGATAGTTGCGCAGATAGCCTGCCGAGACGTCGACGACGGTACCGCTCTCGCCGAGCTGCTCGACGTCCTGAGTGAGGATCGCCTGCGGCATCGGGCTACCGGTCCTCGCGATCGCGGTCGCGATCGCGGCGACCGCCGCCTGCGCGCTCGTTCGCCGGCTCGGCGACGTACGGCAGCAGCGCGAGCTCGCGCGCACGCTTGACCGCCGTCGCGACCTGGCTCTGGTGACGACGGCAGGCGCCGGTGATGCGACGCGAGCGGATCTTGCCCCGTTCGGAGATGAACCGCCGCAGCGCACCGAGGTCCTTGTAGTCGACCTGGTCGATCTTCTCCTTGCAGTACGGGCACGGCTTACGCCGACCGGAGCCCGGACCGCCCTTCTTGTTGTCACGCCGCCTCGTGGGGCGCCTACGTTGCTTTGCCACTCGGCCTTACCTCGTTCAAGTCGTCTTGCGGTTCCCTAGAACGGGATGTCGTCGTCGGCGGTGGAAGCGGGGGCTGCCGGGGCGGACTGGAAGTCCCGGTTGTCGATCGGGACGTCGCCTCCCCCCGTCGTGGCGACGGGAGCTCCGGAGAACCCGTTCCCGGCGCCAGCGTCATCGCGCCCGCCAAGGAACTGCACGGAATCGGCGATGATATCGATTGCCTGGCGCTTTTGCCCATCTCTCTCGTACTCGCGCCACTCGAGACGGCCGTCGATGGCGACCGGACGGCCCTTCGCGAGGTAGCGCGCGCAGTTCTCGCCCTGCGCACCCCAGACGGTCACGTCGAAGTAGTTGGGCTTGTCCTCCCACTCGCCGGAGGCGCCCTTGCGGCGCGTGTTGCAGGCGATCCGCAGGCTGCAGACGGACGTTCCGCTCGACAGCGAGCGCAGCTCGGGATCCCGTGTGAGGTTCCCGGTCATCACGACGCGGTTGATGTTGGTGGCGGCCATGAGGCTCCTTTCAGCGGCAGATGCTCAGCGGCGACCGAGTGTACGCAGCAGTCGGTCGTGCACTGATGTCATAGCCGGAAACTGCGCGGAAACATGGCACGACGCCGTGAGCGGCGCGTGTAACCGCGTGAGATCCGTTACGCCTCGGCGCCTGCGGGCGCCGGCTCGGGCTCGACTGCAGCGACGGCGACGGGCTCCTGCAGCGTCGGCTCCGGCGGCGGCGGGGTGCCGGGCGTGACCTTGATGATCCGGTGGCGCAGCACGCCGTCCGTGATCTTGAGGTTGTAGCTCAGCGTCTCCACGACCGCCGGTGGCCCGCTGAACTGCAGCAGGTGGTAGTCGGCGTCGGCCGTGTGGTCGATCTCGAACGCGAGTCTGCGCACGCCCCAGTCCTGCTTCAGCTCGACCGTGCCACCGCCGTCGGCGATCGTCTGCTCGACGTCCGCGAGGATTCTCGCGCGGCGCTCATCCTCCGCCGAAGTGGCGAGGAGGACCATGAGGTCGTAGATGGGAGGAAGCGGGGCCATGGCTGATTGAAGTGCGGCGGGCACTATACCAACGGGGGCGAGATCTGCCGCCCGGGGTCCTCTGACCCCTTATGCCCTCAACTCCCCGTGGCCGCAATGCGGCCACCACCGTCGCCGTCGTCCTCGCCATCCTGCTCGCCCTCGTCTGGCTCCGCTCGTCGGGAGCCGACACACCCTCGGTGCCCATCGGGCTGCCGGTCGAGACCGTGCCCGCAGCCGTTGAGGCGCCGGCGAGACCGGCCGGGCTCGGACAGGAACGGAGCGGAGCTGAGGCGGCCAGCGCCGGCGCGCGGCTGGGCGGGCAGGACCGCGAACGCCCGAAGCGTCGGCACCGGGGCGAGCGTGTGCGTCGCCGCGCTGGGAGAAGAGGCGCCGATCGGGCGCCGCCGCCGCCCTCGGCGGGGAGTGGCGGCGCGGCGGGCGGGACGGGCGGTGCGACGAGCGCAGCGCCACAGCAAGTCCCGCCCGAGTTCGCGCTCGGCTGAGTGCCGCGGCGAATAGCGCAAATCTGGGTAAACAGTGTCTTCTACAGGAGTCGCCTCCATCAACCCCAGGAGGAGGACGCATCGTGCATCGCAACTTCATCGTGGCGCTCGCCTGTCTGTTCATGGCGGCGCTCGTTCCGTCAGCGGCAGTCGCGGGCGAAGGCGCCGTGAAGCAGGCGCTCGCGGCCAACACCAGAGGAGACTGCGCGATCGGGGGGTTCGGTCCCTTTCCGGTCGGCTTCGTGATCCTCAACCGGGCCGACGACCGCGTGATCGCCGTGATCGCCCTGCGCGGCGCTCCGGCGAACGGCCGCTGGGAGGTCGAGCTCGATCAGACCCCGCTGCAGGGTTGCTTCGAGGACCCCGACGGGATCGTGACCACGAACGGCAAGGGCAACGGGACGATCGTGGTCTCCGACGACTTCGCTCCCGGCAACACCGGGGCGTTCGTGCGCCTCAACCCGCTCAACGACGCGGCACAGGGCAGCGGCATCATCGCCTCACCGGGCACCGAGCTGTCCTGAAGAGACGAAGGCGCGAAACGCGGGGCGGGGCGGGTCAGCCCCGCGTCTCGGCCTTCTTGCGGATGTCTGCGAGCTGCTCGTCGATCCAGTCGCCCGGATCGCGCTGCGTGACGATCCGCTCGAGGCCGGCCATGCGCCGCTGGCGCTCGGCCGGCTCCATCGTCAACGCGGCATGGATCGAGTCGGCCAGCTCCTGGATGTCGAACGGGTTGACCGACAGCGCGAACTCGCCGAGCTCCTCGTGGGCGCCGGTGTTCTCCGACAGGATCGAGACGCCCGCGCGCTCGTTCACGAGCGGCCCCTCCTTCGCGACGAGGTTCATCCCGTCGAACATCGCGTTGACGAGCAGCACGTCGTAGTGCTTGTAGGCCGCGACGGCCTCCTCGAGGTCGTCGCGCAGCTTGAGGTGAATCGGCATCCAGTCGGGCGTGCCGTGCCGGTGGTTGACGACCGCGACGACCGCCTCGATCCGCTCGAGGTACTCGGCGTACTCCGGCACGTCGGTTCGCGACGGCATCAGCTGGGCGATGAACGTCACGCGCTCCCGGAACTCGGGGTGCTGGTCGAGGAAGACGTCGAACGCGGTGAAGCCGCGCAGCACGTTCTTCGACAGGTCGGCGCGATCGACGCGCAGGATCAGGTGGTCGCGGCGCCGGCGCAGCAGCTCGCGCTCGAACTCGTCCGTGCGCGGCCGCTTTGCGACGGCGCGCGTCGCGTTGGCGTCGATCGGCAGCGGGTAGGCGCGCACCCACACCTCGCGCCCCTCGAATTCGACGACGCCGCGGTCGTAGTCGACCTCCAGCTCCATCAGGTCGCGGCAGCACTGCAGGAAGTTGCGGCGGTAGGAGCGCGTATGGAAGCCGATGATGTCGTTCGCGAGCAGGCCGCGGTAGATCTCCTCGCGGATCGTGCTCGGCAGCACGCGCCATGCATCCGACTGCGTCCACGGGATGTGGATGAAGTGGTGCAGGAAGACGTCCGGGCGCATCTTTCGCACGAGCGCCGGCAGCGTGTAGAGGTGGTAGTCGTGGACCATCACGACCGGGTCCGTCTCGCCCTCGATCTCGTCGAGCACGGCGCGCGCGAGGTCCTCGTTGACGACGTTGTAGCCGAACTCGAACGCCTCGACCTCTTCCCGCCGGATGTCCGGCGCGTTCGAGAGGTCCCACAGGTAGTGCTGGATGAACCACAGCATCGGGTTCGCGAAGACGTTGTAGAAGCGGTCGTAGGCGTCCGGGTCGGAGGCGACGAGGCGTACGTGGTAGCTGCCGCCGTCGGGCAGCTCGACCGCGAACGGGCGGCTGTCGTGCTGACGCGACGCGACGATGTCCTCGTCCGTCATCGCGGATGCGATCCAGATCGCCTCGCGGTGCGAGGCGAGGCCCGTGAGCGCCGTGACGAGTCCGCCCGTCCCGCGTCGCGCCTCCCCGTCGGGCCCGAACGTGACCGGGCCGCGGTTGGAGACGAGAACGAGCGGGGCGGAGCCGGAGGGGCTCAGGAGCCCTGTCCCTCCAGCGCGGTGATCATCCGCAGCCAGTCGCGCAGCAGGCGCGGCATCAGGAAGTGGCGACGCACGTGCTCCTTGCCGGCGCGGCCGAGTCGCCGCCCGAGCGCGGGGTCGGCCAGGACCTCGAGGGAGCGCGCGGCGCACGCCTCGACGGTGTCGACGAGGAAGCCGGTGACGCCGTCCTCGACCTGCAGCGGGATGCCGCCGACGTTGCCGCCGATGAAGGGCCGCGCCTTCCAGATCGCCTCGGAGACGGTCAGGCCGAAGCCCTCGCGCGTCGACTTCTGGATCAGCACGTCGGCGTGCGACTGGAACGCGTTGACCTCGATTGCGCCGACGTTGTTGAAGTTGTTGAGGATGTGGATGTCCGGGTCGCGGTCGGCGTGGGCGATCGTCGCGTTGAAGAAGTCCCAGCCCTCGGGGTCGTCGGTCGCCATCGAGCCGACGAGCGCGAGCTGCACCTCCGGCATCTGCTCCTTCACGACGCGATAGGCATCGATTACCCCGAGCGGGTCCTTCCACGGGTCAAAGCGCGAGACCTGGCACATCAGCGGCCGGTCGACGTCGATCCCGAACTGCTCGCAGATGTAGACGGAGTCCTCCGGCGAGAAGGCCATGTTCTTCGGCGCGAGCGGGTCGATCGCAGGCGGGACGATGTTGATCGTGCCCTCCATCCCCGCCGGCACGTACTGCTGCATGTGGAAGACGGACGCCGGAAACGTCTTGATGTAGGGCAGCAGGCGCTCGATCGTCGCCGGGTTCGGCGTCGAGAGGTCGATGTGGCAGCGCCAGATCCAGTGGCGCGACTTCTCCGGCGCGAGCGTGTGCAGGGCGGCCGGCTGCGGGTCGTGCACGATGCAGGTGTCCCATCCTCTGGACAGCTCGCGCGCGTTCATCTCGTTGTAGCGGCGCCATGCGTCCCACTGCTCGTCGGTGAGGTCCTGCGGGCTGCCCTGCAGCGCGTTGTGCATCACCTTCGTGGCGTTGAAGAACTCCTCGCGGCCGTAGATGACGTGCCACTCGACGTCGAGGCCGACGTCTCTCATGAGCGGCACGAGCGTGTAGAGGATCTCCGAGACGCCGCCGCCAAAGGCGGTCGCGGACAGGTGCAGGACGCGCTTGCCCTTCAGCGGCTCCGCGAGCTCGAGGATCTCCTCAACGAGCGACCGACCGACGATGCTGGCGTAGTCGGCGAGCGTCTTGTGTCCGACGGCGATGGGTTGGAGCATCAGGCTTTGGCTCGCTCGGCTCGGGACGGGCTGGAGCGCGCGGACGATACCGAATCGCCCCGCCGGCGCCGGATACCGGCTGGCACGCCGGCGCTCAGGTCGGCAGCTCGAGTGTGAAGACGGTGCGCCCTGGGCGCGACTCGACGCCAAGCCGCCCGTTCATGCGCTCCGCCAGCTCGCTCGCGATCGCGAGGCCGAGGCCGGAGCCCTGCGCGTCGTCGGACGTATAGAAGGGCTCGAAGATCTGCGACAGCGCCGCGCGCGGAATGCCGCGGCCGTGGTCGCGCACAGAGAGGCAGGCGAAGCCGTTGTCGCGCGCGGCTGAGACGACGATGTTCGTTCCCGGCGTCGTGTGGGTGACGGCGTTGTCGATCAGGATCCGGGCGATCTGCGCGACGCGCACCGGATCGCACTGCGCCTCGACCGGTGCGCCCGGCAGGCGCACCTCCAGGTGCGAGTCGTGCTGGGCAAGCACCGGCTCGAACTCGGAGCTGACCGAGCGCGCGAGCTCCGCGAGGTCGACCGGCTCGGGCCGCAGCTCGAGCGAGCCGGCCTCCAGGCGGGAGAGGTCGAGCAGGTCGACGGACAGCTTCGCGAGGCGGTCGACCTGCTGGCGCACCTGTGCGAGGAAGCGGGCGCGGGTCTCCTCGTCGAGCTCCTCGTCCTCGAGCAGCTCGACGAAGCCGCCGAGCGAGAAGAGCGGCGTGCGCAGCTCGTGTGAAGCGGTCGCGATGAACTGCTTGCGTGCGCGGTCGAGCTGGGCGAGCTGGCGCTGCATGTCGTTGAAGGCGACCGCGAGCTGGCCCAGCTCGTCGTCGGAGTCGACTGGGATCGGGCGCGAGAAGTCGCCTGCGGCGACCTGCTCAGCCGCCTTCTCCAGCCGTTTGACGCGCTGGGCGAGCGCACGCGCGATGAGCCAGCCGGCGGCCACCGCGAGCGTGAGCGACAGCGCGCCGGCGACGAGGATCTGCCCGCGCACGATCGCGACGTTGCGCTCGACGTCTGCCATCGGCGTCGAGTAGACGGCGACCTCTGCGACGCGCCCGTCCTGGCGCAGCGGCATCGCCACCTCAGCCATCGGGCCATCGGCAGACACCTCCGAGCCGCTCGCGATGCGCCCGCTGCGCGCCGCCTCCTCGGCCGTCGGCAGCGCCAGCTCCGGCAGCGCGGGGTCGCTCGAGTCGGCGATCGTGCCGGGCACCGGCTTCCCGCCGATGCGACTGATCCGCAGCAGCGTGATGCGCGCATTCGCGGCGTCGCTCGCCCCTCGCACGACTCTCGCAACGTTGGTGTTGGGCAGGCTTCCGCCGACCGTTGCGGCGATCTGCTCCACCGTCTGTCTCGCAGACGTCTCCAGCTGCGAGAGCTTCTCGTCGCGCAGGCGCGACTGCAGTTGCGGCACGACGTAGAGATACAGCACGCCGATCGCGGCGAGCGTGATCGCGAAGAAGAGGAAGGTGAGGCGGTTGCGGAGCGAGCGCATCTGCGAGGCGCGGCGACGGACTGGCGAGGCGGGCGTGGCCGGGGAAGGCGCCCTCCGGTCAGTCGTCCGTGTCGCGGAAGCGGTAGCCGACGCCGCGCACGGTGAAGAGGTACTGCGGCTCCTTCGGGTCGCGCTCGAGCTTCTCTCGCAAATGACGGATGTGCACGTCGATCGTGCGCGGGTCGCGATAGGCCGAGTCGCCCCACACGCGCGCCAGCAGCATGTCGCGCGTGAAGACGCGGCCCGGGCTGCGCGCGAGCGTCAACAGAATCTCGAACTCGACGAAGGTCGTCGCGATCACTTCGCCCTGGAGCCACACGGAGCGTTTGTCGGGGTCGATCCGCAGCTCGTGATGCTCCAACGCCGCGCCGTCGCCGTCAGCTGCGCGCGACAGCTCGGAGCGACGCAGCGCCGCCTTCACACGGCTGCGGAACTCGCGCATCGAGAACGGCTTGGTGATGTAGTCGTCGGCGCCGATCTCCAGTCCGACGACCTTGTCGATCTCCTCCGACTTCGCCGTCAGCATGATGATCGGGACGGCGCTGCGGCTGCGCAGGCGCCGGCACACCTCGAGCCCGTCGAGTTTCGGCAGCATCACGTCGAGCACGACGAGGTCGAACGGACGCTCGTCGAAGCGGTCGAGCGCCTCACGGCCGTCGACCGCTTGCACGACCTCGTAGCCGTCTCTGCGCAGCGGGTAGGACAACAGCGTCTGGATCGACTGCTCGTCGTCGACGAGCAGGATGCGGGTGGATCGCTCGGCCATGGGGTTCCTGAAGCGTAGTCCGCTGAACGTAGCCGTACTACCTAAATTCCCGGAGGGTCTCGCCGGGACGGCCCCGACGGCGCACGTGGATAACCTGCCGCTGTGCTCGATCCGCGGATCTACCGGGCTGGATTCCTCCCCATCCTGTTCGCGCTCGTGCTCGTCGGCTTCTCGCTGCGGGAGCCCCCGCGTCCGCTGACGGCGTCACTCGCCCCGGACGCGTTCGACGGCGCGGCGGCGTTCCGCCAGCTCGACAGACTGGCGGCCGAGGCGCCGTTGCGGCGGCCCGGGTCGGCCGGCGACAGGCTCGTGGCGCAGCGTGTCGAGGAGACGCTGCGCACGAATGGCTTCCGCGTCGACATGCGGCGCTTCACGGGCGAGACGGTCGATGGCAGCCGCGAGTTGACGACGGTGGTCGGCGAGCGCGCCGGCTTCTCAAATCGCCGCATCCTCGTGGTCGCGCATCGCGACGCGCTCGGCCGCGGCGCGCGGGCGGAGCTGTCCGGCACCGCCGCGCTGATGGAGCTGGCGCGCGTGCTCGGCGGCCGGACGCTCGGGCGCACGCTCGTCCTGGCCTCGACGAGCGGCGGCACCGCGGGTGTTGCGGCAGCTGAGCAGCTGGCGCAGGAGCCGGGAGGACCGGTCGATGCCGTGCTCGTGCTCGGCGACCTCGCCGGCACGCGCACCGATCGACCGCTCGTCGTCCCGTGGTCGCAGTCGACGGCGCTCGCGCCGCTCGAGCTGCGGCGCACGGTCGAGTCGGCGGTGATGGCCGAGGTGCGGATGCGCGCCGGGACCGTGTCGCCGAGCGTGCAGCTCGCGCGGCTCGCGTTCCCGCTCACGCTCGGCGAGCAGGGACCGTTCAACGCGCAAGGACTCGGAGCAGTGCGGCTGTCGGCGAGCGGTGAGCGTGCTCCCGCCGCGGACGCGCCGGTCTCGGCGCAGCGGCTGACCTCGTTCGGTCGCGCGGCGCTGCGCAGCGTGGGCGCGCTCGACGGCGGTGGCGATCTGCCGAGCAGCGGGCCCTACATGCTGCTTGAGCACAAGGTGCTGCCGTCGTGGCCCGTGCGACTGCTGGCGATCGCGCTGATGCTGCCGGTGCTGCTCGCAGCCGTCGATGCGTTCGCGCGCGTGCGGCGTCGCCGCGAGCGCGTCGGCATGTGGCTGGGGTGGGTCGGGGTGAGCGTGCTGCCGTTCGTGCTCGGGGGGTTGCTTGCGATCGGCCTCTTCCGCACCGGTCTGATCGAGGCGGCGCCGGATGCGCCGGTCGCCGGCCTTGCGTCCGCGCCGAATGCGGCGGCGCTTGCGAGCATCGCGGTGCTGGTGCTGCTCGCGTGGTTTGGATTGCGGCCGCTGCTGTTGAGACTGCTCGGCGTGGACGGCGATGTTGCTGGCGGCGGAGCTGCGACAGCGGTCGTCTTGGCGCTGTGTCTCGCCACCCTCGCCGTGTGGATCGGAAACCCGTACGCGAGCTTGCTGCTGATCCCGGCGCTGCACCTGTGGCTGCTCGTGATGGCGCCTGAGACGCGTCTGCGCCGTCCGGCGGCACTCGCGCTGTGGGCGCTCGGGCTGGCGGCGCCGTTGCTGGTCGCTTACGCCTATGGACGCCAGTTCGGACTCGACCCGCTCGAGCTCGTATGGATGATCACGCTGCTCGTCGCGGGCGGCGGCCTGTCGCTGCTGACGGTGCTCGTCTGGAGCGTGGTGCTCGGCTGCACCGCCGCCGTGCTCGTGGTCGTGTGGTGCGGGTCCGGCGCCGATCCTGACATGGCCGCACCGATCACGGTGCGCGGCCCGAAGACGTACGCAGGCCCTGGCTCGCTCGGCGGGACCGAGTCGGCCCTGCGGCGATAGGAACCGGTTCTCAGCCCTGCCCGACTCCGCGCGTAGGATGCTGCGTCGATGAGGCGCGCGCTGCGGGCAATCTCGACCGTCCTGATCGTCGCGGGCGTGCTGATGATCGCCGACGCGGGGATCACGCTTGCGTGGCAGGAGCCGGTCTCCGCGCTGCTGGCGCGCATCGAGCAGAACAAGCTCTCCGGTCAGCTGGACAAGATCGAGGCCGCGCCGCCCACGCATGTGCAGCAGCGGGTCCTGAGAGCGCTCGACACGCAGAGACGCCGGATCGCATTCCTTGCACGCGAGGCGCGCCGCACGGCGCAGACGGGCGATCCAATCGGCCGCATCGCGATTCCCAAGATCGGGGGCGACTTCGTCGTCGTGCAGGGAACCGACAGCGCGACGCTGCGCAAGGGCCCGGGCCACTATCCGTCGACGACGTTCCCTGGCCTGCCCGGAACGGTCGCGATCGCCGGCCACCGCACGACGTACCTGGCGCCCTTCCGCAATGTCGACGAGCTCAAGCACGGCGACCGGGTCGTGCTCACGATGCCCTACGCGCGCTTCACCTACGCAGTCGAGCGCACGCAGATCGTCAGGCCGACGGCACTGTGGGTCACGAGAGACGTCGGCTATCAGCGGCTCGTGTTGTCCGCCTGTCATCCGCTCTACAGCGCAGCGCAGCGCATCATCGTGTTCGTACGATTGCAGCGCGTCGTGGCGCTTGGCGCTGCGAAACGCGGCTGAGAATCGACAGCGTTCGTCAGGACCCCTGGCTTTGAGTATGGCGACCCTGGTGGCCGGACGTCCGATGTTGCGGGAGTGTTCTCACGCCACATACGGAGGCTCCCGATACCGATTGCAACGACGGGCACGGACGACGCGGATGCGGGTCCGTGATGCGTGCCATCCGGCGTGTCCGGGAAAGTCGTTGGCAGGGATCGCATGGACGACGAGAACACCACCAAAATGAGAATCACCGAGCTCAAAGCGCAGATCGAGCGCGCTGCCTACGACGTGGACGTCGAGGCGGTGGCGGAGGCGTTCGTCTCCCGCATGCTCGCCGTGCATGGTGCGCTGCGCCGTGCCGACGTACGTGCACTGCTTGGGGACGCTGCGCTCGACGAGATGCGCTTGACCGCGTAGTTCGCCTGCCGGTCACCGCAAGCGGCGACCTTCGGCGATGTCACTAGAGCTCGTGCTCGAAGCCGCGCAATGAAGCGCCGCGCGGCCCGAGGTCGAGCGCCGGCTCGCCGGCTTCGACGGTGCCAATCCACGTGAGTGGCGCCGCCGCTTCCGCCGCGCGACGCGCCTCAGGCGGCACGCACACGCACAGCTCGTAGTCCTCGCCGGCGGTCGCCGCGAACGCGGCTGGATCCAGACCGAGCGTGCGTGCCACGTCGTCGACGCCGGGAGCGAGCGGCAGCCGCTCGAGGTCGACGACCATCCGCATCCCGCTGCGCTGGGCGAGGTGGCGCGCGTCGGTGGCGATCCCATCGGAGAGGTCGATCATCGCGTGTGCGCCTGCGGCCGCCAGCGCGCGGCCCTCGGCCAGGCGCGGCAGCGGGCGCAGGTAGCGCTGAACGAGCTGCGGCATCCCCTGCGCCCGGCCCTGCAGGATCGCGAGCCCGGCGCCGGCGTCGCCGAGCGTGCCGGTCACGCCGACGAGGTCGCCGGGCTCGGCGCCGTCGCGGCCGACCAGTGCGGCGGCGTCATCTGCCCAGCCGACGACCGTGACGGCGAGCATCAGCGCCGGCCCGCGCGCGACGTCGCCGCCGGCGATCGTGACGCCGCTCGCGGTGGCGAGTGCCTGCGCCGCGCCGAACAGCTCGAGGGCGTCGTCCTGCCCGAGGCCGGTCGGCAGCACGAGCGCGAGATACGCCTCACCCGGATCCGCGCCCATGGCGGCGAGATCCGACAGCGCGCCCGCAAGTGCACGGTGACCGGCGTCGGCGAGCGTCGCGGTCCCGTCCGCGAGCGAGGGGAAGTGGACGCCCTCGACCATCGTGTCGACTGACGTCACGGCGAACGCACGGCCGCGCACGACTGCCGCGTCGTCGCCGAGCCAGCGCACGACGCGCGGGTCGTCGTGCACGAGCACGCGCTCCAACGCCTCGATCAGCGCCAGCTCACGCACGGGCGGCGGAGGCAGAGCGGACGGAGACGCGAGCGGCGGTGCGGATCAGCGGTGGCGGTAGACGATGCGCGCGCGATCGAGGTCGTACGGCGACAGCTCGCAGCGCACACGGTCGCCCGGCAGGATGCGGATGCGGAAGCGGCGCATCTTGCCGGCGACATGGCCGAGGACGACATGGTCGTTGTCGAGTCTCACGCGGAACATCGCGTTCGGGAGGGCCTCGATCACCTCGCCCTCAAGCTCGACTTTTTCTTCCTTTGGCACGCGGGGAACCGTACCAGCGATCAGCGCATCGGCGCGTATCAGCCGGTCGGGGCGCCGGCGCCGCCGCCCTCGGTGGGTGCGGGCGTCGGGTTCCCGCCGGCCGGCGGCGTGACCGGACCCTGCTGCGGCGGATGCGCGTAGGCGTCCGGATTCGGGTTCGCGCCGCCGGGCGTGGTCGTCGTATCCGGGGTGGTCGTCGTGTCGTCGGTCGTGTCGTCCGTCGTGTCGTCGCTCGAGCTGTCGTCGTACGAGCCGGCGTAGGTGCCGAGGAACGACGAGCCCTGGAACGGCTCCTTCGGGGCCGGCCAGTCGCCGCAGTAGTCGCCCTTTGCGAACGTCATGAATTCGTCCCAGATCGGCGCGGCGATCGTGCCGCCGAAGACGGAGCTGCCGAGCGTCGTCGTCTCGTTCGGGAAGCCGACCCACACCGCCGTCGACAGTCTCGGCGTGATGCCGACGAACCACGCGTCGGTGTTGTTGGACGTCGTGCCCGTCTTGCCGGCGTTCGGGCACCCGATGTCGTTGCCGGCCGCGGTGCCGCCGGACAGCACGGCCTTCATCGCCGGCAGGATCTCGTATGCCTCGCCGTCGGTGAACTTCCGCACGCGTCTCGATCTGCCGAGGTCATCGACCGTGCCATCCGGGTGCACGACCTTCTCGATCCCCGTCACCGTGTTGCGCACGCCGCCGTCCGCGACCGTTGCGAACGCGTTCGCCATCTCGAGCGGCGAGACCCCGTATCTGAGGCCGCCGATCGACTCCGCGTAGTACGCGTCGAGGTGCGAGGTGATGCCCATGTCGTAGGCGGCCTGCCGCACCTTCTCCGGCCCGACGTCGGCGCCGAGCTGGGCGAAGACGGTGTTGTCGGAGGCCGGCAGTGCGCTCGTCAGGCTCATCGAGCCGGAGTAGGAGTGGCTGTCGGTCTGCACTTCCCACGTCGGCGCCTGCGGCAGCCAGCCGGGCGACAGATGTCTGGAGACATAGGACGTGCTGTCGGGATCGATCCCCATCCGGACGGCAGCCATCAGGTCGATCACCTTGAACGTCGAGCCGGGCTGGCGGTGCGACTGCGACGCGTAGTTGAAGATGGTCGGACCGTACGTCGCCGACGAGGCCATCGCGAGGATGTGCCCGTTGTCGGGGTCGACGGTCGCCAGCGCGGCCGACGGGGCGCCCTCGTAGCCGACATGGCTCTGGATCGACTGGCGCGCGACCTCCTGGAATCTCAGGTTGATCGTCGTGTAGACCTTCAGCCCGCCCCGCTCGACGACGCGGCGGCCGTAGTGTCTGATCAGCTCGCTTCTGACGTAGTCGAAGAAGAACTGCTCGCGGCGGTGCGCGTAGTAGTCGCTGCGATGCACGCCGAGCGGTTCGCTGTTCGCGGTGTCGGCCTGCTCCTGCGTGATGTAGCCGGCCTCGACCATCGCATGCAGCACCTCGCCGCGGCGCTTGCGCGCCCCCGACGGATTGTTGAACGGGTTGTACTGCGTCGGCGCCTGCGGGAGGCCGGCCAGCAGCGCCGCCTCCGGCAGTGTCAGCGCTGAGGCCGGCTTGTTGAAGAAGATGCGCGCCGCGGCCTGCACGCCGACCGCGGTCTGGCCGCCGACGGTCCCGTATGGCACGTTGTTGAGGTACGCGACGAGCACCCACTCCTTCGAGTGCTCCTTCTCCAGCTCCTCCGCCAGCTTCGCCTCGCGGACCTTGCGCGTGAACGTCTTCTGGAAGCGGGTCTTGGGCGTGTAGAGATTGCGCACGAGCTGCATCGTCAGCGTCGAGCCGCCCTGCTGCGCCTCGTCGGACGTGGCGTTCTTGACTGCCGCGCGCACGATGCCGACGTAGTCGACGCCGCCGTGCTTGTAGAAGCGCTTGTCCTCGATCGCGACCGTCGCCCGCTTCATCACGAGCGGGACCTGGCTGCCCGGGATCGCGCGGCGCAGCGTGTCGGAGGCGATGAAGCCGAGGCGCGTGCCGTCGGCCGCGTAGACGATCGATACGGCGCCTTGCGGTCGCGGCTTCAGGTCCTGGATGTCGGGCGTGTCCTCGACGACGCTGACGACCCAGCCGGCGAACGCGATGCCGCCCGCCGTGGCAGCGACGATCAGCAACGTCGCGATGACGATGAGGGCGCGTCGCAGAGGACGGCCGTGGCGGCGCCGGTGGCGCCTCTGTCGCTCTCGGCGGGTCACGGGACGGAAGGGGACGTGCCGGCAGTCGGATGCCGGCGCGAACAGCGAGGAAAAGTGTAGCCAGGAGCCTGTTTCGGCCTGGTGGGTGCCGGTCCTCTATGCCAGCAAGCCGGCCTTGCGCAGCGCGCGCAATGCGTCCGCGCGCAGCTCGGACTCGCGCGCCGGACGTTCGGCCGGCGGGATCGTCCCGCGCGCGACGGTGAAGCGGACGCTGTCGGCGGTGATCTCGGCGACGCGTGCGATCGGCGTCCCGTCGAGTCCTCTGAGCGCGGTCAGCGCCGCGTCGGCGTCGACCGCCGGCGCGAGCCACAGCTCGACCTCGAGCCCGACGAGCGGCTCGACGATCGTGTCGTTGTGGAGGATCCCCGCTGCCAGTCGCTCGTTCGGAACGAAGATGCGCCCGCCGTCGCCGCCGCGCACGACCGTGTAGTTGAGGCGCACGTCCTCGACGGTGCCGCTCTCGTCCTCGATCGTCACGCGGTCGCCGATCCGCAGCGGCTGGGTGATCGTGAGCATCACGCCGGCGATCAGGTTCGCGAGCGTTTGGCGCGCGGCGAAGCCGATGATCGCCGCGAACAGCGCACCGGAGGCGAGCAGCCCCGCGGCGAGGCGGCTGAGGCCGCCGAACTGCGACAGCGCGAGCAGCAGGCCGACGACGACGATCGAGAGCGTGATCAGCCGGCGCAGGAAGCGCAGGCGCGTGTCCAGCACCGGCGTCAGCTCGTCGCCCACCATGGCGGTGGCGAGTCTGTGGCCGCGGTGCAACAGCGCACGGTCGACGATGATCGCGAGCACGATCGTGCCGGCGATCGTGAGCAGCGCGGTCAGCTCGTTCTTGTGCTCTTGCAGGAATGTGGTCGCGAGCATGGGAACATCGAGGCCGAGCATGGAGCGCGAGCGTACCGTCAGCCGCGGCAGTCTCCCCGCCCGCCTCGGCGCCCGTGCGCGCCTGCGCGGCGCGGTCGGCGGCCGGCGCTTGCGACCCGAGACAGCGCTGGCGTGGCGGGAGGCGTGGAGCGCGCTGTGGACCTCCCGCCTCGTCGTGTGGGCGGCGGGGCTGCTCGGACTCATGTGGTTCGGCCGCGCGCCCGGCACGGGCCCCTTCGACTCGCGCGGACTGACGACGCCCTTCTCCGGCTTCGGCGATCTGCTGGCGGCGCCGGCGGCGCGGTGGGACTCGGTCTGGTACCTGACGATCGCGCACGACGGCTATGGCACTGCGAGCGATCATCCGCAGGCCGCCTTTTATCCGCTCTACCCGCTGCTGATGCGCGCCGGCGGCTGGATCGTCGGCTCTCCCCTGCTGGCGGGCGTGCTGATCTCGTTGGCGTGTTTCCTCGGCGCGCTCGTGCTGCTGCACCGCCTCGTCACGCTCGAGCTGGGACCGCAGCACGCGCGCCCGACGTTGCTGCTCGTCGCCTTCTTCCCGGCCGCTCTGTTCTTCTCGGCGGTCTACTCGGAGGCGCTGTTCCTGCTCGTGTCGGTGGGCGCCTTCCTCGCCGCGCGTCAGGAGCGCTGGGCGTGGGCTGGAGCGCTCGGCGCCCTCGCCGCGCTGACGCGCAACAGCGGCGTGCTGCTGCTCCTGCCGCTCGTGCTGCTGTTCCTCTACGGCCCGCGCGCTGGCGGCGTCGCCGCCGTGAGCCGTGCCCGGTGGCTGCCGCGTTACCGCGTGACGCCGCAGCTGGCGTGGCTGGCGCTCGCGCCGCTCGGGCTGGTGCTCTATCTCGCGTGGTCGGCGATCGCGCTCGGCGACGCGTTCGCGCCGTTTCATGCACAGGAGCTGTGGATGCGCCACCTGCAGCCGCTCGGCGCGGTCACCGGCGGCGTCGAGGCGGCAGCGGACGGCCTGCGCGAGCTGACGCGGGATGGGACCGCGAGAAGTTACCTCGCAGAGAGCGGCGGGAACTCGCTCGACGGCGCCAGCCAGAGCCTGCTGCTGCTCGGCTTCCTCGTCTTCGCGCTGGTCGCGCTCGCCGGCGTGATCAGGCGTCTCCCGCTCGCCTACAGCGCGTATGCCGGCGTCGCGCTGCTGGTAACACTCTCGTACCCGGTCGATGCGCAGCCGTTGATATCGCTTCCGCGCTACATCGCCGTCCTGTTCCCCTTCCAGATGTGGCTCGCGCTGTGGGCAGGGGAGCGGGAGGGGCGCCTTGAGCGCGCGGTCGGCGTGAGCGCGGTGCTGCTGGGGCTGCTGGCGGCGCAGTTCGCGCGCTGGGGGTTCGTTGCCTAGGTTTCGCCCTCCGGTCGTCGCGAGCGAGCGACCCGCGGTCGACGTCAGAGCGCTGCTGCTCGATGCGTTGGGCACCCTGGTCGAGCTGGAGCCGCCGGTCGAGCCGCTGCGGCGTGAGCTGCGGGAGCGCTTCGGGTTGGAGGTGAGCGAGGCGGAGGCGCGTGTCGCCCTGCGGGCGGAGATCGCCTTCTACCGCGCGCATCACGACGAGGCGTCGGATCGTGAGCGGCTGGAGGACCTGCGGCAGCGGGCGGCGCTTGCGCTGCGGCAGGCGCTTCCGGCAGCGGCCGGACTGCCGCTCCCAGCGCTGACCGAGGCGTTGCTGGCGGCGCTGCGCTTCCGGCCGTTCGAGGAGGTTCCCGAGGTCCTGCGTGCGGCGCGCGAGCGCGGGGTGCGGCTCGTCGTCATCAGCAACTGGGACGTCTCGCTGCACGACGTACTGCAGGAGACGGGGCTCGCGGCGCTGGTCGACGCTGTCGTCACGTCGGCGGAGCTGGGAAGCGCGAAGCCGGCCGGCGCGATCTTCGCGCGCGGGCTGGAGCTCGCGGGCGTCGCGGCGGCGGCGGCGGTGCACGTCGGCGACAGCGTCGAGCACGACGTGGCCGGCGCGCTCGCGGCGGGGATAGAGCCGCTGCTCGTCGTGCGCGAGGGAGAGGATGGGCTGGGGGCGCGCCTCCGGCACCCCGCGTCCGATGCATTTGTGCCGCCCGGGGTGCGGACGATCCCGACGCTGCGGCCGCTGCTGGAGCTGGTCGACGGAGCCGGCTCCGTATCGTTCGACGCATGAGCAGCGGCGCCTCGTCCTTCGACTCGTGGCTGCCGCCCACCGCCGGGCCGCCCGGCGGGCTTCCGCCGGCGTCCGGGCAGAGCGAGCCCGGCGACGACGGCGGCGCGGCGCGCTGGGCGCCGTGGACCGCGGGCCTCGCGCTGGTCGTCGCGTTCCTGTTCGCGCTCATGGGCGCGATCTTCGTCGGCATCGTCGGGGCGATCTTCGGCGCAAGCTTCACCGATCCGCCGCCGGCCGTGAACATCACCGCGACGGTCGTCCAGGACGGCGCCTTCATCGGCGCGGCGCTGCTGTTCGCCGCTCGCGCCGGGCAGATCGTCCCGGCGCAGTTCGGCTTCGTGCGCACGCGGCTGCTGGCGGCGCTCGGTTGGATGGCCGGTGCGTACGTCGTCTACATCGCGCTCGGGGCGTTGTGGGCGCAGGTCGTCGACACGCACGCGGAGGACAAGCTGCCCGACAGCCTCGGCGCCGATGAGAGCACGGCTGCGCTTGTCGCCGTCTGTGTCGTGGTGACGGTGATCGCGCCGATCGCCGAGGAGACGTTCTTCCGCGGCTACTTCTTCGGCGCACTGCGCAACTGGCGCGGCGTGTGGCCGGCGGCCCTCATCACCGGTGTCGTGTTCGGCGGCATCCACGTCGGGTCGGCGCCGGCGGTCTTCCTCGTGCCGCTCGCGGTCCTCGGCTTCATGCTCTGCATCGTGCGCTGGAAGACCGGGTCGCTGCTGCCATGCATCGCGCTGCACGCGATGAACAACGCGCTCGCGTTCGGGATCACCGAGAAGTGGTCCGGCGGTGCGACGCTGCTGCTCCTGATCGGCGCCGTGACCGTCACGATGCTCGCGTGCGCCGCGCTGCTCCCACGCGAGCGCAGCGCGCTTGACACCCGCCCGCTCATCTAGCATTCGCCGCCTGATGCTCCGCCGGGTCGCCCTTCCGCTCCTGACGCTTCTCGTGCTGCTCGCGCTTCCGGGTGCAGTGCTCGCCGAGGACGCCGCTCCTGTGGTGACAGTCGCTGCCGCGAAGCCCGCGCCGAAGGCGAGAGCCAAGCCGACGAAGCCGAGAGCGACCGGTCGCATCGGTCTGCAGGTGGCTGGCTCTTGGTCGGTGAACGGCAGACAACTGGCCGTCGCCGGCCGGCCGCTGCAGATCGAGGGCCGCGTCGCCCCCTATGTCGCCGGGCAGACGGTGAGCGTGCGCATCTGGCGCGGGCACAAGCTGCTCAAGCAGGTGTCGGTGAGACCCAAGCCGACGCGCACGAAGAAGACGGCCGTCTTCAGCGTCAGATTCGCTCCGGAGAGAAGCGGCGACGTGCAGATCTTCGCGCTGCATGAGAGAACCGCCGAGCAGCGCAGACTGCTCGTGAAGACGCCGCTGTCGATCGTCACGCCGAAAGCAGGGCTCGGCATGAGCGGTCCCTTCGTCGCGCTGCTGCAGCAGCGGCTCGCGGCGATCGGCTACGCGACGCCGCAGAACGGCAGCTACGACGCCGCCACCGGCCGCGCCGTGCTCGCCTTCCGCAAGGTCAACAGGATGCCCCGCATCACGACGCTGACGCCCTTCATCGTGGACCGTGTGCTGCGCGGCGTCGGCGGCTTCAAGGTGCGCTTCCCGCAGCACGGCCGCCACGTCGAGGCGCACCTCGGCTGGCAGGTGCTCGCGCTGATCGACAAGGGCAGAGTCGTGCGTGCCTACACGACCAGCTCCGGCAAGCCGTCGACCCCGACCGTGCTTGGCAACTTCCGCTTCTACATGAGAGAGCCGGGCACCAACGGCCACGGGATGGTCAATTCGACCTACTTCATCCGCGGCTACGCGATCCACGGCTACTACGACGTCCCGGCCTACAACGCCAGCCACGGCTGCCTGCGGGTCCCGATCCCCGACGCGTTCGCGATCTACTCGTGGATCCACCTCGGGGATCAGATCGACGTCTACTACTGATCCACGTACCGGCGGCGTCGGCGACTCGCCCGAAGTGCCCCGGGCAGGAGTCGAACCTGCGGCCTTTCCCTTAGGAGGGGAACGCTCTATCCAGCTGAGCTACCGGGGCTGCGCGGAAGCGTAGTAGCTCGCCAAGCGGCGTGGGAAGCCCTGCTGAGACCGGCAGATGTCGGTTTTAGCGCTGCGCCTCGGACTTGGCCTGTCGGCGTTCGCGACCCTGTTAGACAGGGGGTGGTCCTTGGGTACCCGAGTTTTTGGTGCACAGGCGGTTTCCGTCCCCGATCCGGTGGAGGTGCGAATCGCAAGAAGTGCCGAGGTTACGTGGGGACCATTCGCGGGCCTGGGCTGCGAAGAGACTGTCGAGACTTCTAGAGCTGGCGCCGCCGGGCCGACGCTCACGTCGGCGGTGTCGAGGCTCGACCCCGTGCGCCTGGGGCCGAGTCGAACCGAGTGGGCGGAAGGGTGCGGGTCCGCGGGCGGCGCGACGCCTCCCGACTAACGCCTCGCGTCGCCGCTGCGCGAAGGGGGACCGGAGTAGGGATGCTCGAAGGACGGTCCTGCGCAAGACGCGCACGCTGCACGGGCACGCCACCGCGACGGTAGCGATGCGCCCTTCCGTCCGCTCTCAAAACTGCGAGGGG
>DATFPW010000032.1:0-34817 GCA_035264605.1 Conexibacter sp. | reverse complement strand
GCTCGATCGGCGTCCGCTTCATGATCGACACGGCGGAGACGCACGCCGGCGGCTTCTCGCTCGTTGAGCACCCGATGCCGCCGCACGCGCTCGCCGCCCCGCTGCACCGCCACAGCCGAGAGGACGAGTACAGCTACGTGCTCGAAGGCAGAATGGGTGCGCTGCTCGGCGACGACGTCGTCTACGCCGAGGCCGGCGACCTGGTGCACAAGCCGCGCGATCAGTGGCACACGTTCTGGAACGCGGGCGAGGAGCACTGCCGCATCCTCGAGATCATCGCCCCCGGCGGCTTCGAGCGGTTCTTCGGCGAGCTCGTCGAGGCGGGGGAGCACGATCCCGCCCACCCGCCGGAGCCCGAGCAGCTCGCCGCGCTCGGCGCGCGCTACGGCCTCGAGCTCGACTTCGCGTCGATCCCCGTGCTGTGCGAGCGCTTCGGTCTCACGTTCGGCTGAGCGCGGACGAGGGATCGATCGTCACCAGCAGGGGCGCGTGGTCCGACAGCGCCCCGCGGTCGAGCACCACGACGGGTCCGACGGGCGCGAGCCCGCGCGCGTAGACGTGGTCGATGCGACTCCCGCCCGCGTGCGCGAAGCTGGGCATCGCCGGCTGCTCGACGTTGAAGTCGCCGCCGAGCACGAGCGGTGCGTCGCCCGCCCAGCGCATCGCGGTCGCGCGCGCGAGCGCGACGTCGCGCAGCGTGCTCGCACCGCGTCCGGTGCTCGCGTGCAAGTTCGTGAACCAGCACCCTTCGCCGACGCGGACCGCGTGCACGACACGTCGCTCCGGCCACACGCGCAGTCGTCGTCGCGCGTGCACGCGCACGCCTCCGAGTCCGCGCACGAGGATGGCGTTGCAGCCACCACCGTTCGCCTTCAACAGCTCGGGATGCCGGCGCGCGACGACGCGTCGCAACGGCAGCAATGCGTTGCGTGACGTGAGTGCGTGGCGCTCCTCCGCACCGCACGCTCGCGCCAGTGCGTGCGGCCACCACGGTGGCACCTCCTGCAGCAGCGCGACGTCCCACGACCACGACGCGAGTCGTGCCGCGAACGCATCGAGCAGGTCTTCGTCACGAGGAGGAAGCGCACGGCCGTGCCACAGGTTCCACGTCAACACTCGCAATGACACCCGTCGACCGTACACTTGCGCGCTTGCCGCGCCACCTGCTCACCGGAGAGGAGCTCACCCGCGACGAGTTGCTCGCGCTGATTGAGCGCGCGCTCGAGCTGAAAGCTGAGCCGCTCGCTTCACGCGCGCTCGCGGGTAAGCACGTCGCGCTGATCTTCCGGAAGCCGTCAACGCGCACGCGCCTGTCGTTCGAGACGGGCGTCGTCGAGCTCGGCGGTCACCCGCTGATCCTGCGCCCCGACGAGATGCAGCTGAGCCGCGGCGAGGCACCGCGCGACACCGCGCTCGTGCTGTCGCGACACGTGCACGCGATCTGCATCCGCACCGGCGCCGACGCGCTGGTCGCGGAGCTCGCCGAGTACGCGTCCGTCCCAGTCGTGAACATGCTCACTGCCGGTCACCATCCATGTCAGGCACTCGCGGATCTGCTCACCTTGCGTGAAACGTTCGGAAGACTCGAAGGCCTCACACTCGCCTACGTCGGCGACGGCAACAACGTCGCTCGGTCGCTCGCGATCCTCGGCGGACTCGCCGGCGTCGAGGTGCGCATCGCTGCGCCCGACGGCTACCAGCTCGAGCCCGTCGCGGGTGCTGTGCTGACCGACGACCCGCACGCTGCGGTGGCAGGCGCGCACGCCGTCTACACCGACGTGTGGGTCAGCATGGGCGACGAGGCGACCGCGGACGAGCGCCGCGCGGCGCTCGCGTCCTACCGCATCGACGACAGCTTGCTCGATCGCGCCGCGTCCGACGCGATCGCGCTTCATGACTTGCCCGCTCACCCGGGTGAGGAGATCACGGCCGAGGTTCTCTATGGCTCGCGTCAGCGAATCTGGGACCAGGCCGAGAACCGGCGCCATGCGCAGAAGGCACTCTTGGAGTTCCTGCTGCGGTAGCCTCGCGCCAACCGGTCCGTCTGTCCATACCGAGGAGCATCAATGCCCCAGCCGAAGTCCCCCGCTGCGAGAAGAGCGAGCACCGGCAGAAGAAGAGCCGCTGCCGCACGCAGACCGGCTGCCAGACGTGCCGCAGCCGCCAGGAGAACGACCGCCGCGCGAAGAGCCGCGACGAGAAGACCCGCCCGCGCCGCCGCGAGAAGAAGCGCTGCGAGAAGACCTGCGCGTGCGGCTGCCAGAAGAGCGGCTGCGAGAAGACCCGCGCGTGCCGCGGCGAGAAGAAGCGCTGCGAGAAGACCCGCTCGCAGAGCTGCGAGAAGAGCGGCCGCGAGAGCGAGAAGACCCGCTCGCGCTGCGGCGAGAAGAACCGCTCGCGCTACGGCAAGACGACCCGCGCGCGGCGCGGCGAGAAGAACCGCTGCGAGAAGAACCGCTCGCGCGAGAAGAGCCGGCGCGAGAAGAGCGTCCGCGAGACGCGGCTCCAGAAGAGCCTCCAGTACCACCGCGCCGAGACGGGCGACCGGCGCTGCCGGCAGACGCACGGGCGACCCCGTCGTCCAGCTCGTCGACGCGCTTCGGGATCAGCTCGCCAACCGCGTGTTCGAGCCGCGCGACCTCGTCCTGCTCGCCTCCGAGGCAATCCAGGAGGCGATGGACGAGGCCGTCGAGCGTGGGCGCGTGACGAGGGGCGATGCAAACGACCTCGTCGGCGAGCTGGTGCGCAAGGGTCGTGAGCAGAAGGACGACGTGCTGACGAACCTCGACCAGCTGCTCGGGAAGGGCATCGAGCAGCTCGAGCAGCTGTCGAAGAAGCTCGACGACACGGCCGCGACCGCGCGCCGCGCTCAGTCGGTCGAGCGTCTCGTGCGAAGCGCCGACCGCGCGCGCAGAGCGGTCATGAAGTGACGTCGCCCGCAGGTCGCCGCTTGCGGTGACCGAAGGGCGAAACAGCCGGTCGGCGTCCCGACACCGTCAGTCGGGACGCCCTCCGGGGTAGCGCGTCAGGCCGTCGTCCGGGATCGGATCCCACGCCGGCGCCGAGCTGATCCACTGGCGGTACGTCGGCGCGATGCCGGGATCACGATCGAGCGCGCCGAAGCGCACGCCGCAGCGACCGTCGCCACCGGGCACGCCGCTGAAGAGGTGGGCGCCACACGTCCCGCAGAACGACTTCGGATAGCCGCCCTCCGGCTGCCACGTGTGGATCGCGTCAGCGCCCTGCACGACCGCGACGTGCCGCGCGCCGACGAGTCCGTTGACCGACGAGCCGGTGCCGGTACGTCCCTGACAGCGAGTGCAGTGGCAGTAGCCGGCGTCGAAGAACTGCGCGCGGACCTCGAAGCGCACCGCGCCGCACAGGCACGAGCCCGTCAACACGGTGCGGCCTCCGACAGCCCGAGATCCGCAAGCAGCGCGCCGAAGTCGAGCTCGGCTCCAGTGAGCTCGCCGAGCAGCTCCTCGGCAGACAGTCGTTGGCCGTCGCGCCACAGCGCACGCAGCGCGTCGCCGGCCTCGCGCTGCTCGAACCAGCGCTCGTCGAAGCGCTCGCGCAGATGCGCGCGGAGGTGCGTCTCCAGCGCCCAGGCGCGCAGGTAGCAAGCGACGTAGAAGCCCGGGTCGAGGTCGGCGAGGTACGTCTCCTGCGGCCAGTGCACGCGCGCGGCCTCGCCGAGCAACGTCGCGTAGCGCGTGCGCAGGGCTGCATCGTTCGGCGGCTCGACGCGATGCACGTCGAGCTCGTACGGGAGCTTCGCCGCGTAACGCCGCAGATAGATGAGCCGCGTCGCGCGCGCATGCGCGGCGAGCGTGCCGTCGGCGTCCTGCACGCCGAGCCGGGCGCGCAGCCACTCGGGGTCCTCGACGAGGTGGTCGAACAGGAACGCAAACGCCTCCGTGATCGCGTTGTCGCCGAGGTGGCGATACTCGAACGCGAGCGCGGGGTCGACGTGCGCGAAGTGCTCGACGTGGCCGCCCTCATGCAGCAGCGCGGTGAAGTCGTCGCGCCCGCCGATCGGCGGCACGACGAGCCGCACGTCCTGGGGGACTCTGACCGCGACGCAGAAGGCGCGCGGCGACTTGCCGGGGCGCGACTCGACGTCGAGGTGAACGTTGCCCTGCGCGGCCGGGTCGATCCCGAGGCCAGCGAGCGTCGCCTCGAAGCTCGGCAGCAGCTGCGCGCCGTCGAACGCGGCGTCGGCTTCGGCGAAGCGAAACAGCCGCGGCAGATCGGCGCGCACGAGCTCGCCCAGCTGCAAGCCCTCCAGCGTCTGCTCCACGACCGGTGCGACGAGCGGCGCGTACGCGTCCTCGGTCGCGACCGTGAACGCCTCGGTCGCGCGCGCGAGGCGGTCGAGGTCGAAGCCCTTCAGCTCCTCGCACAGCGCACGGTAGCTCGGCCAGCCCAGCTCGACCGCCGTCACGCGCGTGCGCTCCAGCATCTCTTTGTAGAGCGGGTTGAGCTGCGTCTCGGTCGCCTCCAGCCGCGCCGCCTCGATCGCCGCTCGGCGGTCGCGGTCTGGCTCGTTCGCCTGCACGATCGTCGCCTCGCGGAACGGGATCGCGGCGCCGTCGCCCTCGATCGACAAGACAAGGCCCGCCTCGCGCTGCGCGAGCTCGCCCTCGAGGTCGGTCGAAACGAGACCGAGGTGGCCGTCGACCGCGAAGTCGAGCAGCATGCGCGCGCGGCGTGCTGCGTCTTCGCCCTGCGCGGCTGCTGCGTCGGCCTGCTCGCGCAGCCGTGCGACGCCGTCGGCGGTGAACAGGTCGGCGTGCTTCGCGTAGATCGGCTCGACGTCGAACTCGGCTCTCAGCCCGGCGAAGTGGGCGTGGTACTCCTCGCCCAGCTCGGCGGTGAACGCTTCGGCTTGCAGTCGGTATGCAGCGAGGTCCATGGGCCTGGCATGCTAGACGCCGCATGTCCACCGCACTCACCAGACGACAGAGGCCGAGCCGCGGCGACGAGCTGGAGCTGACGATCGACTCACTCGCGTTCGGCGGCAACGGCGTCGCGCGCCACGAGGGGTATGTCGTGTTCGTCGTCGCCGCCATTCCCGGCGATCGCGTACGCGCGAGAATCACGCGTCCCAAGCGCGACTACGCCGAAGCGATAACGGTCGAGATACTCGAGCCGAGCCCCGAGCGGATCCCGGGGAGAGCGCCGCACCCGGGCGTGTCGTGGCAGGTGATGCCGTACGAGCGCCAGCTGGAGATCAAGACGCAGCAGGTCGAAGACGCGCTGCGAAGGATCGGCAAGCTCGACGGCTTCGTGATGGAGCCGATGGTCCCCGCCGTCGAGCAATGGCGCTATCGCAACAAGATGGAATATTCGTTCGGCAACGACGACGACGGCAACCTCGTCTACGGCTTCCACGCGCCCGGCCACTGGGAACGGATAGTCCCGATAGTCGACTGCCTGATCGCCTCCGAGCGCTCCAACAGAGCCAGCCGCCAGGTGCTCGACTGGTGCCGTGCGAAGGGGCTCACCGCATACGACCGCCGCACGCACGAGGGCTTCCTGCGCAACCTCGTCGTGCGCGAGGGTCGGCGCACGGGGCAGATCCAGGTGCGGCTCGTGACGATGCCGGGCGCTTTGGACACCGACGGGCTCGCCGAGGCGGTCGATTGCAACGGCCTGCTGTGGACGGCGTTCGACGGCGTCGGCGAGACGACCGCGCTCGGCGAGACGGAGCTGATCTCCGGCAGCGACTACCTCGACGAGGAACTCAGCGGCCTGCAGTTCCGCATCTCCCCGCACGCGTTCTTCCAGACGAACACCGAAATGGCGGAGAAGCTCTACGCGCTCGCCGGCGAGTACGCCGCGCTGAGAGGCTTCGAGCGCGTCTACGACCTCTACTGCGGGATCGGCACGATCGGGCTGACGCTCGCACCGCGCGCCTCGGAGCTGTGGGGCCTGGAGCTGATCGAGCCGGCGATCGGCGACGCGATCTCGAACGCGAAGCTGAACGAGATCGACAACGCCAACTTCTTCGCCGGCGACGTGCGCGTCGCGCTGAGAGAGCTGGTGAAGAAGGCCGGCACGCCCGACGTGGTCGTCGTCGACCCGCCGCGTGCCGGCCTCTCCTCGAAGGTCGTCAGACGCATCATCGACAGCTCGCCGAAGCGGATCGTCTACGTCTCCTGCAACCCGACGACGCTCGCGCCCAACGCGGCGCAGCTCGTCGAAGCCGGCTACATCCTGCGCAGAGTGACGCCGGTCGACATGTTCCCGCAGACGCCGCACATCGAGTGCGTCGCGCTGCTGGAGCGCGGCTAGCAGCGCGCGCGTTAGCGTCCCGGCGATGCCGGGCGTGCGGATCCACGAGCTGACGATCGCCGACGAGCCCGCGACGTGGGCGGCGCTCGGGTTCGCGCTCGACGGCGACGTCTGCCGGGTCGGCAGCGTGCCGATCCGACTCGCGGGGCGCGACGCCGGTCGCGGGATCGTGGGGTGGACGCTGGGCGGGATCGCGAGGGATCAGCTCGATGGGCTGCCGACGCGGCGCACGGACGGCGTTGTTCCGACCGCGGCCGTGCCCGCGACGCACCCCAACGGCATCACCGCATTCGACCACGTCGTCGCCATCACACCCGCACTCGATCGCACCGTCCCAGCGCTCCAGGCAGCCGGCCTCGACCTGCGCCGCATCCGCGAGGAGCCGACGCCTGCCGGCGCCCCACGGCAGGCGTTCTTCCGTCTCGGCGACGTGATCCTCGAGGTCGTGCAGGCGCCCGACGACGCGCTCGAGCGCAGCGGCGGCACCGACGGCTCGGCCTTCTTCTGGGGCCTCGCCTTCATGGTCGCCGACCTCGACGCGACCGTCGCCGCGATCGGCGAGGAGCGCTGCAGCGCGCCACGCCCCGCCGTCCAGCCCGGCCGCCGCATCGCCACCCTCGGCCGCTCAGCCGGTCTGGGCGTCCCAGTGGCGCTGATGACGGAGTGAGACGGGCTCTCGTGACCACACCACCGATGCGGTTGTCGTGTGGGCGCAAGCGACCTATCCTTGGCTCGATCGCGGTTGCAGTTCAAGCCGAATGGCGTCCGAAGATGCAAACGGGCCGGGGGCGGTAACCCCCGGCCCGTTGCGTTCCACACCGACACGGAGCCTGCCGTCGGGGCGGCTTTGCGCGGCAGTCTCTGCGTCAGCGCCGCCGGTCGACCAGCCGGTCGATGACCAGCAGTGCTACCAGCAGCGCCATCGCGGTTGCAGTTGCTGCCACGTCTCCCTCCTTTCGTTGCCGAATGGCGTCCGAAGACGCCGGGGCTGACAGGCCCCGACCAGTCCCGGCGTCCGGAGGGATCGAATGGCAGAAGCGGCTTCCGCCGTGCGCCCACGACGTTACGAGCGCGCATGCCGTTTGTCGCCACCGCATATGTGTGATCGCGTAAAGACTCTGTGCAGGCGCTGAGCCAGCTCGCCCGCCGACAGCGCCTGACAGAATCTGGCGCCATGGCAGCGGGCTCAGAGCAGCGCGGCGCCGTCGTCGTCACGGGCGCGTCCAGCGGCATCGGCGAGGCGTGCGCTCGGCGGCTTGCGGGCCTCGGATTCCAGGTCTTCGCGGGCGTGCGCAAGGCAGAGGACGGCGACCGCCTCGCAAGCGAGATCCCGGGCGTTACGCCGCTGCGGATCGACGTGGTCGATGCCGAGTCGATCGCGGCAGCGGCGCGCACGGTCGAGGAGACGGCCGCAGCCCGAGGCCTCGCCGGCCTCGTCAACAACGCCGGCGTCGCCGTCCCCGCCCCGATCGAGCATCAGCCGATCGACGACTTCCGCCGTCAGATCGAGGTCAACCTGATCGGACAGGTCGCGGTCACGCAGGCGTTCATGCCACAGCTTCGCGCCGCGCGCGGGCGCATCGTGAACATGAGCTCGATCGGCGGCAAGGTCGCCGTCCCGCTGCTCGGAGCGTACGCCGCCTCGAAGTTCGGGCTGGAGGGCTTCTCCGACACGCTGCGGCGCGAGCTGCGCCCGTGGGGGATCGAGGTCTCGGTGATCGAGCCGGGCACGATCGCGACGCCGATCTGGGACAAGGGCATCGCCTCTGGCGACGAGCTCCAGCAGACGATGAGTGCCGACGCGCAGCGCGACTACGGGCCGCTGATCCAAACCGTGCGCACCGCGTCCGAGGAGGGGGCGCGCACCGGCCTCCCGCCTGACGCCGTCGCGAAGGACGTCGCCCATGCGCTCACCGCACGCAAGCCGAAGACGCGCTACCTCGTCGGCCGCGAGGCGAAGTCGCGCGGAACGGCTGCGCGCTTCCTGCCCGACCGCTTCATCGACTCGGCGATCGCCAGAGTCATGAAGTGGGGTTGATCTAGACTCCGCCGCCATGCGCGCCGCTACGATCCGCGACAGAGAGATCCTCGTCGAGGAGCATCCGGATCCGCAGCCGGGCAAGGACGAGGTGCTCGTACGCGTGCGCGCCGCCGGCCTCAACGGCGCGGACATGATGCAGAAGCGCGGGCTCTACCCGGCGCCGCCTGGCTGGCCGCAGGACATCCCCGGCCTCGAGCTGGCGGGCGAGGTCGTGGAGAACGGCCCGGGAGCGGCGCGCTTCAATCCTGAGGACCGCGTGATGGCGATCGTCGGCGGCGGCGGCCAGGCAGAGCTGGCGGTCGTGCACGAGCGGATGCTGATGCCGGTCCCCGACCAGCTCGACTGGCCCCAGGCCGGCGGCTTCCCGGAGGTCTTCGCGACCGCCCACGACGCGCTGTTCACGCAGGCCGGCCTGCAAGCGGGCGAGCGGTTGCTCGTGCACGGCGGCGCCGGCGGCGTCGGCACCGCGGCGATCCAGCTGGGCGCGAGCCTCGGCGCGCGCGTCACCGCGACCGTGCGCAACCCCGACAACCGCGAGCACGTCGCACAGCTCGGCGCCACCGTGCTCGCCCCGGAAGGCTTCGAGCAGCATGGCCCATTCGACGTGATCCTGGAGCTGATCGGCGCGCCCAACCTCGGCGCCAACGTCGACGCGCTCGCGACGAGCGGCCGCATCGTCGTGATCGGCATCGCCGCCGGCGCCAAGGGCGAGCTGAACCTCGCGAAGCTGATGTACAAGCGCGGCCGCGTGATGGCCTCGACGATGCGTGCCCGTCCGCTCGAGGAGAAGGCGCTGATGACGCGCGGTCTGGAGCGCCACGTGCTGCCGCTCGTCGAGAGCGGCGCGATCGCGGTGCCCGTCGCGGAAACATTCGCGCTCGACGACGCACCCGCCGCCTACGAGCGCTTCGCCGCTGGCGGCAAGCTCGGCAAGCTCGTCCTGGTGCCATAGCCGGCGGGCTGCCGTTCGGGGGCCAGCCCCACCGCCGGCCGGTGGCGACCGGCATGGCCGCCGCCGCACGACGCGCCTATTGTCCCATCATGTCCGTCCACGCGCCCAGCGAGTCGCCGAAGCCCTCGAAGGGCCTGCCCGCACCTTTGTGGCGCTGTGCATCGCCATCGGCGCCCTCGTCGGCGCCTACTGCGTGCTGGTCCTCGTGTCGCTCGCGACGGCGAGCACCGAGCACCGCACTCGCACATTCGCGGTTGCGGCGCGACAGCTGCAGATCGAGACCGGCTCCGCCGACGTCCTCGTCGTCGGCGAGCCGCGCCGCGACGTGCGCGTCGACATGGAGATCCATCGCGGGATGTTCCGCAACGGCTTCCAGCCTCGCGTCGAGCTGAGCCAGAGCGGACGGCAGCTGCAGCTCCACAGCCACTGCTCACTGATGGCGCACGTCGGCGTCGGCGACTGCGGGGCGTCGTTCACGGCCTACGTGCCTGCGGCACGGCCGTCGCCGTGAGCGCGGCGTCGGGCGACGTGCACGTGCAGGGCGTCGAGCGCGACGTCACCGTCGCCGCGTCCTCCGGTGACGTGCACGTCGAGGACATGGCGGGCGCGCTGCTGATGACGGCGTCCTCCGGAGACGTCCGCGTCGCCGGCTACCGCGGCACGCAGCTCATCGCGACGACTAACAGCGGCGACGTCGATGTGAGCACCCAGCGCGCGCCGCGTCGCCTGCGCGTCGACGCCGGATCCGGCGACGTCGACGTCGCGGTCCCGAACGCCGTCTACCGCGTGCTGGTGGACGCCGGCTCGGGCGATCGCAACGTCACGGTGCGTCAGGATCCGGCCGCGCCGCGCACGATCCAGGTGAGCACGTCTTCGGGCGACGTGTCCGTCACGTCCCTCGGCGACGCGGACTGAACGCCGCGGCGGCGTCAGCCCTCGCCCAGCTCCGGCTCCTCGTCGACCGCGAGCACCTCGGCCGCATGGATCGAGCAGAGCGGAAGGCCGCCGCTCTCCAGCACCGCCTCCTTCTCCGCCTCGGTCAGCGGTGCGCCGCACTCCTCGCAGTGATCCGGCAGCTCTTCGATCGTGCGCTCCTCGAGTTCCATGGCCGCGAGATACCCCGGGCGGCCAGGAGGCGAACCGGTTAATACGGCGGCAGCGCCTCGTACCACTCGCCGAGCACGCGGAACGCCCGCCAGAAGGCGCGCTTCGCGCTCTCCTCGTCGAGCGCCTCGTCGATGTTCGGCACGTAGAGCGCCTCGATCGACGGCGTCAACCGCTGCAGGGCCCCAGGCTCGGCGACGAGCATCCGGGCGAGCGGGATCTCCAGCTCGTTCACCACGTCGAGCGCGTCCTCGCCCATCACCACGACGATCTTCGGCTGCACGATTGCGAGCTCCTCGAGCAGGCGCTCGATGCAAGCTGGGTCCGCCAGCGACGGGTCGGGCAGCGGGCACTTCACGCACAGCGTCCCGTAGACGGCGAGCGGGTCGATGTTCAGCCGCTTGAGGGACTTCATCAGCGCGCCGCCGGCGCGCCCGTAGAAGGCGACCCCCTCCTCGATCTCGGAAGGACGCGGATGGTGCTTGATCATGAAGACGTCGGCCTGCGGATGGCCGGACCCCAGCACCGGCATCAGGTTGCCGCGCGGGCAATGTCTGCATTCCTGCAGCTCGCGCGTGAAGTGGTTCAGCTCTCGGATCGCCCGCTCGAGGTACTTCTCGCGGATCTCGTCGTCGGTGATGGGCATGCTTGGAGGAACATTGGACGCGTCCCCCGCATGTCCCTGCTCGTGCATCAGGACTTTCAGGATTTGCGGGCCGCTCGCCGGACCCGGCGCTCCTTCGAGGCGGCCCGCGCCCCTCTCGGCACCGCTCTCGTCTGCAGGAACTTCAACGCTTGCACGTACAGCAGCGACGCCGGCGTGCGCACGATGTCGGCCTCGCGCAGCGCCTCCATGAACTCCTCCGGCCCTTCGAAGTCGGGCATGCGGATCCGCACCGACCCGAGCCCCTGCGCGACGTGCGCGTCCGAGCCAGCGCCTGCCGGGATGCGGTACTTGGCCGCGAACCGGGCCGCCTCCTCGTTGAACTCCTGGATCGCGACGCGCGGGTTGAAGACCTCGATCGCGTCGACATCGTCGAGCACCGCCATCAGGTGCTCGTAATCGGGCACGGCGTGCATGCGGTCGAACGGGTGGGGGACATAGACGACGCCGCCCTGGCGCTTGATCTCCGCAATCGTCTCCTGCAACGTCAGCCCGCGCGGGATCAGCTCTCTGAGGAAGAGTCCGATCACCTCGCCCTGGTCGGCCGTCTTGACCTCCTCGCCGACGATCACCTTGATCCCGCTCGCCTTCGCCTCCGCCTCGAACGCGCCGGTGATGACGTTGTGGTCGGTGACGGCGATCGCGCCGAGACCGCGCGCCTTGGCGGTCGCGAGCAGCACCTCGACCGGCGTCGCGCAGTCGGACGAGTGATCGGTGTGCATGTGCAGGTCGACGTCGATGCGCCGGCGCTTGGCGACCTTCGCGCGCAGCGCCGGGTCGCCGCGGCCGTCGTGGCGCTTGGCGACGAGGCCGGCGTAGACGTCCTCGAGCTCGTCCGCGACGCGCGACCATCTGAGCTGGTCGCGCAGCGGGTCGGCGGCGGCGCGCAGCTGTGTCCGCAGCGCGGGGTCGGCGACGAGGCGGGCGAGCTGGGCGGCGAGCGTGTCGGCGTCGCCCGGCTCGAACAGCAGGCCATGCTCGCCGTCGCCGACGAGCTCCTCGTACACCGGCAGTCGCGCGGCGACCGGGACGCAGCCGGCAGCGAGCGCGCGCGCGAGGCCGCCCGGGGCCGGCGCGACGCCGCTCGACGCGCGCACGACGAGGTCAGCACGCGCCAGCAGCGCGTCCTCGTCGCATTCGTCCGGGCCGACGAACGCGATCCGCTCGCGCAGCTCGGCACGCAGCGGGCCGGCACCCTGCGTCGCACGGCGCGACCAGACCGTTGCGTGCCAGCCGCCGGTGAGCGGCATGCGGCGCAGCGCGCGCATGAGCGTGCGCACGGCGGTGCGGTCCTCGTCGGCGATCAGCGCGATCTCGACGGGACCGTCGTCAGTCCGCGTGTCGCTCGCCGCCGGCGTGTCGGCTCCGGGCAGGATCACGCGGCAGTCGCCGGGGAACCAGCGCTGCAGCAGGTCGCGGGTGGCGTCGTAGCTCGCGATGCGCGCGTCGAGCCGGCCGAGGAACAGCTCCACGACGCGCCGCGCGACCTGCGTCGAGAGCACGCGCTCGGTCGGCGCGTGAAAGGTTCCGACGTTCAGCGCGCGCGAGTGGCGCAGCGCCGCGCTCGCGGCGCTCGGCGCGAACGGCTCGTGCAGGTGGACGAGGTCGAGCGGCGCGATCGCGAGCGCCTGCTCGATCGTGCGCGCGACGTCGATCGGCAGTGACGCGACGCGCCGCCGCGAGGGCGAGAACGGCAGCACCTCGCCGACGCCGAGAACGCGATACGGCTCGGCGGCGCCCGGGACGAGCTCCACGAGCGCCTCAGGACGCTCTCTCGCCGCATGGATCGCCTTGCGCGTCTCGCGCACGAGCCCGCTCGACGTCGACGGCGCGATCACGACGACACGATGGCCGCGCTGTGCCAACTCCTCTGCCGTCCGAGCTACGGCGCGGTTCACCTCATGCGGCACCTCCCAGGCGAACGGGGTGACCTGGGCGATCGCAAGGCGCGCGGGCACGCTTCGGAGGATAGAGGCCGGGTGCTCACTCGCGTCGGACCGCTGCATTGAGACCGGCGATGACCGCGACAGTCAGCGCCCAGCCGATCAGCGTGTAGGCAAAAGCCCACCATTGAGCAGCGCCATGAGGGACGTACGCATCGCGCAACCCGAAGCTGATGACCGGGACGAGGCGGTCAAGCGCGTAGATGCTGGCGACGAACTGCGGATGTGTCGGTCTGCTCGCCACCAGGTCGCTCTGAGCATGGAACGACGCGAACACCAATCCGCCGACGACGACGAGGGCTATGAGCAGCGCCACCGCGCGCAGGGGCTTGTATCCGTATCCGACGGTCCAGCGCAGGAACGCGTTCCACGCTCGACCGGCTGGCCTGAGGCCGCTCGCCCGTCTCAGCTCACGCTCGTACGCCACGCGCCGCGCGTCGGCGTCGCGACCCTGTCGGCGATAGGTCTCCACGAGCTGCGTGTAGGGACGCGGCGAGTATCTCTCCTGCTCGGCGAGAGAGAGCCAACGAAGGCGGCGCTTGACCTCTTCGGACGTCGACGGTCGCAGGCGCTTGACGCCCATCCAGAGCCGCTGCCAGCGTCCGTGGGGAGGCGGTCTGCTCTCCCAATCCTCGGTTGCGTAGACGGCCCCGTACTCGCAGCTCTCGAGCCGCAGCAGTGACGGCCAGGTCGCTTCGCTGTCGGCGATCCGGCCTGCGCGCGTATCGGTCAGGTCCACGCCTCCGGCAGGGGGCTCCGCGAATCGGAGCATGAGGTCCTGGTCGATGCGCGCGCCCTCCAGGTCGAGCGCCAAGCCCGTGCTGCTGGTCAGGGTGGCGCCGGTCAGCGACAGCTGCCCTCCGACCTCGGCGCCGCAGAGCCGCACTTCTCCGCTGGAGTGGAAGTTCGACCTGAAGTACATGCCCGCACCGGCGCTCAACCGGTCTGCGTGCAGCCCGTCGACCAGCCTCGATCCGCTGAAGGAGATCTGGCCGGCCACCGTCCCGCCGATGAGACGGACCTTCTCCTCGCAGCGGAACCCTTCGCGAAGGAACAGTCCACCGTCGACGCGACAGCTGTCGGCCGACAACGCCTGCAGCTTGGCTCCGATCATGGAGATATCCCGTGAGACACGGGCTCCTGGCAGCGCTACGACGCCCTTTGCGACGAACCCGTCGCGGAACGCCAGAGCGCCTTCCACCTGGAGCCCTTCGGCGATGAGATCGCCGTCGAAGAGGGCGTGACTGGAGCCGACCATGCCGGCCACGCGGGCGCGGCTGAGATGCACCTCACCCCCGGCTCTGAATCCTTGCTCGCAGAGCAGGTCACCCTCGATGTGGATCCCCTCGGCCATCAGCGATATGCCTTCCCGGGTCGCGGTTGCTGCTTCTCGGGGTCGCAACGTGCCGTCGCCGAGCGCGATCGGGACGGTGCCCCGCGCCAGTTCGGTTCCGATGAGAAGCACACTCCCGCCGATGTGCGCTCGCTGCAGGCTGACGACGCCGACTTCGCTGGCTGACAGGTCGAGGTCGCCGCGGGTGTGCAGCTGATCGCCCGCGAGACCTGGGATGCGGCAGGCGGTGAGCCGGAGCTCGGAGGCTGTCGTTCCGCTCACGCTGATCGGCTCGTCGAACCAACATCCATGGGCGATCAGAGGTGCTTGCAGCTCGGTCGCCTCAAGATTGAGCCCGCCCGTGATCCGAAGGCCGATGAGCACCATCGCCCGCGGTGGCGCTCTACCATCCGGTCGGGTCAGCAGCTCGAGCAGCAGATCGGCGGCGACCTGACGCTCCGGGCCCCACGCTTCGCCCGTCGCCGCGCTCTCGCCTGCGCCGCGTCGGACGGGTCTGCCGGTGATCGCGGCCTGCCTCAGCTCTGCGCCCGGCGTGAGGGGTGACGGGGGAGGGTTTGCCACTGGACCGGATCTTGGCAGGGCTCGGACCGGGCTGCGATGGTCGACGTCGAGGGTCTGCGCTGCGGCGCTCAGCGAACCAGCCGCCGCTGCAAGTTCGCCCGCACGTCCGGCCACTCGCGGTCGAGCACGCTGTACCAGGCGGAGTCGCGGTAGCTGTTGTCGAGCAGCACGCGATGCTGGCGGTGGATCCCCTCGAATTGCGCCGGCAGCGCCGCCATCGCGGCTCGCGAGCGCTCGTTGCGCGCGTCGGTCTTGAGCTCGACGCGGATGCAACTGGCGTCGTCGAACGCGCGCCCGAGCATCAGCAGCTTCGCCTCCACGTTCGCGCCCGTCTGCCACGCCGACGGCGCCAGCCACGTCCAGCCGATCTCGACCGAGCGGTCGCGCTCGCGCAGCTCCAGGAAGCGCGTCGATCCGATCGCGACGCCGTCCGACCGACGCACCGTCGCGAACGTCACGTCACGCCGCGTCTCCCACGCCAAGCGCGCGTCCTCGCGCCACCAGTCGAACCACTGCGGGTCGTGCAGCGGCACGGGCAACCACCTCGACACGCGCGGGTCAGAAGCCGCGGCCCGCAGCTCCTCGACATGCCGCTCCTCGATCGGCTCCAGCGCGACGAGCGACCCGGTCAGCGGCGATGCGAGCGTGTCGAACACGCCCGCATCGTCGCAAAGAGGGAGTCGACTACGACTCGGTCGTCGCCGGTGCCGGAGCGCCAACCGGCTGCGTACCCGGCAGCCCGGCGTGATCGGCGATGAACTGCTCCGTCGCCAGCCGCGCCTCGTCATCCGGACGCTGCACGTGCGGCGACTTCATCAGGTACGAGCTCGGCCCATCGAGCTGGCCGCCGACGCCGTGGTTCAGCGCCAGCTTGCAGCAGCGCACGGCGTCGATGACGATGCCCGCGGAGTTGGGGGAGTCCCACACCTCGAGCTTCATCTCGCACGTCAGCGGCACGTCGCCGAAGGCTCTGCCCTCGAGCCGGATGTGCGCCCACTTGCGGTCGGTCAGCCACGGCACGTAGTCCGAGGGACCGACGTGGACGTCGTCGGCCGGCAGGTCGACGCCGGCGACCGAGGTCACGGCGTTCGTCTTGGAGATCTTCTTCGACTCCAAACGCTCGCGCTCGAGCATGTTGAAGAAGTCCATGTTGCCGCCGACGTTGAGCTGCGAGGTGTGCTCGAGCATCACGCCGCGCTCGTAGAACAGCCGTGCCAGCGCGCGGTGCGTGATCGTCGCACCGACCTGCGACTTGATGTCGTCGCCGACGATCGGCAGGCCGGCCTTCTGGAAGCGGTCGTCCCAGTAGTCCTCGCGCGCGATGAAGACGGGGATGCAGTTGACGAAGCCGCAGCCGGCCTCGAGCACCTGCTCGACGTACCACTTGGTCGCCTGCTCGGAACCGACCGGCAGGTAGGAGACGACGACGTCAGTCTTCGTGTCCTTGAGGATCTGGACGATGTCGGCGGTCTGGCCCGGCGCCTTCTCGATCCGCTGCGAGAGGTACTTGCCGAGGCCGTCGTGCGTCATGCCGCGGTAGACCGGCACGTCGAGGTTCGGCACCTCGGCGAATCTGATCGTGTTGTTCTGCCCCGACCAGATCGCCTCGGAGAGGTCCTTGCCGACCTTGTCCTTGTCAACGTCGAACGCGGCCGTGAACTCCACGTCGCGGACGTGGTAGCCGCCGAGATCGACGTGCATCAGCCCCGGCACTCTGCCGTTGGGGTCGGCGTCCTTGTAGTACTGGATGCCCTGCACGAACGACGAGGCGCAGTTGCCCACGCCGATGATCGCAACGCGCACCTTCTCGCTCTGGTAGCGGCTGGCGCCGTTGCTGGAAGTGTTGCTCACGGTGAGAGGTTCCTCCTGGGGAAAAGTCTGGGGCTAAGGACCCCGCCGGCCGACGTCGGTTACACCTGGCTGGGCGCTTCGGGGACGCGCGACAGCTCGCGCCGGACGTGAAAGATGCGCTGGAAGACCGTGATCGTAGACAGCACGGCAAGCACGTAGACGGCTGGAGCGAGCAGCTCGAAGTCGCCAAGCCCCGCGCCCTTTGCGAACACAAGGCCAACCGACAGGATCACGACGCGCACCGCGCGGCTCGCGATCCCGACCTTGCACTCGACGCCGAGCGCCTCGGCACGCGCGCGGGTGTAGGAGACCATCAGCGAGGCCAGCACCGCGACGACGACGGCCGCGACCGCCAGCTCGTCGCCCTGCGTCGCGAAATAGGCGGCGACCGCGGTCAACACGATCCCCTCCTCGATGCGGTCGAGCGTCGAGTCGAGGAACGCGCCGAACGGCGTGCCCTTGCCAGACATGCGCGAGTAGCGCCCGTCGAGCGTGTCCATGATCGAGCCGAGGATGAAGGCGATGCCGCCGAGGAAGAAGTACTCCTGCCACACGAGTGCGGCCGCCACGAGGTTGCCGACGAGGCCCGTGAGCGAGATCGCGTTCGGCGTCAGGCGCGACTCGATCAGGCGGTTGCGCATCGCCGCCGAGAATTCCTGGGTGGCGGACATCAGGCGGCGGCCTCGGCCTTGGCGCGCCCGAACGACCACGCCTCGGGCCGCCAGCGGGCGAGCAGCTGCTTGGACAGCAGCGCCGACGTCCCCGCCGTCATCGCGCCGAGGAAGGCGTCGAAGAAGTAGTGATTGCCCGTCGCGACGACGACGAACGTGACCAAGAACGGGTAGAGGAACCACACGACCTTGAGCGGGCGCGGCTTCACGAGCCGCGCGAGCGGCCAGCCGACCATCAGCGCGAAGCAGACGTGCATCGACGGGACCGCGGCGTACAGGTTCAGCAGCGCGCTGACCGGCTCGTTCTCGACGCGCACGCCGGTGAAGGCGGCGACCGAGTCGGTGAAGCCCCACTCCGGCATCAGCCGCGGCGGCGCGGTCGGGTAGAGCGCGTAGCCGACGAGCGCGAAGCCCATCGCGATCATGAACATGTTGCGCACGAAGTAGAAGCTGTCGTTGCGGCGCAGGTAGATCCACACGAGCGCGCCGACCGTCAAGACGAAGTGCGAGTTGAGGTACATCCAGTCAGCGGCGTGGATGATCCACTGCCGGCCCGACGCCCACGCCTGCACGTTCGGCTCGGCGAACACGTGCAGGCTGTGCTCCAAGTTGATGATCTTCGTCGCGTTCCACGCCGCCACGGCGACCTTGCCGTCCACGGTGCCGCGGACGATTTGGTACGCGTAGTAGGCGGCGGCGAAGAGGAGCAGCTGTCGCGCCGCGTCCGCCCATCCCTGCGGCAGCACGCGCCGCTCGATGTTGCGAAGGCCGCGAATCATGGGGAAGCGCCGCATCCTATCGGTGTTACCCGCTGTTCACGACGGTGCGATCCCCGCAACGTGCGGCGTGCGAGCCGATCCGGCTGAGCGAGAAGCGGGTGGCGAGGCGGATGGTCCCGGCGCGGCGGACGCGCAGCCGCGTCCAGTCGCCGTCGGGCTCGACGCATGCATCCCCGGCCGTGACCGCCCAGTAGGGCGTCCAGCGCACGCGCAGCTTGACGGTGGACGGCCGCGGGACGGCGAGCGTCAGCGAGTCCGTGCCGGCGCGCAGGGCGCGCGCCGGCGGCGTCGCGAGCGGCTCGGCGTCGCGCACCTCGTACAGGCGCCAGTGCGCGCCGCGCCACACGAGTGTCAGGTACGGCAGGCCGCGGGCGATCAGGCGCGCCTCGTCCTTCGCGGAGTAGTCGAGGCGCCCATCCGGGACGGCGACCCAGCGGACCGCCATCCGATCGAGCCAGGCGCGATAGCGGGCCGCCGTGAGTGGAGGGGCGCCCGTCTGGTCGCCGTAGAACAACGGATTGACGTTCAGATCGAGCTGGCGCTCCCACCCGCGCGCGAGGGAAACGTGTGGCGCGATGTGGCGTGCCTCCCAGTGCAGGCGCGTGAAGGGAATCTCGACCCGGCCGCTCGCCCCGTCCTGTGCGCCGGCGCGGTCGAGCGCACCCAGCAGCGGGGCGTAGTACGCGGCGTGCACGCTTGGGTCGCCGCTCGCGGTGCGCACGTCGTTCACGGCGGCGGTCCACTGCCACCACAGCAGGAAGGGCGCCAGCAGCAGCAGTGCGGTCCTGCGCTGCGGCCACAGCACGAGCGCCGCGAGCGGGCCGGCGCACAGCGCGCCGAGACGCACGACGTTCCCCCCGACGGGCGTGTCGAGCAGAAAGGCGGCGGTGCAGCCGAGCGCGTAGAGCACGACGCCGATCCGCAGCGTCCGCTCCTCGCGCGGCACCAGCACGAGCGCGATGGCCGCGAACGCCAGCACCGGCCAGAACGACGAGAACGCAAACGGCTCGATCCCGCCCTCCGGGAACGCGACCGCCAGTGCTGCCACCGGCGCCAGGGCCGCGCCCGCGACCAGCAAGCCGCGCATCCGCCGCTCGCCGAGTGCGTAGGCGGTCCCGGCCAGCGCGAGGAACAGCGCGGCGACCGGGCTTGCGAGCGGTGTGAGCAGCGCGAGTGCGATCGCAAGAACCAGCGCCGCTCGCCCTCGCTCGCGCGCGCTGCTGCGCTGGAGCGCGAGCAGCGCCGCGAGCGCCGGCACGAGCCCGAGCGCGAACGTGAGGCGGCCGCTGAACAGGGTCGTGGCGGCGCCGGCGGCGAACCACGTCGCGCCGAGCCACGCGCGTTCGCCGTAGCGGGCGTGAGCGATCCGCTCGAACAGCGCGGCTGCCGCCACCACTGCCAGCGCGCCCACGACGCGCGGACCCAGCCAATGCGCGAGCGGAGGAAAGAGGACGCTGTAACCCGGCAGGTGGTGGCCGCCGTACCACTGCGCGTCCCAGACGGAGAAGCCGGCGTGTCCGAACAGCCACGCGCGGTACTCCGCCGCCGCGAGGTCGAGGCTCGGCGGCTGCCAGATCAGGTAGACGGCCGCGAGCGCCGCCGCGACCACGACCGGCGCAAGGCGCCGCAGGTCCAAGGCAGTGCGCGAAGCGACCATGGCGGCCGCGGACCCTAGTGCACGGCGCCGTCTGCGCCGCTCGTGTGGACGGTCAGGCGGGCGCGGCGATACCGGGGGGCGGGAGCAGCATCAACAGCTCCGCGGGCAACGTGGCGCTGGCGTGCCAGCACTCGAGCCCAACGACGCGGCCCGTCGTGGGGTCGATCTCGCGCAGACCGGCAGCAGTCTCCTCGCCGACCACCGTCTTGGGGTCGTAGCCCTCAAGGCGCAGCCAAGCGATGTCTGCGTTGGAATCGTAGTGGCCGTCGATCTTCATGGACAAAGGCTAGCGCTGACGCCACAGCGTGACGACGCGCGCGGTGGAGGGGTCGCGATGGTCGGGGTGGACATAGACGATCACGAGTCGATTGACCGTCACTCGCCAGTTGGCCGGACGTGCGTTGCGTCGCCGGGTGTGGTGTCGCTCGATCACTGCGCGCTCCACGTCGCGCCGCGGGATGTCGAGCAGCAAGGCCTTCTCGAGTGCGTGGTCGGTCCAGCGGACTCGGTACGGGGCAGAGGGCACCCGGGCCACTCTGTCGACCTCGCTGTGACAGAACTACGCGCGATCGCAACGAATCGCCCGTGACGCTCCGGCAGATTTCCCGCGGGCGCTGAGCTCAGCCCGCGAAGTCGACCGTGTAGAGCGCGGTCGGGTTGCTGCCGCTCGTCGCGGTGGCGCGGCCGATGCCGACGCGGCGGAAGTCGCCGTCGAGCAGGACGCGGCGGTGGGGCGGGGAGCCGAGCCATTCGCGGACCAGGTTCGACGCTTCGCTGCTCGGGCTGCTCTGCACGCGCCAGCCGATCACCTCGCCGACGCTGCGGGCGCTGCCGGCGGACGCCATCACGCGGCCCGGCCAGGAGCCGTGCGCGAAGTAGCCGCGGCGGGACATGTCGCGCGAGTGGCTGAGTGCGCCGCGGTCCATGCGCCGGTCCTCGCGTACCGCTGAGAGGTGGTGGCTTGCGCGCACGCGATTGAGCTGGCGCAGCATCGCGCGCGTGAAGGTGCCGTCTTCAGCGGAGGCGGCGGCCGGCGCGGCCGGGAGCAGCGTCAGCAGCGCGCACGCGAGTCCGAAGGACGCGCGCCGCAGCGGCCGGTCAGCTCTCTTCAAGGAAGGTCGCAATGCGGTCGATCAGGTCGGGGCGGTCGAGCCAGGGCCAGTGCCCCGCGTCCTCGACGCAGTCGATCCGTGCATTCGGCAGCTCCGCGGCGTACTGCTCCCCGAAGCGCGACGAGATGTACGGATCGCGCGCGCCCCAAACTATCAGCGACGGCATGCTCAAGGATGAGAGTCCTCTCCCCGCAGCTGCGAGCGACTCCTCCGGCGCACTGCGGTAGAGGCGCAGGATCGCCCGCTGCGTGCCCTGATCGAAGTACTGCATCACCCCCGCCGCGAACCCCTCCGGCACGGGTCCGGCGAACGCCGGCCGCAGCCCTCGCCGGAGCGTCGGGCGGATCGTCAGCCCGATCGTCATCTCGCCGACGAACGGCGTCCGCCACAGCCGCGCCACGCGGTGCCAGCGGTAGCCGGGCAGCAGCGGCACCGCGTCGATCACGACCAGCCGCTCGATCCGCTCGGGATGCCGCTGCGCGAACGCGAGCGCGGCGGAGCCCCAGTCGTGCACGACGAGCCGCACCCGCTCGACGCCCACGATCTCGTCGAGGTAGCGCTCGACGAAGCGCGCGATCCCCTCCAGCGAGTAGTCGTTCTGTCCGCCCTTGCCGGAGCGGCCGAAGCCGAGCAGGTCGGGGGCGAGGCCGCCGGTGCGCTGCAGGAACGGCAGCCAGTCGTCGCTGCTCGTCGGCACGCCGTGGACGTAGAGGACGGGCGCGCGATCAGGAGGCGTCGGCGCGGCACGCCAGAAGACCGGCTGGCCGTCCAGCTCCGAGGTGTGGTCGGCGACGTCCACGCGGCGCGAGCATAGAGCCCCCGCCTGCGCGGGGGCGCGGCCGTGGCGGCCGCGCCCGCTGGCGCTCAGGCCGTCGCGGCGACCGGGTCCGGGCGCACGACGACGGTGTCGGCGACCTCGGTGATCTCGTCGGCCGGCATGCCGACGCGCGACGCGTGCTCGCGGATCTTCTCCGGGCTCGAGGCCTGGTAGATGCAGACGGTGCCCAGTCCGCCGTCGTCCTCGGCGACCACGTAGGAGCGGATCCAGCGGATGTCGGATGACATCTCGTTGTCGCCGACGTCCTTTGATCTCGCGGCGGCGGCCTGCAGCTCCTCGGGCGTCTTCCAGCCATGACGGCGGCGGATCACGTAGGTCTTCATGGGCCTCTCCTTCGGTCGATTTAGCACGATCGATCGTGCGGACTCGGATGAATGTACGACCGGTCGTGCTAACTTGTCAAGCGATGACTGCCTCGCGTGCTCACCCTGCGTCTGCCCAGCCGCCCCGCAGACGACGCAGCGACGGGGAGCGCAGCCGCGCCGCGATCCTGCGCGAGGCCGCGAAGCTCGCAACCGTCGAGGGGATCGACGGGCTCTCGATCGCCCGGCTGGCGGACGCGGTCGGCATGAGCAAGAGCGGCCTGTTCGCCCACTTCGGCTCGAAGGAGGAGCTGCAGCTGGCGACGATCGAGATGGCGAGCGAGGTCTTCGTCGAGCAGGTCGTCCAGCCCGCGCTCGCCGCACCGAGCGCGATCGAGCGGCTGCGGCAGCTCGCCGAGCTGTTCCTGCGGCACGTCGAGAGCGGCATCTACCCCGGCGGCTGCTTCTTCTCGTCGGTCGCGGCCGAGCTGGACACGCGCCGCGGGCCGGTGCGCGATCGTGCGATCGAGATCCAGGACGGATGGCTGACGGGGATCGAGGCGACGATCCGCGAGGCGCAGGCCGAGGGCGCGCTCGACTCCGCGGAGGACGCCGCGCAGCTCGCGTTCGAGCTCGACGCCTACCTGCTGCTCGCCAACATGCAGTTCGTCGCGCGCCAGGAGCCGACGCCGATGACCCGGGCTCGCCGCGCGCTCGACGTCCGGCTGGCCGCTGCGGCGCCGGGCACCGTGCGCGCGTAGCGTCGGGCGACGGCCCCGGCTAACGTCCCCGCCCGTGTCGCCCGGCGCAACCATCCCCGCCGCCGAGTGGCGCCGTCCGACGCGGCGCCGTGTGACCGCGATCCGCGACCGCCTGCGAGAGGTCTACGGCGTGCCGATCATGGCGCCGCACGAGCAGCCGCTCGACGAACTGATCCTCACCGTCCTCTCGCAGTCGACGAACGACCGCAACCGCGACGTCGCCTACGAGCGGCTGCGCGAGCGCTTCCCGTCATGGGAGGCCGTGCTCAACGCCCCGAACGCGGAGGTCGAGGAGGCGATCCGGCCGGGTGGGATCTCGAAGGTCAAGTCGGCTCGCATTCAGGAGATACTGCGGGCGATCGACGGGCACGAGCCGCACGGCCTCGACCTGCGGTGGCTGCGCGACGTGCCCGTCCCCGAGGGCCAGGCCTACCTGACGAACCTCCCCGGCGTCGGTCGCAAGACGGCCGCGTGCGTGCTGCTGTTCGCGTATGGCCTGCACGATGTTCCGGTCGACACGCACGTCTCCCGCGTCGGCATGCGCCTGCACCTACTGCGGCCGGGGGCGCCGTTCGAGGAGCTGCACGACGCGATGCTCGCGCTCACGCCGGCCGGCGAGGAGCTGGAGCTGCACGTGAACCTGCTGCGCCACGGTCGCCGCACCTGCCATGCGCGCAGACCGGACTGCCCGGGCTGCGCGCTGCGGCGCATGTGTCCTTCGCGCCGCGCGTGAGATCTACTACACTCACGCTTAGATTTCATCTCCCCTCGAATAGGAAGCTGCAAGGAGACAACGCCCATGGGCAAGACGATCGGCATCGACCTCGGTACCACCAACAGCTGCATGGCCGTCCTCGAGGGCGGTGAGCCCACCGTGATCGAGAACGCCGAGGGCGGTCGCACGACGCCGTCGGTGGTTGCGTTCACGTCGAGCGGGGAGCGGCTGGTCGGCACCGTCGCCAAGCGGCAGGCGGTCACCAACCCCACCAACACGGTCTTCTCCGTCAAGCGCTTCATGGGCCGCAAGGAGGCCGAGGTGCGCGAGGAGGAGTCGATCGTGCCCTACAGAGTCGTTGCCGGCCCCGGCGGCGACGCGCGCATCGAGGCGGGCGGCAAGCAGTACAGCCCGCCCGAGGTCAGCGCGATGATCCTGCAGAAGCTGAAGGCCGACGCGGAGGCCTACCTCGGCGAGACGGTCGACAGCGGGGTCATCACCGTTCCGGCCTACTTCAACGACGATCAGCGTCAGGCGACGAAGGACGCCGGCAAGGTCGCCGGCCTCGACGTCAAGCGCATCATCAACGAGCCGACTGCGGCCTCGCTCGCGTACGGGCTCGACAAGGAGTCCGACCAGACGATCCTCGTCTTCGACCTCGGCGGCGGCACGTTCGACGTGTCGGTGCTGGAGATCGGCGACGGCGTGTTCGAGGTCAAGTCGACTGCCGGCGACAACCACCTCGGCGGCGACAATTTCGACAAGGCGATCGTCGACTGGCTCGTCGGCGACTTCAAGAAGTCGCAGGGCATCGACCTCGCGGCCGACCCGATGGCGCTCCAGCGTCTCTACGAGGCGGCGGAGAAGGCGAAGATCGAGCTCTCCACCACGCAGGAGACGCAGATCAACCTGCCGTTCATCACGGCAGACCAGTCGGGCCCGAAGCACCTCGACACGCGTCTGTCGCGCGCGAAGCTCAACGAGCTGACGAGCGACCTGATCGAGCGCACCGTCGCGCCGGTCCGCCAGGCGCTCGACGACGCGAGAGACAAGGGCGCCAAGAACATCGACCACGTCGTGATGGTCGGCGGCATGACGCGCATGCCGGCCGTGCAGGAGAAGGTCAAGGAACTCACCGGCAAGGACCCGCACCGCGGCGTCAACCCGGACGAGGTCGTGGCCGTCGGCGCGGCGATCCAGGCGGGCGTGCTCGCCGGCGACGTGAAGGACGTCCTGCTGCTCGACGTGACGCCTCTCACCCTCGGCATCGAGACCAAGGGGGGAGTGATGACGAAGCTGATCGAGCGCAACACGACGATCCCGACGCGCAAGGGCGAGGTCTTCTCGACCGCCGACGACAACCAGCCGTCCGTCGAGATCCACGTGCTGCAGGGCGAGCGCGAGATGGCGCAGTACAACAAGTCGCTCGGCAAGTTCCAGCTCACCGGCATCCCGCCGGCGCCGCGTGGCATCCCGCAGATCGAGGTCGCCTTCGACATCGATGCGAACGGGATCCTGTCCGTCTCTGCAAGAGATCTCGGCACCGGCAAGGAGCAGAAGATCGAGATCAAGGCGGGCTCGGGCCTGTCCGACGACGAGATCAGACAGATGGTCGGCGACGCCGAGACGCACGCCGAGGAGGACCGCAAGGCGCGCGAGCTCGCCGAGGCGCGCAACAACGCTGAGAACGCCGCCTACCAGGCGGAGCGTCAGCTGAAGGATCTGGGCGACGGCGTCGATGAGGCGTCGAGAACGGAGATCGAGGCCGCGATCAAGACGGTCCGCGAGGCGCTCACCTCCGAGGACCCGGACGAGATCAACGCCAAGGCCGAGGCGCTGCAGTCCGCGTTCCACAAGGTCTCCGAGGCGATGTACGAGAAGGCTCAGGCGCAGAGCGGCGCCGACGGCCAGGGTGCCGGCGCCAACGGCGCGGGCACCGGCGGTGACTCCGCGGAGGAGGACGTCGTCGACGCCGAGGTCGTGGACGAGGGCAGCTGACGATGACCGCGGAGCACGATCCGCAGGTGGCGTCGGAGGCGCCGGTCGAGGAGACCGGCGCCGAGCCCCGCGCCGTGGTCGACGAGCAGGTCGACGGCGTGCACGACACGACCGAGCCCGTGGAGCTGGATCCCGCGGGCGAGGTCGAGCACGACCTCGACGAGCTGCTCGCGCGCGCCGGCAAGGCCGACGAGTACCTCGCACTCGCACAGCGCACGCAGGCCGACTTCGAGAACTTCCGCAAGCGGATGACGCGCGACGTCGCCGCTGCGGAGACGCGCGGGGTCAGCCGATTGGCGAAGGAGCTGCTGCCGGCGCTCGACAACCTCGGGCGTGCGCTTGCGGCTGCCGAGGCCGGCGGTGAACACGGCACGCCGGAGTACCACCTGACGTCCGGCATCAAACTCGTCCACGACGAGCTGCTGGCCGCGCTCGGGCGCGTCGGGATAGAGCCGTTCTCGCCCGAGGGCGAGCGCTTTGACCCGACGCAGCACGAGGCGATGGTGCAGCAGCCGGTCGAGGGCGCCGAGTCGGGGACGGTCGTCGAGGTCTACCAGCAGGGCTTCCGCCACGGCGAGAGCGTTCTGCGTCCTGCTCGCGTCGTCGTCGCTGCGTAGGGGAGCGTCCAGGCCATGGCCGCCACGAAGCCCGATCTCTACAAGGTCCTCGGCGTCGGCAGAAACGCCTCCGACGAGGAGATCAAGAAGGCGTACCGCAAGCTCGCGCGCAAGTACCACCCGGACACCAACCAGGGTGACGCGAGAGCCGAGGAGCGCTTCAAGGAGATCTCTGCGGCGCACGACGTGCTGTCCGACCCGGACAAGCGCAAGGCCTACGACCAGGGCACCGGCCCGTTCGCGGCCGGCGGCGGCGCGGGTTTCGATCCGAACGCGTTCGGATCGTTCAGCGACATCCTCTCCAATCTGTTCGGAGGCGGTGGCGGAGCCGGTGGGCCGGCCGGCGGACGCGGACGCGGCGGCGGGGCTGGACCGGGCGCGGGCGGGCGTGCGCGGCCACAGCGCGGCCGCGATCTCGAGACGGAGGTCTCGCTGTCCTTCAAGGAGGCCGTCGAAGGCGCGCAGTCCTCGCTCGCGATTCCCACGTCGACTCCGTGCGAGACATGTCACGGCACCGGCGCCAGACCGGGCACCGCGCCGGTCGTCTGTCCCGTCTGCCAGGGCCGCGGCGTCGAGTCGCAGGGTCAGGGCTTCTTCTCGATCACGCAGCCGTGCTCGCGCTGCGGCGGCAGCGGCTCGGTCGTCGAGTCGCCGTGCCCGACGTGCGGCGGCTCGGGTGCGCGCCGCACGATCAAGCGCCTGCGCGTGAACATCCCCGCGGGGGTCAAGGAGGGCAGCCGGGTTCGCATCGCCGGCAAGGGCGAGCCGGGCGCGAACGGCGGCCCGCCAGGCGACCTGTTCGTCGTGACGCGCGTCGCGCCGTCGCCCGTCTTCAGACAGACCGGCGATCAGCTCGAGGTCGAGGTGCCGCTGACGGTCGTCGAGGCGCTGCAGGGCGCGACCGTCGAGGTGCCGACGCTGAACGGCAGAAAGCGACTGCGCGTCGCACCCGGCACGAAGCACGGGACGGTTCAGCGCCTCAGAGGCGAGGGCGCTCCGCGGCTCGGCAACAAGGGCCGCGGCGACATCCACTACCGCTTCACGATCGAGCTGCCGAGATCGCTCAACGCCGAGCAGCGCGAGGCGGTCGACCGGCTCGCGCAGGTGATGAACGGCAACCCGCGCGAGCGGCTCTTCAACGGCGGACGGACGGAGGCGACGGCATGAGCACCGGAGCAGACGGCATGGGCGGCACGCGCCGCATCCGCACGACCACCCGCATCGAGCTGAGCGACGACCGCGGCGTGTTCATGATCTCCGTCGCCGCCGAGCTGGCGGAGATGCATCCGCAGACGCTGCGCATGTACGAGCAGCGCGGGCTGATCGAGCCGAAGCGCTCGCCCAAGGGCACACGCCTCTACTCGCAGGCCGACGTCGAGCGGCTGCGGCGCATCCAGCAGATGACGGCAGAGATGGGCATGAACCTCGCCGGCGTCGAGCGCGTCTTCGAGCTGGAAGAGCAGCTGTCGGCGATGTCGGCGAAGGTGCGCCGGCTGGAGAAGCGTGCCGGCGAGCTGGCGCGCGAGGTCGAGCGGCTGGAGGAGCTGCGCCGGTCGCTGCGGGCGGAGATCGTCCCCTACGTGGGCGGCGGGGCGCTCGTGCGCGCCCAGCAGGCGGGTCCGCCGGCCTTCCGCATTCCTGTGGAGCGCCGCGGTCCCGGCGGCTCCGCGCCTTCCACGGACGGTACATCCGCCTGATCCGCCCCTGTGCAGATCGGCTGACGCCGGTTACAATCTAAGTCACTTCGACTTAGATACTTCGTCCCAGAGGACCGCCCATGCAGCTCGACCGCTTCACGATCAAGTCCCAGGAGGCGATCCAGGCCGCCCTCCGGCTGGCCGAGGACCGCTCGAACCCGCAGGCGACGCCCGAGCACCTGCTCGCGGTGCTGCTGGAGCAGTCGGAGGGCATCGTCGTCCCCGTCCTGCGCAAGGTCGGCGCCGACCCGGCCGCGATCCGCTCGGCCGTGAACGGCGCGCTCGACGCGCTGCCGAGAATGACCGGCCCGAGCGGCGGCAGCGGACCCTCCGAGGAGCTGATCCAGGTGCTGCGCGCGGCCGAGGCAGAGATGCGCGGGCTCGGCGACCAGTACGTGTCAGCAGAGCACCTGCTGCTGTCGCTCGCGGGCCACAACTCGAAGGCCGGCGAGCTGCTGCGCGACGCAGGCGCGCGCAGAGAAGTGCTGCTGCAGGCGATCGGGGAGGTGCGGGGTCCCCACAAGGTCACCGACATGAACCCGGAGGACAAGTTCCAGGCGCTCGAGAAGTACGGCCGCGACCTCACGGCGGCCGCGCGCGACGGCAAGCTCGACCCGGTCATCGGCCGCGATGACGAGATCCGCCGCGTGATCCAGGTGCTCTCGCGCCGTACGAAGAACAACCCGGTGCTGATCGGCGAGCCGGGCGTCGGCAAGACCGCGATCGCGGAGGGGCTTGCGCAGCGGATCGTCTCGGGCGACGTGCCGGAGGGCCTGCGCGACCGCCGCGTGGTCGCTCTGGACGTCGGCGCGCTGATCGCCGGCGCCAAGTACCGCGGCGAGTTCGAGGACCGTCTGAAGGCCGTCCTGAAGGAGATCGCCGACGCGGACGGCACGATCATCCTGTTCATCGACGAGTTGCACACGATCGTCGGCGCCGGCTCGGCTGAGGGCTCTGTGGATGCCGCCAACCTCTTGAAGCCGATGCTCGCGCGCGGGGAGCTGCGCGCCGTCGGCGCCACGACGCTCGACGAGTACCGCAAGCACATCGAGAGAGACGCGGCGCTGGAGCGCCGCTTCCAGCCGGTGCTGGTCGGCGAGCCGTCGGTCGAGGACACGATCGCGATCCTGCGCGGGCTGAAGGAGCGCTACGAGGTCCACCACGGCGTCGACATCCAGGACTCGGCGATCATCGCCGCCGCGACCCTGAGCGATCGCTACATCGCCGACCGCTTCCTGCCCGACAAGGCGATCGACCTGATCGACGAGGCGGCGTCGAAGCTGCGGATCGAGATCGACTCGAAGCCAACGGAGATCGACGAGATCGACCGTCGCATCATGCAGCTGCAGATCGAGCTGCAGGCGTTGGAGAAGGAGACCGACGAATCCTCCGTCGCGCGGCGCGAGGCGATCGAGCGCGAGATCGCGGACCTGCAGGAGCGGTCTGACGGCATGAAGGCGCAGTGGCAGCGCGAGAAGGACGCGATCGGCGCCGTCACCGTCGTGCGCGAGCGACTGGAGCAGGCCCGCGTGGAGGCCGAGAAGGCCGAGCGCGAGGCCGACCTGCAGCGCGCTGCGGAGTTGCGCTACGGGGAGATCCCGCAGCTGGAGAAGCAGCTCGCCGAGGCCGAGGCCGGCGGCGGGTCGGACGACGGCCAGCCGCAGTTCCTCAAGGAGCGCGTTGACGCCGAGGACATCGCCGAGGTCGTCGGCAAGTGGACCGGGATCCCCGTCTCACGGCTGATGGAGGGCGAGGTCGAGAAGCTCGTGCACATGGAGGAGCGGCTGCACCAGCGGGTGATCGGCCAGCACGAGGCGGTCGAGGCCGTCGCCAACGCGCTGCGGCGCTCGCGCGCCGGGCTCCAGGATCCGGACCGGCCGATCGGCACGTTCCTGTTCCTCGGCCCGACCGGCGTCGGCAAGACCGAGCTCGCCCGCGCTTTGGCGGAGTTCATGTTCGACTCGCAGGACGCGATGATTCGCATCGACATGTCGGAGTACATGGAGAGACACGCCGTGTCTCGCCTGGTCGGCGCGCCTCCCGGCTACGTCGGCTACGAGGAGGGCGGCCAGCTGACGGAGGCGGTCCGCCGCCGTCCGTACTCCGTCGTCCTGCTCGACGAGGTCGAGAAGGCCCACTCCGACGTCTTCAACATCCTCCTGCAGGTGATGGACGACGGCCGCCTGACCGACGGCCAGGGCCGCACGGTCGACTTCAAGAACGTCGTGCTGATCATGACCTCGAACATCCCGGGCGGGAGAGTCGGGGCGGAGCAGCACTTCCGCCCGGAGTTCATCAACCGCCTGGATGACATCGTCGAGTTCGAGCCGCTGTCGCGCGAGCAGATCGGCGCGATCGTCGATCTCCAGGTGACGCGCTTGATCAAGCGCGTGCAGGAGCGCGAGATCTCGGTCGAGCTGACCGACACGGCGCGGACGCTCTTGGGGAACCTGGGCTACGACCCGACGTACGGTGCGCGGCCGTTGAAGCGGGTGATCCAGAAGCGCCTGGTCGACAGATTGGCGTTGGCGATCCTCGAGGGCGAGTTCTCCGCCGGCGATGTGGTGGAGGTCGACGCGGTCGAGGGCGAGTTGGTGTTCACGAAGGCCGCGGCGGCAGCCGCCGCGGCTTGACTCGCGTCAGAGTCGGTCGAGTGTCACGAGCCGGCCCAGGCTTAGTCCCCGGTCTGCCCGCCGCTCGGTCTTCTGCCGGCTCTCGGTCGTCTGATCTCGAACCCGATCAGCAGGCGGGGCGCCGTCGTTGCTCTGTAGGCACTGCTCGTGTCGACCTGGAAGGTCCACGTCCCGTACGTGTATCTGAACGGGAAGAGTGCGATTGGGCCGGTCTTGAGCGAGCCGCACGGGCTGCGCGTCGTGCCGATCCGCAGCGTCCGCTTGAGCTTGCCGTTCGGCTGGACATAGTGCACGTACACGCCGTGCCGCTCGCCCAGCCCGAGCACGCGCCAGCGCACGCGCAGGGTCGCGGGGTCGCCGGTCCTCGGGCTGAAGCCGGCGCTCAGCGGGGACATCAGGAACGTCGTCGAGGCGACGTGCGGGCCGTCGGTGACCGACAGCGTCATCTCGCGCGTGCCGGCCGTACCGTGGTAGCGCGGCGCGGTGAAGCGTGCGCGGATCTTGCCTCTCGCGTCGATTCTGCCGGTGCCGATCTGCTTCGTACCGGCGAGCTTCGCGGTCCAGGCGCTGTTCGGTCTGAAGCCGCTGCCGCTGAGCAGGCCGCTGCCGCTGCTCAGATAGCAGCCCGGATCGAGCACGATCTTCGCCTTGGTGGAGGCGCCGATCGCGGCAGGCACGAGCGCGAGTACGGCAGCGGCTGCGGAAGCGAGGAGCGTGACGGGAAGGAGACGGCGCATCGGGATCAGAGCGGGATCGAACGGACGTGGACAGGGATCTTCGCGCGTGGGCCGCTCGTCTGCACGCGGTACCGGCGCTGCGTGTCGAGCACGAGCACCCAGCGGCCGGCTTCCGCGTCGAACGGGAAGACCCTCCGCGGCGCCGTCGTGAGCGTGCCGCAGTCGCCGCCGGTCGTCCCGAGCGCGGCGCTCTGACGGACTCTCCCGGCAGGACTCACCCAGTGCAGCCACACCGGCACGCGGCTGGCGCCGTCGACCAGCGCGAAGTCCCACACCTTGAAGCGCGCGCGCAACGTTCTCGGGTTGCCGCTCGACGGCTGGAGGTCGGCGCCGGTCGGGCGAGTGACGGTGAAGCGCGCCTTCGGACGCTGTCTCCCGTCGCCGACGGCGAGCACATGGCGTTGCTGAACGGCGCCTGGCGCGAGCGCCGGCGTCGCGAATGAGCTGACGAACGATCCGGCCGCGTCGGCGACCGGCTTCGAGCCATCCCCGTAGCTGAGCGTCTGTCTGTCGAGCGAGACCGTCAACGGGGCATCCGGCGTGAGCCCGTTCGCGGTCATGCGCAGCGGCGCGCCTTGCAGGTAGCAGCGGGCGTCAGTCGTCAGCGTCGCCGGTGCGGCGGCAGCGGACGCGCTCGCGCACGTGAGCGCGCACGCGAGTGCAGCGCCGATCGCGGCGCGGCGGAAGGATGGATGGCGCGACCACACGCAGGGCATCATCGCTTCAAAGAACAGTCGAGCGGGCCGGTCGATGCGCCGCGAGTCGCGCGGACGTCAGCCGACCGGGGCGCACCGTCGCCGCCGGGTGGGATAGAACCCAGTTCGCAGCTACCGCGACGACCGCGACGATGGGAGCGCCATGCCGACCTACATCATGCTCTCGAAGCTCACACCCGAGGGCACGCAGACGATCAAGACCAACCCGCAGCGCATTCGCGAGGTGAACAGAGAGATCGAGCAGCTTGGCGCGACCGTGAAGGCGCAGTGGGCCGTGCTCGGCCGCTTCGACTTCGTGAACGTCGTCGAGGCGCCGGACGAGAAGACGATCGCGCGCGTCTCGCTCGAGCTCGGCTCGCGCGGCACCGTCCAGTACGAGACGCTGACCGCGATACCGATCGACGACTTCATCTCGTCGCTCTAGCCGGACGGCTCGTGCCGCAGAAGGTCCTCGTCATCGGCGCCGGCGGGCGCGAGCACGCGATCGTGCGCGCGCTCGCGCGCTCGCCACAGGCGCCCGAGCTGTTGTGCGCGCCGGGCAACGCCGGGATCTCCGAGGACGCGCGTCTGCTCGACGTCAAGGTCGACGACGTCGCCGGCCTGGTCGCGGCCGCGCAGGCTGAGGGGGTGACGCTGACCGTCGTGGGGCCGGAGGTCCCGCTCGTGGCCGGCGTCGTGGATGCGTTCGAGGCGGCCGGTCTGCGCTGCTTCGGCCCGCGCGCCGCAGTCGCCGAGCTGGAGGGCTCGAAGGCGTTCTCGAAGTCGGTGATGGAGGCGGCGAGTGTGCCGACCGCCGCCTACGAGGTCGTCACGACCGTCGAGCAGGGGATGGCCGCGATCGAGCGCTACCCGGTCGTCGTGAAGGCCGACGGGCTCGCCGCCGGCAAGGGCGTCGTGATCGCTGCTGACGAGGGCGAGGCGCGGGCGGCGCTCGAGGCGTTCCTCGTCGAGCGCCAGTACGGCACCGAGCAGGTCGTCGTGGAGGAATTCCTCGACGGCGAGGAGTTGTCGCTGCTCGCGCTGTGCGACGGCGAGCGCGCGATCCCGATGGCGCCCGCGCAGGACTACAAGCGCATCTTCGACGGCGACGAGGGGCCGAACACCGGCGGCATGGGCTCCTACTCTCCCGTGCCCGGCTTCGACCCCGCGCGCGTGCAGGAGCTGTGCGCGCAGGTTCACCAGCCGGTCGTCGACGAGCTGCGCCGCCGCGGCACGCCCTTCCACGGGATCCTCTACGCCGGTCTGATGCTCACCGCCGACGGCGTCCGGGTCTTGGAGTTCAACGTGCGCTTCGGCGACCCCGAGACGCAAGCGGTGCTGCCGCGGCTGCGCTCCGACCTGCTCGACGTGCTCACGCGTGCGTGCGAGCCGGGCGGGCTCGCGGACGTCGCGCTGGAGTGGCTGCCGAACACGGCGGTCACGCTCGTGCTCGCGAGCGCCGGCTACCCGGACTCGCCGCGCACCGGCGATCCGATCGCCGGTCTCGATCGCGTCCCGCACGGGATCGAGGTCACCCACGCCGGCACGAAGCGCAGTGAGGACGGCGCGATCGTGACCGCTGGGGGCCGCGTGCTGAACGTCACGGCGCTCGGCGCCGACGCCGCGGCCGCGCGGGCGGCTGCTTATGCTGCCACCGACGTGATCCAGTTCGACGGACGACAGATGCGCCAGGACATCGCTCTTCGGGCGGTCGCGGCGACGACAACCGGGGAGGCCCGATGACCGATGACCAGCTGAGCGAAGCCGCCGTGGCGGCGCCCGTGACCGATCCGACCGTGCAGGCGCTCGAGCAAGAGCTCTCAGCCGAGGGCGTCCTCGTCGGCATCGTGATGGGCTCGCAGAGCGACATGGAGACGATGCAGAAGGCGGCGAAGGAGCTGACCGACCGCGGCATCGCAAACGAGATCAACGTCATGTCCGCGCATCGCGATCCCGATAAGGTCGCCGCGTACGCGAAGAGCGCGCGCTCGCGCGGGCTGAAGGTGATCATCGCCGGCGCGGGCCTGTCGGCCGCGCTGCCAGGCGTCGTCGCCGCGCACACGGACCTGCCGGTGATCGGCGTCCCGCTCACGAGCGGCATGACCGTCGCGGGCGGACTCGACGCGCTGCTGTCGGTCGCGCAGATGCCGCCGGGCGTCCCAGTCGCCTGCGTCGGGGTCGACAACCCGAAGAACGCCGCCGCGCTGGCGGCGCGCATCCTCGCCGCTTAGAACAGGTTCTTAGGCGCGCGGCTGGATCTGCTGCACGGCCCAGCCGTTGCCGTCGGGGTCGCTGAAGAAGACGAACGACCCCCACGGGAAGTCCTGAATCTCGCTCGCCTCGACGCCACCCGCAATGAGCTGCTCGCGTGCGGCCTCGATGTCGGCCACGACTACCTGCAATCCCTGCAGCGAGCCGGGCTCCGACGGCGTCACGCCTCTCCCGATCGCGATCGAGCAGGCCGAGCCCGGCGGCGTCAGCTGGACGAAGCGGACGTCCTCGCTGACGGCGTGGTCGTGGTCTGCGTTGAAGCCGACGCTCTCCGTGTAGAAGCGCTTCGCGCGGTCGACGTCGGAGACGGGGACGGCGATCAGCTCGAGCTTCATGTCCATGGCGCGATTCCTCCGGATCGGGTGACGAGACGCATCGTCGCGCAGATTCAGGCCAGAATCGTTCCTCGATGTGTCTGGCGCCGCCGCAGCACCACGCGCCCGCCGCGCGAGGGCGTGAGCGTGATGCCGGTGAGGCGCATGCGCTCCTCGCGGTTGGGCGCGGGCAGGAGCTCCAGCATGCCGATCGCCGTGCGCAGCACGGTCCTCATCTCCACGAGCGAGAGCG
>DATFPW010000031.1:0-30353 GCA_035264605.1 Conexibacter sp. | reverse complement strand
AGCACCGAACGCACCCGAGCACTTGACGGCTGGCTCTACCGCTATAACCATCACCGCCGACACTCAGCCATCGGCCGACAGACACCCATCACCAAGCTGAACAACCTGCTCGGGACTTACATCTAGGCCCCCGGCTTCCAGACCATCAGCAGCAGCGCGAGCAGCACCAGCAGCGAGCTGAGGATGCCGACGGCGCGCGTGCGGCCGGCCAATGCCTCGTACGCGGCGCTCATCGTGCCGCGCTCGGCTGCACCGCCGGCGAGATCTGCTCTCGCTTGGTCGCGCATCTTGCGCGCGGTCGGGGCGAAGAAGCCGTGGCCGAGGCCGAGCAGCACGATCACGATCGCGCCGGCGGCGCTGAACCAGAAGCCGCCGAATTTGTCCCAGCGGTCGCTCGCCATGTAGATGCCGCTGATCAGGACCACGATCGCCCCCGGCGTGATCAGCTTCGTGCCGATCTGGTTCTCCGCCTCGTGCCAGACAGGCAGCGCGCTCAGATCGACGCGGCGGATCGTCATGTCGATGATCGGGAAGGCGAACGTCGCTCCGAACGCGATCACCGCCGAGGCGATGTGCAGGAAGAGGACGAACGTGTAGAAGTCGAAGTGGTCGGGTGCGCTCATGCGGCGAACGCTACCCGACCACCTCGATGGCTCCTATCGGCGACAGCCGCGGACCGTGATCTGCGGGCGCTGGTTTGAGCGCTCGCCGTTCTGGGCCCGGAACTGCAGCGGTGCGAACAGTCTCCCCGCGCACAGGTTCGTGTTGGCGGCGATGATCCCGAATCTGCCGGCGTGGAACTGCAGGACGAACCGGCTCACCGGCAGGTCCGGCACGGTCGGGAAGATCGTCGTGATCCGATTTCTCCCGCCGATCTTGATCTGACCGGAGAAGTCGATCGCCAGCGGGCCGCGCAGCTGCACGACGAGCTTCGGCAGCTTTCTCTCCTGCTTGACGATCCACACCGGACCGCTCAGCGATCTCGTCACGAACGGACTGACCGCCCGAGCGGTCGCGATGCGCGCCCGTCTACTGCATCTGCTGGCGTCGAAGTCCGCCTGCGAGCAGGCCTGGGCGAGCCCGATCGAGTTCGACGGCAGCGCTCTCGGCAGCCGCACGCGCACGCGGGCGATGCCCGACTGGTCCTCCGGCTGGGTGATGACCGTCGTGAGCGGCGGACGAGCACCGGCGCCGGTCTTGCCTCTCGCGCCGACCGCAATGCGGAATCTCGGCGTGAACCCGAGTGCTCTGCAGTCCTGCAGCACGAATCTCGCGTGCGTCGTCACGCTCCCTCCGCCGACGCCCTCGAACACGCCGCTCGAGCGCCGTCCGCCGCAGCTCGTGGGGTTGCGCATGAACCCGTCGCGCGTGATCGTGACGGTGGTGAGCCGCGGGGAGACCGGCACGCCCTCCTCGAACTGCGGGAGGTCGGCGATCGCGTTCAGCCCGCCGTTGGAGCGCAGCACCAGCCGCACCGGCACGATCACGTTGCCGAGATCGATCGGGCCGATCCTCGCGTCGATGCGGACGGACAGCCCGGCCGGGTCGCCGTCCTCGCGCGGCGCGGTCAGGAACACGTCGCCGGGCACCGTCACCGGCGCCGGACCCGAGCCGACCTGTGCGGTCGCGTCGCCGATCCGGCTCGAGGCGGCACAGGCGCCTCTCGCCGCGTCGGCGAGCGAGCACTGCGTCAGCCCTCTCAGCGCGAGGTCGCCGATCAGCCCTCTCGTGAGGCGGAATGTGACTCGCGCGATGCGCCGGTCGCGATCGCCGCGGCCGAAGTCGAGTCTGAACGTCGTTCTGCCACCGGATCTCAGGTTGGTCGGCGTCGTGGTGAACCAGGGTCTGAGCGCTGCCGCGCACGGCGCACCAGCCCCGTTGAACGAGGTGGTGAAGGACGCGCTCGGAGTCGCGTTCGGAGGCGTCGGGTCCGTCAGCCGCGCATACGGCGTGAGGCCAGCCGTCGCGGTGTGCGTCCCGCAGCTCTGCGGCGTGACGAGCACCGAGCGGTCGCCGCCCTGGAACGTCAGCTGGAACGAGCTGAACGGCAGCTGGGGGAGGTTCTGGAAGGTCGTGGTGACCTGGCCGTTGCTCCCGTTCAGGGTGACCTGCCCGACGAGCTTCAGACGCGCGCCGGGGAGCGGCACGTCGACGAAGAGGCGGTTGAACGCCGTCGATGTTCTCGGGCCGAAGTAGACGGCGCCCTCGAACGTGCGCAGGAGCAGCGGGGTGACGAGCCTCACCGTCCCGATCCGCGATGCGGCGGGGCAGGTGGCGGCGGTCGTGCGGTCGCCGGCGGCGAACTGCTCGTCCGTGCACGCCTCGAGCCCTTTCGCGAGCGCCGGATTGACCGCCATGCCCTCGGGGAGCACGACCGTCGAGTCGAGCACGTCGGATTGGCGGCGCGGCGCGTCCGTGTCGTCGGGACGTGTCAGCGTCACGCTCGTCTCGACGGGCACGTCGGTCTGCGTGGTCGAGAGGTTCAGCCCGAGCCCGGCGTCGAACGCGAGCGTGCCGCAGTCGGTCGGCGTGTAGGGCGTGACCGTTGCGGAGGCTCTGTCGCCGGCGTTCGAGATCGCGCTCGCCGTCACGGTGACCGGCACGCACGCCGTCGGGTTGGAGAAGAAGAAGCCGTTCGCCGCTCTCCCGTTGAGTCTCAGGCCGAGCGCGGTGATGCGGATCGGCCCTGCTCTGCCGACCGCCGTCAGCGGCTCGAGGTTCACGGCGTCGAGGCCGAGGTCGACCGGGGAGACGGTGACTGCGAACGGCACGAGCGAGGCCGTGACCACGGCGCCGGTCGTCGGATCTCTCGTGAGCGTTCTGACGCCGAGCAGCGCCGCCTGGTCGGGGCTCGTCGTCTCGAGGTTGTAGATGAAGCCCGGCAGGTCGAACTCTCTGCCGGCCGCGAGCACGAGGACTCTCTGGAGACTCGTGCCGACGATCGTCTCGGGCGGGCAGGCGTCCGCTCTGAACGTCGCGAGCGGGCAGGTCGGCGCGGCGAGCGGGTTCGCGATCAGGCCCGGTCCGAGGTGCAGGGAGTAGATGCTCGGCGAGTCGGCGACTGGGTTGGTTCTCCCAGGACCGCCGATCTGCGTGTTCTCGCCCGTGAACGACGTGACGATCGAGAGGTCGGGATGTGCGCCCGCCTCGGTGGTGCTGGGCGTGACGGCCACGCTGGTGATCGAGATGACCGCGAACGACGGTGCCGCGGCAGCCAGCACGACGATGGCGGCGAGCGCAGCGACCAGCCACACCCGCGCACGGATAAGCCTCATGCTTCTTCCTCCTCGACCGATCGCCTGTATACGCCCCATGCGCACAGGTATCTCCAGGAAGACGGTGCCCGTGTGGCCAGCTGGCAAACGCGGGTGTCTCGGCACCGACCGTCGTGGCGCGTCGGCGTTCGCCTACGCGGCAGCCCGAGCGTCTCCCTACGGGCCGTTCTGGCCTGTAGGGAGACGCTCTCTGCTCAGCGTCTGCGGTGCTTGCGCAGCTTGTGCGCTCTCGCACCTCTGCATCCCCGCACGGCGATGCGCGGACGCGCCTTGACCGTTCTGCCGTTCTGGCCGCTGAACGTCGCCGGCAGGCGCAGCGCTCTGCGGCAGATGTTCCTGGTCAGCGCCAGCGCGCCGAACGCGCCGCCGTGGAAGCGCAGCGTGAATCTGGTGATCGGCAGGTCGGGAACGACCGGGAACGTCGTCCCGATGCCGCCGCCCTTGCCGATGTTTACGTTCCCCTCCAGGTTCATTGCGATCGGGTCGCGGAACTGCACGACGAGTCTCGGCAGGCCCGTCTGGCCGGCCGGCCGCTTGACGAGGTAGACCGGGCCGGTCACCGGGTCCCGCAGCAGCGGGCTGAGCGCGACCGCTTTCGCGACCTGCGACTGCGGCGGGCATCTGCCGGCGGCGAAGGCGTCGGTCGCACACGCCGCGTTGAGCGAGCGGGTGTTCGAGGCGACGCCCTTCGGCAGGCGAACGTGTGCGCTGCGGATCGTCGCGTCGTCGCCGCCCGTCGTGATGACGGTCGTGAACGGCGGGTGGCTGCCGACCTTCGTGCGGTGCTTAGCGCCGATGAAGGCCTTGATCTTCGGCCCGAAGGCGAGTCTGTCGCAGTCCTTGAACGACAGCTTCGAGCTGATGTCGGCGTGCTCGCTCCCGAGCGAGTCGAAGTGGCCGAACGCGGTCTTCTCGCCGCAGCTCGTCGGGTTGCGCATGAAGCCGTTGCGCGTGACGTTGACCGTCAGTCTGCGGATCGCCAGCGGGATCCCCTCCACGAGCGACGGGATCGGATCGCTGACGACGTGCAGGCCGCCGTCGGGGCGCAGCTGCAGCCGCACGCCGACGATCACGATGCCCGCATCGACCGGCCCGAGTCTCGCGGGGACCGCGACCGACAGGCCGGCCGGGTCGCCTGGCTGCTTCGGCTTCGTCAGGTAGATGTCGCCTGGCAGCGCTGGCGGCTCCGTGCCGGAGCCATCCACCGAGACCACCGGTCCGAGGCGGCTCGCGTCCGGGCAATTCGCGTTCGCGGCCGCTCTCAGCGAGCACTGCACGAGCCCTCTGAGCGCGAGGTTGCCGACGAGTCCGGGCGGCAGGTCGTACGTCATGCGCCCGACGGGGATGTTGCGGTCCGGTCGCGTCGCGGTGAGCGTGAAGTCGGGCGAGGCGCCGGCCCGGTCGTTCGACGTGGCGGTCGTCATCGACGGCTGGAAGATCCGCTGGCAGGGCGCGCCTCTGCCGTCCCACGAGACGGAGAAGCTGCCCGCCGATCTTTGCGGCGTGGTGCCTGACCACGGGGTCGTGATCGCGGTCGCCGTGTGCGTCCCGCACTCCGTCGGCGAGACGAGCGCGGAGCGCGGCCCGCCCTTGAAGGTGAGCGTGAAGTCGGTGAACGCGATCTGCGGCAGCTCGTCGAAGATCGTCGTGATCTGGCCCGTCGTGCGGCTCGGGCGCACGTGCGCGGAGACCTTGATGTGGGCGCCGTAGAGCGGCACGTCGAGGAACAGGCGCAGGCGGTCGCCTGGGGCGCTGTTGCCGAAGTACGCTCTGCCCGGGAAGCTGCCGAGGATCGGCGAGACGAAGTCGATGTCGCCGACGGCGGAGGACGCCGGGCATCTCGCCGCGACCGACGTGTCGCTCAGTCTGAACTGTTCGTCGGTGCACGCGTCCAGCCGCGCGGCGAGCGCCGGGTTGAGCAGCAGGCTCTGCGGCAGCGTCACCGTCGTCGAGCGCACGTGCGAGTTCGCGCGCGGGATGTCGGCTGCGCCGGGCTGCACGTTGGTCGTGACGGTCGACGTCCAGTCGCTGATCGGCGGGGTGACCGAGATCGCGAGTCTCGTCGAGAACGGCACGCCCGCGCAGTCGCCCGGTGTGTAGGTGCCGCTGCGCGAGCCGCTCGCGCCGCTATACGAGCTGGCAGAGACGGAGATCGCCGCGGGGATGCACGCCGTCGGGTTCGTGAAGAACGATCTGCCGCCGACGTAGCCGAACAGCGTCTGCTCGATCCAGTCGGTGTGGACTCTGACCGTCACCAGCGGCAGGCCGAGCGGCGCGAGCTGTGCGGTGTTCGGGAGTCTCAGCGAGGCGGTGAGGCCGAGGTCGTGCGGGTCGACGCTGATCGCCGCGACCACCTTGATGTGCGGGTTCGCGGCCGGCGGCGCGATGTCGATCCCGAGCGCGGCGGGCGAACCGGCCGGCGGATCGATGTTGTAGATCGTGCCCGTCACCTGCCCGCCGAGCAGCGTGTTGACGAGCCCGTTGTCGGTCGTGAGGCCGGTCACCGCGGTGCCGACGGCGGAGCCGGCCGGGCATGTGGAGGCGGAACCGCTGCCGGCGGCGAACTGCGCGGCGGTGCAGCGTGCGACGTGGTTCACGTACGCGACGACGCCCGGCGCGAAGTGCACCTGCACGTCTCTGGCCGTGTCGGGGCTGTAGCTGCCGGAGCCGTTGAAGGTGAATCTCGTGAACAGGTCGGGATGCGCGCCGGCGGCGCCGGGCCCTGAGGGCGGGAACGCCCCGCCGTTGCCTCTCGGCGTCACCGTGACGTTCGTGACCGACAGTGCGCCCGCGGGCGCGGCCCACGCGAGCAATGCTGCTGCGCAGACGAGGAGAACGACCGTTGCGTGCGCGCGTGCGACCCGCATCTCTCACCTCCGTGGGGGATGCGGGAGCCATTCCCGGCTTGCCGGTCTTCAAACGCCGGCGTTTGCTGAAGTCGCGGAGGTGCCTAGATGTCCGGCTGGTATCTGCCGAAGACATCGCGCATCGCGCCGCAGACCTCGCCCATCGAGGCGCGGTCCTTGAGCGCCTCTCGGATCGGCGGAAGCAGGTTGTCGCTGCCGCGGGCGGCGTCGCGCAGCTCCTCGAGGCGCGTGTCGACGAGCTGTTGGTCGCGGTTCGCCTTGAAGGCCGTCAGGCGGTCGACCTGCTCGCGCTCGGACTCGGGGTCGACGCGCAGCAGGTCTGGCACCTCGAGCGCCTCGTCGACGTACTTGTTGACGCCGACGACGATGTCCTGCTCCTGCTTGTAGCGCTCCTGGTAGCCCCAGGCGGACTCCTCGATCTCGTTCTTGATGAACGCAATCGCGTTGACCGAGCCGCCGAGCTCGTCGACCTTCTCGATCAGCTCGCTTGCGCGCTGCTCGATCTCGGCCGTCAGCGCCTCGACGTAGTACGAGCCGGCGAACGGGTCGACCGTGTCGGCGGCGCCCGACTCGTGGCCGATGATCTGCTGGGTGCGCAGGGCGATCTTGGCGGCGCGCTCTGTCGGCAGCGCGAGCGCCTCGTCGTAGCCGTTCGTGTGCAGCGACTGCGTGCCACCGCAGACGGCTGCGAAGCCCTGCAGCGCGACGCGCACGATGTTGTTCTCCGGCTGCTGAGCGGTCAGCGTGACGCCGCCCGTCTGCGTGTGGAAGCGCAGCTTGAGCGATTTCTCGTCCTGCGCGCCGAAGCGCTCGCGCATGATCTCCGCCCACATCTTGCGGGCGGCGCGGAACTTCGCGACCTCCTGGAAGACGTTGTTGTGGCCGTTGAAGAAGAACGCGAGGCGCGGCGCGAAGTCGTCGACGGCGAGGCCGGCGTCGACCGCCGCCTGCACGTAGGCGATGCCGGAGCAGAGTGTGAAGGCGACCTCCTGCACGGCCGAGCAGCCCTTCTCGCGGAAGTGGTAGCCGGAGATCGAGACGGTGTTCCATCTCGGCACGTTCTGCTTGCAGTAGGCGAACAGGTCTGTCGTGAGGCGCATCGAGCCCTCGGGCGGGTAGATGAAGTTCCCGCGCGCGACGTACTCCTTGATGATGTCGTTCTGCGTGGTGCCGCGCAGCTTCTCCGGCGCGACGCCCTGCTCCTCGCCGACCAGCTGGTAGAGCAGCAGCAGCACCGCGGCGGGCGCGTTGATCGTCATCGACGTCGAGACCTGGTCGAGCGGGATCCCGTCGAACGCGGTCCGCATGTCGTCGATCGTGTCGATCGCGACGCCGGTGCGGCCGACCTCGCCGAGGCAGCGCGAGTCGTCGGAGTCGAGGCCGAGCTGGGTCGGCAGGTCGAACGCCATCGAGAGGCCGGTCGAGCCGTGCGCGAGCAGGTACTTGTAGCGCTCGTTCGACTCCTTCGCGGAGGCGTAGCCGGCGTACTGGCGCATCGTCCACAGCTGCTTGCGGTACATGTCGCGGTGCACGCCGCGGGTGTACGGGAAGTCGCCGGGATCGCCGAGCTGGAGCTGCTCGGGCACGTCGGACTCGTCGTAGAGCCCCTTGATCTCGATGCCGGAGTCGGTGAAGTGGCGGGGGTCGTCGGGCCCGACGATCGGGGCGACGAAGCGGTGGTCCTCGGTGGCGCTCATGGGGGGCGAAGGTTACCCAGCGCCTCGCGAAGTCGCGGCGACGCGAGGAGGGTCACCTATCGCGCGTGCCTGCTGTCGGTCTGCCGTCGCGTACGCTGGCGCGATGGTCGTGCGCATCCGACTCTTCGCCATGCTGCGCGAGCGCGCCGGCGCGAGCGAGCTGTCGCTGGAACTGCCGGAGGGCGCGCGCGTGCGCGACGCGCTCGCCGCGCTGTCGGAGCTGGCGGATGGCCTGCCGCTCGTGATGGCGGTCAACCGCGAGTACGCCTCCGAGGACGCGCCGCTGTCCGCCGGCGACGAGCTTGCGCTGATCCCGCCGGTGTCGGGCGGCGCCGTGCGCGAGCCGCACGTCGCGCTGCGCGATGAGCCGCTGTCGCTCGACACGCTTGTCGCGCGGGTGCGGGATCCGCGTGCCGGGGCGGTCGTGACCTTCGCCGGCGTGACGCGCGACGTGCCCACGCTGGAGTACGAGGCCTACGCGGAGATGGCGCTCGAGCAGCTGCGCGCCGTCGTCGCCGACGCGATCGATCGGCACGGCCTGTGTGCCGCCGCCGCCGAGCACCGTGTCGGGGTCGTGCCGCTGTCGGAGGCGTCCGTGCTCGTCGCCGTCTCCGCTCCGCACCGCGCCGAGGCGTTCGCCGGCGGCCGCGAGATCATCGACCGCCTGAAGGAGCTCGCGCCGATCTGGAAGCGCGAGGTCGACGAGGCCGGCGACGCGACCTGGGTGCCCGGCACCTCGCCGCCCGCCGATCAGGCGTAGAGCAGCGTCTCCACGAGCAGCGGTTCGACGACCTCGCGAGGCCAGCGCACCGCGAGCCCCCGGCTCGGCAGCGTGATGTTGAGCGTCCCGTCCCGTTCCAGCATGAACCGCGGACCGATCATCGTGACGCCGGTGATGTGGTCGTCGGCGTCGAAGAAGACGGTGTCGCCCTCGATCGACTCGTCCGCGTCCGGCGCGGGTTGGCCGGTCGGCTCGCCCACGCTGAGGTAGAGCACATCGCCCAGCTCGTAGTAGCTGTAGCGGTCGATCTCGGCGTTGCCGAGGACGAGCGGTTGGTCAAGCCTTCGCATCGAGTCTCCAATCACAGTCTGATCTTCGGCTGGCCGTAGGCGGTGACGACCGCAGGCTACCACCACGAACAGCCACCGCGTCGGTCCCGCGCCGGAGCGCCAGTACCGCCAGCGACCCCGGATCGGATCCGGCGTGATCGCATCCGGGCGGGACACGGTCGCGAGCGCCTCGTCGAGGTGACGGACCATCTCCGGGTGCCCTCTGAGCACCTGCGTCCATCCTGAAGCCGTCAGGACGACGCGTCTACCCCACGGATCTTGTGTCACGCACGGCAGCACCGCGGGCGACCGTAAGGACGCGGTGCGGTGCGGGAAGGGGGTGCGCGGCGATTGTTGGGGGTGCTGCAGCGGCGCCGCAGAGGTGCGAGGCCGCGTGTGAGCGGTGCGTCAGATGGGCTGCGTCAGACGGCGCCGCCGGCGGCGGTCGGGGCGGTCGGGTCGGAGTCGCTGCCGCCCCCCTCGCGCGCCAGCCAGTCCTCGATGTCCATCGGGCGGTCGGCGAGGCGCTCGGCGATCGTCAGCAGGTCGTTCATCGAGGAGACCTCCTCGACCTGCTCCTTGAGGAACCACTGCATGAACTGCTCGCTTTGGAAGTCGCCCTCCTCGCGGGCGACGCCCACGAGCGCCGCGATCTGGTCGCTGACGCGCTTCTCCTGGTCGAGCGCGAGCGCGACCGGGGCGACGACGTCGGCGAAGGTCGTCTCCGGCGCCGCGACGCCGGGAATCGTCACGTCGGCGTCGGCGTCGAGCAGGTACTGCACCATCATCATCGCGTGGTTGCGCTCCTCGAGTGCCTGCGCGTAGAAGAAGGCGGCCAGCCGGGGCAGCGTCTCGGCGTCGTAGTAGACGGCGTTCGCGATGTACTGCTGCGAGGCCGCGAACTCGTAGGCGATCTGCTCGTTCAGTCGCTCGACGAAGCGGGTGGCTGCCATGGTGCTCCTCTTGGTCGCGGAATCGGGCCATGGCCCTGCGGGCCGGCGCCGTCGATCGTAGTGAAGGCCGCAGCGGCGGGTATTCTCCGCTCCTATGCCAACTTGCCTCGTGACCGGGGGAGCAGGATTCCTCGGGTCGCATCTCTGCGACGAGCTGCTGCGCCGCGGTCATCGCGTCATCTGCGTCGACAACCTGGAGACAGGCTCGCTCGCGAACATCGCGCACATCCGTCAGCCCGAGTTCGTCCATCTCAACGTCGACATCATCGAGCCGTACCACGTCGACGAGCCGGTCGACTTCGTCTACCACCTCGCCTCGCCGGCCTCGCCGATCGACTATCTGCGACTGCCGCTGCACACGCTGAAGGTCGGCTCCCACGGCACGCACCACACGCTCGGGCTCGCGAAGAAGCACCGCGCGCGCTTCCTCGTCGCCTCCACCAGCGAGGTCTACGGCGACCCGCAGGTGCATCCGCAGCCAGAGTCGTACTGGGGGCACGTGAACCCGATCGGCCCGCGCGGGGTCTATGACGAGGCGAAGCGCTACGCCGAGGCGCTGACGATGGCCTACCACCGTCAGCAGGGCGTCGACACGGCGATCATCCGCATCTTCAACACGTACGGGCCGCGCATGCGCCCGCACGACGGGCGCGCGATCCCGACGTTCCTGCGGCAGGCGCTGCAGGACCGGCCGATCACCGTCTTCGGCGACGGTTCGCAGACGCGCTCGTTCTGCTTCGTCTCCGATCTGATCCGCGGCATGATCGCGTTGGCCGAGTCGGGGTATCACCAGCCCGTGAACGTCGGCAACCCGCACGAGTTCACGCTGCTCGAACTCGCCGAGTCGGTCGTGGCAGTGACCGGCTCGCGTTCGGAGATCGTCTTCGAGGCGCTGCCGACCGACGATCCGCAGGTGCGCCAGCCGGACATCACGCTCGCGCGGGAAGTCTTGGGCTGGGAGCCGGAGGTCGAGCTGCGCGAGGGCCTGCGCCGCACGATCGACGAGGCGGGCGTGGAAGCGCTCGTCGGCTTGCCCAGGTAGTCAAAGCGCAACTTACGCAGCGCGCTTGTCGTTGAAGCGCTGGAGGCGAACACACCCGGTGGCGAACGGCGCACTCGATCTCGATCAACCGCAGGAGACCGCACCGGCGGTGCTCCCCGATCGCGACGTGCGCCGCAAGCGGCCTCCCGCGCTGTCGTTCCTGCTGCGGCTGGCGACACTGCGCAAGGCGCTGCGCGTCCTGTCGCTGCTGGCGCTCGACTTCGCCGGCGTGTGGGCCGCGCTGTTCACGGCGCTGCTGCTGAAGGCGGTCCTCAAGGGCGGCTACGACCTCGGCGAGGCGGCCCACTTCGCCTCCGGTCAGACGAGTGACTTCCTCGCGTTCGCCTACCTGCTGACGATCCTGCTGTTCGCGCGCTCGGACCTGTACGCCGAGCGCTCGCGCCGCCCCGGCCTGACGCGCATCGTCGCCTCGCTGTTCCAGGTGATGATCGTCGCGCTCGTGTTCTCGGTAGCGAGCGGCCACACGTTCTCCAGCTACTACATCTTCTACGGGTCGTTCGCGCTCGCGATCGTCACGATCTCGCTGCTGCGCTGGGCGCACACGCTCTTCACCGGCTGGCTGCTCGCGCGCGCCGGCTACTCGCGCCGCACGCTGCTCGTCGGCAGCGGCCGCCACCTCGACGCGGTTGCGCACGCGCTGGCGGACTCGCCGCACGGCGGGATCGAGCCGGTCGGCTACATCTCGCTGACGCCGCGCCCCGACAACGGCCTGCGCTCGCTCGGCGAGCTCGCCAACTTGGCCGAGATACTCACCGAGCACCGCGTGCAGGACGTGATCATCGCCGATCCCGACTTCCCGCAGGCGCAGGCGGTCGAGCTGGTCGACGCGTGCCACCGCCGCGGCGTGGAGGTGCACGTCGCACCCTCGACGATGGGGATCCTCACGCAGCGCGCCGAATTCGTGCCGGGGCAGTCGCTGCCGCTGTTCACGCTCAAGTCGCCGGTGTTCGAGGGCGTCGACTTCGCGATCAAGCGGACGTTCGACGTGATCGGCGCGACGCTGTTCCTGCTGCTGCTCTCGCCGGCGCTGATCGCGATCGCGCTCGCGGTGAAGCTGACCTCGCGCGGTCCCGTCCTCTACCGCTCGGCTCGCCCGGGGATGGGCGGCGCGCCGTTCGACTGCCTGAAGTTCCGCACGATGCGCGACGACGCCGAGCACACCCAGGAGGAGCTCGAGGCGCTCAACGAGATGAGCGGAGCGCTGTTCAAGATCAGAGACGACCCGCGCATGACGCCGGTCGGGCGCTTCCTGCGGCGCTTCTCGCTCGACGAGCTGCCGCAGCTGGCGAACGTCGTGCGCGGCGACATGTCGCTCGTGGGGCCGCGCCCGCTGCCGCTGCGCGACTTCGAGAAGCTCGAGGAGTGGCACAAGAAGCGCTACCTCGTGCTGCCGGGGATCACCGGGCTGTGGCAGGTCTCGGGCCGCGCGGAGCTCGACTTCGACGACCTCGTGCGGCTCGACTTCCTCTACCTCGAGCGCTGGTCGGTCGCGCTCGACCTCGTGATTCTGCTGAAGACCGTGCCGGCGGTCCTGATGCGGCGCGGAGCGTTCTGAGCCGGCTTCAGCGCGCTCTCGCCGCCTGCTTCTGCGCGACGGCCTGCTGCGCCTGCGCGTAGGCGGTCTGGGCCTCCGGCCCTCTCGGGTCGAGGTAGATCGCTGCTCCGAGCAGTCTCAGCGCGCGCCGCGCGTGGCCGGCGTTGAGCTCGAACTGGCCCAGACGCAGCCAGGTCTCCGGGTTCGCGGGCTGCAGACGCACGACGCGCTGGAGCGTCGCGCGCGCCGCGTCCGGCTGTCTGTTGGCGCGCTGGACGGCGGCGAGCGTCAGCAGCGGGTCGATCGAGAGCGGATTGATGTCGACGGCATTCTGTGCGTCTGCCAACGCATCCTGCGGGTGCCCGGCGAGCAGCGCCGTGAGCGCGGCGTCGCTCGCATCGATCGAGCGCTGCGGCTGCCAGATCGTCCACGCGCCGGCGAGCCCCACTGCGAGCACCAGCGCGGCAAGCGCGATGCGACCGCGTGCGGCACTCCAGCCGGCTTGCCCACGGGGCAGCGCCGCAGGCGGCGCCGGGGCCGCGCCGAGCGGCCCGCGACCCGCGACCCACGCGGCGCACAGCAGGCCCGTGATCGCCGTGCCGGGAACGAACCACGTCCAGTCGACGGCCGAGTGGACGCCGAACGCGATCGCGGTTGTGGCGAGCGTCATCAGCCCGATCCGCTCGGGCGTCATCGGCTGGCGCGCGCGCACCTCCGGTCGGGTGCGGGTGTCGCGCGTGCGCGCGAGCGCCATCAGCCACGCGCCCCAGCGACGCCGCGGCCGGACGCCGGTGGCACGGGCGGCGGCGCCAAGCCAGGCGAGCAGCAGCGCCACGTTGATCCCCATCCCGATCAGGCCGAGGTCCGCAAGCGTCTGCGGGACGTAGCCGTGCGCGTGGCGCACGCGCAGGCGGTCGGGCTGGATCGGCTTGCGCGCCGTGGCGTAGCCGTCGGCGCCGACGCCCAGCCACGGCGCCTTGCGCCAGATCTCGAAGCCGTTGTCCCAGTAGCGCGCGCGCACGCCGCCGACCGAGGCGAGGCGGCCCGGGTCGTTTGCCGGCTGCTGCGCGTTCGGATCGGTCAGCTGGTGCCAGCCGTGTGAGATCGAGCCGCCCAGGCCGCGGTCGGAGGCGGCGAGCGCGCCGATCCCCGCGAGCGGCACCAGCGCGAGCGCGATCAGCACGCCGGTGCCGAGCGCGCGGCGGCCCTGCGGCGAGAGCGCCGAGCGCGCCATCGCGAAGCTCAGCGCCAGGCCGGCGAGCAGCAGCACGATCAGCAGCACGATCAGCAGCAGGCCGAGCGAGTGGCCGGCGTCGGCGCGCACGTCGAGCGGCGTGCCGTCCTTCGCCAGGCCGTCGTTGGCGAACGCCCAGGCGCACACGATCGCGGTGCCGGCGCCGGCCGTCGCAAGCACCGCCAGCCCGCGCAGCCGCAGCGGCACGATCGCGAACCAGCACGCCACGGCGACCGCCGTCGCCAGCAACGGCCCGCGCCCGTATGACAGCAACAGCGCGACGAGCAGCAGGCCGAGCGCGGGGACGGCGAGCGCCGACAGCGCCGCGTGGCCGTCGCGGCGGGCGCCGAGCCACAGGCAACCGGGGATCCCCAGCGCCGCCATCAGCCCGACCGCGTTCCAGTAGTCGAACGGCGCCCGCAGGCGCGCGTAGAGGTCGAGCGAGCTGATCGAGGGGAAGACCTTCACGAGCAGCGAGTAGCCGCACAACACGACCGACGCGAGCACCACGCCGCCGAGCACGCCGGTCCAGCGGGCTGGGATGACATGCGCCAGCGCGAGTCCGCCGGCGAACACGGCGAGGTAGGCGAACGTGAGGTTCGCGGCCTCCCACGAGTCCGACGGCTGCACCGACCAGGCGATCGACAGCGCCGTCCACACGGCGAGCGCGGCGAACAGCAGCAGCGTGACGCCCCCCCACAGGCGCTGGCGCGGCGGGCGCATGAGGATCGCGACGGCGACGGCGGCGGCGCCGAGCAACGTGAGGGCCATCTCGACCGTCGTCGCGCGCGACAGCATCGAGCCGCTGCGCGCGCCGAACGAGACCGCGACCAGCAGTGCGGCGAGCAAGAGCACGACGAGCGCGTCGGAATGGGTGGCGAGACGGGGGCGCGTGCGCGAGACGATGCCCGCGCGTTCGGACGCCGCTGCGTCCTCGCTCGAGCTAGGCGCCGCGATGACCGACGACACGGCGTCCGATCGTCAGGGCGGCGGCTGCGAGCGCCGCGACGCCGACCAGCACGAGCAGGATGAGCAGCGGGGTGGGCAGGCGATGCGAGTCCTGCCCGATTTCCGGCAGCGTGCCCGGGGTGACGGCCGCGCCCGCCACGTCGACCGGCTGTTCGGCGCCGGCAGGCGGCGCGGCGTCCGGCACCGGCGCGCCTGCGCCCGTGTCGCCGCTGGGCGACCCGACGCCGCCGTCGCTCGATCCGCCGCCGCTCGTGCCGCCTCCGCCGCCGATGTCGCCACCGCCGGTGCTTCCGCCGTCGCCACCGCCCGCGCTGGCGAGCAGCGCCTGTTTGATCGCGTCGGGGCAGCCGGTGTACTCGCGCACGTCGCCCGGGAGGTTGTGCCGCGCGTGGTTCAGCTGCTTCTGCGTATAGCTGCCGCGCAGCGACCCTGTGGGCGAGTTCTGGCAGTCGCTGATGATGCGGTCGTCGGCGGCGTTGGCCCATGCCGAGGACGCAGGGATCGCGAGCAGCAGCACGCAGGCGATGAGCGTGATGAGGATCTTGGGGGTGCGCATCGTCGGGGTGCGGAGCGCGCGAACGCTACCAAGGGGCGTGGATCGCGCCCGGCTTCCTGCCTGCCTCAACGGGTGGTCGGTCACGAAGTTGCTGTCGCCGCGCTGGCGGCGGGAGCCCGGGACCGGGATGGCCCCCGCCGACCAGGCCAGCGCGGCTAGAACGTGTTTCAAGATGAGGGCGAGTCGGATGGTGCCGGATCGTGGATGCCGGGCGCCGCACGCGATGTGAAGGCGCAGCAATGCTGCGTCGAACATCGCGGGTGGCGATCCGGCGCCGCGAGACGGTGCCAGCCGGCCGACGTCATCGTGGAAACAGGTTCTTACAGACGCCCCCCGGCCCGAGGCGCGCTGGACCGGGGGAACGCCTTGTCGGCTCAGCTACCCGGGCGCGGGAGCAGGGAAACGGCCGGCGAGCGCGCGCTCGTATGCGGCGACCGTCTGGCGGCCGCAGCGCTCCCAGGTGAAGGCGTCCTCGACGGTGCTCCTCGCCTGCCGGCCGAGGGCTGCCCGCGCTTCGGCGTCGCCCAACAGTCGGTCGATCTCGGCGGCGAGCGCCTGCGGGTTGCGCGGAGGGACCTGGATGAGCCCGGGGCCGGCGGCGGCGATCTCGTCCGGTCCGTCCTCGCGTTCGCAGCCGATCGCGGGGACGCCGGCGGCCATCGCCTCGACGTAGGCGACGCCAAACGCCTCGTCGATGCTGGGCAGGACGAAGAGGTCGGCGGCGGCCGCTTGCTCCCGTGCCTCAGCGGGTGGGAGCTGGCCGGTGAAGTCAACGCGGTCGCGGACGCCGCGTTGGGTGGCGAGCGCCTCGAGCGCTGCGCGCTCGGGGCCGTCGCCGACGATCACGTAGCGGAGACCGGGGTGTCTAGGGGTGAGCATGGCGAGCGCCTCGATCACATCGGCGTGGCGCTTGCGGGCGATGAGGTGGCCGACGGTGAGGAGCGTCGGCGGGTGCTCGGTCCGGCGCGTTGTCTCGGCCGGGAGGTCGGTGCCGAGGTGCACGACGGTCGTTGCGTGCGCGCCGAGCGCCTGGCAGCGCCGCTCGGTCCCTGCGCTGTTGGCGAGCACGAGTTGGGCGTGGGCGAACGTGCGCTGGACGGTGTGGCGGGCGTACGCGCTGCGCTGCGCGGTCGCGAGCACGTCGCCGCCGTGGACGGAGACGACGAGCGGGATGTCGGGCGTGGACCGGCGCACCGCGTCCCCGGCGGGCACTGCGTAGTGCGCGTGCACGAGGTCGAACGGGAACGTCGCGTGGAGCCGACGCAGTGCGCGTCGCACCTGCGGCGCTGCCCATGAACCCCACGTCGCGTAGCTCCATGGGCGCGGCGGCGAGAGGTACGGGACGTACGCGATCTCGATCCCGTCGAGCCGTGCGCGCTTCGGCTGTCGCAGCGCGGTGCGGGCCGCGCCGAGGTCGCCCCGCTTGAGCGCGTCGAGCGGTGGCAGCGGACGGTGCAGCACGAGCACGCGCACGTCGGCGCCCGCGTGGCGTGCGGCCATCGCCTGGCCGTGCGCCCACACGCCGAGCACCGGGTCGGACGCACGCGGGTAGTACTCGGCGACGATCGCGACGCGCACGGGTCAGCTCGCGGGCGGGCGGCGGGGCGAGGTGGGCGGGGCGTCGGCGGAAGTCACCAGCGGGAATGGGTCGCGAGCGTGCGCTGCGCCTCGGCGGCGGTCACGTACGGCCGCTCTGCGAGGAACGCCTGCGCTTCTGCCATCGCGTCGGCGCGGCGGTAGCTGTCGGCGATCGGGCGCATGACGTGACGGATCGGGGTCGCGTCGACGACGCCGATCTTCCAGCCGCGCTGGCGCGCGAGTGCGGCCCAGTGCGAGTCGAGTCCCCAGCCGGCCTGCAGCTGCGGATACGGCAGCAGCGTCTCGAACGTGTCGCGGTGGAATGCGCACACCGGCCCGATCTCGACGAAGCCGGTCTCGCGTGCGACGCTGCCGGCTCTGCGGCGCGTCACACGCCAGGCGGCGTGCGAGCGGCGGCGGTGCGCTGGCTGCGCGAGCTTGAGCTCGAAGCGCTCGGCGAGGAACAGGAAGGCGTCGAGGAAGCCGCGAGGGAACGCGACGTCGTCGTCGAGCACGAGCAGCCAGTCGCGGTCGGCGAGCGGGTGCGCGTCGAGCAGCGCGTTGAGGTTCTCGAACTTGCCGCGGTCGCCGACGCCGCTTGTCGCGAGCTCGACGTCGTGGCGCGAGCGAGTGAGCTCGGCGCGCGCCGCGGCCATCAGGTTCGGCCGGTCCTCGCGCTCGATCCCGATCGCGAGCACGCTGCGGCGGGGCGGCTGATGCCGCGCTGCGCGGTGCAGACGGAGCGGCTCGCCCGTCATCCAGCGGCGCGCGTCGAGCAGCGCATCGTCTACGCGCGTGCGCACGCCGAGCCGGATCCCTCCGACGATCCCGCTCTCGCCGGAGGCCCAGTCGGTGGGGCCGGCGGCTGTTCCGGGTTCGGGGTCGGCGCTCATGCGAGCACGACCTCGACGCCGTCCAGGCCGAGGAAGTCGCGGTCGCGCGTGTAGACCGGAACGTCGTGCGCGGCAGCGGTCGCGGCGATCAGCAGATCGTTCGTGCGCGGTCTGCGGCCGGTTTTCCGAGCGGCGGCGATCATGCGGCCGTAATGCGGCGCAACCCGGGCATCGAGCGGCAGCGCCTGGAATCGCCGCTCGGCGGCCACGAGCGTGGCGAGGCGTCTGGCCCGATGATCGTCGCCGGCTGAGAGCACGCCATGATGCAGCTCACAGAGCGTGACGACGGAGATCGTGGCTTCCGTGGGCATCGTCGCCAGCTCGATGCCCAGCGCGAGGTCGATCACCACTGATGTGTCGAGGATCCCGCGGCTCACTCGAAGGGATCGCGGGCTGGGGTGTCGGCTTCGCGAAGCTCCTGCGCCAAGGGGTCGTCGGGTGCGAGCAGGCCGCGAAATTCGCGCACGATCCGGTCGGTCGGGACGAACGTCCCGCGCCGATCGATGGGGCCGAGCTCGGCCACCGGGTGGCCGTTGACCGTGATCTCCACGCGCTCGCCCTGCTCGACGCGTCGGAGGACCTCTGCCGTGTGGTTGCGCAGCTCGCGTTGGGGAACCGTAGCCATATGTCTACAGCGTAGCGTCGGGTCGTCGCGAAGCCAAGGCCTCACGCGTGCGCCCGAGCGCGTGGGCGGTGAGCGTGACGCCGTTGAGGCAGGCGCGGGCGAGCGTGTGAGCGGCGCAGGCCGCGACGAGGCGCAGCTCGCGCGCGAGCGAGGGCGCGACGCCCTTGCGGACGTCCTGTCTGCGTGCGGCGCGACCGCGGTGGTATTGCGCGCGGGCGAGCGCGCGCAGCGTCGCGTCCGGTCCGACGCGTCGATGCTCCAATCCCGCGGCGGCGACGTAGCGGATCTGGCCGCCGATCGAGCGGTAGCGCTCCTGCCACTCCTCCTCGTCGCCGGCGCCGACTGGGATGTCCTCGTCAAAGCCGCCGACGGTCTCCAGCGCGGCTCTGCGGATCGCGAGGTTCGCGCTCCAGCCGACGGCGATGTCGACGTCGGCGGCGCCGTGGTCGAGTGTCGTGATCGGCGGCGTGTCACGTCCGCAGGAGCGCGGCCCCCCGTCCTCGATGTCGGCGCGGATCGGCCCGGCGAAGACGTCGCGCTCAGGGGTCGCGGCGGCTGCTGCGAGCAGCGATGGCAGCCACGTCCGCGGCGCCTCGACGTCGTCGTCCACGAAGATCACCAGTTCCCCGGCAGCGGCCTGCCAGCCGGCGTTGCGGGCGGCGTTGGGACCACGCGGCTCAGCGTGCGCGATCACGTGCGCCCCGCGCCGCTGCGCGACGACGACGCTCTCGGGGTCGAACCCGTCCACCACGACGATCACCTCCGCGCCGGAGTCCACCGCTTGCGGCCCGAACGAGCGCAGCGCGACGTCGAGGTAGCCGGCGCGGTCGCGCGTGGGAACGACGATCGAGGCAGGCGGGGCGGCGGCGCTCATCGCGCGGGCGGGCTGGCGCCCTCAGGCCGGGGTGGCGGAGGGCGGGTCGGCGGGCGCGTGGGAGCTGACCGGCGCGTCGAAGCCCTGCTCGCGCAGCCACTCCACCGTCTTCGCGATCCCCTCGCGCACGCCGATCTGCGCCTCCCAGCCGAGCAGCGCTCTCGCCTTCTCGACCGACGGCCAGCGGCGCACGACGTCGACCTCGAACGTCGGCAGGTGCTCCAAGGCGAACGCGGCCGGATCCTCGCCGCACTCCTCCCAGATGATGCGCGCCGTCTCGGCGACGGTGAGCTCCTCGGAGGCGGAGATGTTGAAGTCCTCGTCGAGGCCGGCCGGTGAGGACATCGCGACGACGATCCCGTCGGCGATGTCGTCGATGTGCGTGAGCGTGCGCGTCTGCGTGCCGTCGCCGAAGATCTGCAGCGGCTGCTGGCCGGAGAGGACCTTCTTGATCACGTCGGGGACCATGTGCGCGATGCCCGGCTCGGGGTCCGGCATCTCGCCGGGGCCGTACGCGTTGAAGGGGCGGCAGATCGTGTAGGGAAGTCCGTGCTCGTCGTGCGCGGCGCGGCAGTAGACCTCGCCGGTGAGCTTCGAGTAGCCGTAGGCGGACTGCGGTGTCGGGCAGTCGGGCAGGTGCGCCTCGGTCGTCGGGAACTCGGTCGCGCGCTCGAACACCATCGAGGACGAGACGTACGTGAAGCGCTCGACGCCGAGGTCGAGCGCGGCACGGAAGATCCCGTTGTAGAGGCCGTTGTTCATCTCCGTCAGCGTGTGCGGCAGCTTGTGGAAGTTGCCGATGCCGCCGACGATCGCCGCGAGGTGGATGACGAGCGGGCAGCCGTCCAGCGCCTGCGTGGCGACCGCGACGTCGCGCAGGTCGCCGGTGTGGATCTCGCAGCTCTCGCGCATCCACTGCGGCGCCTCGCGCTGGTCGGCGACGCGCACGTCGTAGCGCGGGTCGCCCAGCAGGCGGCGCACGACCGCGGCGCCGATCGTGCCGGCGCCGCCCGTCACGAGGACCCGGGTCAAGATCTCCGCACCTCGATCTGCAGCGGGATCAGCTCGTCCGCGAACGCGAACACCTGGCCGGAGCCGAGGTGGTTCCAGGGGTCGACGACGAGCGCGTCGGGGGCGGCGAGCGCGCCGATCGCGGCGCGTGTGGTGGCCGGATCGAAGGCTTTGTGGTTCGCGGCGATGACGACGACCTGTGCCTCGTGAAGCGCGACCTCCAACGGCTGCGTCGGCGAGGCGACGAGCGGGTCGTGCACGGCGACGTCGGCCAGCTCGCGCTCGAGCAGGCGGATCAGCTTGTGCGCGAGCGAGTCGCGTTCGTCGTCCGTGTCGCCCTTGAAGGCGAGCCCCAGCACGGCGACCTTGCGGCCGTTGAGCGTCGCGTCGGGCGAGCGGCGCTTCATCCCCTGCACGAGGAAGTGCGGGACCGACTCGTTGACGCGTGACACCGCGAGCAGCATCCCGGGCGCGTTCGAGCGCTCCTCGGAGAACGTGAAGTCCTTGCGCAGGCAGGTGCCGGCGGTGAAGCCCGGCTGCGCGATCCCGCCGCGCGGGTAGTCGCGGTTGATCAGGTCGATCACGTCGAAGACGTTCGCGCCGTACTGCTCGCAGTCCATCATGAGGAGGTTGGGCAGCGCGAAGTGCGTGTAGCGCAGGATGTTCGCCCAGATCTTCGCGAGCTCGGCCTGCACCGGCGTCGTCTGTACGATCGGCGCGTCGAAGACGCTGAAGACTTGTGCGACGTGCTCGCCGGAGGTCTCACCGCCAACCGCGCCGACGATGCACGGCAGCGTGTCGATCTCCTGCAGGAACTTGCCGGTCGCGATCCGCTCGGGCACGTGCGCGACGTGCACGTCGACGCCGGCGCGCAGCCCGCGCTGGCGCTCGAGGTAGCCGGCGACGAACTCGGTCGTGCCGGGCGCGATGGTGGAGCGCAGCACGATCGTGTGGCCTGGGCGCAGGTGCGGCAGCAGGTCGTCGAGCGCGGAGCGAATGTCGCGCATGTCGATCTCGATGTGGCTGAAGGAAGGGGTGCCGAGCGTGAGCACGATCGCGTCGGCCTGCGCGGCGTCGGCGACGCGCTCGGAGGTGGTGAGGCGGCCGGTCGCGTGGACGCGCTCGATCAGCTCGTCGGTGCCCGTCTCCTGGAACGGCATGCGGCCGGCGGCGACGGCTTGCAGTCGCTCGGGGTCGTTGTCGATCCCGAGGACGGTGAGGCCGCGGTCGGCGAACGAGAGCGCGAGCGGGAGGCCGACGCGGCCGAGGCCGACGATTGCGACGTCGGGGGAGGGGATGGCGGCGCTCATCGCTTGGCGGAGGGTATCGGTCGGGGTGGGCGCGACGCGGGGCGCATGCTGTGGGAACGGGCGGTGTGGGTTGGGGTTGCGGTTGGTGGGCGACGGCTGGAGCAGCAGTGGGGGCGTGGCAGGCCACGCGGGCCGCTGCGGCAACCGGCCGGGTGCCTAACCTGTCAAATCCGCCACGCCAGTCCCGATTTGGCAGGATAAAGCCGTGCTAACATGCCAAATCTGGAATATAAGTCGGTATTTGGCATGTTAATGATTCAGCGACGTCTCTACCCGCAGATTCTCGAGGGCCTCGCGGAGGCCTCGGCTGTCGCGCTGTTGGGGCCGCGACAGTCAGGCAAGACGACGCTCGCGGATCGGGTTGCACGCGACCGGCAGGCGGTCTACCTGGACCTCGAGTCGCCTGCCGATCGACGGAGACTGGAAGACCCCGAGCTGTTCCTTGCCCGCCACGCCGACGAGCTGGTGGTCATCGACGAGGTTCAGCGCATGCCAGGCCTCTTCGAGGTGCTCCGCGGCGTCATCGACCGAGGACGAAGGGACGGGCGCGGAAACGGCCGGTTCCTGCTGTTGGGCTCGGCGTCGGTCGAGCTCATGCAGCAGTCGGAGACGCTCGCCGGCCGCATCGCGTACCTCGAACTCACCCCATTCGACGCGCTCGAGGCGGCAGGCGGAGGGATCGACCTCGACACGCTGTGGGTGCGCGGCGGCTTCCCCGACAGCGTCCTCGCTGCCGACGATGCGGCGAGCGAGCGGTGGCGCGCGCGCTTCATCCGCACCTACCTCGAGCGGGACGTCCCCGCGCTCGGACCACGCATCCCGGCCACGACGCTGGAGCGACTCTGGACGATGCTCGCGCACCACCAGGGGGGGCTGCTCAATCTCTCGGTCTTGGCGCGCTCGCTCGAGATCGATGGAAGAACCGTCGCCCGTTATGTCGACCTGCTCGTCGACCTGCTGCTGGTGCGCCGGCTCCCACCATGGACGTCGAACGCGGGCAAGCGCCTCGTGCGCTCGCCGAAGGTCTACGTGCGCGACAGCGGGATCGTCCATACGCTGCTCGGCCTGTCCTCAAAGGATGCGCTGCTCGGCCACCCCGTCGTCGGTGCGAGTTGGGAGGGCTTCGCGATCGAGAGCCTTCTGTCGGTTGCCGATGCCTGGCGGGTGCAGCCAAGCTTCTACCGCGCCCGTGCCGGCGCCGAGGTCGACCTCGTACTGTCGTGGCGCGACGGCCGCCGTTGGGTCATCGAGGTGAAACGGACGCTCGTGCCGAAGCTCCGCCGCGGCTTCACCTCTGCCTGGGAGGACATCCAGCCGGAGCGCGGCTTCGTGCTCTACGCCGGCACCGATCGCTACCCGATCCGCAGAGACGTGGAGGCGATCGGGCTGGTGGAGTTGTGCCGCGAGCTGGAGGCGCTGGCGGGCTGAGCGCTATGCGCCGGGGTCGCTGCTCGGCCGGGCGCGGCGGTGCGTCGCCCACTGCCGCGCGAAGCCGGCGACGAAGCGCGGGTTGTGGCGTGCGTAGCGGCGGAAGAGGCGGCGCGGCTCCTGGATCAGGCGGAACAGCCACTCGAGGCCGCGCCGCTGCATCCAGGCGGGCGCCTGCGGGACGAGGCCCGCGTGGAAGTCGAACGCGGCGCCGACGCCGACGAGCACGGGCGCGTCGAGCCGGTCGCGCATCGCGGCCATCCACTTCTCCTGCTTCGGCACGCCGATCCCGACCCAGACGACGTCCGGTCTGGCGGCGTTGATGCGCGCGGCGATCTCGTCGAGCTCGGCGTCGTCGAGGGGGCGGTGCGGGGGCGACCAGCCGCCGGCGAGCTCGAGTCCGGGATGGCGATCGAGCAGGTTGGCCGCGAGCTGCGCGAGCACCTTCTCGTCGCGGCCGCCGTAGAGGTAGTGGCGCTGGCCGCTGCCGGCGGAGCGGGCGCAGGCTCGATCCATCAGCTCGGGTCCGTAGACGCGCGCGTCGATGTCGTGGCCGAGCTTGCGCAGCGCCCAGGCGAGCGGCTGGCCGTCGGGGACCGTGAAGGCGGCGCCGTCGACCGCTTCGCGCAGCGCGTCGTCCTCGCGCGATTCCATCACCGTGTGGACTGCGGCGACGCACAGGTACTCGCGGGCGCCAAGCGCGACGGCGGCGTCGATCCAGTCGAGCGTGCGGTCGTAGTCGGTCACCGCGAGCGGGACGCCGAGGATCGGGGCCTGCTCGACGGGCGGCAGCGCCGCGTCGATGGCGGCGAGTGCAGGCGGTGCGATGGCTTCGAAGGAGGAGGTCGACATGACGCGCGGTGCCTCGGGAGCGAGGCTTTCCATCAGTGCGAACGGGTCAAACGCCCGATGGTTGCGCTGATGCCACCGGATCGCCGGTCCCGTTCCGGCATTCGGTGGAATGAGAGTCTAGCCTGCGGCTGCGACGCGGCCGAAATGCGGCAGCCCTGGACTCGTCGCCGCCATTCCATAGGCTCCAGCCCATGTCATCCCCCAAGCGCGCACTCATCACCGGCATCACCGGCCAGGACGGCTCCTACCTCGCAGAGCTGCTGCTCGACGAGGGCTACGAAGTGCACGGGATGGTGCGGCGCGCGTCGACCGAGAAGTTCGACCGGATCGAGCACCTGCGCGACCGCATCACCCTCCATCAGGGCGACCTGCTCGACCAGCGCTCGCTCGTCGACACGATGCGGGCCGCGCGGCCCGACGAGGTCTACAACCTCGCGGCGATGTCGTTCGTCGCGTTGTCGTGGGTCCAGCCCACGCTGACGGCCGACTTCACCGGCGTCAGCGTGACGCGCATGCTCGAAGCGGTGCGCGAGGCGTGCCCCGAGGCGCGCTTCTACCAGGCCTCCAGCTCGGAGATGTTCGGCAAGGTGCGCGAGGTCCCGCAAAGAGAGGACACGCCGCTCTACCCGCGTTCGCCCTACGGCGTCGCGAAGGTCTACGGCCACTTCATCACGATCAACTACCGCGAGTCCTACGACCTGCACGCGACGAGCGGGATCCTCTTCAACCACGAGTGTGTGTCATCGCTGACACCTGTCTGCGTTCGCGAGCGCGGTGTGGTGGCGATCAAGCTCGCCGAGGATCTGATGCCGCTGCGTCGCAAGGGTTCCAGCGTGCAGCAGCACGTTCCCGATGGCCTGCTGGAGATCTGGGATGGCGAGGACTGGACGCCGATCACGGCGGTCACGGCCACGCGCCGGCGCGCGACGGACCCCGACCATCGTCTGCTCTCCGTGGAGACGCGCGGCGGCGTCATCACGACGACTGCGCATCACCATCTGTTGGATGCCGACCGCGAGCAGGTCGTCGCACGCGACGTCGAGGTCGGGGATCGGATGGCGCTCTGCGACGAGGCGCCCGAGACGCCGGCGTGGACCACGATCGCTCCGGAGCTGGCTGAGCTGCTCGGGCTGATGGCAGCAGACGGATACGTCGGTCGTGACGGTCACGGCGTTCGCTTCGTCAACAACGATGCCGGTCTCCGGGCGCGCGCTGCGGAGCTGTGGAGTCGCTGCTTCCTCGGCACGACCAGTGAGCACACGCTCCCGTCCGGATTCAACCCGGAGCGCTCGGTCGCGCACGTGGCCCTCTGCGGCGGTGGCAGTGGACTTGGTCAGTGGCTGCGCGAGCAGCTTTATGGGTCGCATGACTTCAAGCAGGTTCCCCCGGTCGTCCTCAACGGTGGCGCCGACGCGCACGACGCATTCCTCGCCGGCTACTACGCTGGCGACGGGCTGAAGAGAGGCAACGGCGAGTCGGTGAAGACGAACAGCCCGCTGCTCGCGCTCGGGCTCGCGTGGCTCTACGGCCTGCGCGGGCAACCCTCGTCGGTGTACGTTGAGCACCGCGCCGGGAAGGTCTACTACCAGCTCAACCTCGGCTCCCGCGTGCTCGTCGGGATGAAGGGCGCGCACTTGCGCAAGGATCCGGCTGAGGTGCGGAGGATCGTCGAGGTCCAGCCGTCGGAGTGCGACGACTTCGTTTTCGACCTGGAGACCGAGAGCGGCGTGTTTTGTGCCGGCGTCGGCCGACTCGTCGTGCACAACTCGCCCCGCCGCGGGCTGGAGTTCGTCACGCGCAAGATCACGTGGCACGCGGCCGCGATCAAGCACGGGCTGCGCGACAAGTTGGCGCTCGGCAACCTCGACGCCAAGCGCGACTGGGGCTTCGCGAAGGACTACGTCAGAGCGATGTGGCTGATGCTCCAGCAGGACACGGCGGAGGACTTCGTGATCGCCACCGGCGAGACGCACACGGTGCGCGAGTGCGTGCAGGTCGCGTTCGACGAGGCCGGCTTCTCCGACTGGGAGAGATACGTCGAGATCGACCCGCAGTTCCTGCGCCCCGCCGAGGTCGACCTGCTGATCGGCGACCCGACGAAGGCGAAGGAGCAGCTCGGCTGGGTTCCCGAGACGAGCTTCGAGGAGCTGATCCGGCTGATGACGCGGGCGGATTTGGAGCTGCTGAAGCCGTAGCTGCGCCGGCGCGCGTCGCCGCTCAGGCGCGCGCCACGCCGAGGCGTGCCAGGTCGGCGTCGACCATCTCGCCGACGAGCTGCTCGAACGACGTGGCGGGCTGCCAGCCGAGCACCGCCTGTGCCTTCGACGCGTCGCCGACGGGCGGGCACTGCTCTGGCGGGCGCACGAAGCGCGGGTCGACCACGACGCGGTCGCGCGTTCCGCTGCCCTCCACGGGAACGTGCCGCTCGACGCCCGCGGCGGCGAATGCCGCATCGACGAGCTGTCCGACGGTCCGACCCTCGCCCGAGGCAAACACGTAGTCGTCCGGGGTGTCATGGCGGAGCGCCAGCACCATGCCGGCGACGACATCGCGCGCGTGCGTCCAGTCACGGATCGCACCGAGGTCGCCGAGCGCGAGCGTGTCCGCCTGCCCGGCGGCGATCGCCGCCGCGCCGGCGGTGACCTTGCGCGGGAGGAAGCGCTCCGGCCGTCGCGGCGACTCATGGTTGAAGGTGATCGCGGAGACGAGGAAGCGGCCGTGGCGCGCGCGCAGAACGCCTACGAGCTGGTGCGCCGCCAGCTTTGCGACGCCGTAGGGAGAGCGCGGCCGGGTGGGGGCGTCCTCCGACTGCGGCGAGACGCCGGCGTCGCCGAAGATCTCGCTGGAGCTGGCGACCAGGACGCGCGCCTCGTGTGCGAGCGCACCGGCTGCTGCGAGCACCGCTGCGCTGCCGCCGGCGACCGCGGTCATCACCTCGGTCGCGTCGTTCCACGAGTCCGGCACGAACGTCGGCGCGGCGAGGTGGTAGATCTCGTCCGGCTGCGCGAGCTCGATCGCTCGGCGGATGCTGTCGGGCTCGAGCAGGTCGGCGGCGAGCAGTTCGACGCGGCCGCCGAGGTGGTCGAGGCCTGCGTCGTGCAGTGCCCGGTCCGGTCGACGCACCGCGCCGATCACCACGTCCCCGCCGCCGAGCAGCTGCTCGGCGAGGTAGCTGCCGTCCTGGCCGGTCAGGCCGGTGATCAGCGCGCGGCGGGGCACGCGCGGCAGGCTACGCGAAGTGGTCGCCGCACGGGCTAAGGAGCCGGCGGCTCGCCCTCATCGACGCGGCCGGGGAGCGCGCTGATCAATGCGCGGGCCAGCAGCGCGGGCACGCCGAGCACCAAGAGGGCGAGTAGCACCCAGTAGAGCCACGTCCCGATCCATCCACCACGGAAGAGCGCCATGCGCTGCAGCACGTCGGGCACGAGCGCGAGCGTGCTGCGCGCGTTCGTGCGGAAGACGAGATCGAGGTCCCTGCCGGTCAGCTCCCCGTCGAGCATCGCCGTGCTCGTGCGCACCGCCGCGTCGGCGCTGCCATAGAGAGCCGTTCTGTGGCTGCCCGCGTTCCGAATGCATACCGCGACCTCGTCGTCCTCGGCGACCGGGCCGACGCGGATCGTCTCGCGTCGCACGTCGGCGTAGCCGGCGGCGAGCCGACCATGGGCGATTGTCCCGCCGTCGGACATGCGGCGCACGTCGACCGCCAGCGGCGATCCGGCGGCGCCGAACGTGCCCGGTTGCAGCTCGACGCCATCGAACGCGGCTGCCACCGCGATGGGACCCTGGCATACCGTCGCGCCGGGTCTCAACACGACGGCGGGGGTGGTCGACGGGGCGCCGAGCGTGAATGCAAGGGTGCGCTCGCGGCTCGCCCCGGCGACCGTGATGATCGCCGGGCCGGCGAACGCGAGCACGAGAAACCCGATGAGCGCGGCCCTACGCATAGAAGCGGGTGGCGACGAGGGCGAGCGATGCCAACTGGAGTGCGAACAGGCCGCCGAGCACGACACCGGCCGCGGCTGCGCGGGCGCGGCCGTGCAGCCATGAGATCGCCAGCGCGGTCACAGCTCCCGCAATCGGGATGAGCGGAAACAGATAGCGACCCTGCATGAAGGCGCCGCCTGCGATCCACTGGTGGTAATCGGTCCAGTGGAGTCCGGCCAGCAGCGTCATGACGGCGACTGCCAGGAAGGCCGCGACGGCGAGATCCATGCTGCGCAGCCGTGTCGCCAGGCGCGCGAGCCCAGCGAGCCCGACGAATGCCGTGAGCGCACCGAACCACGTGTAGAGCGCGTCCGGGAAGCGCACCTCCAGCCACCCGAAGGCACCCCATGACTGCTTCACGAAGATCTGGAAGGCGGGCACGCCGCCGCCGGTCGGGTCGATTTGGTCCATGAACGGCAGCTGCGGCAGGTAGTACTGCCAGAGATAGCTCGCAAGCTCGCGCAGGTTCGTGCCGCCGCTGCTAGAAGCGTCCGTCAGCTGCGCCGCGGCGGCGTGGCCGCCGAGCCGCGCGATCGCGAACCACGCCAGGACGGGAATCGCGAGGGCCGCCAGTGCAGCGACCGCGAGTCGGACGGTCTGCGCGCGGGATGCGCGCGCACGCCACAGCCCTACGCCGAGCGCCAGCAGCGTCGCCGGGACCAGGGCGTAGCTCGTCGCCTTCACGATGATCGCCAGTCCCGTGAGGCCGAGCAGGGCGATCGCCATGCCGGTGGTGACGCCGCGCCGGATGATCCGCACCCCGAGCCACAGGGCGAGCGCCCAGAGCGCGTACATCATCGTGTCAGGACCGATCTGCGCCGAGACGAACGTCACCATCGGCAGGAGCCCGGCCACCCCCGCGCTCATGAGCTGCAGGAGGCGGTCGCGGCGGAACAACTCCCCGGCGAGGAGCCACGCGCCCACCACCGTCAGGAGCAGCCACAGCACGGAGGCGACTCGCATCGCTGTCACCCGCGAGAAGAAGTCGCCACCGGCGAAGAGCGCGTAGGGCATGGCCTCGTAGACGTAGTAGAGGGGCGGGTTGGCGCCGGCTGGGTTGCCAGGCCCGCCGCTGTCGCTCCGCGACAGCGGCGGCGTCCCGTCGTCGAGGCGCTGCCAGCGCTCCCACTCCGCCGCGCTCCACGTCGGCTTGACCTGTATCTGGGCCGCCGTCTGGTCGCTGTTGCTGACATCCTGCGCGCGGAGCTGCTCGCTCGAGAACGCCAGATGCCCGGGGGCCCCGGGCAGTCCGGGACCGCTCACGAGCGACTGCACGTAGGCGAAGTGCGACTGCTCGTCCGGCGCCTGGAAGGGGGGGACGACCAACGCCCAAACGAGACCGAGCGCGAGCACCGCTCCCAGCAGCGCGACCAGTGGCGCGGGTATCCGCCGGGCGGCCGTCCACCGAGTGGTCGCGCGCCGCACCGCGCTGTCGACGGGTGCGCTCATGCTGCTCCGATCAGGCGCCGCACGAGCTGCCAGTAGAGCCGCTGAGCGCCGAACGCGAGGCCCAGCAGGCCGTCCGGCCGCGGCAGGTACGGGCTGTCGAGCTCGGCCGACAGCGCCGCGGCGAACGTCGCGGTCGAGGCCGTCCGGCTGCGCTGCACGTGCGCACGGCGTCGCAGCAGCAGCGGCAGTGCTGCGAGCACACGGCGCTGCGCCTGCAGCTTCTCGCGCAGCCACCCTCCGTGCGCCGCGAGTGGCAGCAGCGCCAACTCGACCGCGAGCAGCACCGGGAGAACCGCGAGCAGCAGCGGCGTGGGGTAGTCGGTGACGACCGTGCGCCAGCGGTTGACTTCGAGGAGCAGCCACTTGCGCGTGCCCTTGTCGAAGTCGTAGTCGTGTTCGACGACGGCCGCGCGTGCGATCCCGACGCCGTAGCCGGCCAGCCGCAGCCGCAGCGAGAGGTCGACGTCCTCGGCATACATGAAGTAGTCGGCGTCGAAGCCGGCGACTCGCTCCCACGCCTCGCGCCGCACCACGAGCGCCGCCCCGGAGGCGAAGCTCACCTCGCGATCCGCGCCGGGTCGCACGGGGGCGTCGCACTCGCCCGCCCAGCCGAACCCCAGGTAGTGCGTCACGCCGCCGCTCGTGTTGACGCGCTCGCCGCCCGGCAGCGTCACGAGCGCCTGCCACGCGCCCCAGTCCCGATGGGCGGCGGCGGCGTCGCGCAGCGCCGCGAGACACCCGGGAGCCGGCTTGGCGTCCGGGTTGAGGAACAGCAGCAGCGGTGCATCGGTGGCGGCGGCGCCGGCGTTGCAGCCGCCCGCGAAGCCGAGGTTGGAACCCGTCTCCAGCACGCGGGCCCGCGGGGTGGCGGCACGCGTGATCTCGGGGGTGCCGTCGGACGAGGCGTTGTCGACGACGAGCAGTTCGTCGTCGACTCCCAGTTGGGGGGCGAGCGCGGCAAGCGTGCCGGGAACGCACGCGCCGCTGTCGTACGTCACGACGATGACCGCGAGGGCGGGATCGGCGCTCAACGGCGGTGGGCCAGATCGCGGCCGTCCACGGGCGCGGGAGCGTCCGGGCGATCCGCCGGCCGTGGCACGGCCCCGTCGTGGGCGAACGCGTCCTGCTCGTGCGCGTCGAGGCGTTGCTGG
>DATFPW010000030.1:0-4050 GCA_035264605.1 Conexibacter sp. | reverse complement strand
CTCGCCGATCGGCTTTCTCGTCGTGCGCGAGGTCAGCTTCCACTCGTCGCCCGCCTCGACGGCGCGCATGAACTTGTCCGAGACGCGCACCGAGTTGTTGGCGTTCTGGTACTGGATCGAGGTGAAGCCGTCGCCGTCGATCGACATGTCGAAGCCGGCGTCACGCAGCGCGAGGGCCTTGTCCTCCTCCTTGGCCTTGCACCAGATGAACTCCTGGATGTCCGGGTGGTCGACGTCGAGCACGACCATCTTCGCCGCGCGGCGCGTCTTGCCGCCGGACTTGATCGTGCCGGCCCACGAGTCGGCGCCACGCATGAAGGAGACGGGCCCGGAGGCGGTGCCGCCCTTCGCCAGCGGCTCCATCGAGCCGCGGATGTTCGAGAGGTTGATGCCCGAGCCGGAGCCGCCGCGGAAGATCATCCCCTCCTTCGTGTTCCAGGAGAGGATCGACTCCATCGTGTCGTCGACCGAGAGGATGAAGCAGGCCGAGCACTGCGGCTGCTCTTCGAAGCCGACGTTGAACCAGACGGGCGAGTTGAACGCCGCGATCTGGTGCAGCAGGATGTGCGTCAGCTCGGCCTCGAACGTGTCGCCGTCCTCGGCGCTGGCGAAGTAGCCGCGCTGGCGGCCCCAGTCGGCGATCGTGCCGGCGACGCGGCCGATCATCTGTCTGACCGAATGCTCGCGCGCGGGCGTGTCGAGCTGGCCGCGGAAGTACTTCTGGGTGACGATGTTGGTCGCGTTCTGCGACCACGTCTTCGGGAACTCGACGCCCGTCTGCTCGAAGGAGACCTTGCCGCCGTGGCCGATCCGCGCATCTCGCGACTCCCACTCGACGCTGTCGAACGGATGGACGCCCGGCTGCGTGAAGAAGCGACTCAGCCGCAGGCTCTCGCCGGTCGGGACATCGATCGTGGTGGGGGTCTGCGAGCTGTCGTTCATGCCTGCCTGCTCCTTAGGCTTCGCCGCAATTTCGGCACCTTTGGTGCTCTCGAACACCCCCAAGATGGGGTCGAGTACCGTCTCGCGAGCCTCGGACGGCCTTAAAAGTCCTGCAAAAAGCTGCTTTCATAGCCAAAGGGCCGATACTGTCGCTGCATCTAGCGTAGCCCTGCGCAGATACGATCATCGACACATGTCATCCCGCCTGCGTTTCGCCGCACCATTGCTGCTTGTCGTCGCACTCGCGCTGTCGACGGCGCCTGCTGCACAGGCCGATCGCGCCTACGACAAGGTCGCCTCCGCCTACGCGACGGCGGGCGGTCACCTCGACCCATGCGCGTTCTCGGCGGCGGAGCTGAAGGCGGCCGTGAGAGGGATCCCGCCGGAGATCAGAAACGTCGTGCCGGCGCTGCTCGCCGCGATGGTCGAGGGCATCGCCGCACACGAGCGCGGGGACTGCAGAGGCGTCCAGCCCGAAGAAGGCACCACGGGTGGCGCCGCGCCGGCGACGACCCCGCCCGCTACGACGACCCCGCCGGTCACGACGCCTCCCGTGACCACGCAGACGGCCCCCGCGGTCCCGGCGACAACCACCCCAACGGCGCCCGCCACGACCGCTCCAGCGCCCGCGCAGACGACCACCCAGCCCGCCGCCACCACAACAGAGGAGCGCGACCGCACGCCGCTCGTGGTCGCGCTGATCGCCGCCGGCGTGCTCGTGCTGCTCGCGCTGCTGCTGTGGGGGTGGGCGCGCATGCGCGGCTGGGATCCGGGCTGGACTGCGCGCATGCGCCACGCCTGGGGCGAGGCAGGCTTCCGCACGACGAGCACTTGGTCGGAATTCACCGACTGGCTGCGGCTCGGCCGCTGAGCACAGCGGCGCTCACACAGTCACCGGCACCCGCCCGCCCGCGCCCGCCCGTCTGCTTTACTCCGCGCCCATGAAGCTCCTCGTCACCGGCGGCGCCGGCTACATCGGCTCGATCGTCGCGCAGCAGCTGCTCGACGCCGGCCACGAGGTCGTGGTGCTCGACAGCCTCGAACGCGGCCACCGCGAGGCGGTGCCCGCCGGCGCGCGCCTCGCCGAAGTCGACCTGCTGGACGTCGAGCGGGTCGCTGCGACGGTCGCGGAGGGCTTCGACGGCGCGCTCCACTTCGCCGCCTACGCGCTCGTCGCGGAGTCGGTCGCGCATCCGGAGCGCTACTACCGCAACAACGTCGTCGGCTCGCTGAACCTGCTCGACGCGCTGCGCGCCGCCGACGTGAAGCGGCTCGTCTTCTCCTCCACCTGCGCGGTCTACGGCGAGCCCGAAGTCGTCCCGATGGACGAGACGACGCCGACGAGACCGGTCAACTCCTACGGCGCCTCGAAGCTCGCCGTCGACGGGATGATCTCCGACGAGTGCCGCGCGCACGGGCTGGGCGCGGTCAGCCTGCGCTACTTCAACGTCGCCGGCGCGAGCGGCTGCCTCGGGGAGGACCACGAGCCGGAGACGCACATCATCCCGAACGTGTTGCGCGCCGCGCAGGGCCTGCAGGCGGAGGTGCAGATCTTCGGCACCGACTACCCGACGCCGGACGGCACCGCGGTGCGCGACTACATCCACATCGAGGACCTCGCGTCCGCCCACTTGCTCGCGCTCGACGGCGCGCGCCCCGGCGAGCACCGCATCTTCAACCTCGGCAACGGCAACGGCTTCTCCGTGCGCGAGGTGATCGACGCGGCGCGCGAGGTGACCGGCCTGGAAATTCCCGTCAGAGAGGCGCCCCGCCGCCCCGGCGATCCGCCGCAGCTTGTCGCCGCGAGCGGCCGGATCCGTGCCGAGCTGGGCTGGGAGCCGCGCAAGCCGGCGCTTGCCGACATGGTCGGCGACGCCTGGGCGTTCGCGCAGTCGCACCCGCGCGGTTACGCCGGCGAGCCGTCCGCGCAGCACAGCTGAGCGCACGCCTCGACCGCCGAATCGGCGCACGCGACCACTCGTTTCGGAGAGAATCCGGTCCTTTGGGGGACGACCCGCTCGGGGGAAGGAGCAAGGGTGGCTGGTGCACGATGGACTGCGCTCGCCATGGTCGCAGCGCTCGTGATGGGCGCTGCCGGCTGCGGCAGCAGCGAGGAGAAGGGCACGGATGTGACGAAGGTCGCGTTCGTCGCTCCGTACGGCGACAACGAACCCGACTGGACTCTGCAGGCGCAGGAAGTCGTCGAAGACTGGCCGAAGAAGCTCGGCATCAGAGTCGACAAGATCGACGCGTCGAAGACGAGCGACATCAGAGGCGCGTTCGAGCAGGTCTCCCACGAAGGCAACCAGCTCGTGATCGCGCACGACAGTCGCTACGCCGACGACGCAGAAGCGGTCGCGAAGCAGACGAGGGTCCCCACGCTGGTGTGGGGCGAACGCAGCGAGCCGTCTGACGGCGTCGTCGGGCAGATCACCGTGGAGGACAAGGAGGGCGCCTACATGGCCGGCCTCGTCGCGGCGAAGTCGGCGTACACGAGAAGACTCGCCATCATCGTGATCGCCGACGGCTCCGCCTGGGACACCGCGACCTGGAACAGAATGGCCGGCGGCTACGTCGCCGGGGCGCGCAGCATCGATCCGAGAGAGCAGATCGACTATGCGCAGGTCGGTCAGAACGGCGACGCGACCGTGAAGCAGGTGCACGACATGGCGATCCGCATGCAGAAGCGGGGATCGCAGATGGTCTTTGCGCTCGGCGGCGCCGCGACGCTCGGTGCGCTGCAGGCCGTCGAGGAGATCCAGGGCGAGGACCAGTACGTCGGCGTGATAGGCGACAAGGCCGCCGCCAACAGAGAAAACTTCGTGCTCGAGTCGGTCATGATCGACACGAGACCGGCCTTCGAACAGGCGCGGCGCGACGTGAGAGCCGGCACGTTCGGCGAGCATCCGTACGCGCTGACGCTGAGAAACAGAGGGGTGTGGCTCTTCAGCACCGGCCGCACGCCGGCCGACGCGTACGAAGCCGGCATCGCTGCTGGCGAGAAGATCAAGCGCGGCAGATTGAAGGTGCCCGTGACGCCGACGAGCGAAGCCGTCGAGGCGCTGATCGCCGGCGAGGCGCCGGAAGGCTGACGCAGCTCAGCTCAGC
>DATFPW010000029.1:0-42696 GCA_035264605.1 Conexibacter sp. | reverse complement strand
CTGGAGGCCGTGGTCGAGCCCGTCGAGCTGGAGGCGGTCGAGCATCACGTTGTCCGGGAGCGCGTCCGGCAGCCACGTCGGGTCGGCGGTGCCGCCGACGAGCAGCGTCGGGCGCGTCGTGCGCGCCAGCGCGGCGAGGATGCCCGGACGGTCGAGCAGCGGCGTGAGCCAGATCGCCGGCAGCTCGCGGTCGGCTGCGAGTCCGGCGACGTCGCTGGAGAGCGACTTGCCGATCACGACGTCCAGCTCGCTCGGCTGGTGGTCGAGCGCACGCTGCGCGCGGTCGTGGACCCACGCGAAGGGATCCTCACCGGCGGGCGGCTCGTCGAGCACCTCCAGCACGCCGAACCCGCGCGAGACGGCGACCTCGCGCGCGAACCACAGCAGCGGCGCGCGCGTCGGGTAGCGCGCCCCCGGCAGCAGCACGACGCGCCGCGGCGCGTCGGGGCGGTAGATGGCGGCGGGGAACGCCGCCTCGGGGCCGCTGGCCGACACGCGCGCAGCCTACTCGCGCGGGCAAGCGACACAATCCGTGTGCGATACGTCACTCAAGCGCCGGGACTGCCGCCACCCCACGGGCCGACCGCTAGCGTTTCCGGTGCGATGGCCGTCGACGTCGACCTGAGCAGCCTCCCGCCCGGACCGACCGGGCCGAGCGCGCTCGTCGCGGCGCGCTTCCTGCTGCAGGGCCCGCGCTTCCTCGACGCCTGCCGTGCGCGCTACGGCGACGCCTTCACGATACGCCTCAACACCGGCCGCACGGTCGTGATCGTCAGCGATCCCGCGGTCGTGAAGGAGGTCTTCCAGGCCAGCCCGGACGACCTCCACGCCGGTGCCGGCAACGTCGTGCTGAAGCCGATCCTCGGCGGGCGCTCGGTGCTGCTGCTGGACGGTCCCGAGCACCTGCGCCAGCGCCGTCTGATGCTGCCGCCCTTCCACGGCGAGCGGATGCGCGCCTACGGCCAGACGATGACGGAGGTCGCCGAGCGCCACATCGCGCAGTGGCCGGTCGGGCAGTCGTTCGCGGTGCACCCGACGATGCAGGCGATCACGCTCGAGATCATCCTGCGCACCGTCTTCGGCGTCGAGGACCAGGCCGGCGTCGAGCGTCTGGGCGCGCCGATGAAGCGGCTGCTGAATTCGACCGACCAGCCGCTGCGGCTGCTGATGCTGCAGTTCACGAGATCCGCCGGCGCGAAGCCGCGCAGCCCGTGGGGTCGTGTCTACAGACTGCTGGCGCCGGTCGACAAGCTGATCCACGAGGAGCTCGCGGCGCGGCGCGGGGACGACGAGCCGCGCGACGACATCCTCTCGCTGCTGCTCGCATCGCGTGACGAAGACGGCAACGCGCTCACCGACGCCGAGCTGCGCGACGAGCTGATGACGCTCGTGCTGGCCGGCCACGAGACGACCGCGACCGCGCTCGCCTGGACGATCGAGCGGCTCGTGCGCACCCCGCGCGTGCTGGCGCGCCTGCGCGAAGAGCAGGAGGCCGGCGAGGGAACCGAGTACCTCGACGCCGTCGTCAAGGAGACGCTGCGCCTGCGGCCCGTCGTGCCGGGCGTGGTCCGCCAGCTGCAGCGGCCGATGACGATCGGCGGCATGGAGCTGCCCAAGGGCGTCAACATCGCTCCGTCGATCTACCTGATCCACCGCCGCGCGGACGTTTATCCCGACCCCGAGGCGTTCCGTCCCGAGCGCTTCCTCGGCGAGGACGCGCCGAGCACGTACGAGTGGCTGCCGTTCGGCGGCAGCGTCCGCCGCTGCCTGGGCGCGAGCTTCGCTCTGTACGAGATGCGCATCGTGCTCGACACGATCCTGCGCCGCGCGACGCTCGAGACAACCGACGCTGAGGCGGAGCCGGTCAAGCGCCGCTTCGTCACGTACACGCCGGCGCAGGGCGGGCGCGTGCGCGTCACGCGGCTCACGCCCGCGCAGCCGGCGACACCGCCCGTCGCGGCCTGACGGCTACTTGTACGCCGCCAGGTCCGCCTTGACCTCGGTCGTGTACGCGCCCTTCGCCTGGCCTCTGTACTGCAGCGCGCCGAAGTAGTACTCGCGGCCGGTCTGCGTGCCCGTCGTCGCCTGGTCGTGCGCCTGGTAGAGGTAGAACGCGCCGAGGCGGCTGCCGTACGTGCTCCGCATTCCCGTCAGTGCTGAATGCAATGTCGTTGCGGCCTGCGCGTAGGTGAGGCACTTGCCGTAGCCGTAGTTGTCGGACAGGCAGCGGCCGTTGTCGGTCGCGAGGCCCCACTCCGTGACCCAGATCGGCAGGTCGGGCGAGCCGGCGGTCTTCGTCGAGCTGATCGTCGAGTCGATCCGCGTCTTCCAGTTCGGACCGTACGGGTGGATCGTCCAGCCGGCGGCGCGGGTGCCGAGGTCGGGAACGGCCTTGAACATGTTCACGACCCAGGCCGTCTGGTTGACGGCATTGTCGCCCTGCGCGAGCAGTCCGACGTTGGGATTTGCCGCCTTGACGGCGACCTGTGCGTCCTTGAAGCGCAGCGCATACGTCTGCGCGCGGGTCGCGTAGGTCGCCGGCGAGTAGTCGGCGAACTGGTGCGCGTAGCTCGTCTCATGGCCGAACTCGATCCGCGAGACCGCCGTGTTGGCCGGGTAGGTCTTGCCCACCCAGAAGATGCCGCCGGGTCCGTACGCTCTCGCCCACGTCGCGACGTTCTGCGACTCGGCCGTGCTCGGGAGCCGGCCGTAGAAGTCCGCGGCGAGCAGCGGGCGCACGCCGGCCCTCGCGTAGGCGTCGATCACCGACGCCATGCTCGTGGCGGTCGTGCCGATCGGGTAGAGCAGCCGCGCCGTTCTCGCCCCGAGCGAGGTCGCGAACGGCAGCTCGTAGCTGAACGCGGTGCCGGTCGTGACGCCCATTCTGAAGCCGGTGGCCGGCAGGGGCGTGGTCGGCGTCGTCGCCGCGTACGCGATCGATACCTCCCTCGCCCACGCGCTGCCGGTCACGTTCGTGCGGACGCTGTAGCGGACCGTCTGGCCAGGCACAGGCGGCGGCGTCACGGACGTGGCCGTGACGGTGGCGTACTGGTCGGCCTGCCCAGTCACCTTGCGCACGTAGACGTACGAGCCGACGCCGGTGATCGCGTTCCATGTGAGCGTCTGGCCGGAGACGGTGAGCACAGGCGCCGTCAACGTGTCGGCGGCCGCCGGTGAAGGCGTCCAGACGGCGAATGACAGCGCGAGCGCGAGGATCGCGGCGAGCGCGACAAGGCTCCTCGCCCGCTGGTGCGGGACGGTCGGCGACATGTGGCGGGGGTCCCTCGATGGATGGCCGGGAAGGCACCGATGCTGACGGCGCACGGGCCATCTTATGTCAACGACCGACTGACGCGTCCCCTGACCTACGAAGGGCCGCCCCGAAGGGCGGCCCCTCAGCAAGTGCTCCTGCACACAAGACTCTAACGCTCAAACGCCTTTTACACAAGAAAGCAGTTGATAATTGAACGCCAATCAGGTCCGAACTCGGACGTCGACTCAGAACCCGGCCGGATGACGGACCGCAAAGCCCGCACCGGAGCGCGGCGCGACCTGCCAGCGCGACGGGCGAGCGCCGCTGGTGTCGAAGCGCAGGCCGGCGACGACCATGTAGACGTGATCCGGGTTCGCGTAGATCGTGATCCACGTGCCGGGACCGCGCTCGCCATAGGCCATCAGGTCGCCGGACGTGGCGCTGGCGGCGAGCAGCCCTCCCCCGTGCAGTGCGTAGCCGACGGAGCCGGAGCAGTCGTACCCCGTGTCCTCCCATCTGGCGTGGCCGCCACCCCAGCGATACGGGAGCGAGGCGATGCGGTTGCCGGCGACGATCGCCGCCGCCACCTCGGCCGGCGCGCCGGCGGGCGGTGAGGCGGTGCCGTCGTCGAGCAGCGTTGCGAGCGCGGGCGGCGCAACGGTCGTTGCCGTCACCGGCGCGCGGCGCTTGCGGACGCGGTGGCGCCGCTGCGGTTTGACGGCGGTTCCAGGCGCGGCGCCCCCGCTGGCCCGCACCGCTGCGGGCGGCGCAGCCGCGCCGCCGGGCGACGCGCCGCCGGTGCTCGCGAGTGCAGCCGCGGGCAGGACGACGAGCACCGCGAGGGACAGCGCGAGCGAGCGGATGCGAACGGGATGCGGCACGACGGTGACCTCCGAGGCCGGGTACCTGTCGGCAGGATCGGCGCGCTGCGAGCGCAAATGGAGCCCTGCATGAAGCCGTTCAGTGCGGGAGACGTCGTTCCTGCCGCGAAGACGAGCTGCGGTCAGTCGACAGATGGCGCTGGCGTGCCAACGCTCATACGATCGTTCCGGTGAGCGTCTCCCGGCGGGCCGAAACACATATATGATGTAATACATACAGCTACTTTGGTGATACGCTCATGATCATGCGAAGCCTTCGCCTCGAAGCCGACCTCGACGAGCGGGTCCGGCGCGCCGCGGCCGTGGAGGGATCCTCCGTGTCCGAGTTCCTGCGCATCGCTGCCGACGAGCGCGCACAGCGCACGTTGTCCCAGCGCCCGAGCGAACGGCTTGCGGACGTCATCGGGTCGGTCAACGGCGGCGGCGGTCACGCGCGCGACACTGGCGGCGCCTTCGCGGATGCGCTGAACGAGCGCCGTCGCACGCGATGACGCTCACAGACGCCGGCCCGCTGATCGCCCTGATCGACGCAGACGAGCCGGATCACGTGCGCTGCCGCGACGCGCTCGACGAACTCCCCTTCCCGCTCCTCACTACCTGGCCCGCGTTCACGGAAGCGATGCACCTGTTCGGACGCGCGGCGGGCTGGCGGGCTCAGCAGGCGCTCTGGCGCCTCGTCTCGCGCGAGGACCTCCTGATCGACCCCCTCTCGCCGGAGGCGACCGCGCGCGCAGCGCACCTGATGGAGACGTACGCCGACCGGCCGATGGACCTCGCCGATGCCACGCTCGTCGCACTCGCCGAGGAGCGCGGACTCACGCGCGTGTTCACGCTCGACAGCGACTTCCAGATCTACAAGCTGAGGGGCCGGCGGCACTTCGACGTCGTTCCGGGCTGACGGGACGCGGCGGGCTCGTCGGAGCTACCGAAGGGCGAGGAAGCGCCGGACGTCGGCGGCATCGCGGTCGAGCGCGGCGGCATCGCGTCTCGCGAGGGCACCGAACGGCTCGATCGCAACCTCGCCGCGCGCGAGCCTCCAGATTGCGACCGCTCTGCCGCGCACGAGCGCGAAGGGGCGGAAGAGTCCGTTGTCCGTGACGATGCCGGTGTCGACATGGGCGCCGAGCACGTCCTCGCGCGAGGTCCAGCCGAGCAGGAGCGGGTCGAAGGCGCCGAGCAGACGTGGCGGGGGCAGCTCCTCGGCGTGTCCGGCGGGGCGTCTCGCGAGGTCGAGCAGCCCGTCGTCGCGCTCGACGAGCTCACCCCCGCTCGCGGTCAGCCCCGCGCGCACGTCGCGCAGCGGAGTCCCGCCCAGCGCGCAAGGTCGCGGTCGCTCGCGGGGCCGTGGCCGACGAGATAGCGGCGCGCCAGCTCGGCGAGGGCGGCGTCACGGTCGACCGGTCTGAGCGCCTCCTCCCCCAGCCAGTCGCGCACGAGTGCGAACGCGTGTCTGGCGCCGACCATCGGACCGCGCACGATCAGGCCACGCAGCGAGGCGGCCATCAGCAGGTGCACGAGCGCCTGCCCCTCCGTCCGCACGCCGGCGGCCGCGATGTGCTCGCGCAGCTGCTCGCGCGTCAGCGGACCGTCGTGCGCCAGCGCGCGCTCGATCGCCCGCACGCCGCGCTCGACGTCCGCCGGCGGGACGCCCTCCTGGGCGAGGCGGCGAGCGCAACCGGTCACCAGCGGCGGGGTCGTGAGCGCATGCAGCCACGGATAGTCCTCGCTGCGCACGAGGTGCAGCGTGCCGCGGTTGAGCCAGGAGATCAGCAGCGCGCGCTCGCCGGTGAGGGCGCGATCGACGTCGCCGGCCGTCGTGCCCGTGCCGAGCGTGCGCGCCCGCACCGCCAGCCGCGCGCCGCGCGGGTCCTGCCCCTGCACCGCCAGCAGCCGCTCGGCCACCGCGACCGGATCGCGCCCCGGCTCGTCGGCGAGCAGCTGGGCTGTGAGGCGGGCGGCGAGCATGCCGTGCAGTCAAGCAGGCGAGCGGATAGCCTCCAATGGCGTCGCCTTGTTGCACCGCAATGTAGGATCCCTCACCGGTGAGGCGTCTTCGCTCGATCGTCGTGGCGCTCGCGCTGGCGGCGGCTCCCGCAAGCGCCGCCGGCACGAGCGACGCCCCGGCGGCAGCGAGCACCAGCGCGTGCCGTGAGGGTGCAACCCTCGAGCGGCTCGACCGCTGGGACGCGGCCGCAACCGCGTACGCCGCCGGCCTGCAGGTCAGAGCCCAGGCTGCCTGCGCGGAGCGAGGGCTGCGACGCCTGCAGGCAGGCGGACGGCTGTGCGCGGCCGCCACGGCGCTCGAGGACGCCGGGCTGGACACGGAGGCGCAGGCGGCGTACGCGAAGGTGCTCGAGCTGCAGCCGTCGAGCAGATGCGCGAGCGTCGCCATCGCGGACATGACCGCCGAGGGGACGGTCGCGTGGCTCAGAGAGGCGATCGCAGACCTCGGCCAGTTCGCGCTCGCGGCGGCGATCGCGGTGCTCGCAGCCGCCCTGCTCGCGTGGATGCTGCTGTGCGTTCTGACCCACGCCCCGGGGCTCAGACGTCTGCCGGGCGTGCGCCACCTGCGCCGGGTGCGGCTGCAGCTCAAGTCGCTCGGCGACGGCGCGAGCGACCGCCTCGGCTCCGCCACGACCGGCCTGCTGCGCTCCCGGCTCGTCCACGACGCGAACGACAAGCGCGTGGCGCTCGCCTCCGGCCCGAGCGACACGGGCGCGCTCGACGGGCTCGCCGACGTCTCGGACCAGGCGAGAGTCATCGTCGCGCTGCTGAGACTGATGCGCGCAGGTCTGCCGAAGCGCGACTGGGTCGTGATCGGCGTCCTCCAGGGAGCCTCGGCGGACGGCCTCGGGCTCTCTATCGCGCTCGACAACAACGGCCGCTTCACCGCCTTCGGCGAGTTCTGGGCCAACACCCACTGCGGGCCTCCGACGAAGGACGTCGCCGAGACCTACCGCCGGCTGACGATCCCCGCCGCCGGCTGGCTCGGACATCAGGTCGCGGCTGTCAACGACCCGCGAGCGCTGCTGTCGAGCAGCGCCGACAGCTGGGCGCTGTTCACGGTCGGGCTGCACTGGTGCGACCGCGGCGAGCGCAGAGTCGCGGGCGACTTCTACGAGCGGGCGCGCAACGTCGATCCGCACAACATCGCCGCGCTCGCGAACCTCGGAGTGATGGCCGCCGAGGACGGCAGGCCGGACGACGCGGAGCGCATGCTCAGCCGCGCGCTGGAGCTGCTGGAGCGATGACGCGCGACCCCCACTACGTGCTCGACTGGTACGCGATCAAGTTCAGCCTCGCGGCCCTGAACGCGAACGAGTGGGTCCGCCTGCGCGACCGGCGAGCCCAGGACTGGCGGAAAGGGGGCTTCCTCGCTCACGTCACCGCAGTAGTGGTCCCCGACGGCGAGCGGCGACGCCTCGAGCAGGCGCGATGCCAGGCGCAGGAGCTCGCGCTCGCCTGCGTCGACACGCTGATCGAGCTCGACGTATCGCGCTGGCGCCACCCGCAGGTCGCATACGCCCGCGCCCGCAAGGCCGGGCGCGAGCGCCGCCGTGCGCTGCGCAGCCACCTGGAGGACGCGATGCTGCCGTCGGCGCTCGTGCTGCTCGCGGGCGTGCTGGAGCCCGACCCCAAGCCGGTCGCATCGCCCCGGAGCCGCGGCGAGCTGCGCGCCGCACTCACCGCCGACCCGATCCGGCCTTCCGCGCTCGTGGGCCTCGTGGAACAGGCACTTCCGGCTGCGCGCGTCCAGTACAGCCTCGCCTGCCTGTACGCCACCTGGGGCGACTCGCGGCGCTCGCAGGCGCTGCTGAGAAGCAGCCTGGCGCGCACCCCGCGGAGCCGGCGGGTCGGGCTCGCGCACCGGGCTGTGACGGACCCCACCCTGCGGCCCGTCGTCGAGGCCGGCGACGCCAGGTCGCTGCTCGCGCAGCTCGACGTGGAGCCGTCCGCGGCCGACGCGGTCGTGACCGAGACCGAGACCGAGACCGAGACCGAGACCGAGACCGAGACGACGTAGGCGCACCGCGCTCAGTTTGCGAAGTGCCTCGCGGCGATCAGCTCGATCGTGCCCTTTGTGCGCACCGTCGCGTGGCCGATCGCCTGCGCGAGCGCCTTGAAGTCGAGCTCGGTGTCGGACAAGCCGGCGCCCGGCAGCCAGTGCAGCTCCTCGGCCTCGAAGACGAACACGTCGTCGGCGGGCACAAGCGCAAGCGCCGCTCTGCGCGCTGCCGCCTTGGGCGCCTGCGTCAGCAGCACCACCTGCGGCTTGCCCGTCGAGGCCGCCAGCTCCTCGGCGGAGAACGGCTCGAACGCGGCCATCGCGCGCACCTGCTCGGCGCTGCGTGCGAACACCGGCACCTCGTAGGAGAGCGCCGTCCGGAGGCCCGATTCGAGCCGCAGGGCGACGTCGGCGACAGTGTCCCCGGCCGGCGCGTCGAGGATGACGTTGCCGCTTGCGCGGAAGGTTCTGACGTCCGTGAAGCCGAGCGCCTCGACGTGCGTGCGCAGGTCGTCGTTGGTGATCCGGCGTCTGCCGAGGTTCATCCCTCCAGGAAGGCGGCGTAGCGGGGCATCGCGGCGGACATTAGCCCCGCCGCAGGTCCGAACGGCGTAATGTCGGGCGATGAGCGCTTCGTACCACGACGGCGCCCGCCGGCTGCAGGACCGCTTCGACACGCGGCGGCTCGCCGACCGGCTCGACGAGCGCTTCCTGCAACGCGCCGAGATCGACGAGCACGACCGCGCGTTCATCGAGCGGATGGACATGTTCTTCCTCGCGACCGCAGACGCCGACGGTCGTCCGCAGTGCTCCTACAAGGGCGGTGAGCCGGGCTTCGTGCGGGTGCTGGACGAGACCACGATCGCGTTCCCCAACTACGACGGGAACGGGATGTATCTGTCGATGGGCAATCTCACCGTGAACCCGCACGTGGGCATGTTGTTCATCGACTTCACGGCACAGCGACCGTCACGTTTGCGGCTCAACGGCGTGGCGAGCGTGGACGAGGAGGACCCGCTCGTAGAGACGTATCCCGGCGCGCAGTTCGTCGTGCGCGTGTGTGCGACGGAGGTCTTCCCCAACTGCCCGCGCTACATCCACCGGATGGCGCTCGTGGAGCGCTCGCGCTTCGTTCCGCGCGCCGACCACGAGCCGCCCGTGCCGGAGTGGAAGCGGACCGACTGGGCGTGCGACGTGCTGCCGGCAGACGACCCGGCGCGACGCTCGGTCTGAGCGCCGCAGCCGCGCTCACTCCGGCCAGAAGCCCTCGACGATCTCGCCGTCGGCGCGCGGGTCCTCGATCCGCACGGAGACGATCAACAGCTCCGCGTCGTCGTCGCTGTCGTTCCAGATCGAGCGCACGGTCTCGGGCGCGACGCGCACCGCGGTTGGCCCCTCGACGTCCACGAGCTCGTCGCCGAGCTTGAACTGCAGGTGCCCGGAGATCACGTAATAGATCTCCTCCTGCGTGTGGTGGCGGTGGCCGTAGCCGCCCTTGCCGCCGGTCTGCGGCGGCATCCGGCGATGCGTGATCGCCACCTGCTCCGTCTGCAGGTCGCCCGTCAGGAAGCGCATCTCGCCCGGGTATCTGCCGCCGAACGCGTCGGGCACGTCGGCGAGCCTGCGAATCGTGTAGTCGCTCATCGGCCGACCGTACCCGAGGTGCGTAGAGTCGGGCGCATGTTCGAGCGCGTGGAGCTGCGAGTGGATGACCTCGCGACGTCGCAGCGGTTCTACGCGACCGTGCTCGGCGCGCTTGGGCTCGCGGCGACGGAGCGGGACGCGTGGGGCGACTTCGCGCTCGCGCCGGCCGACGAAGACCACCCGCCGACGCGCGGTCTCCACATCGGCTTCACCGCACCCTCGCGCGCGGCCGTCGATGCCTTCTGGGAGGCCGGTCGGCGCGCCGGCCACGACGACGACGGCCCGCCCGGACCGCGTCCCCAGTACGTGCACGACTACTACGGCGCGTTCCTGCTCGACCCCGACGGCAACAGCGCCGAGGCCGTCCACTTCGGCGAGGTGCGCCACGGCGCCGCGGTCGACCACCTGTGGATCCGCGTCGCCGACCTCGACGCGGCGCGCGCCTGGTACACGGCGCTCGCGCCCGCCGCCGGCTGGCGGGTGCGCGACTCGGACGCGACGCGCGTGCTGGTCGAGCGACCGGACCAGACCGGCTCATTCGCGCTCGTCGCCGACGAGCGGGCGTGCACCGAGCACGTCCGCCTGGCCGTCGCCGCGGCGGATCCGGCGAGCGCCGGCGTGCGACACGACCCCGACGGCAACGAAGTGGAGCTGGTCGGACGCCGGCAACCGTAGGCTGCGGGAGATGCGCGTCCCGCCTGTCGATCCGCTCAAGCCGCGTCGCCTGCGCAAGGCGATCATGGAGCCGTTCGCGCTGACGAGCGCGGGCCGCTGGTTCACGATCAGAGTCGCGCCGAAGATCGACGGCACGCTCGGGCGTGCGAGCGGCGGGCGGCTCACGTCGCTGCCGGGGATCCCGATGCTGCTGCTGACGCATAGAGGCGCGAAGAGCGGCAGAACGTACGTCACCCCGCTTCTCTACTTCACCGACGGCGAGGATGCGGTCGTGATCGCCTCGAACTACGGGCGCGAGCGCCATCCGGCGTGGCTTGCGAACGTCAAGGCGAACCCGGACGTCCAGCTGCAGGCGCGCGGACGCGGCGGCCGCTACCGGGCCCGTGTCGCCGAGCCCGCCGAGCGCGACCGCCTGTTCGAGCTCGCGAAGAGACTCACGCGCGCCTACGCCGACTACGAGCGGCGGACAGCGGACGAGCGGACGATCCAGATCGTGGTCCTCTCGCCGCTCGACCCGGCCTGAGAGCTCACGTCCGCGCCAGCGCGGGGAAGCCCTCGCGCCACGTCGGCCACGCCGGCGCCCACCCCAGTTCGTGCTTCGCCTTCGCGTTCGACGCGCCGCGGACCTCGCACATCATCGCGACCGCGTGCTCGCCGGCCACGAGCCGTGCGATCCAGCGCGGGATCTTGCGCGGCGGCTTGGCGCCGACGGCGCGCGCGAGCGCGGGGACCCACTCACGAGCCGGCGCGGGCTCGTCGTCGCAGACGTTGTAGATCTCTCCCGGCGTCCAGCGCTCGAGCGCCGCCAGCGTCGCCGAGGCGGCGTCCTCGATGTGGCAGAACGAGCTCACCCCCGCGCCGTCGCCGACGAGCGGCAGCTTGCGTGCCCGCACCATCTCCCACTGGTCCCCGCCGGGCGCCAGCCCGGTACCGGGCCCGTAGAAGCCGCCGTAGCGCAGCGCAACGCCGCCGGCGCCCGTGACAGCCGCCTCGAGCCGTCTGATCGCCTCCAGCGTCGTGCGCAGCTGCGCCGGCGGATCGGGGTCGAGCGAGTCCTCCTCGGACTTGACCGGACCGCCGACGCGCGCGTACGGCCAGCCGGTGAAGCTCTGTGCGACGACGCGCTCGACGCCGCTTTCCTTCGCCGCGGCGAGCAGGTTGTCGGTGCCTTCGGTGCGCAGACGGTTCGTGTCCGCGAACGTGCGTGCGAAGCGACGCAGGTCGATGTCGCCCGCGAGCGCGGTCATCTGGTGAACGATCGCGTCTGGTCTGGCGGCGGCGACGGCGGCGACGACGGCGGCCCGGTCGAGGCCGTCGAGTACGACCGGCTCGGCGCCAAGGGCGCGCAATGCGTTCGCCTTCGCGGCGCTGCGCGTGGTGCCGATGACGGTGTGCCCGTTGCTGGTGAGGAGCGGGATCAGCGAGCGGCCGACCGCGCCGCTCGCCCCTGCGAGGAAGATGTTCATGTTGCCTCGACGGGGCAGCGTGGCAGTCTGTGACAGGTAGGCATCCCGGACGCCGAGATGGAGCGCCTGCGCCGGCTGGCGGTCAACGTCGGATACCGCATGCTCGGCAGCGTCGCCGAGGCGGAGGACATCGCGCAGGAGACGCTGCTGCGGCTGCACGGCGCCGCCGCGGAGGAGGAGCTCCGCAATCCCGACGCGTTCGCCACGACCATCGCGACGCGCCTCTCGCTCGATGTGCTGCGCTCCGCGCGCGTGCGGCGCGAGGCGTACGTCGGCGAGTGGCTGCCGGAGCCGCTCGTCGAGGACGTCGGCATGCGCCGTGTCGAGGACGACGAGACGATCTCGCTCGCGTTCCTCACGCTGCTGGAGCGGCTGACGCCGGAGGAGCGCGCCGTGCTCGTGCTGCGCGAGGCGTTCGACTACGGGTTCGAGGAGATCGGGGCCGTGCTCGACAAGCGCCCCGACGCGTGCCGCCAGCTGCTGAGCCGCGCGCGCAGGCGCGTCGACGCCGAGCGACCGCGCTTCGACTCCGACCCGGCGCAGCGCGAAGCGCTGGCTGCGCGCTTCCTCGCCGCCGCGCGTGAGGGCGACCTCGACGGCCTCGTCGCGCTGCTCGCGCCCGACGCGGTGCTGGTGGGCGACGGCGGCGGCAAGGCGCTCGCGATCTCGCGGCCGCTCGTCGGCGGTCCGGCGGTCGCGCGGGCACTCGCGAACTTCGCGCGTGAGGGCGCGACGCGCGGCGTCACGGTCGAGGCGGTGCACGTGAACGGCCAGCCCGGCCTGCGCACGCGGGCGCCTGACGGCACGCTCGTGAACGTCGTCGGGATCGACGTCGCCGGCGGCCGCGTTGTGCGTCTGCACTCGATCCTCAACCCCGACAAGCTCGCCCATCTCGGGCCGCTGTCGGAGATCGCGCTGCGCTCACGCCCGTCCTCGTGATGCTCAGCTTTCCACCCTGTCTGCCGCACGCTCGTGCCGCTACGTTCGAGAGGACCCGTTAGGCACGAGCGTGAGGAGCACGGCATGAGCACGCAAGCAGACGATGCCCCCTCTGCGAGACCGGACACGATCGTCCTCGTCCACGGGCTGTGGGTGACCCCGCGCAGCTGGGAGCACTGGATCTCCCGCTACGAGGCGAAGGGCTTCAGGGTGCTCGCGCCGGCGTATCCGGGCATGGAGGTCGAGGTCGAGGCGCTCAACGCCGACCCCTCGCCGATCGAGGTGCTCGGGACCGACGTGATCGCGCATCACTACGAGACGGTGATCCGCAGTCTCGACAGACCGCCGATCATCATCGGCCACTCGATGGGCGGCGGGCTGACCCAGATCCTGCTCGACCGCGGGCTCGGCAGCGCCGGCGTCGCGATCAGCTCGGTGCCCGTCAAGGGCGTGAAGCTCCTGCCGCTGAAGACGATCCGCGGGACGTTCCCGGTGCTGAAGAACCCGGCCAACCGCCACAAGGCCGTCGGCTTCACATACGAGCAGTGGCACGAGTACTTCGCGAACGGGCTCAGCGACGAGGAGGCGCCCGCGGCGTACGAGCGCTACCACGTCCCCGCCCCCGGGCGGGTGGTGTTCGAGGGCGCGACCGCGACGTTCCACCCGCACGCGCCGAACAAGGTCGACTTCGACAAGGAGGACCGCGCGCCGCTGCTGTTCATCTCCGGCGGGATCGACAACCTGATGCCGCCGTCGGTGCAGAAGTCGAATGCGCGCCTCTACAACACCGGCCTTGTGGCGCGCAAGGAGTACGGCGACCGCTCGCACTTCATCTGCGGCGAGTCGGGTTGGGAGGAGATCGCGGACTACGCGCTCGAGTGGGCGCTCGCTCCGACTGAGGACGCGTAGGCGACGCGGCGGCCGACGCGTAGCCTCTTGCCCATGCAGATCGGTGTCACGAGCTTCGCCGACCTGGCGGAAGGCGTCGACCCGGGGCGGCGGCTGCGCGAGCTTGTCGAGGAGATCGAGCTGGCCGATGCGGTCGGGCTCGACGTCTTTGGCGTCGGTGAGCACCACCGGCCGGACTTCGCGGTCTCGGCACCCGCAGTCGCTCTGGCCGGCGCTGCGACACGCACCAAGCGAATCCGACTGGCGAGCGCGGTCACGGTGCTCTCCACCGACGACCCGGTGCGCGTGTTCGAGCAGTTCGCGACGCTCGACCAGCTGTCGGACGGGCGCGCGGAGATCATCGCCGGGCGCGGCTCGTTCACCGAGTCCTATCCCCTGTTCGGCGCGAGCCTCGACGACTACGACGAGCTGTTCTCCGAGAAGCTCGAGCTGCTGCTGGCGCTGCGCTCGTCCGAGCGCGTGACGTGGGCCGGATCCGGCCGGCATCGCACGCCGTTGGAGGGCGCGGGCGTCTACCCCCGCCCCGCCCAAGACCCGCTGCCCGTGTGGATCGGCGTCGGCGGCACGCCCGCCTCGGTGGTGCGCGCCGGCCTGCTCGGACTGCCGCTCGTGATCGCGATCATCGGCGGCGAGCCGGCCCGCTTCGTGCAGTTCGCCGAGCTCTACCGCGAGGCGCTGCGGCGCGGCGGGCACGATCCGGACGCGCTGCCGATCGCGATCAACTCGCACGCGCACATCGCCGAGGACGCGGCTCAGGCGGCCGACGAGATGTTCCCAGCCTACGCGACGATGATGAACCGCGTCGGACGCGAGCGCGGCTGGCCGCCGATCGTGCGCCAGCAGTTCGAGGCCGGCCGCACCCCACGCGGCGCGATCTTCTGCGGCGACCCGCAGCAGGTGGCGGACAAGATCCTCGCCCAGCACGCGCTGTTCGGCCATCAGCGCTTCCTCGCGCACATGGGCATGGGCGGGCTGGAGCACGCCAAGGTGCTGCGCGCGATCGAGCTGCTCGGGACCGAGGTCGCGCCGCGAGTGCGCGGCGCGCTCGCCGGCGGCAGGCCAGCCCCGGTCGCACCACCACCCGCAGCGTCCTGGCCTGAGCGCGCATGAGCGGGCCAGGACAGGACGCTTCGCCGAGCAAGGAGGAGGGCGCCGGCACGATCGAGTTCGACAGCGGTCCCGGCCGCTGGATCCTGATGATCGCGGTGCTCGGCTCGGGGATCGCGTTCCTCGACGGGACGGTCGTGAACGTCGCGCTGCCGGACATCGGCCGCGACCTCGACGCGACGACCAGCCAGCTGCAGTGGATGCTCAACGGCTACCTGCTGACGCTCGCGTCGCTGATCCTGCTCGGCGGCTCGCTCGGGGACCGCATCGGCCGGCGGCGGATCTTCGTGATCGGCACCGCCTGGTTCACGGCCGCGTCGCTGCTGTGCGCGGTGGCACCGAGCGCGGAGGCGCTGATCTTCGCGCGACTGCTGCAGGGGGTTGGAGGCGCGCTGCTGACGCCCGGCTCGCTGGCGATGATCGAGGCGAGCTTCCGCCGTGCGGACCGGGCGCGCGCGATCGGCGCATGGTCGGGGCTGACCGGCGTCGGCGCAGCGCTCGGGCCGCTGCTCGGCGGCTACCTGGTGGATGCGGTGTCGTGGCGGGCGGTCTTCCTGATCAACCTGCCGCTTGGGCTGTTCGTGTGCGTGGCCGCACCGCGGCACGTGCCGGAGACGCGCGACCCGATGGCGGGAGGCCGGCTCGACGTGCTCGGCGCTGGACTCGCCGCGCTCGGGCTTGCGGGGACGACGTACGCGCTGATCCAGGCACCGGACGAGGGCGCTTCGGCGGCGGTGGTGTTCGCAGGTGTGGTCGGCGTGCTCGCTCTGATCGCATTCATCGTCGCGGAGCGGCGCGAGGCGAACCCGATGATGCCGCTGACGATGTTCGCCAACCGGCAGTTCTCGGCCGCGAATCTCGTGACGGTCGTGGTGTACGCGGCGCTGGGCGGGGTCTTCTTCCTGCTCGTCGCGTTCCTGCAGATCTCGATGGGCTGGTCGCCTCTCGCCGCCGGCGCGGCGTCGCTGCCGGTGACCGTGCTGATGCTGCTGTTCTCGGCGCGCTCGGGCGCTCTGGCGCAGAGAATCGGCGCGCGCATCCCGCTCACGGTCGGCCCATTCGTGATCGCCGCCGGGATGCTGCTGATGACGCGGATCGACCCGGGCGACTCGTATGTCTCGACCGTGCTGCCGGCGGTGATCGTGTTCGGCCTCGGGCTCACGCTCGTCGTCGCGCCGGTGACGGCGACCGTGCTGGCCGCCGCGCCCGCGCGCAACGCCGGCATCGCCTCGGGGATCAACAACGCGGTCTCGCGCGTCGCGGGCCTGTTCGCCGTCGCGATTCTGCCGCTGATCGCCGGGTTGACGGGCGACGCCTTCTACGACCCGGTCGCGATGACGGACGGCTTCCACATGGCGATGACCGCGACCGCCGCGCTCGCGGCGTTCGGCGGCGTGATCGCCTGGCTGACGATCGACCCGAACGTGCTCGACACCGAGGCGGAGCCGGGCGGCGACACGCCGATCCGCCTCGCACACGACTTCGAGTGCGCGATCTGTGGCTCGCCGCTGCGGCCGGGACGGGAGGCCGACTGCCACCCGGCTGCGGCTGCGGCCGCAGCCGACTCAGCCGCCGCCGATCGATGACCCGGCGAAGAAGAAGAACCACACGTTGAAGATCAGCACCGCCGCGCCGACGACGATCACGACGATCCGCTCGATCGCGCTCGTGCCCTGTCTCGCACGCATGTAGTTCTCGCGCTCGCTGCGCATCGAGCGCATCCACGGCGAGACGCGACGGTCGGCGACGCGGCCGGTGAGGTCGTCGTAGCGCGCGTTGATACGTGTGAGCAGCTGCACGAGCGCCACCACGAGCACGGCCAGCACGACCACCACCACGCCGACTGCCGTCATGCTGAGCCCGCTCGGCCCCGCCACCTGCGAGCCGACCCACAGCGCGATCAGCGGCGCCCCAGTCCAGATGTTGACCGTCACGAACGCCGCGGCGGCGGCGAGCCCGATGCGCTTGGCGATCATGGTGCCGCACATGCTGCCACGTGCCGGCGCGCGGTCGTCTCCTCTGTCAGATCGTCAGCGACGCGGTGCAGACCTCGCCGGACGGGCTCGTGGCGCGGGCGGTGATGTGGTCGCTGCCGGCAGGGTTCGCGATCTTGCGCTCGATGCCGAACGAGCCGCTCGGGGCGTGGGTCGTGGCGTTGCGTCTGATCACAAGCGTGCCGTCGCGACGGACGCGGACGGCCCACTTCACGCCGTTGCGGTTCTGATCGACCTCGAACTCGACCTCGATGCGGCCGTCGTCGGGCTTGGCCTTGAGCTTCGCGGTCGAGCCGTCGGTGCAGGTGCCGGCGACACGCGTGCCGCGCGATCCGCCGCCACCGCTTCCGCCGTTGTCGTCGCCGGACTCGACCTGCTGACCGCCGCGGTCGTCCCCGGGCGGGTCGTCGGCGCCGTGCTTGGCGAGCGCGACGGACGGCACTGCCGCTGTAGCGGCGAGCGCCAATGCGAGTGAGATGCTGCGGGCCTTCATGAGCATGACTGCCTCCATCGGGTCGGGGGTGCGTCCTGGCGAGCATGCTTCCCCCGAGTCGGTCCAATCCACAATGGGACTTAGGTCGCAGAGGTCGTGCGCTACGCCGCCGCGCCGGGCAGGATGGACCCCGATGCCGACCGCCGTCACGCGCTTCATGCTCGCGAGCTTGGCCGCGATCGTCGTGATCGGCGTCGGCGGCTACCTCGCGCTGCGCCAGGTCGCGCTCGAGCAGGCGGTGCGCGAGACGCGTCAGCGGGTCGAGGCCGACGGGCGCATCGTCGAGTCGGCCGGCCTCACCGACGGGGTGCTGCGCGGCGATCCCCGCGCGCTGCAGCGACTCGACGACCTCGTGCTCGGGCAGGTGCTCGGCGGACCGGTCGTGCGCGTGAAGCTGTGGTCGCGCGACGGGACCGTCCTCTACTCCGACGCGCGGCAGCTGATCGGCTCGCGCTACGAGCTTGGCGAGGACGAGCGCGAGCTGTTCGCGACCGGCGGCGCCGACGCCGAGGTCAGCAATCTGTCCGAGCCGGAGAACCGCTACGAGCGCCCACAGGGCAAGCTGCTGGAGGCCTACACGACGATCCGCGCGCCGAACGGCGAGCAGGTCCTGTTCGAGATCTACGAGCGCTACGACGCCGTGCGTGCGAACGCGTCGCGGCTGCTGCGCGCGTTCGCCCCGCCGCTGCTCGCTGGCCTGCTCGTGCTGCTGCTGGTGCAAGTCCCGCTCGCGTGGTCGCTCGCGCGGCGCCTGCAGCGCGAACACGCGCAGCGCGAGGCGCTGCTCAGCAGCGCGGTCGAGGCGTCGAGCAGCGAGCGGCGGCAGATCGCAGCCGAGCTGCACGACGGCGTCGTGCAGGAGCTGGCCGGCGTCGCGTTCGGGCTCGCGCCGCTTGCTGACGCCGCCGAGCGACGCGGCGATGCGGAAGCGGCCGGCGCACTGCGCGACGCGAGCGGGCGGCTGCGCCAAGGCGTGCGGGACTTGCGCACGCTGCTCGTCGAGATCCACCCTCCGAACCTCGCGTCGGCCGGGCTCGACGCGGCGCTCAGCGACCTGCTGAGCCCGCTGGCCGCGGCCGGGATCGACACGCACCTCGACGTCGCACCGGATGTGCTCCCGGCAGGTCACGACGCCGACGGCACGGCGCTCGCGCTGCTCTACCGCGTCGCGCGCGAGGCAGTGCGCAACGCGCGCGAGCACGGCGGCGCCCACACCGTTTCGATCGCACTCACGTGCGCAGCACCGCGCGTCGCGCGGCTTGTCGTGCACGACGACGGACGCGGCTTCTCGGCGGACCAGCGTGAGCGGGCGGAGGCGGCCGGGCACGTCGGGCTGCGGTTGCTGGAGGGGCTGGCCGTGGAGGCGGGCGGCACGCTCAGAGTCGACTCGACTCCCGGCACCGGCACGACGGTGACGCTCGAGGTGCCGGCCCCATGATCCGCGTGCTGCTGGCCGACGACCACGGCGTGATCCGCGACGGGCTCGGGCGGCTGATCGGCGGGCTGGAGGACGTCGAGCTGGTGGCGGTCGCCGCCGACGGTGCCGAGGCGGTCGAGGCCGCGCGACGCGAGCGCCCCGACGTCGTGCTGATGGACCTGGAGATGCCGCGGCTCGACGGAATCGAGGCGACGCGGCGGATCGTCGGCGAGCTGCCCGAGACGGCGGTGCTCGTCCTCACGTCGTTCTCCGACCGCGCGCGGATCGTCGGCGCGCTGGAGGCGGGAGCGTGCGGCTACCTGCTGAAGGACGTCGATGCCGCGCAGGTGGCCGACGGGATCCGCGCGGCCGCGCGCGGCGAGTCGCCGCTCGATCCGCGCGCCGCACGCACGATCCTGGATGCGCGCAGCGCACCCGACCCGTTGGCCGGACTGTCCCAGCGCGAGCGCGAGGTGCTCGACCTGCTCGTCGAAGGGCTGCCGAACAAGCTGATCGCGCGCCGCCTGGAAATCAGCGAGAAGACGGTCAAGTCGCACCTGACGCGCGTCTTCCGCGAGCTCGGCGTGACCGACCGCACGCAGGCCGCGCTGTGGATGGAGCGCCACCGCCGCTGAGACGAAGGTCCCATTGCATTGCCGACCCTGCGCGCGGGACGCTCCCTGCATGCCCTACTGCCCGACCACTGTCCATCTCACCACCCATACGGTGGTCAGATGGACAGTGCTCGCCATGGTGCTGCTCGCGCTTTCCCTCCCGGCGAGCGCGCTCGCGCGGGGCGGCGGCGAGGACGTGCGCGTGGCTGGCTCGTGCGGGCGCGGCGCCTCTGCGGAGCTGCGCGTGCGCACGCACCACGGCGCGCTCGAGGTCGAGTACCGCGTGCGCCGCGGACGCTCCGGCGAGCGCTGGAGCGTCGCGCTCGTGCACGAGCGCCGCGTCGCCTGGCGCGGCCGGGCGACGACGAGCGACGGCGGCGACGGCTTCCGCATCCGCCGCACGCTGCCCGACTTCGCCGGCGCCGACGAGATCACCGCCCGCGCCTCCGGCCCGCGCGGTCTCACGTGCACGGCCACCGCCGTGCTGCGCGCGTGATCGCGCGCCAGTGCGTCCAGATCGATTGACGCCGCGCCGCCGGGCATGAGAGGGTCGCGCGGCGAGGCACCGACTTCGGGTGCGAAACGCGAACGACGGGAGGCGTCGTGGAGCGGCATGGTTCGCAGAGCTTCTTCGTAGTCGGAGAGGGATTGCTCGGCGAGAGCGTGGGCGGACGGGATGCGCGGGCGGTGCCGATGGCATCGGCTGCGAGAACGGCGCCGCCGTTCCTTTTCTCGCGCATGGGTCCGAACGGCAGAGGGCGCCAGCCCGGCGAGAGCCTGCGCAAGCGGCTCGGCAACGCGATGGCGCACACCGGCGGCGGCACGTCGCAGATCCCGGCCGGCTTCACCTACCTCGGTCAGTTCGTCGACCACGACCTCACGTTCGACAAGACGACCGTGATGCTCGGCACCGCGATCTCCCCCGCAGCGCTGCTGCAGGCGCGCTCCCCCAGCCTCGACCTCGACTCGCTCTACGGCGGCGGACCGACCGACCCCGAGTCGGCGAAGTTCTACGAGGCCGACGGCGTGCACCTGAAGACCGGCAGAACGGTCGCGATCGGTGCCGACAGAGCGATGAGCGGCTTCGACCTGCCGCGCGGCGCGGGCAGAAGAGAGGCCGACAGACGCAAGGCCGTGATCCCCGATCCGCGCAATGACGAGAACCTCGCCGTCGCGCAGACGCACTGCGCGTTCATCCGCTTCCACAACCGCGTCGTCGACACGCTGCCGAGATCGGTACCGCCCTCGCAGCGTTTCGCGAGAGCGCGCGAGATCGTCACGCGCCACTACCAGTGGATGGTGCGCACGGACCTGCTGCCGCGCCTGTGCGCGAGAGCGGTCGTCGAGGACGTCTTCAGAAACGGACGCAAGGCGTTCGAGGTCGGCGTGCCGGCGACGGACGTGCCGACGATGCCGCTCGAGTTCTCGGTCGCCGCGTACCGCATCGGCCATTCGATGGTGCGGCGCGCCTACAACTGGAACGCTCGCTTCCCCGGCGTGGAAGGGACGCTCGGCTTCCTGTTCACGTTCTCCGCGACCGGCGGCGACCTCGGCGGCCTGCCGCGGCTGCCCAGCAACTGGATCGCCGACTTCCGCCGCCTCTACGACTTCGTCGGCGAGGCGAGACGCAGAGACCTGGCGGCGCCGAGAGGGCTCAACCGCGCGATGCGGATCGACACGCTGCTCGTGGATCCGTTGAAGAACCTGCCGCCCGGCTCGTTCGGTGGCCCGGTCGTGCCGTTCAACGATCCGCGCGCGAACCTCGCGTTCCGCAACCTGACGCGAGCGAGAATGCTCAACCTGGCGACCGGCCAGCAGATGGTCAGATTCCTCAGAAGACACGGCGTGAGAGTGAGAGCGCTGACGAGCACGCAACTGCGCGATGGCAGAGGTGGCGCGTCGCTCGCGAGACTCAACGACGCGCAGCGCAGAGCACTGCTGAGAAACACGCCACTGTGGTTCTACGTGCTGCGCGAGGCGGAGCTGAACGGCGGTCGCCTGGCCGGCGTCGGCGCCCGCGTCGTCGCGGAGACGTTCCACCGGGCGATCGAGGGCAGCTCGGTCTCGATCGTGCGCGACCCGAGATGGCGCCCGACGCTCGGTCCCAACAGAGACACGTTCCGGATGGTCGACCTGCTGCTGTTCGCGTTCGAGGGCAGAAGAGCGCTGCTGGCGCCGTTGGGCTGACGGCTACACGGCTGCGTCGTGCGCATCGCCGCGCAGGACGGCGGCGATGGGTGGACTGCGGATGCGGATCGGGTGGCGCTCCCTCGCCGCGGCGACGCGCTACGCGCCGCGCGGGTCGGTCAGTCGCAGTTCGAGCTGGTCGCGTCCGCGAAGTCCTTCACCGCGGTCACGACAGCCCCCGCGTCGGTCGCGAGCGAGGCGACCTGCGACGGCGACGGGCTAGACGGGAGCGTTCTCACGTCGCTCGCAAACGCGTTGACGGACGAGCTGATGGCTCTCGTCTCGCTCGGGAAGTCGCTTCTGGCGGAGTCGACGAGCGTCGTGGCGTTGCTCTGGATCGTTCTCAGCTGCGACTGCAAGCCGCTGAGCCCGCCGGAGAAGGACAGGTTCGAGAGGTCCTTGATCGAGCTCTCCAACTTGTCGCGATCTGCGCAGTAGTCCGGCTTGCCTCCCCCGCCGCAGCCCGTCAGCGCCACCAAGGCGCTGATCGCGCCCACCAGAGCAAGCGCGCGGAACGGGCGTCTGGCGGGCACAGGCATGCTGATAGCCAGCAAAGCAGAATCAGAAACCAGGCGCGGCAGCCGCGACGGGCGCAAGCGGCAGCGAGACTGTGAACTCGGCGCCGCCGCCGGACGCGTTCGCGGCCTCGACGCGGCCGCCGTGGCGCTCCACCACACCCGCGACGATCGCCAGCCCGAGGCCCGCGCCCGCCTTGCCGCGCTCGCGCCCGCGCTCCCCCTCGGCGCGCCAGAAGCGCTCGAACAGCGCTGCCGGGTCGCCGGGCGGGAGGCCCGGGCCGTGGTCGCGCACTTCGACGCGCGCGTCCTCCCCCGTGCGTGCGACCGTGACCTCGATCGACGTGCCGGGCGGCGTGTGCACAAGCGCGTTGCGCAGCAGGTTGCCGAGCACCTGCGTGAGCTGATGTGGGTCGCCGAGCACGGTCGCCGCGCCGACGGGACCCTCGGCGGTCAGCGAGATCGTCCGCTCGGGCGCGATCGCGCACGCGTCGGAGACGGCGTCGCGCGCGAGCGCCGCCAGGTCGACGGGCGTGCGCTCGCCATTGCGCGTCTCCCCCAGCCGCGCGAGCGTGAGCAGGTCCTCGACGAGGACGCCCATGCGCGCCGACTCCTGCTCGATCCGGCGCATCGCCTTCTCCACGTCGTCCGGCTCGCGTGCCGCGCCGATGCGGAACAGCTCCGCGTAGCCGCGGATCGACTGCAAGGGGGTGCGCAGCTCGTGGGAGGCGTCGGCGAGGAACTGCCGCAGGCGGTCCTCGCTTGCCTTCTGCGCGGCGAACGCGCGCTCGAGGCGCTCCAGCATCGCGTTCAGCGCGAGGCCGAGGCGGCCGACCTCGGTGCGCGGGTCGGCCGGCTCGACGCGGTGCGAAAGGTCGCCGCCGGCGATCGCGCCGGCCGTGTGCCCCATCCGCTCCAGCGGCAGCAGCCCGACGCGCACGACGAAGCGCCCGGCCAGCCCGAGCACGAGCAGCACCGCGCCGATCACGAGCGCCTCGACGAGCAGCAGGCGGTTGAGCGTCTGCGAGACGTCGGCGAGCGGGATCGCGACGACGTTCGTGCCGCCGCTGCCGGGGTCAGGCGTCGCCAGCACGCGGTAGTTGCCGTCGTCGACGGTCGTGTACTCGCCGACGGGCAAGTCATCCGGCAGATCCGGCTGCGCGGTTTCGGTCTCCGCCTCGCCGTAGCCGCGCACGACCGTGCTCACCTCGACGTCGCCGCTCGCGTCGCGTCGCTCGCCATAGGTCCCCTCGGGCAGGCCAAAGCCGGGGCCGCCGCGATCGCCGGCGCCAGCGCCGACCCCGGCGCCGAAGGGACGACCTCCCCGGCCCGGCGGCGGCATCCGACCGTCGAGCGCCGCGGACACCGGCGGCGTCGCCGCGCGCAGCTGCTGGTCGACGCGGTCGAGCAGGAACGAGCGCTGCTCCGCGTACGTGATGCCGGCAAGTACCAGCAGCCCGATCGCGGCGAGCGCGAGCAGGCCGACGACGAGGCGTGCGCGCAGCGAGTGCATCGCTGCTACGCCCCGGAGGTGCCGCCGCGCGGGAGGCGCATGACGTAGCCGACGCCACGCACGGTGTGGATCAGCGGCGGCCCGTGCTCGTCGAGTTTGCGGCGCAGGTAGGAGACGTAGGTCTCCAGCACGCGCGCGTCGCCGCCGAAGTCGTAGTCCCACACGTGCTCGAGCAGTTGCGCGCGCGAGAGCACGCGGCGCGGGTTCAGCATCAGGTAGCGCAGCAGCCGGTACTCGGTCGGCGTCAGCTCGATCAGCTCGCCGGCGCGCGTGACCTCGTGCGCATCGTCGTCGAGCTCGACGTCGGCGAACGTGAGGACGCTGTCGCTCGCCTCCGCCGCTCCGGAGCGTCGCAGCAGCGCCCGTACGCGTGCGACGAGCTCCTCGAGGCTGAACGGCTTTGTGACGTAATCGTCGCCGCCGACGGTAAGACCGCGGATTCTGTCTTCGGTCGCGTCGCGTGCGGTCAGGAAGATGATCGGCACGCGGGCGCGCTCGGCGCCGAGCCGCTTGGCGACGTCGAAGCCCTCCATGTCCGGCAGCATCACGTCGAGCAGCATCACGTGGGGCCGGTGGTCGCGCACCGCGCTGAGCGCCTCGGCGCCCGTGCCGGCCGAGGCGACCTCGAAGCCCTCGTAGCGCAGCGCCATCGAGATCACGTCGACGATGTTCGGCTCGTCGTCGACGACGAGCACGCGCGCCGCGCCGCCGCCGTTCTGATTCGCCTCCATGCCGTGATGATGGCGGAGAAGCCTGTGAGATTCCTGGGAGCGCTGTGAGCGCAAGCAAACGGCGCCGCACTTCCCGGCACGGCACCCCGGCGGTCCAAATACGGCAATTTCACGCATGCGACGCCCTCAAGCCGAGCGTACGGTCGATGCCATCAATCAACCACTCGCGGGGCCGACCCGACCGGCTCCCGTGAAAGGAGCATCGACATGCAGCTCAGAGGACGAGCGCGCTCGGCTCGCGCAGGCAGTCGAGCGCACACGGGACGGACACGGCGGGCTGCTGCTCGTGAGCGGCGAGGCCGGCGTCGGCAAGAGCCGACTCGCCGCCGAGGCGCTCGCCGAGTCCGGAGCGATCGCGCTGCACGGCGCGGCGACGAGCGGGACGACGGCGCCCTACGGCCCGATCGTCGCCGCGCTGCGCTCGCACCTGCGCGCCCACCCGCACGCGCTCGACGCGTGCGGGCCGCTGCGCGAGCACCTTGCGCTGCTGCTGCCCGAGCTGGGCGAGGCGCCGCCCGCGAGCGACCGCGCGACGTTGTTCGAGGCGGTTCGCTGCGCGTTCGCGCAGCTCGCGGCGGACGAACCGGCGGTCGTCGTGCTCGACGATCTGCACTGGTCCGACGACACGACGATCGAGCTGCTGGCCGGGCTCGCCGCGCCGCTGCACGCACTGTCCGTGCTCGTGATCGCCACCTATCGCTCAGACGGACTCCCGCGCGAGCACCGCCTGCGCTGGCTGCGCAACGAGCTGCGGCGCGCCGGCGAGCTCGACGAGTTCGCGCTCGAGCCGCTGGACCTCGAGCGGACGTCGGCGCTGCTCGGCGCGCTGCTGCCGCAGCCGCCGTCGCCCGCACTCGCCCGCGCGATCTACGCGCGAACACTGGGCTCGCCGTTCTTCGTCGAGGAGATCGTCACCGCCCTTGCAGGTCACAGGCGGGTTGCACAGCGGCCGGCGCGGCCTCGAGCTGGCTGACCGCGACGAGGTGCCGGTGCCCGACACGGTCCGCGAGGCGGTCGTGATCGCCGCCTCCGAGCTGTCGCCGGAGGCGCGCGCGGCGGCCGAGGCGGCGGCCGTCGCGGGACTGTCGTTCGAGCTGTCGCTGGTCGGCGGACTCGCGAGCGAGGCGGGTCTGACAGAGCTGCTGGAGGCCGGCATGCTGGAGGAGCAGGGCGGCCGCGGACGAGCGGCGTTTCGTCACGCGCTCACGCGCGAGGCGCTCTATGCGGAGGTGCCGTGGATGCGCCGCCGCGCGCTGCGCCGGCAGCTCGCCGAGGCAATCGAGCGAGACGGCGGGTCCAGCGCAGAGATCGCTGCACACTGGCTCGGCGCGACCGACCGCGCACGGGCGCGCGATGCGCTCGTGCAGGCGGTCGCGGAGTCTGAGGCGCTCCACGCCTACCGCGACGCGACGCGCGCCGGACGCGAGGCGGTGTGGGTCGCCGAGGGCCTGGTCGGCGCGGTCCACGCCTTCCAGGGCAAACTCAGCTCCGCGCGGCGCATGCTGACCGCCTCACGCACGGTCTCCTCGTCGGTCGGTCACTACAACATGTACATGGACTCCACCACCGCACTGGCGTACGTCGCCGCGGCGGAGGGGCTCGCGAAGATGGCCGCCGACGCGGGCCACCCCGACGCGCTCGCCGCGCTCGCGCAGGCGATCGGAGAGCTGGCGCTGCTGGACGGCGACGAGGCGGGCGCCGCGGAGCATCTCTCGCGCGGTCGAGCTGCACGGCACGCTCGCAATCCCGTTCGAGCGCGCGCAGATCGAGCTGCGCGCCGGCGTCGTGCTGGCGAGAGCGAGTCTGCGGGAGGAGGGGCTCGAGCGCCTCTGCAGCGCCTGCCGCACGGCGACCAAGCTCGGTGCCCGGCCGCTGGCCGCGGCGGCTGCCCAGGAGGTCGCGGCGCTCGGCGAGTCGGTCGCGCAGCGGCTCGGGGCGCGCGCTGTCGCGCAGGCCGACGGCGTCCAGCTCACGCGCCGCGAGCTGGAGGTGCTGCGGCGCGTCTCGATCGGCCGCACGAACCGCGAGATCGCCCAGGAGCTGTTCCTCAGCCCCCGCACGGTCGACATGCACGTGCGCAATCTGCTCGGCAAGCTCGACTGCCGCTCGCGCGTGGAGGCGAGCCACCGCGCGGGCGAGCTGGGGCTGCTGGGGTAGCTCTCCGCGGCCAACCGAGGTGGCCGGGCTATTTCTGAATCACCACGTCGCCGGTGTGCCCGGAGAAGAGGTAGCCGTAGCCATCGCCGCCGTACTCGACCGTCCGTCCCCAGAAGAAGGGCGACGCAGTCACGGTGCCGGAGACGACCGCGCGGCGCGTGTTGCCCATGTAGCGGTAGACGACCCGTCGCCCATCGGGGAAGCCGTACATGAACCGGTACTTGGGTCCGACGGCGGCTTCCACGGCATGCCAGGTGAGGTCGATGTCGATCGGCCATGTCGCAGTCCATCCGTAGGGACGGAATGCGATGGTGCCCTTGAGCGTCGCTGTGCCAAGGTCGCCGCGCACCGTGAGGTCCCCCGGAGCGAGTGCGGCCTCTCCGTAAATGCTGACGTCGGTGGAGATCGGTGGGTCGTAGCTCCCCATGCCGTTGCAGAGGTCGCTCTCGGTCAGGACAAGCCGGAGCCAGAGGTCCTTCGACGGGCCCGCCTCATCGTCCCGCTTGTGGCGCTCGAACGCTTCCACGGACGCCGAGTGCCCATGGCAGGAATCGTCCGGGTCTTCCGCGTGTCCGACGTACGCCGATGCGCTATAGCCTGCGAGGCTGGACGTGCTTACGGTGGTCGCAGTGGCCGAGCCGACTGCCGGCAGCGCCAAGAGAGCGACCGCGCACAAGAGCGCAAGCGCTGGCACCCGTGGACGGCTCCCGAAGATCGTCAGTTTCATCAGCCGCCTTTTCGCCGTTGTGCCGGTGCTATGCGCCTCCGGTCGGCAGACGGGTGCTGCGAGAAGAGTTCCCGGTCCTCGGCTGGACCTTTGTTCGAACGAAGCCGGGTCTGTGCGTGAGGGTCAGGCGCCGGGCGCTTGCAGTTCAAGTCCGGCGGTCGACGCTGCCTCCGCGAGACGGTGGTCATAGGCGACGAAGGCCGACAGCTCGGTTTCGATCGAGAGCGCGCTGGCGAGATGGATCGCGTCGAGGCTGCGCAGCGTCGTCCCTTCAGCGTTGGCCGCGTTGTCGATCACTGCGCCGCCGAGTGGGATCAGGTCAAGGCCGGCGAGTAGCGCGGTGGCCTCCGGCAGCGTCGCGGGATTGATGCGACGAGAGGCGCGGATCACTTCGACCTTCGCCAGTTCGCTGCTCACGATTGGCGTTCCGGCGTGCGCGGCGAGCCAATCGGCCAGGGTCTCGCTCTCGGCCTCCTCGTGCAGCAGCTTGAGGAGAGCTGACGAGTCGAGATAGATCACGTGCGGTCGGCGCGGAGGTCGTCAAGCACGGTCCCGCTGGACGCGCTGCCGCTGGGCGCCGGGAGGCGGCGGGGAAGCCGGAACGGATGAGACGCGGGCACCAACTTGCCCGAGGCGATCAGCCGCTCGCGCTCGGTTGCGCCCGGCGCAGGCGGGACGAGCAATGCGACGAGTCGGCCGCGCTCTGTCACCTCGACGGTCTCGCCGGCCTTGACGCGGCCGAGATAGCGGGTGGCGTGCTGACGCAGCTCACGAACTCCGATGCGCTCCATGCCAACAAGGTAGCACCCCATGTGCTACATGGCCAGTGCTGCGAGAGGCCGCGAGTGCGCACTGCCCGAGGGTGGCCAGACCCTCGCCTAGCCGGACAGGGTCCGTTCGCTATCGCACGGACACGTTGTCGGGTGCTTCTTTCACGGAGTCCCTCAAGACGAAGAGGTGGCGCGAGACGGGCACGGTTGTCTGCGCAACCCCGGTATGGACGACTGCACCAGTGGCGCGGTCGGGCATGACGCCGACGATCGTTCGGTCTGTCGGTCCGAAGGCACCGTGGTTTCTCAGCGAGATCGCGACGACACCGTGGTGGAGAGCGAGTTCAGTGGGTGCGCATGAGGACGAGGCTTCGTGGGCGCCGCTGGCGTGCACAAGGCACAGGATGTCGCGTCCGGGGACAAGCCAGAAGTTGTCTCGGACCGTGCGCGGCAGGCGTTGCGCCAAAGACCAGTTCATGCCGTAGGTCGGCCTGCGCATGACGCGCCGTACTACAGGAGGAAGCGACTCAGCAGCGCCGCGCAGCAGCTCGAAGTTGGCCCGCTGGACCGGACTGACATGACGAATCACCGCGGCATCGCCTGGGTCGGGCGGCCTGCGCGGCACTTGGTGACGAGAAGGCGGCGACTGAGACGGAATTGATGGGCTTTGACGAGCTCCGCCGCACCCCGTGCCGATCGCTGCGAACGACAGCCCGACAGCCGCCACGTACGCAACAGCGCTGCGCGGACGAGCACGTGGCGGCATGTCGGTGCTGATCTTCTCCAACTCAGCGGACGATCACAGGAACTCCTGATATCCCCAGAGCTGATTCTGATTGCCCGCACTGTTGTTGTGCACCACGCCTGGCATCAGGCGAGACCCATCGAAATAGGAGTTGCTCCAATTCCCAGGTGGCGCACACCGCCACACGTCAACGAACCCCCCGTAATAGGCATTTGAGCAGGCGGCCCAGTTGTAGCCGTACGCTCTCACCCAGGTTACGTATCGCGACGGGCCGAAGCAGTTCCCCGAGGGTGCCGCGAGCGTGTAACAGAAGTACTCAGCGCCAGCGTGCGCCTTTGGTGTAGGCCCAGCAGCTATGGCAATCAGCGTGGCTGCTGCGAGCAGCAGCGCCACCAACAACCGCCTTGTCTGTCTGCCCAGCGTTCGCGCACGGAGCACATACGTGTCCATACTTGCCTCCCTTGGATTGCCGGCACGCATTTCGCCCCCTGCGCACCGTGAACCGAAAACAGGTTCAAACTAGAAGGTCCATTCGCTTGCCTCCAGCTGTCGGTCTGCTTGAGAACAGCAGGTGGTCTGCATGCGAACCCGCGACCGGGCGAGGGCTACGTCACATCGACGGCTTGCGTCGAGGCGTACTCCAAGCCGCTGGCGGGCCGTGAGACGGTTCTGGGAACTGTTGATTATCGCGACGATCAGTTCGGTGGAGCGAGCGAGACTTTGAACTCACGACCTTCCAATCGAGCCTCAGCGCGTCAGTCCCAGTCCGGCGCCCAGTCGGGATCCGCCGTGCGCAGGTGCCGCTGCGAGAGCGCGGCGACCGCCGCGCGCTCGTCGTCGTCGAGCTCGAAGTCGAACACGTCCATGTTCTCCGCGCGGCGCTCGTGCGAGGAGGCCTTCGGGATCGTCGCCACGTTCGGCTGATCGAGCAGCCATCGCAGCGCGACCTGTCCGGCCGACTTGCCGTGGCGCGCGCCGATCTCCTGCAGCGTCGCGTCCTCGTGGACGTAGCCGTGCGCGAACGGCGAGTAGGCGGTCAGCAGCAGGTCGTGCTCGAGGCACTCGTGCATCACCGGACCCTGCGGCAGGTACGGGTGGTACTCGACCTGGTCGCAGAAGATCGGCGCGAGCGAGATCGCCTCGCGCAGCAACTCCGAGGGGAAGTTCGAGACGCCGATGTGGCTGACGAGCCCCTGCTCGCGCAGCGCGTCCAACTCCCCCAGCGTGCGCGCGAGCGGCGTCTCGGCCGCCGGCCAGTGCAGCAGCAGCAGGTCGACGTGCTCGACGTGCAGGTCGGAGAGCTGCTGCTCGAACTCGCTGCGCAGCACGTGCGGATCGGCGTGCTCGTACCAGACCTTCGTCGTCAGCCAGATCTCCTCGCGGGGCACGCCGGCGTCGTAGAGCGCGCGACCGACCCACCGCTCGTTGCCGTAGGCGCGCGCGGTGTCGATGTGGCGGTAGCCGAGTGACAGCGCGTCGAGCACGCCGTCATAGGCGTCCTGACCCTCGACGAGCCACGTGCCGTAGCCGAGCTTCGGCACCTCGACCCCCTGCACCGTCACCGTTCGCGCCTGCGTCGCCTCGCGTGGCATCGAGGACGACCCTACCCGCGCGGCGCGGGCGGCTACCGCGGCAAGCCGTTCTCCGGCGGCGTATAACGATGTCGATGCGCCGCAACCGTCAGATCCTCCCGACGCTGACGATCCCGCCGGCGCCGGCCTGCTCATCGCCGGCGTATACCGGGCTGTCCCAGCCGCCCTCGGAATGGCTGGCGTGGTGGTGGTGTTCGCCGGCGGCATCTGGGCGCTGCGGCGCAGCGGCGTCGACCGGCGTGGGTTTGCCGCGGCACACTGGGGGTCCGCCGACGGCGTCGGCGACCTGCCGCACGGACATCACGGCCATCACGGCGGTGGACACCACGGCGGCTTCGACGGCGGCGGGGGCTTCTTCGACGGCGGAGGCGGAGGCGACGGGGGCGGCGGTCACGGCGGGAACTGATCCCCGCCCGCGTACGGCGTCCAGCGCTCGGACGCGAACGGCAGCCCGGCGCGGTGGAGCGTCGTCGCGAACGCCGGGCCGAGTCCGGCGAGATCGCTGAAGACCGCGTGCACCAGCTCCTCGGCGCTCGTGCCCGGGCCGAGCGTCATCGCGGCGGCGAGCTCGAGCACCTCACGCTGGGTGAGCGCAGTCGCCGTCCGTCGCTGCGCCGGGACGGCCGCGAGCGCGACCGGCGCGTCATCGACGGTGAGCGCACCCCAGCGCGAGACGAACACGAGTACTTCGTCGAAATGCTCGCCGGCGTCGTCCACTTCGAAGCGCGTGCGCAGTCGGCCGAGCCGGTAGCTGAGCTCCGACCACGTCAGCTGCGTGAACTGCGTCGGCGTGACCCACAGCAGCATCGCGGCGACCGCGGTGCCGGGACTAGCGAAGATCGTCGCCGGCAGCGCGCCGTAGAGCGCCGGCTGCGCGGCGTAGCCGACGTCGAACTCGTGCAGGCGGCCGTGGACGGCGAGCACGATGCGATCGGCCGGCTCGGGGAAGTGCGCGAACTTGCGCTGGAGCGTCTCGGGCGCGGCGTTCGAGCCGATCGCGAGCAATGGCAGACGCTCGCCGTCAGGCGCGGCGTGGCGCTCGATCAGCCGCTCGCGCTCCCGCTCGCCCAGCTCTGCGAGCAGCTCTACTCCGCCATCTGCGCTCAGCAGGTACGAGCCGGCCGGTCGCACCCACGGATACGCGCACGCCCACTCGAACGCCGCCTCGTCGCAAATTCGCGGCGGGATCGCCGCAAGGAACGTGGTGATGTACGTGCGGAACTGCTCGTCGTCCATCGCGAGACGCTCGATCAGCTCCGGCTCGGCGATCGGCGGCGGCCAGGTCGCGGACACGACCTCGATCGTAGAGCGCTAGCGTCGGGGGAGATGCCGACTCTGTGGACCATCGGGTACGAGCGGCTGCCGCCGGATGCGCTCGTGGCCGAGCTGGAGGCGGCGGGCGTGGAGCGGGTGATCGATGTGCGCGTGCGACCGCAGTCGCGCCGGCCGGGGATGTCGAAGACGAAGCTGGGGATCCGGCTCGGCGAGCACGGGATCGCGTACGAGAGCCGGCGCACGCTCGGCACGCCGCCGGAGATCCGGCCGCTCTACAAAAGCGGCGCGGTGCGTCAGGGCGCCGACGCCTTCCGCGCACATCTCGAGCAGACCGCCGCCGAGGAGCTGGACGCGCTCGCCGCAGAGTTGACCGTGCCTGACGCGCCCCGCACCGCGCTTCTCTGCCTCGAGGCCGAACCCGCGCACTGCCACCGTCGCGTCGTCGCAGAGCAGCTGCGCGAACGCGCGCCGGAGCTGCGCGTCGTCGACCTCTGAGACGCACCCTGCGCAAGCCGACGTGAGCTCGCGCTACAGTGGCGACGCTCACGCAGTCGGGGAACTCCGGTGAGAATCCGGGGCTGACGCGCAGCGGTATGGGTGACGACCGGATCGCAGGTCCACTGAGTCGGCAGGTCGACTTGGGAAGGAGATCCGGGAGGACGATCCCGAGCCCGAAGACCCGGTGAGCAAAACCGCCTCGCGCATAGGCGGCAGACCTCATCGCTCCCGAGCGCATGTGTGTTCGCCGCCCTGAACAGGAGCATCGAACATGCATTCAAGGGTCCGCGCCCTGCTGGTCGCGGCGTGCCTTGCGACGCTGACCGGCGTCACAGCGCTCGCCCCTGCGACCGCCGCTGCGGCGACCGATCAGGAGATCGCCCAGGCCGTCGCGTCCGCCACCGGCTGGCTCGCCGGCCGACAGTTGCCCGACGGCTCGTTCGGCCCCAACAACGGGCTCGATCCGGCGTGGGCGCTGCTTGGCCTCGCCGGCGCCGGGCGCCATGCGGCCGACCTGCGGCCGGCCGGAGCGGATGGCGCGCCGAGCGCGCAGGATGGCCAGCTCGCGATCTGGACCGCAGCGGACCCGAACGCCTGGTGGGCGTTCGCGAACGAGCAGGCGACCGATTGGGAGCGCGCGATCCTCCAGACGCGCGCCGCCGGCCTTCAGCCGACGCGGCTGTCGGCCTCGCGCAACCTGCTCGCCGGCCTCGCCGGCTACTACCGCGACGGCTGGTTCACGTCGTCGAGATCGCTCTTCAACCACACGATCTTCGGGCTGCTGGCGCTGTCGGCACTGCCGGCTCCGCAGGCGCTGCTCGACCGCACGGCGGCGATCCTCGACGCGAACCAGCACGACGACGGCGGCTGGACGAGCTTCCCGTCCGTCGATCCGGCGACGCAGGCGAGAGCGAGCGACATCGACTCCACCGGCGCGGCGCTCGCCGCGCTGTGCGGCGCCGGGCGGACCGCCGCCGATCCCGTCGTCGCGGACGGGATCGCGTTCCTGCGCGCCAGCCGCGCGCCGAACGGCGCGCTCGGCAACGCGAGCTCGACGGGCTGGGCGCTCGACGGAATGGGCGCGTGCGGGGTGCGGCGCAGCGCTGCCGGATGGACCGCTAGCGACGAGCAGACCGTCGACTGGCTGCTCGCGGGGCAGCTTGCGAGCGGCGCGGACGCTGGTGCGTGGGGCACGCCGGGAAATGCCGACGCCGTCGCGACGCAAGAGGCGCTGCGCGCGTTGGCGTCGCCTTCGTTCGTGGTCGACCCGCCGGCGCGTGCGAACCCGCTGGACCCGCGCGTGCGGCCGGCGCCGGTGGTCGCTCCGGGCACGGTGGTGCCGGTCGCGCTGATCGTCGACCGCGGCCGCGGCGACGCGCGGCTGTGCGCGACGCAGGCGCGGGCCGAGGCGACGGTGCTCGCGGTGCTCGAAGCTGCACGCTCCGCCTCGCAGCCACCCGGATGCGTGAGCGCGCTCGGGATCGACGACGGTCTCGTCACGTCGATTGACGGCTCCGCCGGGACACCCGCCGGTGGCTGGAGAGCGAGCCTCGACGGCGGCGCAGAGAGTGCGGCCGGCCCGCAGGCGGTTCCGTTCGGCGCGGTCGTGTCGCTGCGCCTGGAGAATCCGGCGCCAGTCGCGTTCGACCACGCGCGGCTCGACGGCGGCGCGCAGCCGCTTGGACTGCTCGGCCCGGGACTCGTCGCGACGTTGACAAACGCGAGCGCGGCACCGGTCGAGGTCGGCGCGCTGCGGATCGCGGGCCCGGACGCCGGCGACTTCATGGTCAGCTCGCAGGAATGCAGCGGAGCGACGCTGGCGCCCGGTGACTCGTGCCTCGTCTCGGTGCGCTTCGCGCCGAGTGCCGCCGGCGCGCGCAGCGCGCTTCTGAGTGCGACTGTCGCAGGGCTCGATCCGGCTCCCGGAATCGCGCTGACGGGCACCGGCGTCGCGCTGCCGGCCGGCCCGCCCGGCTTGCCGGGTGCGCCTGGACTGGTCGGCAGGCCCGGATCCGCCGGCACGCCTGGCGCAATCGGCGCCCTCGGGCTCACCGGCAGCGCGGGCGCACTCGGTCCTGCAGGCGCGCGTGGTGCGAGAGCGCGCCCGCGCACGACCACCTGCGCACTCCACAGACACCGGCTGCGCTGTCGGCTCGACGCTGCGCGCGCTCGTCGCGCACGTGCGCTCGCTCGTACCCGACTGGCCTGGCGGCACGCCCACACCCACATCCACTCCATCCGCTCCTCCGAGAGGTCCCGATGACCATTACGACCACCCTCCCCCTGCGTCTCGCGGGACTGCTGCTGACGGTCACCGTGCTGTTCCTCGCTGCCGCCGCGCCGACGCGCGCCGCCGTCACGCCCAGCCTGATCGCAGCTTGGGGCGCCAACGACTCCGGTCAGCTCGGCGACGGCACGCTCGTCGCGGAGCGGCTCACGCCGGCGCCGCTGTCCTCGATCCACTCCGTCGTCGCGCTCGCCGACGGCGGGCTGCACTCGCTCGCGCTGCGCTCCGACGGCAGCGTCTGGAGCTGGGGCGCGAACGACGCCGGCCAGCTCGGCGACCTCGACGGCGCCCGCGATACGCCGGCCGCCGTGCCCGGCGTCGGCGATGCGACCGCGGTCGCAGCCGGCTTCGCCTTCAGCCTGGCGTTGCGCAGCGACGGCAGCGTCTGGAGCTGGGGCGCGAACGACACCGGCCAGCTCGGCCGCGGCACGCTCGGCGACGCGGCCGTGGCGACGCCGGCCCCCACGTCGATCGCGAACGCGAGCGGCCTCGCTGCCGGCTACGGCTTCGCGCTCGCGCTGCGCAGAGACGGCAGCGTGCTGGCGTGGGGCGACAACACGTACGGCCAGCTCGGCCGCGACCTCGGCGACGTCGCCGCGGACGAGCAACCGACCGTCGTCCCCGGCATCGCGAACGCGGTCGCCGTCGCCGCCGCCGGCTGGACCGGCTACGCGCTGCTGGCGGACGGCAGCGTGCGCGCGTGGGGCTACGGCGGCTTCGGCGAGCTGGGCGACGGGCTGCTGCACGACGGCTCCGCGCATCCCGACAGCGTCGACACGCCCGTCACGGTGGCCGACGTCGGCGGCAGCGGCTCGCTTGGCGACGTCGCGCAGCTCGCGGGCGGCACCGACCACGCGCTCGCGCTGCGCAGAGACGGGACCGTCGTCGGCTGGGGCCTCAACCTCGACGGCGAGGTCGGCGGCGCCGACGACGCCGACCAGTACCAGGCGCCTGCCCTCGTCCCCGGACTCGCCGAGATCGCAGAGGTCGCCGCAACGAGCACGAGCTACGCACGCGGGACCGACGGCGCGGTCTGGTCGTGGGGCCCGAGCTGGCGCGGGCAGCTCGGCACCGGCGGCCTGACCGAGGTGCACGTCCCGGCGCAGGTCGCCGGCTTGAGCGCCGGCGCGCTCGGCACCGGCGCCTCCGCGATCCACCAGCTCACAATCCGCGCGGCGGTCGCGACGACGATCGGACCCGACGCGCTCGACTTCGGCGCGCAAGCGCAGGGGACGCTGTCCGCGGCGCAGACCGTCACGCTCAGAACGACCACCGAGGCGGTCCACGTCAGACGCCTCGTCGCGAGCGGCGCCGACGCGGATGACTTCGTCGTCGTCGGCGACGACTGCGCCGGCGAAGACCTGGCGCCGGGCGAGACGTGCACGGCGCGCGTGCGCTTCGCGCCGAGCGCGACCGGCGCCCGCAGTGCGACGCTCGTCGCGCGCTCGGACTCCGCCAGCACGCTCGACGTGGCGCTGAGCGGCAGCGGCGGCGCGTCGCCGCAGGGGCCGGCCGGCGCGGACGGCGCGCCCGGTCAGACCGGTCCGCAGGGCCCGGCCGGCGCCTCCGGCGCGACCGGCGCGAGCGGTCCGCAGGGCGCGAGGGGCGAGACCGGCGCGCGCGGTCCTGCCGGCCCGCGCGGGCGCGACGCACGCGTGCGCTGCCGCTTCGCCGGCAGAGGCGCGATCCACTGCACGGTCACGTATGCGACGGCCGGGAAGGCCGCGCACGGCAGACGCGCCCGCGCACGGCTGCGCGCCCGCGCGCGCCAGCTCCAGCGACTTGTCAACCACCACCAAGGGGAGTGATGCTCATGCATCGCATCGGCCTGTCCACCGCGCGGCGCGTCCTGGCGCTCGCGCTGCTCGCGCTCACGCTGAGCGCGTTGCTCGCGGGCGCCGCCGGCGCGGCGAGAGTGACCGTCCGCATCGAGGGCGCGAGCAGAACGCGGCTCGCGCCGACCGTCGTGACGATCGGCACCGGCACCAGCAACGCGAGAACGTGGAACGGCAGCGGCTCGCTGCCCAACACGTGCGCCGACGACACCGCCTACCAGGCGATCGAGCTTGCGACGAGCGGCAGCTGGGACCGCGGGCTGTACGCCGAGCAGATCCTCAGCGAGACGCACACGTTCGCCTCGGGCTCCGAGTACTGGATCCCGTATCACGACAACAACTACGCCGACTGGGGCATCTGCGACCTGCACCTGCAGGACGGCGACACGCTGCTCATGCAGGCCGGCGTCTCCGGTGCGTCGCCGAGCTACATCCCGGACTCGGTGCCGATCGCGCTCGCGCGGATCGGCACGGGCAACATCGCGCCCGGCGGCAGACTGACGGTGAGACTGACGGCGTGGGTGCCGAGCGACATCTTCGGCACGCAGGACCCGGGTGATCCGAACCACTACATCATCCCGCCGAGCGACGAAACGCACCCGGCGGGCTACACGGTCACGGCCGGATCCGCCAGCGGCAGAACCGACAGCAACGGCGAAGTCACGCTGACGATGAGAGACACCGGCAGAGTGTCGGTGCAGGCCAACATGCCGGGCAGCTCGACGAACTGGAGCCGCTCGGTCCCGTTCACCGTATGCGTCAGCAGAACCAGCTGCTGATCCGCGCGCTGCTCGTCGCGGCGAGCGTGCTGGCGACCGCGAGCCCTTCGGGGCTCGCGGCGTCAGCCGACGTGCACGTCCGCATCGAGGGCGTCACGCAGACGCTGTTCGACCGCGTCGTGCGCACCGACGGGCACGACGTGCGCGCGCTCTCGGACAACGCGGCACACCGCTGCGACGGCACGAACGGCGGCGCAAACCCGAGCCCGGGTCCGACCGCAACGGCCGCCACCGTCGACGCGCTCGCGACGCTCGGCCAGCCGTTCGACGGCCACTGGTTCGCCGGCTACGACGACTACTTCATGCAGCAGCTCGGCCCCGAGCGCGAGAACGCCGACGAGCTGTGGTGGTGGGGGCTGCTGGTGGACGGGCGCTTTTCGCCGGCCGGCGGCTGCCAGGCGCGCGTCGGCGACGGCGACGAGGTGCTGTGGGCCGGCGACGCGTTCGACAACCGTCCGCTGCTGCGGCTCGCGGGAGCCGTCGCCACTCCCACCGCGCTCGTGGACACGCCGCTGACCGTGACCGTTACCGCGACGGACGGCGGCACCCGCAGCGCCGTTGGCGATCCGTACGCCGGCGCGCAGGTCGCCGCCGTCGACGTCGCCGGCCAGCCGGCCGCAGCGGGCGTCGCCGACGTCGGCACGAGCGCCGCCGACGGCAGCGCGACGGTGATCTTCCACGCGACCGGCTGGCAGCGCCTGAAAGCGCGTGGCCCCGTGAGCGGCGGCCCTGGTGCGCCGCCTGCGGCGATCGCCTCCAACAGCGTCGACGTGTGCGTCGAGGCGACGCCCGGAGCCGGCTGCGCGGGCATGCCGCCGAGCCAGGTCGCCGTCATCCCACCGGCGATCCCCGGCGATCCGCCGCCCGCCGGCGGTGGATCCCCTCCCCCGCCTCCGCCGACCGTGCAGCCGCCATCCGCGCCGCCGACGCCTCGCGCCGAATCGAGAACGGTCTGGAAACGCCGGCTGACGGCCGGTTCGAGCGTGCGCGTCCGCTTCGCTCCCGGTCGCCCGGCGTTCGTCGTGCGGCCCGCAACGAGCCGGGCGACGATCGAGCTGCGAGCCGGCGGCAGACGGCGTCGCGTCGTGCTGCCGCCCGGCCGCGGCGTCGCGCACGTCGTGAGAGGGCCGCGGCTGAGACGCCCCGGCTGGGTGAAGCTGCGCGTGGTGAGCGGGACCGTGCGCGTCACGCTCGCGCCGCCGGCGACCGTCGCGGCGACAGCGTCTGCGGCTTCCACCGAGCCGGCTTCCGCAGCGGCGCCCGCGAGCGGCGACCAGGCGCGTCTCGACCTCACGATCCGCTTCCTGCAAGACGCGCAGAACGCCGACGGCGGCTTCGGCGGCAGCCGCGGCGCCCCATCGGACCCGCTCTTCAGCGCCTGGGTCGCGATCGCGCTGGCGGCCGGCGGCATCAACCCGCAGGACCAGGCGAAGCCGGGCGGCGCCGACGTCTACACGTACGTCGCCCAGCACGCCGGCGCGCTCGAATGGACGACCGACTTCGAGCGCGCCGCGCTGGTGGCCGACGCGGCCGGCGCCTCGCCGCGCGACTTCGGCGGCGTCGACCTCGTCGGCGCAATCCTCGGCCGCCAGCTGCCGAGCGGCGCCTTCTCGTACGAGGCCGGCGGCAAGATCGGCTACGTCAACGCGACCGCGTTCGCGATCCTCGCGCTCGTCCCGCTGCACGAGCCGGCGGTGGATGCAGCGCTGCAGCGCTGCACCGACTGGCTGCTGACCGTCCAGGACAGAGACGGCTCGTGGGGCTATGCCCCCGGCGCGGAGCCGAGCAGCGACACGACCGCCGCGGTGATCCAGGCGCTGCACGCCGCCGGACGCACCGACACGCCGCAGGAGACGGCCGCGTGGACCTACCTCGCAGGACTGCACAACGCTGACGGCGGCTTCGGCTTCAGCGACACCCTGCCGCAGTCGAACACGGCCTCGACGGCGTGGATCGCACAGGCGATGTGGGCGGCCGGGATCGACCCCTCGAACGCCTTCGACAATAGCCCGAGCCCGCTCGACTACCTCGCCTCGATGCAGCGCGCCGACGGCTCGATCGCCTGGAAGGCCGGCGACGACCGCAACTCCGTCTGGATGACCGCTTACGCGGCGCCCGCCTACGCCGGCCGCCCGCTGCCGCTGGCGGCGGTGCCGCGGGCGGTGCGCACCCCAGCGCCCGCGGCAGCGCAGCCGGTCGAGGCGCCAGCGGGCGCGCTCGACAAGGCGACCATTGCCGGCAGGGGCGGCGTCGGGACCGCGAGCGGCGGCGTCGTGATCGCCGGCGGCGGCGGCAACGGCGCGCCCCTGTTCGGCAGACCGCAACCCCAGAGCCGCGGCCGGACACCCGGTGGCCTGCACGAGACCAACCCGCACGGCGCGGAGCCGCGACACGCGGTGCCGGCGCACCGTCCTCACCGCGCCAGCGACCAAGCGCACGGCGATCCGCGCGTGACCGGCACCGTGCTCGGCCGCCAGCCTGCCGCTGCCCCTGGCCTGCGCAGTGCCGAGGCCGGCGGTCGCACACCCGGACCCCAGCTGCCGCTGGCACTCGTCGGGGCGCTGCTGCTGTGCGGCGGGCTCGGCGCGCACATCGAGCGGCGCCGGCCGACTCCCGAACGGCGGGTGCTCGCATGAGCGGCGACCGCCTCACCGCCGTGCCGCTGCAGCTGCGGCCAATCTCCAAGCGAAAGGTGCTCACATGACCGGCGACCGGCTCGGCGACGCGCTCGCGCAGATCGCCGCTGCCCTCCAACTGCCCGTCCTGCTGGCGGCCGTCGGCGTGCTGCTGCTGTGCGCGCTGGAGCTCGGCCGCTTCGCAAGCGAGGCGTGGCAGCGCCGCGCCCGCGCGCGTCACGGCGGCAGCCTGCGCGAGCTGGCGCGACGCGCCGTCGCACAGCCGGGCTCAGCCGCCGAGCTGGCGCGCGCAGCGCCGACGACGTTTGCCGCAAGCGCGCTGCTGCAACTCGTCGCCGCCCGCAGCGCCGGCCGGGCGCGCGCCGTCGAGCACGCGCTCGCCGACTACGAGCTGGCGGCACAGCGCCGGCTCGACCGCACGCGCCTGCTCGTGCGCGCCGGCCCGGCGATCGGCCTGATGGGGACGCTGATCCCGCTCGCTCCCGGCCTCGCCGCGCTCGGCCGCGGCGACGTCGCCGAGCTGGCCGGCGACCTGCGTGTGGCGTTCGCCGCGACCGTCGTCGGCCTGCTCGTCGGCACGGTCGCGTTCGCACTGACGCTCGCGCGCACGCGCATGTACGGCGAGGACCTGACCGCGCTGGAGCGCGCGGCCGAAGCCGCCCTCCCCGACACGGCGTCGTACCCGCTCGCCGCCCCGCCGGTGGAGGTCCGCTCATGAGGCGCACCGGCCTCGGCCGCCACGGCCGGCTCGACGACGACGCCGGCGATCCGCTCGACGGGCTCGTGAACCTGTTCGACGTCGGGATCGTGCTCGCGGTCGCGTTCCTGCTCGCCGGCCTCGGCCTCACGCGCGACGCCGCAACCGGTCGCATCGAGCAGGAGCACAAGCGCACGCCGCGCAGCGGCGTCACGCAGCACCAGAGCACCCAGCCGCTCCCGGCTCCGGCCGCCTCCGCCCCCGCAACCGGACGCGGCCGCCAGGTCGGCACCGTCTACCGCCTCGCCGACGGCCGCCTCGTGCTCGTCAGAGGACGCTGAGACGCGCGGTCAGCGTCTCGGCCGCGGGCGCTCGGTCGGGCCCACGCGCTCGCGCAGCCAGCGCACGAGCGGGGTGGCGGCGTCCAGCTCGCCGCGAATCCGTCTGCCGGCGGCGGGTCTGTGGATCCAGCCGGCGAGTCTGTGGCGGTGGGAGACGGTGAGCGAGCGGCGGCGCAGCAGGTCGATGCGCGGGTGGTCGATCGGATAGCCGCGCGGCGCGCGTCTGAGATCCGGCTCGTTCAGCGACAGCCCGGCCGCCTGCGCGCCGGCGATCGCCTTCGCCAGTGGCGCCGCGGTGCGCCCGTCCGCGACGAGCCGCCGCATCCGCTCGACCTGATCCGGTGCCGGGTTGTGCAGGCCGGCGGCGACCAGCAGCCCGTCGAGGGACAACTCGACATAGAAGCCGCCCGCACCCTCATAGCCGACGGCCAGCCCGAGGTGCTCCTTGATCGGCGGACCGGGACGGAAGCGCGTGTCGTTCCATGGCCGAAACGTGTGCGCGCGGCCGAAGCCGGCCGCTTCCAGCTCCTCACCCAGCGCGGTCGCCGGCGCCACGAGCAGCTCGTCGTAGCGCCGGCGATTGGCCTTGAACCAGTCGCGGTCGTTGTTGTCCTCAAGCTCGCGCAGGAAGTCGAGCGCGCCCGGAGGGAAGCCGCGGAAGCCGCTCATGCTCAGCGCCGGAACGGCACGTTCAGTGGCAGCGCGCCGCGCCGGCGTCGCGATAGCCGACGCCCGGCTCGGCGACGAAGCGCCAGGCGTAGGCACCGCGGCCGAGCGTGAGTCGCAGCACGCCGAAGGCGGACGCGTGCGCGCGGCTGTTGCGGCCCGCGAGCAGGACCGGATAGTGGCTCTTGCCGCCGGTGCCGACGACGAACTGGACGACCCCGTGCACGCGGTCGAGCCGCCCGTCGGCCGTCTGGGGAGCGAAGCGCTCGTAGTCGTGGTCATGGCCGGAGAGCGCGACGTCCGCCCCGCCGGCCTGGAGCGTGCGCCACAGCGGGATCAGCGCGTCGTCGGAGCCGTGCAGGCCCGAGGAGAAGCGCGGCTGGTGCCAGTAGGCGAGCGTGCAGCGGCGCGGGTGTGTGGCGAGATCGGCGCGCAGCCAGCGCTGCTGCGGCGAGCCGGGGCCGCAGCCCACGATGTCGCAGTTCGCGTTCAGCGACACGACGTGCCAGCTGCCGAGCTCGTAGGAGTACCACCCCTCGCCGGGTCGACCGGCGCGCGCGCCGAAGTAGGCGAAGTAGCCGGCCGCGCCGGGCGTCCCGTACTCGTGGTTGCCGATCGCCGGGTGCATGCGGTCGATGAAGGTGCCCCACGTCTTGTCGAACGAGCCCTGGAAGTCGGCGAGCGAGCCGGCCTCGTATTGCAGGTCGCCGAGCGCGGCGACGGCGTCCGGGTCGAGCCGCCCGATCAGCGCCGCCGTGTCGAGCTGGTGGCAGGCGTCGCGCGTGCGCGCCTCGCCCGGCGCGCAGGCGACGTCGCCAGCGGCGACGAGCGTCGGGCCTATGACGGAACCCGGTTGCGGCGGCCGCGAGCTCGCAGTCACCGCGCCCGTACGGGCCGTCGTCGCCGCCACGCTCGAGTCGCCACCGCAGCCGGCGGCTGCCAGCGCCACCAACGCCGATACGGCGAGCAGCGCGATCCTCGCACTCTGCACGGTCACCGCCGGCACGTTCTCACAGCGGTGGCGTGGGATGCGCCGAGGCCCTGACCAAACGGCCCCGTATTAGCCACTTGCGCATTTTCTATTAGCCACTTGCGCAGTTCGAATTAGCCATTTACGTTCCCGTTCCCATGGCGCACGCGCGGTCGCCCCTCCCCCTTGGCGACCGACTATGGGCCGTCCCCTACGCCGGCCTGTGGGCGTGAGCGTCCGTTCGAACGCACCCGGCATCGTCTGGGACCGCTCGCAGGCGACGCTCGGCGCCGTCTACGCCTTGCCCGCCGCGGTCGCGATGCTGAGCGACCCCCCGACTGGGCTCGCGCTGGCGGTCGGCGTCCTTCCCGCGGCGA